>NZ_LBGU01000023.1:0-85103 GCF_000988325.1 Sphingobacterium sp. Ag1 | reverse complement strand
CCTTTTTTATTTTGTAAGATTTGCCTGAACATAATCGTAGCTTTTTTTGAGACTTTCCATCTTATTTGGCATATAGATGTTGTCTTGCTCAACAAAAGCATATTTAAGTCCGGCTTTGTTCTTTTCTTTGACGATTTCAGGAAAGTTGATACTTCCGGTCCCCACTTCAGTATACTTGATGTCATTGAAGATTTGCTCAATCGGCAATTTTCCATCTTTGGGCCATTCAATGGGATTGGATTTTGTTTTATCCATATCTTTGACATGCCATAGTTTAAAACGGTTGGGGAATTTTTCAAACAAGGCTATCGGGTTTTTACCCGCTTTTTCTGCCCAGAAAAGGTCTAATTCAAAATCGACCAGATCAGGTTCAGTGAATGCTAACATCACCTCTTCACCGGTCGTATTATTGCCCAGATCCCTAAATTCCCAGAAATGGTTGTGGTAGGCAACTTTTAGACCCAATTTTTTAGCCTGTTCACCAGCTTTATTCAATTGCTCGGCAGCATAGAGATAATCATCTTTTTTCAATGCATTCAAATCAAACATCGGTGTTACAGGAGCAATTACATATTCTTGGCCAAGTTCTTTTGCCGCATCAAAATAAGCCGCAAGATCTTCTTTGTCGGTATGCGCTTTACTGAGGTATTTGGACATATCGTAATGGCCTGAATGTGTTTTTAGACCGTTATCATCCAATATTTTCTTCAACTCTTTGTAAGGCAATTTCCAGAACTGCTTGGCTGTGGCGTCTATCCCATAGAGCTCAACATGTTTATACCCAATTTTGGCAATTTGTTCCAAAGATCCTTTCGGATCTTTATCCATTAAATCGCGAATGGAATACAGCTGTACACCTATATTCTGTAATGGATTGTCGCTGATTGCACCGGCTTTATTTTGACAAGATATAAAGTTGGGCACCAGATAAGCTGCCGAAAGACCTATTCCAGCTTGCTTTAAAAATTGACGACGAGAATTGTTCATCATATAATTGATTACTTGTTAGTGTACAATGTACAATTATTTGTTCAGAAATCAATGGTGCTGCAAGGAATATTTTTGAAGTGTATGCTGAATCTTAACCCATAAAATTTTTGGATGGTCAATGTCTTGTAGGTTGGGAAGAGTTCTTTTTAGGGGAGGAGTGCGGAGTTCTTCACACCAATAAAAAAGGTCTGAAAATTTTTCAGACCTTTTTTCTATTCAAGTAGGAAACTTAAACAGTCATGATATCTTTTTCTTTCAGTTCAGCCAATTTATCAACTTTTACAATGAATGCATCCGTTAACTTTTGAACTTCTCCTTCAGCAGTTTTGATTTCATCTTCTGAAGCGCCATCATTTTTTAATTTTTTAATGGACTCGTTTATATCTTTACGGATATTACGAATACCAATACGGCCTCTTTCAGTTTCCTCTTTTACTTTCTTCACCAAATCACGTCTTCTTTCTTCTGTCAAAGGAGGAATATTCAGACGAATAACGATACCGTCATTCTGTGGGTTGATTCCTAGGTTAGCGTCAGTGATAGCTTTTTCAATTGCGTTGATGAGCGATTTTTCCCAAGGTTGGATAACAATAGTCCGTGCATCAGTTGTATTGATGTTGGCCACTTGTGAAAGTGGAGTGGCGCTACCATAATAGTCTACTGAAATTCCATCTAACATCGATGGAGAAGCTTTACCCGCACGAATTTTAGTTAATTCGGATTCGGTGTGAGCAACTGCTTTGGACATCTTGTCTTTACAATCGTCCAATTCAATTGAAATTAGTTCGTTCATATAAGATTACGTTTTTTACAGATTTAAATTATTTAACCACAGTTCCGACATGTTCACCATTAGCAAGTTTCAATAAGTTGCCTGGTTTGTTCATATCAAATACGATGATCGGTAATTTGTTTTCTTGACAAAGGGTAAAGGCTGTCATATCCATAACATTTAATCCTTTCTCATAAACCTCTGTGAATGATATTTCTTCAAATTTTGTTGCAGTAGGATCTTTTTCAGGATCTGCAGTGTAAATACCATCAACACGGGTTCCTTTCAATACGGCATCGGCATTGATTTCGATTGCACGCAAAGATGCAGCGGTATCCGTTGTGAAATAAGGGTTTCCTGTACCAGCTCCGAAAATAACAATACGGCCTTTTTCCAAATGGCGTACAGCTCTTCTGCGAATAAATGGTTCGCAGATTTGCTCCATTTTGATCGCAGTAAGCAAACGTGTCTTTTTCCCAACTTTCTCAAGCGCATCTTGAAGTGCCATGCTGTTGATGACTGTGGCAAGCATGCCCATATAGTCTGCCTGAACACGGTCCATGCCTGATTTTTCGGCGCTTAGACCACGATATATATTACCGCCACCGATAACAATTGCAATTTCTAGACCTTGATCGTGAAGTTCTTTGATATCATTAGCGTATTGTGATACACGGTTAATATCGATACCGTAGCTTTGGTCACCCATTAAGGATTCACCGCTAAGTTTTAATAAGATACGTTTGTATTTCATAATTGTTTTTTTGGAAATTTTCCAAAGGTCAAAGATAAAATATTTTTTTTATCCCTTAAGCCTAAAATAATATTTATTGTGCTTTTATTGTTTGATTAATGACTTCTCCGTAATACTGTTCATATAAAGGCATAATATTGGACAATTGGAATTTTTTCGCATGATTTAATGCCGCTTCCTTAAATTTTTCTAAGCGCTCTCCATCTTCCAAGATATAAATCGCATTTTTCGCCATATCTTCAACATCACCAACAGCACTGAGAAATCCAGTGACGCCGTTTTCATTCAGCTCAGGTAACCCTCCAGTATTGGAAGAGATAACTGGAACCTGACAAGCCATGGCTTCTAAAGCCGCAAGACCGAAACTTTCCGAACTTGAAGGCATCAGAAATAGATCTGATACAGACAGTATTTCTTCCACTGCATCCTGTTTCCCCAAGAAACGGACGTCCTTGCAGACATCAAGTTCTCTGGATAGCTCTTCTGCATTTCGACGCTCAGGACCGTCACCTACCATCAGTAATTTGGAAGGGATAACATCATGTACTTTCTTAAAAATACGGATAACATCTTCTGTATTTTTAACTTTTCTAAAGTTGGAAGTATGGACCAATATACGCTCATTGCCGGGGGCAATGGCTTTTTTGAAATGTGACCGATCTTTATTGCTAAATCTGTCGAGGTCAATAAAGTTGGGAATCACTTTGATATCGCGCGTAATATCAAAATATTGAAGCGTCTGATCTTTCAGATTCTGTGATACAGCGGTTACGCCATCGGACTGATTGATGGAGAATGTTACGACCGGACTAAAACTCTTGTCTTTGCCAACCAATGTAATATCTGTCCCGTGTAAAGTCGTCACGACAGGAATATTAATGCCGTAGGTAGTGAGTAAGATCTGTTTGGCCATAAATGCCGCTGATGCATGTGGAATGGCATAGTGGACGTGGATCAAATCCAACTTTTCGAAACGAACAACATCAACCAGTTTGCTGGCTAACGCAGATTCATAGGGTAGAAAATCAAAAAGAGGATACTGCGAAACAGCTACCTCATGATAATATAGGTTTTCAGAAAAGAAATCCAGACGTGCAGGTTGTCGATAGGTAATAAAATGAATCTCATGTCCATTTGCGGCCAAGGCCTTTCCTAGTTCGGTTGCAACTACACCACTTCCACCAAAGGTGGGATAACAAACAATTCCTATTTTCATCTGCGTAATTATGTCTGAGCGCATATTTTAACGGCATCCCGTTATAAACGCTGTTTATTTTTTGTTAAAAGGCTCCCGGGAACCTCGTGTTAGTACTTTGATTGTCGTTGTTCAAGACTCGCAATGCGCATTACATACAAATGCTATTCATTCATGTGGCACCAACGAAGTTCTTTAGCTTGACAATTGCTCTCTTATTTTACTTCATGATAACAAGGTAAATTGAAGATGCTTATTCCTGAATTTTGTGTTGCAAATTTCGTCTATTTATGCGTAAAATAACAAAAACCAATTGCCATAGTTTTGTGAATTTTTTGATTGGTTAAAAAGCACTATCTTTAAATAGACATTAAATCGGTATATGGATAACTTTATAAGTGATATTTCAGGACAGCAATTTCCTTTGGAACAACGTATTTTGGGGGCTTCAATCCGACAACCCATTTTTAAGCTGGTAAAAAAGGAATATCCAGGTTTTAGTAAGGACAAGTATATCGCCGCAAGCGAGTTGACACGATTTAAAGAAACTTATATCGCCGAATTTCTGAAAGATGAGTCTGGACAGTTAAGTCAATTGGATCAGCAGGTCATCAACAGTTTTAAGGAAAATAAAGTAATCAGCGCAAGTTTGGATGGAGATAATATGGAGCCAGTCAGCGTAGGAGACCGGGTTGCCGATAAAGTAGCTGAGTTTGGCGGAAGCTGGACCTTTATTATTTCCTTTATCTTATTTTTGATTGTCTGGATTGCGGCCAATATCTTTTGGTTAAATAATAAAGGCTTCGATCCTTATCCCTTTATTTTACTGAACCTCATTTTGTCCTGCGTAGCTGCTTTGCAAGCTCCAGTTATTATGATGAGTCAAAACAGACAGGAAGATAAGGATCGTGAACGTGCAAGAAATGACTATATGGTCAACTTAAAGGCTGAACTCGAAATCAGGGAATTGCATGAGAAAATAGATCATCTCATTATCCGCAAAGAACAAGAACTTGTCGAAGTACAACGGGATCAAGTGGAAAAATTGAGCTTTCTATTAAAAAAGATGGAAAAAATAGAAGAAGCATTTAAAAATAAATGAATTTAGAAGGAGTAATAGGAGAACTTACGTTTAAGTTTTCCAGATCAGGTGGAGCAGGTGGACAACATGTAAACAAGGTGTCATCGAAAGTATTGTTGCAGTGGGATGTTGCGCTATCCACAGCTGCTTCTGTTGAAGAAAAAGCAATGATTTTCACTGCGTTGGCAAATCGTATCAATAAAGAAGGAATACTGCAATTGGAGTGCGATATCGATCGGTCGCAGATCCGTAATAAAGAAATCGCAATCGATCGCTTTAAGCGTATTGTGGAAGGCGCACTTGTGCCGGAAAAACCCCGAAAAAAAACTAAAACTCCGTATTCGAGTGTGCTAAAAAGACTGGATCGAAAGAAACAGCAGTCTCAATTGAAAGCCTCAAGGAAAAAGAATTTCGACGAATAAAGATGACAATATCACGTATTGTTGTAAATTAATTGTTTAATTATCAGTATTTTGTATTTTAAACTAATTTATTAGTTGTAAAACTATGATTTTAGTTATAACTTGTGTATTGATTTATTATTCTGGTATTTATTTTATTCCTGAGGAGTTATGGAGGATTTTAAAGAGTTAACGAAAGCCGAGGAGCAGATTATGCAAGAGCTCTGGGAGATGGGCCGTGGCTTTGTCAAAGAAATTATTGATCGACTTCCGGAGCCGAAACCGGCCTATAACACAGTCTCGACCATCGTTCGTATTCTCGAAACAAAGGGCTTTGTAAGGCATGAATCTTTTGGTAAAAGTCATCAATATTTACCAAAGATTTCAAAAGAGGAATATAAGAAAGGTATTACAGGAAAGTTATTAACGAATTATTTTGATAATTCGCCTAAGCGTATGCTCTCTTATTTTTTGGAAGAGAATAGGCTGGACATCAAAGAACTTGATGACATCTTATCGATCATCGAACGTAATAAATAACAACCAATACCCTTTTATAAACTTTTTGATTATGATTTACTTATTGATTGTCAATATTTCATTGATTATCAGTTTTGTGCTCTACAAACTGATTTTTAGAAAACTTACTTTTTTTCAATGGAACCGGATCTATCTGATTGGAATGGTTGTATTTTCCTTATTAGCTCCTGTGGGTATTTTTATTGAATTACCCAAGACGGAAATGATTTCCAATCATATTCCACAGGTCGACTTAGGAACATATATGGATGTCGAAATCGGGAGCCCGATCGAAAAAAAACCTCTTTTTCTGTTGGATATTCTTTCCAAGATCTATTGGATAGGAGTGGGAATCGCCTTTTTTTTCCTGGCGATACGGATCAGGCAACTTGTTCGGGTATTGCGTTCTTCTCCTGAGTACCTGAGTTTTTCTTTTTTTAATAGAATAGTGATTGGGAAATCGATTAAAAACAAGAAAAATATTGAATGGCACGAGCAGGTCCATACTGCGCAGGGGCATTCCTACGATTTGCTGTTGATTGAGCTACTTAAAATTTTCAATTGGTTCAATCCTGTTGTGTATTTCTTTCAGAAGGAAATCAGATTTCAACACGAGTATATTGTAGATGAAATTTGTTCGACCGATAAAGTGGCTTATGCAGAAATGTTGGTTGCTCATGCATTGCGTACAGATCAATTGGCTTTTTCACATGAGTTTTCGAATCATTCTTTTTTAAAACAGCGCATCACGATGTTATTTAAAGATAAATCTGTACAAAGACAACGCTTGTTATATGCGATTGTGCTGCCCATGCTATTGGTGGTAGCGGGGTCTACTTTAGTCTTTAATACGAGTAGGGCCAAGGCTATGGTAGCTGATGTAGAAGAAAGCGTCAATGGGTTAACTGTGACTGATGAGCAGACATTGCCGAGCCAGTCTGAGGAGCTGAAAAATGGACAGGTAAATGAAGACAGTAAGGTCTACAAAGATCCTGAGATCATGGCCATTCCAGTTGGAGGAATGAAAAAGTATGTCATGGGATTGGCCAGTAGAATCCACGTGAGTGATGAAGCAATCAAAAATAATGTGATCGGGGTAATTGTCATCACAGCCATCGTGGAAAAAAATGGTGAGTTGAGCCATATAAAGGCTAAAAATGATTTAGGTTATGGCCTGGCATCCGCTGTGGAAAATGCTGTAAAAGCAAGTGGGAAATGGAAACCCGCAATTGTCAATGGGAAAGTTGTTCGATCGTTGCTTTCCTTACCCGTTACCGTTGGCGGAAAAACGACGTATTATTGGGAGGAAACTGACACATTGGGCAGAAAGGTCCGGATATCATCGCATTCATTCCCGGGCGCTGAATATGGTGAAGAGACGGAAAAACAACTCAGGGAAGTAAAATCGATAAGGACGGAAGATGAGAGCGACCGCTGGAATCTTTCGTTGGATTTCCAGGATGATTTAGTTGCCTTTAATAAAGTTGAAGTACAACCAACACCTATTGGGGGAATGCAATCTTTTATGATCTGGGTAGGCAATAATTTTGTTTTTCCTGAAGCAGCTATTAAACACAGTGTTAACGGTATAATCGAAGTGGTCTTTATTGTCGAAAAGGATGGTAGTTTATCCCATTTTGATGTGAAAAAAGATCTTGGTTATGGGACCAAAGAGGCTACGTTGGAACTCCTAAAAGGTGCGAAAAAATGGAAACCAGGGATAATAAATGGTAAACCGGTACGTGTGGCTTACACACTGCCGATTCGTTTAAATTTAGAGAAGTAAAGATTAGATCATAAATATGCAGAGCAGATTCATTCAAATTTTCTATTTTATTACGGTTTTGGCCATGCTTTCTTCCTGTAAGTCCTATAAAGTGGTTCCCAACGGTTTCGCGGTACAAGGAGACGAGTATTTTGTTAATATTAACAAAGAGCTCACCGTATTTCTCGGAGATGATATAATGGAGGATAAAAATTGGCAAGGTAAGACTAATCCGATTAATGCAAAGCAGGTTGACAATCGATTTCGTCGTGTATTGCGCTATTTGCGCTATTCAGATACCGCGTATCAGGTATTGTTTTCTGGACATCTAGAAGGAAAATATCAATATGACATGCTTGCTGTAGTCAACAATTCCCCAAATGTAAAGGGGAAGAAAAATCACCTACTTGATTTAAGTTCTTTTCAACGGGAGCAACATAAGGAAGGACGGTATTTTTATACGACTACAACTTTTAAAGGCCAAAAGCTGCTTCATTTTGTAATTCCTTTTAATGGGCGCCTTTGGCAAGAGAAAATGGTGTCGTTGATTTTTCTCTTCCCGGAGGATTTTACCGATATCGCCTGGGCCAAGGATGTGGTCATGTCCAATGTGGCTATGTATCGTGATCGTTATAAATTTACCCCGAGCCGCACAGAGATTTTATGTCCTGATGATGGTAGTAGCCGTTCGCATTTAGATTATAAAATTCCGGAAGAAAAGGTGAATAAAACAGGTTACATGTTAATGAAAGCTTATGGTGAAGTTGGCGGAGAACGAAAACTGGTTGTTTACCGCGTGATGAAGCCTGGTGATTTTTATGGTTCCTTTGTGACTTGTAAAGGGGATTATGAAATTCTATATACCACATTGCAAGACAAGATTGTTTGGCAGACCAAGGTGAATACAGAGCGGGATGTCGAATTCTAACGAAATAAATTGAAAGCCTTGGATCAATAATCCAGGGCTTTCAATTTATTCTTTAAATGTGAAATTTCATTTTGGAGCTGTTCAACTTTCTCCAATAGATGACTGGCAACCTGAATTCCGGCAGGATTTACTTCAAGATCATAGTAGAGATTTGAAAAGCGTTCCAATTTTTGGAGCTCCTCTTCATCAATATATTGTTCTTCTTGTTGAATGACAATATGTATGAGTCCGTATTCCTCCATGGTTTGCAGGAATGTTGTTTCAACCTTTCTGGACTGGCAGAAGTCGATGACTTTAATGAGTGTCGTTTCCATAAGATTAGTGTTTTAAATCCTTCAACTGTTGGAACAAGGCCTTTTCTTCGGCAGACAGATTATTGGGCATTTGAATATTCAATGTGACATACAGGTCGCCAAATTCACTTTCTTTGCGATACAAAGGGAAACCTTTTCCTTTAAGGCGCATTTTTGCACCATTTTGACTTTCGGCTTTAATCGTCAGTTTTACTTTTCCGCCGAAGGTATCTAAGGTTGCTTCACCGCCCAAAATAGCTGTATAGAGGTCGACGTCGAGTGTCGTGTATAAGTCATTCCCCTGCCGTTTAAAACGGACATCAGGTGTGATGTTGATAGTGATATAGAGATCTCCTTTTGGGCCGCCGTTGATGCCCTCTCCGCCATAACCTTTCAATTTGATCTTTTGACCATCCTCTACGCCAGCATGAATCGTGATACGGATACTTTTTCCATTGATATTGAAGGTCTGTTGATGTGTCGTGTAAGCTTCTTGTAAGGTTAAGCTGAGCTCCGCATTAAAGTCCTGGCCACGGAATGTACTTTGACGGCCTCCTCCGCGTCTGCTACCAAACATCTGTTCGAAGAAATCAGAGAATTGCCCATCATCAAAGTTTCCAGTGTACTCATGGGGACCGCCACCACCAAATGGATTTCCTCCAGCTCCGAATGGATTTCCTCCGTTAGATTGGGACTGACGGTATTGTTGTTGCGCTTTTTCATACTCCTCTCCATGTTGCCAATGTTCACCGTATTGGTCATATTTTTTGCGCTTTTCGGGATCGGATAATACTTCATTTGCCTCATTAATCTCCTGAAATCGTTGTTTGGCCTCATTGTCATTGGGGTTGACATCAGGGTGGTATTTACGGGCTAGTTTTCGATATGCTTTTTTGATGTCATCAGCTGAAGCTGTTTTATCAATGCCAAGCACTTTATAGTAATCTACAAAAGCCATAAATTATACTTGTTTTGTATTAAAGATAACAATAATTGTGAATAAAAGGTTTATGCTAAAGGTCATTTTAGCGGCATAAAAAAAGCAAGTAAACAATCATTTACTTGCTTTTTTGTATTGTACAAAATAATCCTTGATAAAGCCAATAATTTGACCTTACTCTTTATTACTGTCGATGACCAGGCGATTTTCCCTATTGGCTATTTGCCATGCCGTGTAAAATGCGAGCTTTTCGCGTTTTACCATTAACGGAAAGTCGATCTTGTCATAGGTATCTGCAGGCGTGTGGTAGTCCGGATGCAGGCCCGAAAAATAAAAGACAGAAGGAATCCCTTTCTTGGCAAAGTTATAATGATCGGATCTATAGTACAAACGCATAGGATCCTTTGGATTGTCATACATATAGTCAATCTCCAGTTTTGTATGTTTTTCATTCTCATTTTTATTGATCTCATATAACTCGGAGCTCAATTTATCTGAACCGATAGCATGGATATAATCATGATTGCCTTTGAGATGCTTGTCGTCGACACGTCCTATCATATCAATATTAATGCAGGCAACGGTGTTTTTCAATGGAAATATCGGATTTTCTGTATAGAATTTGGAACCTAGTAAACCTTTTTCTTCTGCAGCATAGGTGATGAACAAAATGCTGCGACGTGGGCCATTTCCTGTTGATTTAGCTTTCGAAAAAGCGCGTGCCAACTCAAGGACGGCTGTTGTGCCCGAGGCATTATCATCGGCTCCAAAGAAAATATTTCCTTTGGAATCCATTCCATCGTGGTCGTAGTGGCCGCCAATCACAACGATTTCGTCTTTTTTATCTGTTCCTTCCAGGTAGCCAAGAATATTTGGATCAGCTAAAGGGGCCGCATTGGTCCCAAACTCAGCTTTAAAATTTGTTGAAATAACAAAGGAATTAGGTTGTCCCGTACGATTAATCTTTGCAACAACAGTAGCAAGGTTGGTTCTCGCCAGGTTTAGAATATAATTTGCGGCATGGTCTGTAATATTAACCACAGGGATCATCGGCGATTTTTCGGGCGCAGGTTGGTCCACCGCCAAATTATAACGGCCCTCAATAGCGCGGTCTCCCGCATCCTCCAAAAGTTGGGACAGCTGACTATTGATCGCTAATACCATTTTGGGATTGTGTTTAAGGATCTCTTTGACCTTTTTATTTCGGGTTGTTGCCCAGTCTGAAGCCGCCTTTTTGCTGGTAATCCATGAATTTCCTTTCTCATCAGTTGGCTCATTCTCATTGATCAACATAACGATCTTATTGTGGAGATCCATGCCCGAGATATCCGAATACCTGGGATCATCTATGCCATAACCAATAAACACGATTTCATTGCTTTCGAAGAATTTATTCTCGTTGTTGCCAATGACAAAAATGTCCTTACCATGCTGAAAGGGTCTATCGTTAATACTAAACTGTTTTACTTTAAAGCTGTTGCGAATTAGTTGCAGGGGTTGGAAATAGGAACCATTGACAGGCGCACTAAGTCCATATTTTTTAAATTCATTGGCAATATATTCTGCTGCCAGACGTCCGCCTTTTTGGCCCGTTCCCCGGCCTTCAAAATCGACAGAAGCTAAAGTGCGCAGATGCTTCTGGGTAGATTCTACCGTGATTTCATCGGCATATTTACTGTTTATGTCCTGTGCATTTGCACAGCTCATCAGAGCGCATGCTATCCAAAGCAGGTTGTATATTTTTTTCATTGTTTATTTTTACTAGTACGACTTTCAGCGTCTTATTTTGTAATTCTAATTGACCAGATCAGCCGAGAATCAACTCCTTGATTGATATAATAGGTCACTATCTGCACAATATATAAAAAAAGCGGATGAAAAGTGTAATTTGCTTATCATCCGCTTCTTAAAATATGTTAATTTACCTAACAGCTACAAGCTATTTTGTTTACGCGGTTAGCGTGACGCCCACCTTCGAATTCCGTGTTTATAAATGTGTTGACGATCTTTTTAGCGAGGTCAAGATCGATAAAACGTGCAGGTATACATACGACGTTCGCATCATTATGCTGACGGGCTAAAGCCGAAATTTCCTCCAACCAACAGATAGCAGCACGGATATTTTGGTGTTTGTTGGCTGTGATAGCAACACCATTTGCACTTCCACAAATTAAGACTCCGGCATCAGCTTCTTTGTTTTCTACCGCTGATGCAACTGGGTGTGCGAAATCTGGATAATCAACTGAATCTGGAGAATTTGTTCCAAAATCTGTTACCTCATACCCCAATTCATTTAGAAAACTTACCAAAGCGGTTTTGTATTCAAAACCTGCGTGGTCACTTCCGATCGCAATTTTCTTTACGCTGCTCATTTTATTGTTATTTTATTTTTCTTGTGCTAATTTTTTTCTTTTGACATCGGCCGAAACCATGATACTTATCTCATACAATAAGAACATTGGTGCTGCAACTGTCAACATAGTGATGATATCTGCAGAAGGGGTAATGACAGCTGCTATCACTAAAATAATTACAGTTGCATAACGACGGCTTGCCCGCATAAATTCAGGTGTCATAATGCCTATTTTTGAGAGAATAAATACCAGTATCGGGAGTAGGAAAACAATTCCACAGCCCAATGTCAACGTTGCTATCGTAGAAAGGTAGTTATCAATAGTAATCTGGTTGACGATTTCATCACTTAGGGATACATTGGCTAAAAAGTTGATGGATAAGGGTACAACGATGTAATATCCGAAGAGTGCTCCTAAAATAAACAATAAAGAAGAGTAAAAAACAAAACCACGTGCAGACCGTCTTTCCACATCGGTCAGCGCCGGTTTTACAAATAACCAGATTTCAAAAAGGAGGTAGGGAAATCCCATCATCAAAGCCATCAATAAACAGGAGTTTATCTGAAGCATAAATTGACCCGCCAATTCGGTATTGATGATATTAAAAGGAATTTTCTTGACACAGAAATCTGCTAAATTGAAAGCGTCTGCTGCCTTACACATCATGCGATAGGTCCAAAAATTTAAATTCTTGGGCCCCATGATGATATCGTTGAATACGAAATCATAGAATGTAAAGGCAATACCCGCAAAGATACATATCGCAATTGCTGAACGGACCAAATGCCATCTTAAGACCTCAAGGTGGTCGAAAAAAGACATTTCTGCTTCTATATTCTTCCCTTTATCTTTAATAGCTTGTATTAGATCTTTCGAATTAGGTGTACTCATAAAAATTGTTTGGAAACAAAAATACCATTCTTATTGTAAAGAATGGTATTTTTTATGTATGTAAAGATAATTTTATTTAATCTTCTGCAGGATATTCCGTTAGGTCGAAAGTTTCCATAAACTTTGTCGTGAAGTTGCCCGCTCTAAAATTAGGATCGCGCATCAATCTCAAATGCAAAGGAATGGTTGTTTTTATCCCCTCAATAACGAATTCGCTCAACGCACGCTCCATAGTACAAATTGCTTCCTCACGTGTTTGTGCAACAGTGATCAATTTAGCAATCATAGAATCATAGTTTGGAGGAATTGAATAACCAGAGTAAACGTGTGTATCTACACGTACACCATGCCCACCTGGTGAGTGAAAATTGGTGATTTTACCTGGTGAAGGACGGAAATTGTTGAAAGGATCTTCCGCATTGATACGACATTCGATCGCATGCATTCCCGGTTCATAGTTTTTTCCAGAGATTGGTATTCCCGCAGCCACCTTAATTTGTTCTTTGATCAGATCAAAGTTGATGACTTCTTCCGTTACCGGGTGTTCTACTTGGATACGGGTATTCATTTCCATAAAGTAGAAGTTGCGGTGTTTGTCAACCAAAAATTCGATTGTACCAGCACCTTCATAGTTTACAGCTTTAGCACCTTTGACAGCAGCCTCTCCCATTTCAGCTCTCAATTCAGGAGTCATAAATGGGGATGGCGACTCTTCGATTAATTTTTGGTGACGACGTTGGATCGAACAGTCACGTTCAGAGAGGTGACATACTGTACCGAATTGGTCACCCACAATCTGAAATTCGATGTGACGCGGTTCTTCTACATATTTTTCCAGGTAGATTCCATCGTTACCAAAAGCTGCCGCGGACTCAACACGTGCCGAATCCCAAGCTGGTTCGAACTCTTCATCTTTCCAAATGATGCGCATACCGCGACCACCACCACCAGCAGTTGCTTTGATGATAACTGGGTAGCCTATTTCATTGGCCAAGGTAATACCTTCTTTCACGTTTGAGATCAAACCATCCGATCCTGGAACAGTAGGAACACCAGCTTTTTTCATGGTATCTTTTGCACGGGATTTATCCCCCATTTTCTCGATCTGCTCTGCAGTTGCACCAATAAATTTGATACCATACTCTGCACAGATAGCTGAGAAACGAGCATTTTCCGATAAGAAACCATATCCTGGGTGAATCGCATCGGCATTTGTCAATTCAGCTGCAGAAATAATATTCGGAATGTTTAAGTAAGAATCTCTACTGGGCGGAGGACCAATACAAACTGCTTCATCCGCAAATCTTACGTGTAAACTATCGCGATCGGCAGTGGAATATACTGCGACACTCTTGATACCCATTTCACGACAGGTACGGATAATGCGCAGGGCAATCTCGCCTCTATTTGCAATTAATATTTTTTTGAACATTGTCTTGAATTATGAAGTTTGCAAAAAATGTAGCCCTTTGGAGGCTACATGTATTCATTTACGTAATTGTAAATTACTTAGGCTCAACTAAGAATAATGGTTGGTCGAACTCAACAGGTTGAGCGTCTTCTACCAAAATCTTAACGATTTTACCTGAAACTTCAGATTCAATTTCGTTGAATAATTTCATTGCTTCAATGATGCATAATACAGAACCGGTATTGATATCATCACCAACATTGACGAAAGATGGTTTACCAGGTCCAGCCGAACGGTAAAATGTACCGATCATTGGTGATTTGATTGTGATCAAGTTTGCTTCAGCGCTTGCGGCTGGTGCTGCAGGGCTAGCTACTGGAGCTGGTGCCGCTGCTTGTGCAACTTGAGGAGCAGCAATTGGAGCAACAGCAGGAACAGTAGCTGTTACGTACGTAGGCTCTTGATTTGTTTTTATTGTAATTTTAAAATCTTGCTCTTCAATTGAGACTTCATTCACACCTGATTTTGAAACGAATTTAATCAAGTCCTGAATTTGTTTGATATCCATACCCATAGTATTCTAGGTTTTGTTTGTTTCTTAAAAAATTCTAACTGTCAAAAGTAATAAATTATACCATAAAATGGACAACTAATACGCCCATTTTAAATAGATGGATCCCCAAGTGAAACCACCACCAAAGGCGGCAAGGATCAGGTTGTCTCCTTTTTTCAATTGAGATTCCCATTCCCATAAGCATAAAGGGATAGTACCACTAGTGGTATTTCCATATTTTTGAATGTTCACCATCACTTTTTCTTCCGGAAGCCCCACACGCTCTGCCGTTGCATCAATAATGCGTTTGTTGGCCTGATGAGGTACCAACCAAGCAATATCTTCTGACTTTAAGTTATTTTTGACCATAACCTCATGCGCTACATCAGCCATATTGGTTACGGCAAATTTAAACACTGTACGTCCTTCTTGGTAAGCATAATGTAATCCTGCATCTACAGTTGCGTGCGACGCTGGATTCAGTGAACCCCCACCTTTGATATTCAAAAACTGTCCTCCGGAACCGTCGGTTTTTAAAATAGCATCTTGTATACCCATTCCTTCTTCATTTGGTTCCAACAATACACAACCACAACCATCACCAAATAGGATACAGGTATTACGGTCCTGATAATTGATGACCGAAGACATTTTATCGGCACCGATAACAAGGACTTTTTTATGTGTACCAGCAGTGATAAATTGTGTTCCTGTATTCAGACCGAACAAGAAACCTGAACAAGCAGCCTGAAGATCAAATCCCCATGCGTTTGTAGCTCCGATTTTATCGGCCAGGATATTTGCAGTCGCAGGGAACAGCATATCTGGTGTGCTTGTACAAAAGATAATAAGGTCAATATCTGTAGCAGCTATACCTCTTTTTTTCAATAAACCTTGCACTGCAGGTACAGCAAGATCTGAAGTAGCAAGCCCTTCACCTTTTAAGATGCGACGCTCTTTGATTCCCGTTCTGGAAACAATCCATTCGTCGTTGGTGTCGACCATTGTTTCCAATTCTTTGTTAGTAAGGATATAATCCGGAACGTAACCATTTACAGCCGTGATTGCGGCGTGAATCTTTGACATAAATATTCTAATTGAAAATAGATCTGATGCTGTCAATGAATTTAGACTCGATCATATCTCTTGAAAATAAAACCATATTTTTAATGGCCTCAGGTGTTGAAATACCATGGCCAATAATGACAGGAGCATTAACTCCCAAGATGGGACTACCGCCGTACTGCTCGTAGTTGAATCGGTCGAAGAAATCATCTTTAAAACCTTTTTTCAATGTCACTACATAAAATGATTCTGCGAGTTTCAAGACGACGTTGCCTGTAAATCCATCACAGACGTAAACGTCGGCATGGTCGCTGAACAGGTCTCGGCCTTCTGCATTTCCGATAAAGTTAATCTTGTCGTTGGCTTTAAGTAGGGGGTAGGTAGAGGTTGTTAGGATGTTTCCTTTTTCTTCTTCTTCTCCGATATTCAATAATCCCACTTTAGGGTTGGATACATTAAACACATGTTCGGCAAAGACACTTCCCAAGATTGCAAATTGGTTCAACATCTCTGGTTTACAGTCCGCATTCGCGCCGACGTCCAATAAGATTCCGAAGCCTGATTTTAATTTGGGAACAATGGATGCTATTGCAGGACGTAATACGCCTGGGATAGCTTTAACGCTGAACATTGACCCCACAAGCATGGCGCCAGTATTACCAGCAGAAGCGAATGAGTCAATTTCTTTGTTTTTTAAGTATTCAAATCCCTTCGCAATACTTGAGTTGGGTTTTTGAGTTATTGCTTTGGTTGGATGTTCACCCATTGCAATGACTTCTGGAGCCTCCACATATTCAAAGTCAGATGAATTTCCTCCGGCTTGATTGATTAATTGTTTAGTCTCTTCAGTTTTA
Source organism: Sphingobacterium sp. Ag1 (assembly GCF_000988325.1). NCBI lineage: Bacteria > Pseudomonadati > Bacteroidota > Sphingobacteriia > Sphingobacteriales > Sphingobacteriaceae > Sphingobacterium > Sphingobacterium sp. Ag1. The sequence goes on along the minus strand of NZ_LBGU01000023.1, from coordinate 68,337 downwards.
CCAAAAAGGACTATTTTTTGGTCTCCAGTAAGCTGTTTTTGTGCTTCAATAGCACCCGTTATCGTTGCTTTAGGAGCATAATCTCCTCCTAAAATATCTAAACCAATCTTCATCCGTTATTATTTAGTAAATCAATAATACGCAAAAAACATCCCAAAGTAAAGCAAATTTCTAAAATAGTGCTTGTCTGGGATGTTTTGGTGTTATGAAAGGTTTACCTTAGACAACAGCTGTATTTTCAATGATCAATTTACCGTTGTAGTACAAGTTTCCGTCTACAGTATACGCACGGTGAGGTAAATGAACTGCGCCAGTTTCTTTACATACTGTCAAGCTTGGAGCTTCAGCTTTATAATGTGTTCTTCTTTTGTCTCTTCTTGATTTAGAAGTTTTACGTTTTGGATGTGCCATCTCGTATTTTTGTTTTAGTTATTTTTAATATTTCTCAATGCTTCCCAACGTGGGTCGATAATTTCTTCTTCTTTTTGTTCCTCTGAATCAGGCTCGCTTGTAAATAACGCGAGCATCTCAGGATCACATTGTATGCCTTGTCCCTGCTCTTCACATTTGACGATATAGGGAACAGCTAAGTTAATATATTCGTATAATAACTCAGCTATATCCAATTCATGGTCGCTTTTGGATAAGATCAATACCTCTTCGGTATTATCTGTCCAATCTTCATCCGTGAATTTGACTAATATGCGTTCTTGAATTGAAATCGGTGACATAAACTCTTTTAAGCAGGTATCACAAGTCAATTGAATTTCGCCTTGGATATCAAAATGCAAAATCAAAAGATTTTCTTGCTTTTGCAACTCAACTTCTGCTTTCAGATTGCCATCTTTTACAATCGAATGTTCGTAGCAGTCAAAGAACTTTTTATTAATGTCAAACTCAAAATTGTGCTTTCCAGCGTTGAGCCCCGAAAAGGGAATTCTGTATTGTTTTAGATGTTTCACAATCTTGCATTTGAGCCTGCAAAGGTATGTATAAAATCATTAGGATAGAAATATTTTTTTAAATATTCCGAAGCAAAGCTTTATATACACCGGTAGCAGGGATTATTCATAATAATTTTTACCTAATTCTATCTTTTCGCGTCCATTTGCCATACGCCATTTGTTGGTGTCACGTAGCGAATAAGCACAGCCACAATATTCCTGCATATAAAACTTCTCCTTTTTAGAGACTTCAAGCATGCGGGCAGAACCACCTTTCTTGCGCCAATTGAACGTCCAGTATTCCATCCCTTCGTGGCGGGAGGCAGCACGTAAACCGCAGTCGTTGATCTGTTCCATGTTTTTCCAGCGTGAGATACCCAGTGAACTTGAAATCACATCAAAACCATTCGCAGCAGCATATTCGGCTGTTTTTTCAAAACGCATATCAAAACACATGGTACAACGGATACCTCTTTCCGGCTCCTGCTCCATCCCTTTGGCCAAATCAAACCAATGATCAACATCGTAGTCCGCATCAATAAAAGGGATATTATGTTTTTCCGCAAATCGAATGTTCTCGTCTTTGCGTAAATCATATTCTTTGCGGGGATGAATGTTGGGATTGTAAAAATAGATTGTAAAATCGATATCCGAAGCAATGAGTGCTTCCATTACTTCTCCAGAACATGGAGCACAGCAGGAGTGTAAAAGTAATTTTTTGCCCTCTCCCGGTAATGTCAACTTCTCCCTTACAAATTCCTTATTTTCCATAATTGTATGTGCTAACAAAAACAAAGGCAATTTTAATCAAAAAGTAGCGAATTGACAAATATTTCCGTTTTACTTATACGGGTTTGCCCCTAAAAGAATCATATAAATTCATTGATATTCTGCATATATTAGTAGATTTGTATGTTTAACGCAATACGCTATTTTTAATAAAAAATATATGAAATTTTCGTTTCAATCCTGTATTATCCTATTCGTTGCTAGTGTAATAGGTTTTACTTCCTGCAAGAAACTGGATGATGAACCTGTACGAACGGGTGCTACTTTGATCTCTAGATTATATGTTTCTTTCTCGGATTACGACCAGAACAATTCTGCGCTTAAAAACATGATGATTATCGATCCGGCTGATACGACCAATTTAGATAATATCTATCAATATCTTTCTCCGGCGAAAGGGGGCGGACCAATTCTTTTCGATGCTGCTGCCCGGGCTATCTTTCAGGCGAGTGTTACGGCACAGGATACTTTTCTTCAAGTGATTCCATTTGCCAATGAGATCTATGGAATTCCCGGTAATGCAGGTGCTATTGGATACCGTGGTTTTACGAATGTTAGAGGATTGGCCTATTATACGTATGCCCAACAAAATGGTACATCTGGATCTGTTACAACACCATTTCTTTTGGCGGTTACAAATCGTGGAGCAGGTAACTCCATGTTATACGCAATAAGTACACCAAGTGGAAAAGTGGGATCAAAAGGTGGAGCACCAATCATTGACAAGCAGATTAATCTTGGGAACATTGTTCCGAGTTCACTGACCTTATTGAACAGCAATACAAGTGATAGTAATGAGAAATTGGTGCTAATTGGTTTTAATAATGAAGGAACAGAAAATAAAAGTGGTTTTGCAGTATATTCACAACTCAAACAAGAACTCATCGACCGTCCTCGTGATACCATTGTAGCTTCCACTAAATTTACGCCAATGATGAAAGTATATATCAATGGCAAAACGGGGTTAGGCTCGGTGTCCTATGCACCCAAAAAGGGGTTGTTGGCGGTAACTTCCGGTAGTGAAGTGCTATTTTTCAAAGATCCAACGACCTTATTTAGTGGCACGAAGGATAAAATGAACGTGGAACCGGATTATGTTGTCGGTGGGGCTAATACGGGCTTGGTAAAACCAGGGGGTATAGCGATTGATGACCGTACCGACCAGGGGAAATTCTTTTATGTTTCTGATCTAACGAATCGTACAATTTCGCGTTTTCCATTGGTTGGCTTAGGCGAAGGTAGTTTAAAACCTGATATTGCGGCGAAAACCTATGGCTCTATGACGCCCAATTATATCTTTTTAGATGCTCGTGAAGCGAACAATTTCTAATGTGCAGTTTACGCAAGCAACTGGAATAGCGCTTTGATTTCCTGTTGCTTGTTTGAACTTTCATGTTCCTCGTAGGCAGACATCAAGTTTCGCAAAGCTCGTTTAAGGATGGTCACATTGTCGCAGGGATATGTAAATTCTCTATCCGGATTGAGGTTCAGTTGCTTCAAAAATGAATTTACATCGCTTTTTTGCATAACCTGCCCACGATTAAAAGCATTGATGTAAAAAAGCACGTTTTCATTCCCTTCTTCATCCGAATCCATATACGCCAATACAAAATGCTTTGGTAAATTAATACCGTAAATCGGAATGTCCAATTTTTGTGCAATGATACTATAAATGCAGGATAGGGTTAAGGGATTCCCCTGTTTGGTATCGAGTACTTGTCCAATGTAGGAGTTCTGCGGATGATGATAATCCTTTGTATTTCCTGTTAGGCCGAAGGAGCCAAAAAGAACATGATTGATCAGGTTCACTTTTTCCAGCGGGCTCATGTCGTAATGCAAACCGCGCCATACCTCAGTTTTGAGATCTTCTATCGCCAAAACAATCTTATGATCCTCATAAGAAGGATATTGATAATTATTGAGGATAATTAATCCTTCCAGTAGATTGAATGAGTTACTCAAATTCCAGATCTGCAACTCGTTTTTGGTCTGATCAAACTGAATTTCGTGAATAATATTCTCTAATCGCCCCTGAACGCGAGGATCAAAGCTGGACTCCCAAAATTTTTCCAAATAGGGTACAATCTCAGGACCTTGGCTTTTTAACTGGTGTTCCACTTCCTGAATAATCTGTTGGTCGGTGTCGTCCAACAGGGATATTAGCGATTTCAACTCTCTCTCATTCATCATAACGAAGTTAACTAATTGATTCGAGATATGAGCTAAAAAAATCCCTACCGTCATTGATATACTGCGTAGGGATTATCCAGGTTAAATTGGCATACAATTATTTGAGCTGACCATCCAGCATATTGACAACTCTTTTACCGTATTCTGCATTTTTTTCAGAATGGGTTACTTGTATGATTGTAACGCCATCATCGTTGAGCTGTTTGAATAAATCCATGATTTCTTCACCTTGTTTGGAATTTAAGTTACCCGTAGGCTCATCGGCCAGCAATAACTTGGGTGATCCCGCCAATGCACGCGCTATACCGACAATCTGTTGCTGACCACCGGATAACTGGGCCGGGAAGAGATCCTTCTTCCCGACAATGCCAAAGCGATCAAGCATATCGGCAACAATAGCTTTTCTTTCTTTGCTTGAAATGTCTTTATAGATCAAGGGAGTTTCGATATTTTCATACACGGTCAATTCATCCAGGAGATGATAAGCTTGAAATACATAGCCTATATGGGACTGGTATAGTTGGGTTCTTTTCTTTGCTTTCATTTCCAATACATTCTCGCCCATAAAGATATATTCACCTTCATCAGGTTCATCAAGCATACCGATGATATTTAATAAAGTCGATTTTCCAGACCCTGATGGCCCCATGATGGAGATAAAATCACCTTCAGCGATATCGAGACTTACATCTTTGAGGACGAATGAGCGTGTACCACCTACGTTATACCACTTGAATAAATTTTTTAATTGTATCATTTTTTAGTATTGAGATCTTAGATATTCTTATTTTATATTTTTATTAGTCATCCTAATGATTGTTCGACTGCGGAATAAGGCTCTTTACCGCTCAAAGTATCTTTTATTCATCGCGCAGGCTATCTATTGGATTTGTTTTTGCGACTTTTATCGATTGGAAGCTGATGGAAACCAATATGAGGATAAATATGCAAAATATTGGGATCAAAAACGACCACCAGGACAGCTGAATATGATAGGCGAAATTGGAAAGCCATTGATTCATGAGTAGATAGGCTATTGGAAGGGCTATGCCGATCCCGACTAAAAAGAGCTTGAAAAATGGTTTGTTTAATTGAATAAAGAGCAATTGTACCGAGGCTCCAAGTACTTTACGGATACTCATTTCCTTTTTTCGCAATGCCGCCTGATATGCCGCCATACTGAACAGCCCTAAGGCCGCGATGATAACCGAAAGGCTTGTGAAACTATTAAAAGCAGTTTGCAATTCGTGCTGTTTTTTGTGCTGTAAAGCATATTGCTCATCCATAAAGGAATAATCAAGGGGCAGATCTTTTGCGGATGGATTTTTCTCCCACTCTGCTTTGACTGTTTGAATTGCCCGATCGACCATTCCCGGTTTTGTTTTGACCATGAGGGTTGTTTGCAAACGCATGCTACCGCATTCATTTTTAAATGAATATAGACTAGGTTGAACGGCATTCTCAAAGCCATAAGCTTTACTGTCTTTGACTAGGCCAATAATTTCAAAGGTGACATCACAGCCTTTGATTTTAGCACCTATCGGGTTTTCAAGTCCTAAATTTTTGGCTGCAGATTCGTTGATAATAGCATAGTTGGCCAAGGAATCGTGAAGCAGTTGATCTATTGAAACAGTGGTGTTTCCTTGTATACTGGAGATATTTAGCGTCTTGAAGTATCCAGGGTCAATGCCGACATGTGCAAATGAAACCTTTTTTTGGGCATAGGAGAAATCCATTTTGGGAGGCTGTTCGCCTTCACCTGGAATATTTGTCGCTGATGCAACTGAGGCAATACTCGGATCATTTTCCAATCGACGTTTTAGTTGTTGATAGGAACCATCAATTTTGGAATCATAATACATGCCTATTCCTTTGAAATTAACAACCTGTGCAGGTTCAAATCCTTTGTCCGCCTGCTGCATGTAATTTAGTTGTGCCCTAATAACCAGCATGCCCGATATAAATAGGATGGCCATACTGATCTGAAAAGTTAGTAGTGCGTTTCGAAATGTGCCCTTTTTGAGAATGGAAGTCAGTCTACCTTTTAGGAGATTAACGGATTTGAAGCCAGAGAGTACGATAGCGGGGTATATTGCCGATAGAATTGTTGTCGATAGTACGGCAATAGCAAGTTGGGCAATGGTTTCTGAACGCAAAATATAGCCCTTAAGATCATCATTAAACCATTTTTGAAGAATATTTCCTGTGAGGGTCAAAGTAACGATACTCAGTATCGCAGCGCTGAAAGTTAGGATAAACACTTCCAGTACCAGTTGTTTGACGATAGCCCAACGTGAGCTGCCTAATATTTTTTTGAGCGCGAGTTCCTTAATGCGCTGATCTGCCTGCGCCATAATCATATTGGTAAAATTGGCCGCGGCGAGTAAGAGGATCAAAACGGAGATAATACCAATAATCCACGTCATGATATAAGCCGTGTTACTACCTGTTTTTGGCCTTAAATGAAGATTGGCTAATGGATCCAAATAGATCTTCCCTTTGGTGTAACTGGAGGAGCGAATTTTATCTTTCGGTGCAATTTCTTTCTGGTAAAGTGCATTGATGCGATCTGTCAACTTGGTGATATCCGTACCGGGACGTACTTGAATATAAGTTTGATACAAAAAAGGATTATTATCGGCGAAGAGATCCTGTGGTTCACGGATAAACAGAAGATCGTAATCAATCATGGATAGACCTTGCTCTTTTATAGTACCATAAATTGTCTCCCGTACACCTAAAGCGAGGCTTTGAGTGGGAATCGAATGGGGGCTGTCAAAATTTAGGTCTTCTTTTTTGAATAATTGTTCGGCGATATGGCTTTTGACAATAGTTGCATCCTTTTGGTCCTTGCTTTTGTAGAGTGGTCCAGTCGCATTTTCGATTTGAAAGATCCGTGCGGCTGAGGAGTCAACCAGTGCAGTATTTTTAATAAGCACTGTTTTTTCACCAAAAAGCGGATAACTGCCGTAATTGTAAACTATTTTCCTGCCAGCATATACAATATCTGGTAAACTCTGCTTTAGCAAAGGAGCTAGCGAAGGAGACGTTTCGTCCGTAAACGCACCTTCTGCTTCAAGGCCAATTTGGTAGATGTCCTTATAATGTGGATTCCATTTATCGTAGCTGGTCTCTCGATTGATGTATTGATAGGAAAGGATAAAACCGGTAAAGCCAAGGGTCAATCCAATAATATTTAAGAAAGTAAATCCCTTGTTTTTTAGAAGTTTACGCCAAGCTAGTTTGAAATCATTTTTTGCCATATTACGCTGGATATATCTATGTTTAAACCAAGTCGAACTATTTCACCTGAGAAAAAATACAATCCGCTTGCCAGTATTGTAATGGTTTTATTATAAGTAGCTTATCGTGTTTTTGTTTTGTTTTTGAATGTTCGATTTCGAACAGTTTACGTCCAGAATCGAACATTCATTCCCCTAAGCTATTGGTTCATTGCCACCACGCAACAGGCAAGGCAATTACCAAGGCAACAAACATCAATTTTTAAGATCTTCTGACTTTATTCATCTCTTAAACTATCGACTGGATTGGCACGAATAACCTTCCAGGTTTGATAGCTAATGGTTCCAAATGCAACTACAATTGCACTTATTCCTGCCAGAACAAAGTATAACCAATTGATTTCTATACGATAGTTAAAATCTGTCAGCCATTGATTCATTGCCCACCACGCAACAGGTGTAGCAATGATCAAGGCTACAAACACCAATTTTATAAAATCTCCGGAGAGTAATTTGAGTAATCGGATGGAGCTTGCACCAAGAACCTTACGGACACCAATTTCTTTGGTACGTTGTTGTGTGACATAAGTTGCTAGTCCAAAAAGTCCCAAAGCGGCAACAAAAATAGCGACAAAGGCAAAGCAGCTGAAGATATTTTTAGTCCGTTGGACATCCTGATAGAGGTCAGCGAAGCCGGCATCAAGGAAATTGTAGTCGATTTTTTGATTCGGCGAAAACTTATTCCAAACAGTATTAATGTCGGCTAATGTTTTGGCCATGTCCCTCGATTTAGTCTTGATGGAAAGCATGGAAGGGCTATTGGCAAGGGTCATGCAAACGGGATAGTAGCCCTCATCTTTCATTGATTCAAAGATAAAATTGTCGACGACACCGATAATGGTCCATGTCCTGCCGTTGGTAATTTGTGTACCAATGGGATTTCCTTTGATGCCTAAATCAGCAAGCATTCTTTTGTTAACAATAGCACCTGTACTATCCGATGCGATATGTGGATCAAAGTTTCGGCCGGCTATTAGCTTCAGACCAAATGTGGAAAGGTAGCTTTCGTCGATATTCCAGAATTGCCCGCCTTCACCTAATTCAAGATCTTCCTTGCCTTTGGCCCAAAAAAGATTTCCATTTCTTTTTGCACCATCCAATTGAACCGGTAAATAGTCGCCAATAGAGACATCACGAACTGTTGGAATGGCTTTCAATTCATTTTTTAATTCTTTTGCCTGGGAGGCAATTCCCGTTACACCACGAAGTACAATGACCTGATCCTTATCAAAGCCAATGTCTTTATTGAGCATAAAACTGATTTGCTGATTTGCAATGAGTGCGCTGATGATCAATATAATAGATGTTGCAAACTGGAAAATAACCAGTCCATTGCGCAATAATGAAGATTTAGGATTCGTGACCGATTTGCTTTTTAAGGCATTAATCGGTTGAAATCCTGATAAATAGAGTGCTGGATATAAGCCAGCCAGGATGCCGATAAAGAACATACTCAAAATCAGCGAAGGCACAAAGTACCCTACTGACCAAGGTATAAACAAGGCTTTGTTAGCTAAATTGTTAAATAATGGTAATAAGAGGAAGGCTAATAATAGTCCGATAAGGAGTGAAATGAGACTGTAGCATACCGCTTCGGTCATAAACTGCATAATCAGTGTCCTTCGATTGGATCCAATGGTTTTCCGAATTCCGATTTCTTTTGCCCGCGTTGCCGCATTCGCTGTTGATAAGTTGATGAAGTTAATACAAGCGATCAATAAAATAAAAAATGCGATGCCAGCAAATATCCAGACCATCTTAATGTCGCCTTGATATTGCGTAGCCATGCCATATTCCGACACATTCTTAGAACGCAGGTGCATATCAAGGGCGTTTTGAAGCAACACGGTTGACTGCATCATTTCGGGCGATATTTTCATTCCATTTTTTTTATTAATCAGAATATAATGGTCCTGAATATAGTTTTTTGAAATGCTACGCTGTGCGTTGGCAATAGCTGTATTCTCCCTCAGTTTTACGTAGGTAATGTAATTTGTCGTGCCCCAATTGTTTTGTTCACCCGGATAAAATGGTTCACCTGCCAGGGATATAAAATATTCATAACCATAGAGACTGGAATTGTTCGGAACATCATCGATCACAGCCGTTATGGTATATAGAACACTTTTATTATTGTTGAGATAGATCGTTTGCCCTACAGCATTTCCTTTGAAATATTTCTCGGCCCTACTTTTGGTAATGACGATCGCATTGGGTTTGTCCAGCGCATGTGATAGCTGTCCTTGTACGACGGGAAGTGGAAATATCTCCAAAATGGACTGATCAACGTAAACAAATCCTTTATCAAGGTAATTCTCCGCGCGGCCATTTACCGTAAATAGATTGCTTCCGGCACCAAATAAGGTATTGGGTAAAATGCGGCCAGCTAATTCTACACTTGGGATTTCCTCTTGCAAGGTTTTAGCTGCTGGGGCAGGAAAGGCAAAGGTTTGCCTCACTTTATCACCATCGGGTGCCGAAACGATAAGACGGAAAACACGGTCCATGCCGGGATACATTTTGTCGTAGCTAGTTTCATGGCGAATGTACAGTACAATCAGAATGCAAATGGCAATACTAAAAGCGAACCCACCGATCTTGATGATCGAGTAAAGTTTGTTGTTGGCCATATTTCGCCAAGCGATCTTTAAATTATTTCCTATCATAATAAAGTTCTTTTACGGTTTTTGTATTTATTCATCACGCAGGCTATCCACCGGATTGGCGCGAATGGCTTTCCAAGTCTGATAGCTGATTGTGCCTAAAGCAATTAAAATGGCACTCATACCTGCAAGAATGAAGTATAGCCAATTTATTTCGATTCGATAGTTAAAATCAGTAAGCCATTGGTTCATTGCCCACCACGCAACAGGTGTGGCAATGACCAAGGCTACAAACACCAATTTTATAAAATCTCCAGACAATAATCGGAGTAATCTCATTGCGCTGGCTCCAAGCACCTTACGTACACCAATTTCTTTGGTGCGTTGTTGTGTCACATACGTTGCTAGACCAAAAAGCCCGAGTGCAGCAACAAAAATGGCGACAAGTGCAAAACAGGTGAATATATTCTTGGTCCGTTCCACATCTTGATAAAGGGCCGCGAAACCTTCGTCCAAAAAGCTGTAGTTAATTTGTTGATTTGGGGCAAATTTGTCCCATACGGCTGTAATATCAGCGAGTGTCTCTTTGAGATGTTGCGATTTTACCTTAATAGAGAGTAGGGAAGGATTGCCTTGTAATGTCATACAAAGTCCTGCATAACCTTTATCCTTCAACGACTCAAAGATAAAGTCGTCTACTACACCAATGATGGTCCAGGTATTGCCATTGGTAATTTTTGCACCAATTGGATTCTTTAATTGAAGTTCGTCGGCCAATTTTTGATTGATAATAGCTGAACTGCTATCGGTGGCTCTCGTGGGATCAAAATTTCGTCCTTTGTTTAAATGAAGACCGAATGTACTCAGATAATCCTGATCGATTTCCCAAAATTGGCCTTGTGTAGCCATATCAAAATCTCTTCTGCCATCAATCCAGAACGGATTGCCATTTCGTTTGGCACCATCGATGGGTACAGGAAGAAAGTCACTCAGGGAAACTGAAGCAACATCGGGGAGGCTTTTTAGTTCATTTTTTAAACTTGGAAGCTGTTTCGATAATGTTCCAATTCCGCGAAGCACAACGACTTGGTCCTTGTCAAATCCCAGATCTTTGTCTAATATGTAGTTTATCTGTTTATTGGTCACCAATGCGCCAACGATAAGGATTATTGAGGTTGCGAATTGAAAGACAACCAAACTATTCCTAAAAAGCGAAGATTTGGCACCAATGACGTTGTTTTTCAGTGCAGTGATTGGTTTAAATTTGGATAGGTACAGTGCTGGGTAGATTCCGGCAAGGACGCCGATCACCAATATCGCCGCCAAAAGAGAAGGAAAGAAATAGACCGATAGCCAAGGAATGGTCAAGGATTTGTTGGCTAGCTGGTTGAATACCGGTAGTAGTAGCCAGCTTAGAAAGAGCCCGATAATCAGTGACAGTACACTATAACAGATTGCTTCAACAAGAAATTGTCCAATAAGCAGCTTCCTGGAGGAGCCAATAGTCTTACGGATACCAATTTCTTTTGCTCTTGTTGCTGCATTTGCTGTCGATAAGTTGATGAAGTTAATACAGGCAATGAACAAAATAAATAAGGCTACAGTTGCGAAGGTCCAAACCATTCGAATATCCCCTCTGTTCAATGTACTCACTTTATCGTCGCTTACATCCGCGGATTTTAAATGTATGTCGAGAGCATTCTGTAGGGTTATTTTTGCCTGCTTGAAAAGCGGATTAAGTTTACGTCCTGATTTTAGATATTCAGGGAGATAATGTACTTCTAAGTAATTCTTTGAAATTTCTTTTTCTGCCAGTGCAACGTCTACATTGGGTTTTAATTTGACATAGACGGTATAGTTGTTATTGAGCCAAGCAGTCTGTTCACCTTGATAAAAAGGCTCTCCAGCGAGCGACATAAAAAAACTATAACCGGCAAGGGTCGAATTGTTGGGCATATCTTCAATGACCCCAGTAATGGTATAGGCTTTCGATGTATTGTTGTTGAGATAGATCGTTTGTCCAATTGGATTATTTTTAAAATATTTTTCGGCTTTGCTTCTGGTGATTACCAATGTGTTGGGCTTGTCAAGTGCGTGGGACAGCTGGCCCGAAACCATGGGCATAGGAAACATGTCGAGAATGGACTGATCGACATAGACAAATCCATCATCATAATGGCTATCAGGGCTGTTATTTAATGACAATTGGTTACTGCCCGCACCGAATAAAGGGTTTGGTAGAATGCGTCCCGTTTGCTCAACGGACGGGATTTCTGCTTTCAGGGTCGGCGCCACAGGGGCAGAAAGTGAAACCCAGCGCTCGATTTTATTCTCAATCGGTAACTGAACGACCAAACGGTAAACTCTATCCATCGCCGGATAAAACTTATTATAGCTTGTCTCATGCTTTATATATAAAACAATAAGAATACAGATGGCAATACTAAAGGCAAATCCACCAACTTTGATGAATGAATATAGCTTGTTTTTTGCCATATTCCGCCAGGCAATTTTGAGATTATTTCCTATCATAGCAGAATGTTTTTAATGCCTGAATGATTGGTCGTTATAATCAAAGCAGACCTTTATCCCAAAATCAATTGCATTGCCATTTTTGTAATGTTCTGATTATTAATATTTTATTTTTATTGTAACCTGCTGTATCTGTACGATATCGAACAGTTTAGCGTTCAGTACCGCACAGCGGTTTTCGGTTGGGGATTAAAAAGAATCGCTTATTCCACGATCTCTTTTAGCTGGAGATGATCACATAGTTCGAACATCATTCTAGCGGGATCAGTGTCGATGGCCAACGCGATCAAATACATCTCATCCAAACGCAATTTAGCCGATTCGGTCATTGTCAACTCATTGATTCTTGCTTTGCTTAAACCTGTTTTACGCGCAATCTGGGATTTATTCACAGATTTCTTCGCTAAAAATTCACCTAATTTCGTCATCCTTATATTTTAATAATCTGTCCTTTTGTATAGATAAATATAGATAATGTTATTTTTATTTATACATATGTTTTTATTTTAAAATATTTTCTGTTCTTTTGTATTGAAAATCTATATGTTTTAAATGTATCGATGATGAAAACAGCGAAAATTCAAAAAACAAAAGTATATAGGAGAAGATGCGAAGAGTTACATATGCAAATATATTATCGTATGTTGCTACAGCGTATTTCGCGGCACCTATCACCCGAAGAAGTTTCTTTTCTAATGGGAAAGTCATTCGATTTTATAAACAAAGTCGAGATATTCAAAATAAAAAGAATTTTTGTTCATGATTTGGTTGTCATGCAGCATGTACTAGAAATAAAGAGTATGAATGAATTGATGCCTTACGGAATTGATTTGGCGTCACAGAAGTATACATATGAATTGCATCTGACTAAATTGGGTGACCGCGTTATTTATGAACTGTATAAAGTTGATGTAGAGCAAGAGCAGAAAGTACTCGAATTTAAGTTAATCGATATTCGACATGATCTCGACCCGTATGAAATTTCTACAATAGAAGAAGTAAAAAAGATAAGTGCTCTTTTGGATGAGAATATGGCTATGGGATATTTTAATGAGGAAAAGAGACCTGACGAAATACACAACTTATGCTGTGCTAAACTAGATAGGGATATACATCCTAAAAACCTGATTAAAGTGCTAGATGATTTCCTTAATAGGTCTGATGAACGCAAAGTTATTCGAAAGGCATCGCAATACGGATTTGGTTATATTTTAGCTGCTCCCATGGAATCGACTGAAAAGAAATAAGCAATTTTTAGCTGTCCAAAGCGGACAGCTAAAAATTGCTTCAAAGATCCTAAGCCGTAGGTACACCAATTATAAACTTCCATTCCCAATAGGTTAATAATAAATACACTTTTAAGCTTAGATAACCTACGGCTTATTTTTTTACTCATCTCTTAATTTTTCAACGGGATTAAAGCGGGTTGATCGAAATACAATAATGCCAACCAACAAACTCAGTAAACCAATCAACATACCTAGTGGTAGCAGGTAGATAAGTGCATTGATCTCTATACGGACGATGTAATTTTGTAGCCAGTATTGCATCAATAGATAACTCAGTGGAACCGCTGTAAATGCTGCAAATAGGAATATTCCGTAGTACTCTTTTGAAAAGAGCAACATTAAATGTGCTAGTGAAGCCCCAAGTACTTTACGAATGCCGACTTCTTTATTACGCAGATGGATGGAAAGCGATATTAATCCGGTAAGTCCCAATACAACAATCAGCAGCGAAACAACCGTGGCAATCTGGGAAGCGCGATGCAACTGCAGCTCAGTTTCATATAGATTTTTGATGCGTTCATCCATAAATTGATATTCGAATGGTGCATCAGGCAGCAGTGTTTTCCATTTTTTTTCGAGCTGTTGTACTGCATTGGAAAGAGGTTCCTGCTTCAATCGAATGCTAAGGTATCGGTATTGAAGGCTCTCATGTACATCCATCCAGATAATAGGCGGAGATGCCTGATGCAGTGAGTTGGCTACAAAATTCTCAGCAACGCCCACAATAGTCATTTTGTAATTAGGATCATTTATTGCTATTTGCTGACCAATTGCATGCTCGGCATTTTTAAAGCCAAAATCATCCATAGCCTTCTTGTTGATGACAACTGGTCTATTATCCGTATTCGTTGCATAATGTTTAGGAAGAAAAGTTCCCGCAATTAGTGGTATCTCGTAGGTTTCCAAAAAGTGACTATCACTTGTAATCCGTTGTACCTGGATTTCTTTGTCGTCTGTCGTCCCGAATGCAGGCTGCATATTGGACCCCAGCAATCCAGGAGTTTCATAAGATAAGCTTACTGATTTTACTTCTGGTTGTTGGCTGAGTTCCTGTTGTAAAGTTTCCATTTTGCGAACACCATTTTCGGACCAATCCCTAGGTACCTGAACGGTTAATAAGTAGTCTTTGTTGTACCCTAGATTGCTATGGAGAAATAGATCCACCTGTTTGGAAATAATTAGTGTGCAGACAAGCAGGAGCAAGGCTACTCCAAATTGAAAAAACAAAAGAATTTTTCGCACCAGTTGTTTGCCCCCCAGCGTCGAAAACTGACTTTTGACTGCCGGAAGTATGGCGACATTGGAAAGTTTAATGGCTGGATAGAGCCCGGCTAGTAGTCCAATGAACAACGTCATTATAACCAGTAAACCAAAAAAGTAAATAGGCAATTCCACCAACGAGGGTAGCTTGCGCATCAAGACATGTTCGAAGATTGGACTTGTGATGAAATAAATTGGAAGACTGATCAATGCTGCTATGGCCACAATCAGGATATATTCGGTCATCAGTTGCCTAATAAGCTGCATTCGAGATGAGCCCATCATCTTGCGAACACCGATTTCCTTTAATCGCGTAATGTGCTGAGCGATACTAAAATTGATGAAATTGATAATGGCCATGATCAAGATGAAAACAGCTGTCCAAATTAATGTCTGTATCATTTTGCGGACGGCCCCTTGATTGTCATCCAAATAATAGGTTTTCAGTGGTTTTAGACTAGGGCTGTATTGACTGGAAAATTCCTTATCGGTATTCTTTCTTACCAGCGTTTCGATGGCGGCATCTACACGCTCCACGCTTACACCTGGTTTCAATTCGATATAACCGGCAATATAAGGGTTATCCCAATTGTCTATCGATCGGCCAAAGAATTGCTCGTTGATGATCGGTAAAAATATGTCGGCATGCATATTCTTTGTGAGATCCATAATGGCGTTTTGGACATCAGATTTGATGATTGCTGTAATTTCAAAATCATGTTTTTCACCCTTGAAATTTTTTATTTGTAGCGATTTGCCAAGTACATCCACATGCCCGAAATATTTTATGGCTGCTTTGTCGCTGATGACTACTGAAAAGGGATTATTCAAAGCGGTATTGGCATTGCCTGCTAAAATCTGGAATCCGAACATCGTCAATAGACTAGGATCGCCAAGAGACATTCCTTCTTCATGTATTGTTGCTCCGTTCGCTACGATACCGGTCAATCCGTCAATCCGATAATAATTAGAGACGAGGTCGGGATACTCCTCCTGTAAGGCTTTGGGGAGTGCCCCTATTGTGGTTAAGTTAATACCAAATCCTTCTTTCTTATAGTTGCTTTGCAACAAAAATTGCCGATCAATATTTTTGATATTGCTATTCACTTGATGTACATCCCATACATAAGCGCTTACAAGTAATAGAAAAGTAATACCGCAGGTCAATCCAATTAGATTGATCAGATTTTGTACTTTTTTCTTTCCGATATTTCGCCAGGCAATCTTGAAGTTTGTAAAGTTCATTGTCTTATAATATGAATTTATTTTGGTCGTGGAGCTGCTGATAGCTTGTGCTCTACTAGGAAATTAAAAATACAAATGTTTGGCCAAGTAATTATCCTGTTGATCATTAACGGATTGTCTTCCTGATTCTTTTACTCGCTGTTCGATATCGGACAGTGCTTTGTCCATAGCTGAACAGACGAGTCTATTTTTATTCATCACGTAGACTGTCAACAGGTTTTGTTAGGGCGGCACGTATCGCTTGTGAACTTACCGTAATTAAAGCAATAAAAACGGCTAGCGCACCTGCTAGTACAAACATCCACCATTGCATCTCAATTCGGTACGCAAAATTTTCTAACCATTTGTGCATCATCCACCAAGCTAGGGGAGAAGAAATGATAATGGCAATTAGAACGAGTTTGACGAACTCCGTGGAAAGCATGCGTGTGATGTCGGGAACTGTAGCTCCAACAACTTTTCGGATCCCTATTTCCTTTTTGCGTTGATTGGCGGTAAAAATAGCCAAGCCAAATAAACCGAGGCAAGCCACAAAAATAGTCAGCCCGGCAAAGATGCTCAGTAATTTACCCGTTTTCACTTCTGCTTGGTAGGTTTGTGCGTATCGCTCATCCAGAAAGGAATAGCTAAATGGAATGTCTGTTGGAAAGGAACGATAGAGAGACGCTAATTTTTGAATGAGCTTCTCCATATCGGTTGTTTGTGTTTTAAGAATCAAACTGCCGGCTTGATCGCTAAGAACCATAACAAGCGGAGAGATCTGCTCATGCAAAGAGCGAAAATGAAAATCCTTAACGACACCAATAACACGATAGCTTTTGTTGTCTTTATTGGTTAATATTTTACCAATGCTATGATTGTTCCAACCAAGATCTTTTGCTGCGGTTTCATTAATGATGACAGAAAGGCTATCATTACCAAATGTTTTTGCGAAATTCCGTCCTTCTTTAAGTTGCATACCCATAACAGGAATATATTCTTCATCAACATCGTAACGAATTGTTTTGACCCATTGATCAGTATTGCCATCTGGATAGATGAAAAAATTGTTGTTGTTGCTTTCTCCAGCAGGAAGATAGGACGAATGAGAGACATGCTTGATCCTGCTATCTTGCATCAATAAATTATAATATGTCTTTTCGTTTTTTCCCAAAGGCCAGCTCGGTATAATAAGGACATTATCCTTGTTATATCCAAGTTTAATATGACGCATATAATCCAGCTGCTGAACAACGACCACGGTTCCAAAGATAAGCCCGACGGAAATGATGAATTGAAATACAACAAGTCCGCTGCGTAAATTAAAGCCTTTAGTCGAGCGGCTTATTTTCCCTTTTAATACACGGAGCGGATTAAATGAGGATAGATATAAGGCGGGATAGCTACTGGAAAATAGACCGACCATTAGACCAAAACTGAGTAGGATGGGGATGATTTTAGATATTTCAAGTTTTTGAATATCAATCTCTTTTCCGGAAATCTGATTAAATAGGGGGAGGGCAAGTAAAACAATCCCCAAAGCTATTCCCAAGGCAATATAAGTCAGGAGGACACCCTCTAGTATAAATTGTCGCATCAGGTTTTGCTTGTCAGCACCCAGTACTTTTCGTACCCCTACTTCCTTACATCGCTTAAAACCACTGGCTGTAGATAAATTCATAAAATTAATGGTGGCTATCAATAGCATAAAAAGTGCAATAGCGCTGAAGATGTAAACGTACCGTATATCCCCAGGGGCGCTGAGGTCATAGTTGAAATTCGAATGTAGATGGATATCTGTTAGCGGTTGTAGATAAAGACCGATCTTATTTCCCGTTTTTTTGAATTCTTGGTAACTCATACCAAAACCGGCCATAAATTGTGTGGCAACATGTTTGTCGAATAGGGTGGCTAAGTTTTCTTCGAGTTTTTCACGTGACGCATTTTTTGAAAGAAGCGCATACGTATAGTATTCGGAGGTCATCCATGAATCTGAACGTGAATCTTCCAGTGCATCCAAAGAGGTAAATACATCAAAATGAAAATGGGAGTTTTGTGGAACATCTTTGATTACTCCAGTGATTTTGAGAATCGTTGGATTATCTTTGATGATGAGGTCTCGACCGACAACATCGTTTGTGCCGAAGTATTTTAAGGCGGTGGATTCGGATATCACTACAGAATTAGGGGAAGAAATCGCTGTAGACATATTCCCTTTGATAAAAGGGAACGTGAAAATTTTGAAGAAAGAAGCATCCACATAAGCCATCCGCTCTTCGTGAAACACTTTATTGGTGGCAACGAATAGGGGCGAGCCACCCATTCTTAATCGCGCTGTTTCCTGCACTTCGGGTAGCTCTGACTTCATCGTCGAAGCTACAGGTGGCATTACATGTGCCTCATTGATCGTTCCTCCCTTTACAGTTCCTCTGAAAACAACACGTACAATACGGTCTGCATGCTCATTATAACGATCAAAGCTAAATTCATCGGTCACATATAAGCTGATCAGAAGGCAGGTTGCAATGCCCATGGCCAGCCCAACGATGTTGATAAACGATGTAGAGAAATTGCGGGTTAAATTTCTCCATGCTATTTTTAAATTATTCTTGATCATATTGAGGCCTCTTAATGATTTGAAAATATAGTCTACTCATCACGTAAGCTATCGACAGGATTACCCAGTGCGGCCTTAATTGCTTGATAACTTATCGTGGCCATACTGATCAGAATAGCCAATAATCCTGCAATGACAAAGTAATACCACTGTATCTCAATTCGATAACTGTAATCTTGTAACCATTTATCCATGGCCCACCAAGCAATGGGTGTTGCGATAAAAATTGCGACCACCACGAGTTTGATAAAATCGACCGAAAGTAAAGAAGTTACTTGGGTGACACTTGCTCCAAGAACTTTGCGGACAGCAATTTCTTTCATGCGCGTTTCGGCCATATAGGCTATTAATGCCAATAAACCAAGGCAGGAAATAAAGATCGTCAATCCTGCAAAGATCATGGCTAGCGTACCTATAGCTTTTGTCTCTTTAAATTTTTCTTCGTAAGTCTTGTCTATGAATTGGTATTCAAATGGATAGTCTGGGTTGAACTTTTTAAAGATGGACTCAATCGTCTTTAAGTTGTCTGCGATGTCATTGTTTGGATTTAAACGATAATGGATCGTTGTAAACCAGGCTTGCGGTCCCAATATCACCATGGGTTTATTGTCTCCAAATGGCGATCCCATAATGAAATCTTTGACCACCCCAACTACGGTCCATTTTGTTCCGTCACCATCCACAATGCTATTGACCGGGTTTTTGAGGTGCAAACTTTTTACCGCGGATTCATTTAAAATCAAAGCCGTACTGTCTGTCGCAAATTTGTATATATCGATATCCCGCCCCTGTATAAGAGTTAGGCCTAGATTTTTTACGGCATCGGCATCGGTACTAAAACGATTATAGGAAATGCGTTTGTCCTGTTCCGTTGGTGTCCCGGACGTAAATCCCCAGCCATTGCTATAGAAATCGGTTACTGGCGACATATTTTTTGATACAGAAACAACTGCGTTGCTGGCTAGTAATTCGTCGCGTAAAATTTTATAATTCTTTTCTAAGTCACCTTTGATACTGCTATAAAGCAATCCATTTTCATTATAACCACGATCCCGCTGTTTGGTATATTGGATTTGTTTGGCAACAATGACCGTTGCAATAATCAATATAATAGCGAGACTAAATTGAATAACGACTAAGATGGAGCGAATGCTAAGGCCCCTCGTTTTAGAAACGAATTTCCCCTTCAGCGTTTTGATAGGTTGAAAGGAAGAAAGGAAAAAGGCAGGGTAGGTACCTGCTAATATACCTGTAAATAAAGCAAAGCCAATTAAAAACAACCAGGTGGGTAAGTTTAATAACGATAAGCTAAGCTGTTTTCCGACAAGCTCGTTAAAGAATGGCAGGACAATAAAAACAAGAATCGTCGCGAGTACCATGCCGATTATGCTGATCAATATGCTTTCAACGAGGAACTGCGCCATTAAGCTTGTCTTATTCGCGCCAATTACTTTGCGGACACCGACCTCTTTTGCGCGGCGTTCGGAACGGGCCGTACTTAAATTCATAAAATTGATGCTGGCCACCAATAAAATAAAAACACCAATCCAGGCAAAAAGCTTGACGATATCAATACGTCCGGACGTATAATTTCCTCCTTTTCCACTATTGTAAAGAAACGAATCGGGATAGGGAAAAGCAAAGATCTCACCCGTATTTCTAGCCGATTGGTAACCGGCAGCTTTATTACTGGCATTGATATGATCTCTCAGATAGGTTCTGATTTTGCTGTTAAATGCGGTAAGTGAGACGCCTTTTTTTAGGAGTACATAGGTGGTTAATGAATTATTGCTCCAGTTATCATCCACGTAACCAATTATTTTTGCATATTCAAATGGCAGGAGAATATCAAATTTGAAACTTGAATTACTCGGAAGGTCTTTAAGTACCGCCTGTACGGAGACCTGATTAACAGAGTCTATCCGAACTGATTTTCCAATGGGATCTTCGCTGCCAAATAAAGCCTTGGCATAGCTTTCTGTGAGAACAAGGCCTTTAGGGTTATCAAATCTAATATTTTGTTCCCCTTTAACAAACTGCAAAGAAAACATCTTGAAAAAACCGGGATCGATGAAAACAGTATTTGCGATCAGTTTTTTATCCTTGAATGTCGTTAGAAATTGGCCGCTCTCATTATATCTGGTAAAAGTTTCTATATCTGGAAAATCGGCGGACAAGGAGGGACCTAATATTTTAGGCGTGAACGCCCAAGCTGATTTATCGCCCTGAAATTCGTCTCGATTACTCAATACATGCAGGCGATCACCCTTTTCATGAAAGCGGTCCATGGTTAACATGTTTTGCAACCAAAGCGCAATAAGCAATGCCCCGGCCATACCGATCGCCAATCCGATGATGTTAATCAAAGAGAAAGATTTGTTTTTCATCAGGTTGCGCCATGCTATTTTGATGTAATTTTTAAGCATATTTGTCGTATTAGTTATTGCTAAATAGAAAAACTAGAGTTTTAAAGGTCCAGCTTGTTATTTATCAGGTGTTTTTATTTTTAATAGCTACTTTAACAATTATTCGTCTCTTAAACTATCAACCGGGTTTAGAATAGCAGCTTTTATGGTTTGAAAACTAATGGTGATAAATGATACCAATAATGCACTTACCGCTGCCAGAATAAATACCCACCAGTCTAGCGTGATGTGGTAAGCAAAATTTTCTACCCAGCGGTGCATGGCATACCAGCCTAGGGGTACACTGATCAATACGGCACACAGGACGAGGGCCATAAAGTCAATACTCAATATGTTGACAATCTTGATCGTTGAAGCACCTAATACTTTACGGATACCGATCTCTTTGAAGCGTTGTTGTACAGCGTAAGCTGATAGGGCAAAAAGGCCCATACAAGCGATAGCAATTGTAATGATGGAAAATAACTGCATTACCCGTGTTGTTTGCTGATCTTTGAGATATAATTTGTTATAGTCGTCATTGAGAAAATGATATTCAAAGCTGTTTTTTGAATCAATATCTTTGATGACAGCTCTTATCTGCGCAAGCGCATCTTTTATTGGCGCTGTTGGATTGAGTCGGATGAAAATATTGCCGAAATAGTCATATTCAGGAAAAAGTACAATTGGTTTGACTTCGTTATGTAATGACGCAAAGTTAAAACTCGCAACGACTTGTTTGATGCTGCCCTTACGCCCATTCAAGTTGATTTTCTTCCCAATAGCCTGTTCAGGAGTAAAACCCATGGCCGATGCAGCAAGTGTATTCACTACAAAACCATATTCTGGTGAAATAGTGTCTTGCGCGCGCAAAATGTCCGCGTCTGACAACGGTGCACCGGCAACAGATGGAATATGAAAAACGGATACGAAATCTTTTTCAATCGGAATTGCAGTGACATTCATATCAAAATCATTGGGTTGGCCTTCTACTTCACTGATGCTGTAGCCACCTTGGATATTGACGGGATTGTCATACGAAGCGGTAACCCCCTGGACACTGTTGAGCTGCATTAATTTTTCTTTTAATAGCTGTCTTTCTTTATCTTGCCATCCTCGGCCATCAATGACCAGCATATCAGAGCGATCCAATCCGGTGTTCTTAGATTGGATAAAATCCATCTGTCTACTCGCAAATAAGGTACAGATAATAAAAAATATAGAGATACTGAATTGAAAAGTAACGAGCACCTTGCTTAAAGATAGGCCACCTAGTTTTTCAGTTAATTTTCGCTTGAAAATAGAAATCGGTTTTGAACTGGCAATTGAATAGGCTGGCCAGCCACCTGACAGAAGCGTCAGCAAGGCTATGAAAACAATTAAAATTATATAAAACCGAGGGTCTGTCCATACGGTTAATTTCATTTCGGCGCCCATAAATGAACTGAATACGGGCAACAAGAGTACTGTAGTCAGAAGGCTAAACGCAACAGCTAGAAAAACCATAAGGCTACATTCAAAAAAGAACTGAAAGAATATCGTTTTCTTTGCAGCACCCAAAACTTTCTTGACACCGATTTCTTTCTTGCGTTCAAGCGCATGTGCTAAGACCAAATTTGTAAAATTGACGCAGGTTAAAATAATAAGCGCAGCACCTAATGCCAATAAAATATAGATATAAGTAATGTTTCCCGTACCTGCTGCTTTGGAGTGAAGATGGATATCGGTCAGCTTTTCCAGGACGAATTGAAATTGATAGCCTTGTTTTGTTGCTTCGGCGAATTTTGATTTTGTCATTTGGTCCAATTTCTGTTGGATCGAACCGAACTGATCTTTGTTTTTTAGGAGTGCTATGGTTATATCATTTGCAGATGACCAAGCCATTTCTTTGTAGCGTTCTAATCCTTTGTTGGAAAGGAGCGCAGAGAAGTTCAATTGTGTATTTGTGGGCAAGTCTGCGATGATACCTGTGATTTTCCAGCTGACTTTGTCAATAGATAGTGTCTGACCGATGGCCGACTGATTGGGGAAATATTTCGCTGCGAGTTTTTTTGTTAAGACAATCTGATTTGGTTCTGCTAAGGCTGATCGTGAATCACCTTCGAGAAAGGTATAACCTAAAGTTTTAAAAACATTTTGGTCAGCATAAAGTAGGCCTTTTTCAGTTATTAGTGCCTCTTTGGATTCTATTTTGCCGCCTTTGGAATAGCTGTAGAATCTGGTTGCTTGTTCTACATCCGGAAATTCAGCCTGCAACGTAGGAGCTAAGCCTGTTGGTGTTACGGCAGAATTTACTTCTTCCGTGCTGTTGGGTGCTTTATAGGTGAGGCTAATATAAGCCAGGCGGTCCGCATTGGGAAGGAAACGCTCATAACTGGATTCATGATAGATGTACGCTGCCAACAATAGGAAACATGTTATTCCGATGCTGAGGCCAAACATATTTAAAAGAGAAAATCCTTTGTTTTTTCTGATATTCCGCCAAGCAATTTTAAAATAGTTCTTTAACATGGTTATGAGCATTTATACTGTTAATTAGGCTATATTCTTGTCACTTAGCTCGCTTTAGTAGAACGCTTCGTTATTCGAAAAATAGCAAAGCCAAGTAGTTCAATTCGTTTGCCATAAATATAATGTATTGATTTTTAGGTTTTTGTTGTGTTTTTATAGCGGTTTTAAATGTTCGGAAACGGACAGTATAGTGTCCGTCCCCGAACAAATTGGTATTATTCGCTTCTTAAGGTTTTTACAGGATTTGCTAATGTTGCTTTAATCGCTTGGTAACTAACGGTTAATAAGGTGATGATTAGCGCGGTTAAGCCTGTGATAGCAAAGACCGTCCATGTAATTGATATGCGGTAGACATAATCTTCGAGCCATGATTCCATTAGCAGATAGGCTAAAGGGGCTGCGAGTAAAAAGCCAATGCCTGTGAGCCAAATGTATTCTGTGGAAAGTAGTCGCCACAAGCCAAGTTCTGATGCGCCCAATACTTTACGAATGCCGATTTCTTTTTCTCGTTGCTCCGTAAGAAAGGAAACCAGCGCATAGAGACCAAGACATGAAATGAGTATGGCCAGCCCTGTAAATAAACTGGTTAAGCTCTTGATCATTTCCATCTGTTGAAACTCTTTGGCATATTCCTGATCCGTAAAGGTATAATCAAAAATAAGATCAGGATCTATACGGTTGAATGCTGCGGCAATAGCTTTTAGGTTTTGTTTGACATCTTGATTTTCATCCAGTTGAAGCGTTATTTTATTCTTTGGTAAAAATTTTAGAAAATAAGCCGTCGGTGTAATGGATTTGAACGGTGATTCGGACAGCGTATTCTGGATAATACCCACGATATGGTAATCAATACCGGCACGTGAAAGTTGTTTGCTGTTTAGGTCGGTGACTCCCATAAATTTGGCCGCAGCTTCGTTCAGAATAACAGCTGTTGAATCTGTTTTGAAATCTTTTGAAAAATTGCGTCCTTTTATAAAGTTCCATTGTACAGTATTAGCAAAGTTTTCATCCACGGTGAAGATCCCCATGATCGCACCGTCCCTGGTATCATTACCCTGCCAATTAAAGCCACCACCCGTTAAGGATAGGTGGTTGACAAAGTTGGAAGAAAGGGAAGCATCTTTAACTAAACGCTGACCGATTAAATCCTTTCTAAGAACATCAAAGTTTTTGACGATAGTTGAATTGGATGAAGTAATATTTACCAAATTTGAACTTTTATAACCTATTGGACGGTCCTTGGTATAATGCAATTGCTGAATCACCAGATAAGTGGATATCATCAGGAAAATAGAAATCGCAAATTGTACGATCACCATTGCCTTTCTACTTCTTGATCCGCCTTTTCGGTTGTTGATCTTACCTTTAAGTGCAAGAATTGGATTAAAAGCCGATAGAAATAATGCCGGATACATACCCGCTAAAAGCCCTATAACGCCTATTCCTAATAGAGAATAGCCATAAAAACGAATATCCGCAAAAGGGATATGCAATGAAGTATGTGTAATCGTTTTGACCCAAGGCAACAGCAGTGTAGCGAATAGAACAGCGATCAAAAATGCGCAGGCTACCGCTAGGATTGACTCCAAAAGAAAGCCTGCAATAAGCTGCCGGCGGTTGACGCCAACAGACTTTAAAACCCCGATTTCTTTTCCTCTTTTTAGGCTTCTCGCCGTACTCAAGTTAATAAAATTAATACTGGCCAATAAAATGATGAATAGGCTTATCCAAACAAACATCCATACATATTGAATCTGCCCGCCTACGTTCTTTCCATTTTTAAATGAATCGTATAAATGCCATTTGGACATGGGATGTAGTAAAATCTCCGGTTTTATGTCTGTCAATTTTTTATTAATGATATTTGTCAGTTTATTTTCCAAAGCGGGAACAAAGGCATCATTGTCGATCTTGGCGAAAGTGCTAAAAAAGCAGCTGGACCAGCTTTCTTCTATGCCTTGGTTTTTAGCAAGGTAATCGTCAAATGGCAATATATAATCTAGGCCATAAAAAGTGTTGTTTTCAGGAATATCTTTATATACACCTTGAACAGTATATTGTTCCTTACCATTCAATTGAAGAATTTTTCCGACAGCATCGGTCTGATCAAACAGTCGCTTTGCTAAGGACTCAGAAATAATAATAGTTGACGGGCTGATTGGGGTAGCATTGTCACCTTTGAGGGACTCTAGGGAAAATAATTCGGCAAACTTTCCCAGGGCATAAAATCCTACTGCATTGAGCTTCTTATCACTTACTTTGATGTTATTGCTTTCCATATTCGTGACCAAAGTGGCATCTGGCATTTCATTTTTGAAATCAGACGCGATCGTTTTGACCAAGGGAATGGGGGTGGAGCGATCAGTAGATTTTTCGTCATTGAAAGTCCCCGTCATCATGACCTGATAGATATGCTGATAATTACTGTAATGCTTATCAAAAGAAAATTGCTTTAGTACCCATAAAGTACTGATCAGCGCAACAGTAAACCCCAGTGCTAGTCCCAAGATATTAATTGTTGTATTTAAGGGACTGCGCTTCAAATTTCTCAGCGCTGTTTTAAGGAATAATCGAATCATTTTATGCTGTTGTTTTGGTTATCAAATATAAACTATTCATCGTGCAAACTTTTTACAGGATTGGCGTATGCCGCTTTGATGGACTGGAAACTCACCGTAAATAATGCAATAGCAATGGTTATCCCCGCCGCATATAGAAATATGGTAAATGGGAGCGTCGTTCTAAAAGCAAAACCATCGAGCCAATTTATGCTGAAATATACAGCGATTGGTACTGCGATGACATTGGCTAAGACGACTAAGAGTAAAAATTCCTTGTTTAATAATTGTATAATGCTAAATACCGTTGCGCCAAGGACCTTCCTGATACCAATTTCTTTGGTCCTAACCTGTGCAGTATAGGTACATAGCCCTAAGAGTCCTAAGCAGGATATGGCGATGGCGATCAGGGCAAAAAAATTGAATAAGGTGCCTTGTTTCTGCTCATTCGTATATTGCTTTTGATAACTCTCATCCAGGAAACTATAGGTCATCGGCATATCATCATAGTAACTTTTCCAGATGTGTTGCAGGGAGTTTAATGCGGATTTTGTACCCGAAGCTGTTGTTTTGATGTATAGCTGCCAGCAATCTGTTGGACTATATTGAAAGGCCATGGGCTCAATCTTTTGTCTGGCGCTCGCGTAATTAAAATCTTTTACAACCCCAATAATAGTTCCTGGAACTGTTCGAATACGTAAGCGTGCACCAATGGGATCTTTTAAACCCATTTCCCGTGCTGCCGTTTCATTAATAATGAAATGTGTTGAATCGGCCGTTGAGCCTGTAAAATTACGACCTTGCGTAAGTTTTATCTTAAAAAAGTTGAGCGCAGATTGATCGGAATAGGTCATGTTGAACCAAAGATTTGATTTACTGGGCTTCCCCTCCCAATCGTTGTCTCCAGTTGAAGCTCCACCATAAACCATATCCCGGCCAAGACGGATAACGTCATCAATATCCTTGTTTTTTAGAAGTTCGGTTTTGACAGCATCAAAATGTTTGGACATTTTTGGTGCCATAGCAACGGAAATAATATGATCCTTTTCGTAGCCTAGATTTTGATGTTTTATAAAATCCAATTGTCGGCCAATAACGATTGTCAAGGTAATAAGGATGATGGAAACCGTGAACTGTAAGATAACCAATATCTTCCGTGCACTGGAATTTTTAAAGGCAAATCTACCTTTGAGCACCTTAATCGGATCAAATTTGGATAAAAGCAGGGCAGGATATATACTTGTAAGTGCCAGTGTTCCCACAAGCATAATCAGCACGCTTATCCATAGTGTAGGATTAAAGAATTGTAGGGAAATCTGCTTCCCCGAGAAATTATTAAACAAGGGGAGGCCAATAAATACTAGCGCAAGTGCCAATGTTGATGCAATGACAAATAGTATGGTTGTTTCCAATATAAATTGGTAAAAAAGTTCCTTTTTACCAGCGCCGATAATTTTACGGATTCCCACTTCCTTGGCGCGCGACAACGACCGTGCAGTAGAAAGATTGATAT
Organism: Sphingobacterium sp. Ag1; assembly: GCF_000988325.1. Classification (NCBI taxonomy): domain Bacteria; kingdom Pseudomonadati; phylum Bacteroidota; class Sphingobacteriia; order Sphingobacteriales; family Sphingobacteriaceae; genus Sphingobacterium; species Sphingobacterium sp. Ag1. Next base: position 40,600 of record NZ_LBGU01000023.1, on the reverse strand, counting down.
AGTTGATACTTGCGATAACAAGAATCATAATCGCAACACCTATGAAAATTCGGACATTGTCAATTCCACCATCACTACCGTCCATTTGATAGAGATGCATTTTTGCCAAAGCTTGTGTGACATAGGGAACAGGGGCATCCTCAGGTTTGTTCCTTTCGTGTATGGCTTGTAACTTTTGTGTAACTGCAGTTATATTTGCGTCCGGTCGCAGCAGCAAATAAGTTTCGAATGAAAAATTGGACCAATCTTCATCCATGGAAGATAAAAAGGTCTTATTATCATAGGTCGTTTTGTTTTTGATATAAGCCCTTTCATTAAATCTCGAAATGGGAAGCAGAACCTGAAATTGAAAAGTAGAGTTTTCTGGATAATCGGCTATGACACCTGTGATGACACATAGGTCTTCTATACCCAGTGTCACAGTCTTTCCAATTGGATTTTCATCACCGAAATACCGACGTGCCGTGCGCTGCCTAATCACAATGGAATTGTTGTCGGGGAATGGTTGTTGTGGATTGCCCTGTAGTAGCGGAAAATCGAAAACGGAGAAATAACTGGGGTCTACAAATGCAAAGTTCTTTTCATTAAACCTCTTCTCTTTGTATTTGAGGGCGGCATCTCCAATTTTAAAAATGCGTACTGCATCTTGGACTTCAGGAATTTCCTTTTTTGCAAAACTTCCTACAGGAGCAATGATGGATCCAAAGATTCGTTTTGATATCCCTGTCCCTCCTTCGATACCAATTTTGTAGATGGAGCGCTGATGTTTATGGAACCGGTCAAAGGACAGCTCGTCCTGAATCCACAGTAAGAGGAATATCCCCACAACCAATCCTGCTGTTAGTCCTAAAATATTAATGGCACTGTAGAATTTATTAGAAAAAATACTTCGCCATGCGGTTTTGATGAAGTTCTTTATCATTTTTTATGGGTTTTTAAGTTCTTAATATATGTTATGCACAGGAGTACGCTTATTGCTTTTACCGGCTGATTTATTCATCCCTTAGACTATTGATCGGATTTGCTTTTGCTGCAAAGACACTTTTGGTTGATAGGACAAGACTCGCAAATGCAATCAACCCCAAGGCAGAAAGTCCAAAAATCCAAGGGCTTATCGTGGTTCGATAAACAAAGTCATTGAGCCAGCTCTGCATAAAATAATACGCAATCGGAAAAGCGACCAAACAGGCTATGCCAACCAACGAAAGCAAATTTTTAAGTAGTAGAAATGTGATCTGGAAAACAGATGCCCCCAATACTTTACGGATTCCAATTTCCTTTGTGCGTTGATTTGCCGTAAATATGGCTAATCCAAATAAACCTAGGCCAGCAATCAGGATTGAAAGCCCTACTGCCCATGATAGAAGCTTAGAAAGCTGTTTTTCTTGGGTGTAGAAATTTTGGACGACATCATCCAAAAATTTCAGATCTAGTTCATCGTCTGGAAAAACAGATTTGTAACTGCTCGTTATTCTATCGATGGTATTTTTCCAGTTTTCGGGATGTGATTGGTCCAATGCAATATGGAGTACGTATCCTTCCTTACTGCCTGTATACAAGACTGGTTTAACCGCCTGTCGGGCAGAGGCTAGATCAAAATCCTCCATTACACCAACGATGATATTCTGCCCATTTTCGAAGGTTTTACCAATGGCATCCTGTGGATCTTTGATATGCAGTAGCTCAAGTCCTTTTCTATTGATCAGCATTTCACTGGTTGAATCCAGTAAACGTATATTTCTTCCTGCCAGAAGTGGAATCCGATACACTTCCAAATAATTTTCATCACCTGAGCGGCTGTCAAATGTTAGCGATTCCTTCGTTGGTGACTGATCATAAGTGATTGCTGTGGTCATCCAGCCGTTCATTGCGGGGGCAATGTTCCCAAAACTAATCGCTTTGATATCCGTTAGTTTTTTGAGCTCATTTTTAAGGACGATACCTTTAGCAGAATTTTGGAAAGCTCCAGGAATATTGATATTGACGATGGCGTCTTTCTGAAAGCCCATGTCTCGATGGGAGACGTAATTGATCTGCCGAACAACAACGAGTACACAAATCAGAAAAGCCTGAGCTAAGACAAATTGAAAAATAGTCAGTGCTTTGCGGACCCATACGCTTCGGGAAAGATTGGTGTTTTTTCCAAGCTGGTTTTTGAGTGCCAATACAGGAGCGTATCCTGTCAATACCCAAGCTGGATAAAACCCCGCAAGAATGGTGACCACGATAAGCTGCCCGAATAGGAATAAAGTGATAATGGTTTTGTCTAACCGGTCTAAACTTAAGTTTTTGGGAATAAATCCTTCAAAAACATGTAAGAACAAAGGAAGCAATAAAACAGCGAGTACTGTTGCCGATAAGGTAATCAGAAATGTCTCTAGTAAGAATTGTTTAATTAATGTTGCCTTAGAGCTACCCAATGTCTTGCGAATACCCACTTCTTTAGCTCTTTCAATGGATTGTGCTGTGGATAGATTGATAAAATTTACTGCCCCTAGGGCTAACAGGAAGAATGCCAGTAAAATGAGGTTGCGAAGTGCTTCAGGATGAGTCGCTTCATAATTAAATCGCGTGTCGAAATGAACATCAGATAAGGCTTGTAATTCAAGCTTATCGTTGATTTTTTCACCTTCTTTGTATTTATATTTTTTAAGGAGATTAGCAATATTTCGTTCCAGAAGATGCGGATTGCTCTGTGCTTTTGTCTTGATGAGTACCTGATGTGAATCAGAGATGCTGTTCCAAGCTTCCCAACTATACATCTTTTTTAGGTTGTTGTCTTGGACGATGGTCGCATCAGCGATAAAACTATCAAAATTAAAATCCGAATTATGCTGCGGATTTTCGATTACACCAGCGACCTGAAGTGGTATACTATCTGCATAGATGATGGTTTTGCCAATTACATTTGCAGGCAGTTCTTTTCCATAAAACTTTTCTAGTGTTTTCTGTGTAAGGATAATATTTCCGGATGAATTCAAAGCCTTAGCACTTCCAGCCAACCATTTCGAAGGGAAAATATCGAAGTATTGACTGTTGGTAAAAGCCATCTTTTGCTCTTTTGGAAAAGTTTGGAATTTATCCGTCGCGGTTGAAACTTTTAGTTTGGGAATATGGCTTCGATAAATGGGGGCTACTGCTTCTAAGTTCGGTAATTCCGATTCCATGGTACGAACCAATGGCACGTAAACACCGGCATTTTTAAATTCACCATTATTGACAACACGATAGACCTGTTCTTGATTTGGAACGTGTTTATCAAAACTGTAGTCGTATTGGATCATTAAGAAAATAACCAGTGTTGCAGTTATGCCAATGGCTAGGCTGATGATATTGATAAACGTGATCAGCTTGTGTTTTTTTAGAAAACGAAAGGCTGTTTTTAGCGAATTTACAATCATTGTTGCTGTGTTTTTGTTAACCCTACAATTTGATAAACTATGTGTTGCTATTCGTCCCGTAAGCTATTTACGGGATTTTGGATAGCTGCCTTGATCGATTGAAAACTAATAGTCAGCAGCGCTGCAAACAAAGCCAGACCGGCGCCCAGAATAAATGGACTTGCGGTCAGATCAATGCGGTAATAAAAGTCTTCAAGCCATTTGCTGCACATCCACCAGGTCAATGGTGCGGCAATAAGAATGCTGATTAAAATAAGCTGTACAAAGTTTTTGGCGAGTAAATGGAAGATATTGGGAATACTTGCACCCAAAACTTTACGGATACCGATCTCTTTGCTGCGTTGGAAAGCTGCAAGGGTAATCAGTCCAAATAGACCCAGGCAGCCAATTAAGATGGCAACAATTGTACTCACGTTAATTAATTTGCCCAGATTTTGCTCTTTTTGATAGAGTGACGCAATCGTTTCATCGTAGAACTTTATTTCTATGGGGAGTCCCGGAAAAAACTGCGTATATACTTTGTTGATCGCTTCAATACTGGTTTTCCATTCTTTGCTGTTTCCCGATAGTTTTATATTGAAGGTATAGGCACCACGGCTAAAACTGCGCAAAGCCAAAGGCGTGATCTCTTTATAGAATTCCTGGGCATGAAAATCTTTAATAACGCCAACGATCGGGAAGGTACTGTCTTCTTGACCAATTGACTTCCCGATGGCATCTTGAGGCGAATTGAAGCCGAAAGCCCTGACAGCAGATTCATTAATAATATAAGCATTGACAGTATCTGACTGCGGTAGATTGCTGCCCGCAATTAACTTCATGTCATAGACAGCGATATAATTCGGATCCGCATTTTTAAAGAAAATATCCGATGAAATTTTCTCTTTTAAGGTAGGGTCTTGTCGATGAAACCAAGAGGAGGAGTAATTGTTTGTTAAAGGCTTGCTACCAATTGAGACCGCCGCAACCCCTTTTATCTTTTGGATCTCGTGCAGAAGTGTTTGTTTCTTACGCTGGTCAATTTTTTCCTCGTAAAACTTGTTGACAAGTTTGGACGGGAGGTCAAAAGTGACTACTGCATTTTTGTCAAATCCCATATCCTTGTTGAGCGTATAGGAGAGTTGTTGGCCGATGATAAGGGCTGAAACTGTAAAAAATTGAGCAATAAAGAATTGGAATACAATTAACGTCTTCCGGAGGTTGATTTGTGTTTTTCCAATTTGAAACTGCTTGCCAGCCCGAAATAAATTGACAGGCTGTACCTTTTTAATTAACCAAGAAGGATATGCCGAGGAAATTAAAGTCGTTACGGTCAGTAAAATTGCGATAAACAGCATGGATGTCGTCGAACTTGTAAAATCCTTTACTTTCTCCGGAATCATTTCTTGAAAATAGAAAAAGGCCAGTTTCGTCAGAAAGACCGAACAAACAAGTGCAATAGCAATGGTTAAAAGCGATTCAAAGATAATTTGGCTAACCAATTTTCCCTGACTACTTCCCAATGTTTTACGGACACCAATATCTTTACTCCGCGCTGGTATTTGTGCCGTACTAAGATTGATATAGTTGATACAGGCCAAAAGCATCAGAAAAGCAGCTACGGCAATTAACCCATAAATAACGGTTTTGCTTGTTCTTTCGGCGTACCATTCTTTTATGTGGACTGCAAAATGGGAATCTTTTAGTGGCATGACCACGACCTTTCGGTTGTAGTCAAACCTCGGTTTTTTTTCCTGGCTGAATTCCTGCCATTTTTTTTGTCCGATCTTATTGATAGCTGCCTGGATTGGAAGGTCTTTTACACCATCTTTTAATCGGATATAAAGTCTGTCAGTACCATTGGTATTCGTCCAGACATTCAGTGGGTAGACTTCTTCTTTAAGCAAGACGAATTCTGTGCCATTGAACTCCGTGTTGAAGCCAAGGTCATCAACAATGCCAGTTACTGTTTTGGGTATACTGTCGTTATAAAAGATGGTTTTGCCGATTAAGCCCTGGACAGCCTGGTTTGGGAAATAAATGGCTGCCCTTTTTTTTGTCAATACGATGTCGTTGGCAGTTGAAAATGCTTTCTCAGGTGAACCTGCTAACCATTTGTAGCCAACGAGCTTGAAGTAGTCGCTGGTAGTCTCCGTTACATTGCCTTCTGCCTCATCAAAGTCTTCAACGAGCAGTTGATCTTTTTGTCCCTTGTTGATCGTGACAGATTCCATTTGATAATTTCTGAATGCTGGAGCAACCAGCTCGACACCCGGAATTTCTTTTCGAATGGCTTGATAAAAAGGTTTTGCCAATCCCCCGTTATAATTGTCCTTACCATCATTTTTAAACTGGGAAATGATCCGATAGGTTTGCTCAAGCTGAGGAACTCCGGCTTCGAAACTATACTCATAATTGACAATCTTAAAGATGACCCAACATGAGGTAATGCCGATCGCCAGTCCAATAATGTTTAATAGGGAGAATAGTTTATTCTTCCAAAGTTGTCGAATTGTCGATTTTAATAGGAGGTTGTTCATCGCAGAAGTATTATAATTGGATAAGATTATAGCAGATTATTCGTCTCTTAAACTGTCTACCGGGTTTGCTCTTGCCGCCTTAAGAGTCTGATAACTTACCGTGAATAAGGCGATCATAATGGCCATGAAACCAGCAAAGACAAACATCCACCATTGTGGCTCAATGTGATAAGCAAAGTTGTCGAGCCATTTTTTCATCGCCATCCAGGAAAGCGGTGTCGCGATGAAGAGCGCTACTGCCAATAACTTGATAAAGTCGGAAGAGAGGAGGAGGATTAAATTATAGATGGATGCACCGAGAACTTTCCGTACGCCGATTTCTTTGGTACGCTGTTGGGCTGTATACGTAACAAGTCCCAATAAACCCAGACAGGCAATAAAAAGTGCCAATCCGGAGAAAGCTGTAAAAAGTCTTCTAAAATTAAAATCCGCTTCATATTGCCGATTGAAATTATCGTCCAGAAAGCTGTATAAAAATGGGCGGTGTGGTACGAGCTCATTCCACAGTTTGCCGATTCTCGCAACGGTCTCAGGATGGTTTACATGTTGGATATTCAAGGTTAAATACCGGCTGCTGCTTGGTTCAAGTCGCAATGCTAAAGGCTCAATCTTACGGTGCAAAGAAAGGTAGTTGAAATCTTTCACCACTCCAATAACAGTTCCTTCTCTTCCCCATTGACGGAATTGTTTGCCTATGATATCCTGTGAATTTGAATAGCCCCATTGCTTTGCCGCAGATTCATTAATAACAAGTGAATGAGCGGTATCAGCAGGGAAATCTCTCGAATAAGCACGTCCCGCAGCCATCTGTAAACCGATATTAGGAATAAAGTCAACATCGACTTCGTATAAGAAAGGAGCAAATTGAGTCATCGTTCCGTTAGCTGACATGATTTCGGTTCCGGCATTTGGAAAAAACGTTCCCGGTACCGTACGTGATGCGGTGACAGACAAGACATCTTTGTCTTTGGCGAGTGTGGATTTTATCGCTTCCAGGTTATTGTTTACCTTATCATCGAAATTATAATCAATGACAAGCCGTTGATCTTTTTGAAATCCAAGATCTCGGTGCTGTAATTGATCTAGTTGAGAAAAAACGACGACTGTACCTGCAATGAGTGCAATGGAAAGGCAAAATTGGAAAACAACTAATACGCGACGTAATAATGTGCCACCTTTGCTGTTACTGTAACTTCCTTTAAGTACTGTAATGGGTTTGAAATTTGCTAGAATCAACGCGGGATAGCTGGCAGCAAGAAGTCCCGTAAAAATGGTAGTGAATACGAATATTGCCCAGGTCGTCCCATTTTTCAGGGACGAATAATTGAGGTGTTTGCCTGAAAATGCTTCCAAAAAGGGAAGAAAAGCCATAACGAGCAGTATAGCCAAAATACTACTGACGAATACGAGAACCAATGATTCAGACATAAACTGAAAGATCAGATTGTTCTTGCTCGCGCCAATGGTTTTTCGGACACCGACTTCTTTTGCTCTTTCCATTGACCTGGAGGTCGCAAGATTCATAAAATTCACGCAGGCAATAAGTAAGATAAAGCCACCAATGATGGTGAATATATAGAGATTTTGATAACTTCCGTTTGAACCGGGTTGACGATCTGCCGACGAGTGCATGTAAGCTTGGAGGAGAGGCTCGATATGGAAATTGTATTTTGCGTTGGGGTTTTGATTTGTAGGGAGATGCCGCTTGAGAAACTCCGGTATTTTTTGGTCGAACTTAGCAGGATCAAAGTCTTTTGAAGCGAGAAAGTACGTGTAGAAGTCTACATAATCCCAGCCTTCTTTATTAAATACGTCTGGCCGTGCTTTTCTGAATGTATTCATCGAGAGCAATGCATCGAACGTAAAGTGTGAATTAGCAGGTACATCGGCCATTACGGCTGTTACAGTATATAGACCTGCGTCAGCACGGCCCGCAGCTAAGCCTCCCTCAAGCGTCTTGCCAATGGGATTTTGATCTCCGAAATATTTCTTTGCAGTACTTTCTGTTAATACGACAGAATAGGCGTTTTTTAAAGCTGTATGAGGATCGCCGGCCAAAACCTTCCAACTGAAGACATCAAATGCAGTAGAGTCCATGAAAAATACATTTTCCTCCTGGAATCTTTTATCGCCCTGTTTGAGCAGGATAGACGTTTGACCCGAGAATTGAACAACTTTCTCGATTTCTGGAAAGTCTGCTTTGATAGCTTCACCAATAGGTCCATTGCCCCAGATTTGATGCTGCTCTGTGCTGCTAACATCTTTATAGTCGTGTACGATGCGGTAAATCCGCTCTTTGTTTACGTGATACTTATCGTAGGAAAGTTCGTTCTGAACATAAATTGCGATCAATAGGCAACAGGCCAAACCTATCGCAAGGCCAATGATGTTGATGGTCGAGTATCCTTTGTTCTTCTGGATATTGCGCCAGGCTATTTTTATATAATTCTTGATCATAGCTTTATTTCTTGAGTGCCAGTGAATGCATATCAATCATCCACGTTCTTATATTTCTTTTTATTCGTCCCTTAAACTATCTACGGGATTGGATAAAGCTGCTCTAACGGCCTGATAACTGACGGTGACAACGGCAATTAGCAAGGCCAGGATACCACCGAAGACAAATGTTTGCAGCTCTAGATCTGTTTTATATGCAAAATTGCTCAACCATTGTTTCATCAGGTAAACCGCGATGGGACAGGCAATCAGAATGGAAATGGAAACGAGTAGCACGAAATTTTTTCCCAATAGCCGGACGACACCAAAGGTGCTAGCTCCAAGAACTTTACGGATGCCGATTTCTTTTATACGCATTTGCGCTTCGTGAGTTGCCAATGCAAACAGACCTAAAGCAGATATAAAAATGGCGATACCTGCAAAAACATTGAACAACAAACCTGTACGCTGTTCGGATTTATATAGACTATCAAATTGCTGATCAATGAAAGTATATTTGAAAGGAGTGTCTGATGGATAGCGGTTATAGACCTTTTCTAATGCTTTGATGGCCTCAGTGGCTTTTTTGGTACTTGTTTTAACATAAAGCGTGCCCGAGCCCCAGCGCGTCCAGAAGACCATTGGACCTATTTTATCTTTGATGGATTTGAAGTGAAAATCTTTCACCACACCGATAATTTGTCCAGGGAAATCGTGGAAACTCATATTGGATCCCACATATGGCGGCTTTAACCCCATTTGTTTTGCTAAGGTCTCGTTGATAATATATCCGGAAGAATCCGCTGGCAGGCCTGTGAAATTTTTCCCCTCAACGAACTGTATATTCATTAACGGAATAAAATCCTTGTCAATTTTGGCTTGCGCTACAATTAGCTTGTTGTCTTTGGATTTGCCAGGCCAATCTATATCGCCCGTGGCATTTCCGAAATCCGTCATGTTGTAAACACTTGAAAGAGAGACTCCTTGTATTGCGTCGTTATTTTTGAGTTCGGTCTGTATGGCGTCCATATGTTTGTAGGCCTCCTCAGGAAGACCAAGTGTAATGACATGATCTCGGTCGTATCCGAGGTTGATCTTTTGGATAAAATCCAGTTGATTGCGGATAACCAAGGTGCATACAATCAGTGTTACAGACAGTGTAAATTGAAAAACCACCAATATTTTACGAATGGTCGTTGAGGAAACTCCTTTAACTGATTTTCCTTTTAACGAATGAATGGGATTGAATGAGGAAAGCTGTATCGCAGGATATATACTGGATAAGCCTAGTGTGCCGATAATCGCAACACCTATATATAACCATATTGTACTGTTTTGGAAGGAGTAGCTGATTGATTTCTGTGCAATTTGATTGTATCCAGTATGAAGTAAAAGGATAAGAATGAAAGCTATTACGAGCGAGCAAAAGAATACAACAACCGTTTCGGTGATAAACTGTAAGAATAGATGGAGACGATTGGCACCGATTATCTTTCGGATGCCAACATCTTTCGCCCGGTCCAATGCCCGTGCAGTACTCAGATTGACATAATTTACTGCACCAATAACCAATAATAAGATTGCAATGATCCCAAAAATTTGCACCATGCGAAGTGTCGATTTATTGCCGTCCGGGGCGATTAAGTGCATGGTTTTTAAAGGATCTAAAACAAAGATGGTTGAATTTTCACCATCGCGGGCTTTGGTATAATTATCCGAGATAAATTTTCCAATGAGGGTAGGAGAAGCCGTTGGTTTTACTTTGACGTAGGTAGCGAAGCTGTAATTGCCTAAGTCTTCATCGATTGTTTTCCATTTTCCATTACCGCCCCAATTTGTAAACCGTTGTGCATGATAACCTAATGGAATGATCACATTGAATTGCATCGAGGAATTTTGTGGAACATCTTTTAAGATACCGGCTACGGTGAACAGATCTGTACCGTAACGGAAGGTCTTTCCAATGGCCTGCTGGCTGCTAAAGAGTTTTTCCGCTGTCGATGCTGTGACCAGTGCCTGTTTATAATTTTCCTGAAAACCTACAAGCGAGCCCTCTTGTAAGGGAAAATGAAACATATTAAAAAAACTGCTATCAACATAATAGATACTCATATCCGTTACAGGGCGTTTCAGCTTATCGTTGACCAAAGTAACATTATAATCCTGTGAAACGCGCGTTGCAAATTCTACGTCGGGTGCATTTTGGGCATAGTTGCTTACAGGACCCGGCGTAATCCCCCATATTGCGCCATTGTGTTCTGGATCTAAATGGGAATTTACGGTATATATGGCCTCATAGTTTGGGTGAAATTTATCAAAGCTCTGTTCATCCTGTACCCAAAAAATAATTAATATCGCTGCAGTAAGACTGACCGACAGACCTAATATATTGATCGCGGTATAGAATTTTCTTTTCCTTAATTCTCTAATTGCGGTTATTAAATAATTCTTTATCATAGGGGCAGGTGTTAGTTGTATTGTTCATTAATGAGCTTCTTTATCATCTTATTCATCTCTTAAACTATGTACTGGGTTTGCACGTGCCGCTTTTATGGATTGGTAGCTCATCGTAAAAAATGCAATAAGTAAGGTTGCGGCAGCCGGAATAATAAACATCCACCAGGATAGCTCTATTTTATACGCAAAATCATCCAACCATTTGTGCATCGCCCACCAAGCAATTGGGGTAGCAATCAAAATAGAAATGAGTATAAGTTTGATATAATCTTTTGATAATAATCCAATAATCCCCAATACCGTGCTTCCCAATACTTTTCGAATACCAATTTCTTTGGTACGTTGTACCGTGGTGATGGTAACCAGACCGATCAATCCCAGGCAGCTGATGAGAATTGTCGTCGATGTAAATAGATTGATAATCTTCGAAAATTTTAGATCACTGCTATAGAGTTCTTTGATTTGCTGATCATAGAAATCATATTTGAATGGGGCTTTTGGATAATATTTTTTCCATTCTTTCTCAATCTGTTTTAAAGTTTCCGGCCAGGTAGTTGAATTACTATTGAGTTTGACGCTTAGTCTGTTTAATTCCCATTTTTTAATAGAGCCCAGCATGACAACAGGTTGAATGGCTGCATGGAGATTTTTTGTGTGAAAATTGTCGGTTACACCCACAATCTGCCGCTGTTTGTCGGTATAGGTGACAAAGCTACCTACAGCATTTTCAGCGGATTTAAAGCCTAACTTTTGAACGGCGGCTAAGTTTAACACGATGCCTGTGCTCGTATCGGACAACTGCAGCGGGCGGCCAGCAAGCATTTTAAAATTATAGAGTTTAAAGTTATCTTGGTCGACAAATTTCATTTGTACATCAGCTTGTACCTGTCCCGTATCACTTTTCGCAAACAAGGCATTTCCCCAATGGTCGTTACTCATGGGCAGATGCCCCAATGAAGCCTGCTCTACACCTGTGATGTGCTTAATCGCTTGCTTAAAAACAAAAGGATCAACATTACTGTCCTGGTAGCTTTTACTCGGGAAACGTAGGGTAATGATCGCATCCTTATCGAAGCCGGAGTTATTCTGTAGCGCATGTTTCAACTGTAGACCAATGATGCAAGTTGAAATAACAAACAGCTGAGCAATCAAAAATTGAAATATAATGAGCATTTTCCGAAAAGAAAGATTGCCAAATTTGAGACTTTGCGCATTTGATATTTTAATGACTTCAACAATCTTGACTTTGTTTGTTAATAAAATCGGGTAACCTGAGGAAATTAAGGTAATCGTGATTGTAAGTGTTGCTAAAAATAGCGATACTCCCCATGGATCGGGATACAACTTGAGCTGATCGGGAATATAGGAGGCTAAAACTGTTTGAATGAGAATAAGTAAAGGCCAAGATAAAAGCACCGAAAAAGCTGTAATGCAAAATGTTTCCAACAAAAAGGACTTTGTAATTCTTTTCTGGCTTTCTCCTAATGTCTTTCTGATACCAATCTCTTTAGCCCGCTGTGGGATTTGGGCGGTAGCGAGATTGATGTAATTGACACAGGCGAGTAAAAGCAAAAATATACCTATGCCGATTAGGCCATACATTATTTTCTTATTAACATTATTTTGCGCGTAAGAAGTAAAATGTAAGTCTTTTAAAGGTACTGTGTTTACATGCATTTTAAACCCAAACTTGTCAAATTCGGCATGCGTCATCTCATAGGCCTTTTTATCGGCTGTCTTTATGAGGTTAGGAAGGGAAGCCGATGATTTTACCTTAATAAAGAGCTGCCAATTTGAATTTGAATTGTTCCAGTTTGTGCTATTCCATTCCTTTTCTGGAATCTGGATAAATTCTTTACCCAAAAAGCTGCTTGGATGGGCTAGATCTTTTACAATGCCGGTGACATTGTATAATGTACTATCATAGGACAAAGTCTGTCCTATGATTTGGTCTATTGACCTGTTTGGGAAATACAATTTAGCCCGCGATTCTGTCAGGATGACTTCATGGCTATTTTTTAGTATATTCCTTTGGTCGCCAGCTAACCAAACATAAGGTGTCATTTTGAAATAGTCTCCCGTGGTACCGATGATATCGGGTTGATCTTCAAACTCTATTTTCTGCGTGCCGCCAATATTACTGACACGCTCAAAGTATTGTTTAAAGATGGGTACTGTTAGTTCAACATGGACAAAGTTTTCCTTGATATATGCCGGTAATGGTGCGGGAACACCATCGAAATGATCTAATTTATCCTTTTCTTCATAGGAGGTATGGACCTTGTAAATCTGCTCACTTTCCGGATGATGCTGATCAAAACTAAATTCATAATTGACGATACGGAAAATAAGCCAACAGGCACTTATTCCGATGGCAAGCCCAAGTACATTTAAAAATGTGAAAAGACGGTTACGCCATAGTTGTCTGAAAATTAATTTAATCGTACTCATCATCTACAGGTTATTAGGTTTAATATCTTGGTTATATATGAGTTGTCTTATACTGAAGTTGTTTCCATAATTACTTGCCCATCTAGCATCCGGATCACACGATCAGAAAACTTAGCATCGTGCTCACTGTGTGTTACCATGACGATGGTTGTGCCGGCCTCGTTCAATTCAGTAAGGAGCTGCATGACTTCGTTACCATTATTGGAATCGAGGTTACCTGTAGGCTCATCGGCAAGAATCAATTTTGGATTATTCACGACTGCGCGAGCAACGGCCACACGTTGTTGCTGACCTCCGGAAAGCTGTTGTGGAAAGTGATTTCGGCGGTGCATGATCTGGACTTTTTCCAAAACTTCTTCTACACGCTTTTTGCGTTCTGCAGCTGGAACATTGGTATAAACCAGTGGAAGTTCCACGTTTTCAAATACCGTTAGTTCATCGATTAGATTGAAGCTCTGGAATACAAAACCAATGTTATGTTTGCGGAGATCTGAGCGACCACGTTCTTTGAATTTGGCAACTTCAATCTCGTTGAACAGATAGCTTCCTTCATCCAAATCATCCAGCAATCCGATAATATTGAGTAAAGTCGATTTTCCACAGCCCGAAGGACCCATTACAGCAACAAACTCGCCCTCTTTGACATGAATGTTTAGGTTGTTTAATGCGACGGTTTCAACTTCTTCAGTGCGGTAATACTTTTGAAGGTTTGTGATCTTGATCATATTTTTTGTGCTCATGGTTTTTATGTTTTGGATCCTTGGCGATATTGCCTTGGACAGTTATTATTTCTGTTATTAAATTCTGTTTATTTAATTGTTTATTGATCTCTTAAAGTCTTCGTCGGATTGGCTATCGCCGCTTTAAATGCCTGTGAACTGATCGTCAGTAGGGCAATAACAATTGCTGCCACAGCACTGATGACAAAGATGGTCCAGGAAATCTCTACATGATGTGCATAGTTGGTTAACCATTTGCTCATAATGATCCATGCAATAGGAAAGGCAATGATACAGGAGATCGCTATAAGCGTAACAAATTCACGGTTGAGCATTTGGATAAGTCCCGAAACAGAGGCCCCCAGGACTTTACGAATACTGATTTCTTTTGCGCGTTGCTCTGTTGCAAAGGCGGCTAAACCAAACAGGCCCAGGCAGGAGATGATGATAGACATCAGTGCAAATACACTGGATAGTTGCTGTACAAAAAGCTCAGCTTTAAACTTATTATTGAAACTATCATCTAAAAATTTATAGTCAAAAGGGAAGCCCGGGTTATTTTTGACGATGACCTTCTCAATTTGTTGAATGGCATCTGGTAAATCTACTCCAGCCTTTGTTTTGATGGTCATGATGCCATTATCTCTATTCATCGGTAGAAATAGCATCGGCTCAGGATCGGCATACACATTGTTATAAACGAAGTTCTTGACGACACCGGCGATGGTGAACTTTTCCTCACCGTAACTGATGATATTACCGGCCACAAGGCCATCTTTTTTGATCAGTTTTGCAAATGCTTCGTTGATGATAACCGAGGTGCTATCACCTACAAAATTTTGATGGAAGTTTCTACCGTCAAAAAGCTTTAGATCCAAAGCTGGAATAAGACCTTCATCAGAACGTAACATGCCAATCAAAATACTGGCATTTGGATCTTTTCCATCCCAGCTAAAACCGGACGTATTGGAGTTGATATTGAGTATACTCATATCACTGACACCGACCTCTTGCACAGCTCCTGTTGCCAATAATTGATTTTTAATCAGTGGGAGATGTTTGGCCATATCGCCTTGTAGCGCTGTTGTCAACACCTGACTCTTATCAAATCCGAGATCCCTGTTCTTGTTGTGCTGAATCTGTTGGTAGATAATAATGGTACAGATAATCAAAACGACGGATGCCGTATATTGTAAAATCACCAATCCTTTGCGTACAAGACTTCCGCTTCCGGCTTTTTGCTTCGCACCTTTAATTGTCGTTAGTGGTTTGAATGCGGATAGGAAAAATGCGGGATAGCTACCTGCAAATAGGCCACAGGCAAGGGTAATTGCCAACAGAAAAAGGAGGTGTAAAGGTGCCGATAAATTAACCTTCAGCTCTTGGCCTATCATTGCATTGAAGGGACCGATAAAGATGTAAATCAGCAACAAGGCTACCAGGGAAGAGATGGTTGCCAATACGAGCGATTCCCCTAGGAATTGCGTCACCAAAGATTTGCGGCTTGCGCCAACAACTTTACGCATACCGACTTCTTTTGCTCTTTTTTCTGATCTTGCTGTTGCGAGATTCATAAAATTGATGCAGGCAATTAATAGAACAACCCAAGCAATAAAGGTAAATAGACGTATATTTTTAATACCGCCTTCTATTTCATTTCCGCTATTGTCAAATTGGTTGTAAGTAATCCAACGTTCCATTGGATAGAGGTAATTTTGTGAGAACGTGACTTCACCATTGGTTTTGCGTTTGACAAAATCCATCATCTGTTTGTTGATCTGATCAACATGGGCATTATCTTCGACCTGAACCAATGTTTGTACACCATTGTTTCCCCAGTTTTCCAACCAATCCTGACCAGCTTCAAACTTTTTGAATGGAATCAGCCATTGAAAATCATAGCTGCTATTTTTGGGTAGGTCCTTGATTACCCCTGCAACAATAAATGGCTCAGTATTGTTTGTTTTAACGGTTTTTCCCAATGCCGGGCGGTTACCAAATAATTTATGGGCAGCTGTTTCTGATAATACGATATTGTTGACCTGATCGAAGGCGGTCTTTCGATCACCCTCCAAAAATTCCAAGGAAAGCACATCTGCAATGGAGCCATCGGCATATACCCCTGTCTGAAATATATTATTGTCTCCTACAGAAAATAACATGGGCGAATTCCAGCTCATGCGAACGGCATGCTTAATACCGGGTATTTCTTTTGCTACGCTTTGCGCAAATGGTCCGGGTGTCGATTCGAATACATAAGTAGCGCCATCGTAAGTCTGTTTTGATTTGACAACATAGATATTCTTTTTGTTGGCGAAATTACCGTTGTAGCCCAACTGGCTTTCAACCCATAAAAAAATCAACGATGCCGCAGCGATACCGACCGCCAATCCGAAAATATTAAGAAAGCTGTACCCCTTGGTTTTCCAAAGGTTGCGAAGTGCGGTTTTAATAAAGTTTTTAATCATAATTAAGTCGTATGATAAAAGCGGTTATCGAGAGATCTGATGTGCTCGATAACCGCTAGATGTTACTTTTTAATATTTAGCTCTTGCACCTTATCGTAGGTCTCATAGCTCGATACGATAACCTTATCGCCCGGTTGTAGACCTTTGATAACCTCATAATATTCCGGATTTTGTCTTCCTAATTGGATATCGACACGATATGCTGTACTTCCATTTTTATCCAATTTGAAGATCCAGTTACCACCGGTCTGTTGATAAAAACCGCCTTTTGCCAGCAATAACGCTTTGGTTTCATCGCTTAATGCCAAACGTATTTGTAAAGTCTGTCCACGGCGGATCCCTTTGGGAACATCATTGATAAACTCCATGTCAACCTGGAATCGGCCATTGGTGACTTGTGTATAGACTTTCTTGATACGGAGTTTGTAGGTTTTTTCACCGATAGAAAACTCCCCTTGTAGATCTGGGAAAATACGGTTGATATAATGTTCATCGATGTCAGCACGCACTTTGAATCCTGTTAAGACGTCGATTTGTCCCAATCGTTCCCCTGCGTTTTTATTTTGCCCGATTTCTGCATCGAAGGCGGTCAATTGCCCGTCAACAGGTGCCCTAACAATCAAGTCGCCAATTTTCCTTTTCATCAGTTCCAATGCACTCTGCGTGCGTTGGTAGGTTTGTTTGTCCTGATTGGTTTTCTGCGCATTGGAGATTTCGTCCTGTTTCAGGATCTGTTTGGTCAAGTTGACCCGTTCTTTTTGATAGTTGTATTCGTTCTTTGATTTTTCGAACTCCTGTGTCCCAATGGCTTTTTCGGCAAGTAATTTTCTGTTTAGATTATAGATCCGCTCCGCTTCCCGGTAGGCCTGTTCTACATCAGCCATTTGGTTGCGGTTGTTGATTGATGCTTGTTGTGCATTGGTCTGCGCAATTTGTGACTGTGTCAATAGATTGAGCACTTGCGTTTCTTGTTGTACCAGGGTAAGCTCCTGATCGGTATTGGAAAGACGCATGATGGCATCCCCTTTTTTCAGGATAGCGCCATCTTCTACAAATTTTTCTTCTACACGTCCACCTACAGATGCATCGAGGTATATACTGCTAATGGGAAGCACTGTGCCATTTATGGGGATAAATTCTTGAAAGTTACCGTTTTTTATTTCGACAATAGAGATGCGGTCAGCTTCAACATTCAGTTTGCTTTTGCCGGAGGTAAAATAGAAACTGGCGCTGATCAATCCAACTAAGCCAGCAACCCCCACAATAGTCATGATACGTTTGCTATTCCACTTCTTCTTTTCTAAAGGTCTGTCCATAATTTAATATCAATTTTGTATGTAACTATGAAAGCTGTGCCAAGAATGTAATTTGCTGATTGGTAGGTTTTTATTTTGTTGAGTGTTAAGCTTGGTGTTCGATAGCGGACACTTCTTGTACGAAGGCGTACAACTGGAAGTTTTTTGCTGTTTAGGGCGTCAACTGAAGCGCTGTGAGCAACTATAATTTGGCTGCGGTGATGCACATAAGTTCCGGTGGAGCAAAGGTTATTCTGCTAGCGTAAATGGGTTAAGGGGACGTAGCTATAATGATCGATTAGTCCTGAAGGTTGGCAAAAGAGGTCTATTCAGAAGTCAGGATTTCGATCTATTTCAGTATAAGACAATAGCTATTGTATTCGGAGATTACTCGGTGCTTATTCGGTACTTGTTCGGTACTCCTTCGGTGCTTGTTCGGTTGTAACCGAAGAAAAACCGAATAAGCACCGACTTATATCCATTGAATAGATGAATAAATGCCGAATTTGATTTGAATCATTCTTCTATTTATACAGTTTGACTTTGCTATTGTCCAACTACGCACACCGACTGTTCATTAATGAACATTTTTGAAAATATGTTTTTTGTATCTATTTGATAGTTAGTGTTTTTGTTGTTTGGCATGGCGATGGTCGGCAAGAAAATAAAAAATGGATATGAAGAGAGTTTATATATATAGTACATTATGCTTTTTATTGAGTTATGCTAAGGCAGGGGCGCAACAGACGGAGCAGCAACTAACGGAAAGAGTGTCGGGGACAGCAACAATTGCAGCGGTCGACGATAAACAAATTGCCAAGCGGAGCTTAGCTGAGTGTATCCAGTTGGCAATAAAGGCCAATCCAACCTTATTGCAGAATGAACTCGATGTGAAGCGTGCGGAGGTGAATTTAGCTCAGGCGAAAGCGAATAGACTTCCCGATGTCGATGCGAGCCTACAACATAGCCTGACCTCAGGTCGATCGCAGGATAACTCGACCCTTCAATATATTTCATCCAACAACTCAACAGGGAATTTTTCTTTGGGAGCCAGCCTGCCGTTATTTAGAGGGTTTCGTCTATTTAACGAAATTCGGATGCGTGCTGATGCAAAGACAGCTGGTAAATTGACTTTTGATACGCAGATTAATAACCTAAAACTAGATGTTATTACCGCTTATATTCAAAGCTTGACTGCCCAGGATATATTGCGGCAATCCGAAATGCAAACTGAAGTAACCCGAGAACAGGTCAGACGTGCGGAGAGCATGCATAAGGAAGGCGCAATTAACCCTGGGGATTATTTTGATTTGAAAGGACAACTGGCAAATGATGTCAACACGATTGAAAATAATCGTCAGTTACTATACAGCAGCCGGGTGAAACTGGCGGCCTTATTGAATATGGCTGAAAATCAATTAGGGGAATTGGACAATATCGGAATAAATGAGACAGGGCAGCGTTTGGATGAGAAGCAATTATATGATATGGCTGTCGACCAATTGCCTGATATTAAAGCTTTGGATTATCGGATTAAAGTGGCGGAGCGGGATATTAAGATTGCGAAATCATACTATTATCCGTCTTTGAGTCTGAGCGCTGGCTTAGGATCAAATTATTCGAAATTGGGGATTCAAGGAACGTATTGGTCCCAAATGCGTAATAACGTGGGAAAGTCTATTTCTCTAAATCTCTCAATTCCCATTTTTAATCATTTGCAAGTATATAACAACGTCCGCCTGGCAAAATTAGATCTACAAGCTGCTAAATTTCAAAAAGAGATCCAACAAAATGTCTTACGATCGGCGACGTCCAATGCGGTTTTTAATCTACAGAATGCGAGTAACATGATTACACAATTACGTAGTCAAAATGAAAACTACGCGGAGTCTTTTCGCATAGCCAAAGTCGTTTTCGAATTGGGAAACAGTAATTCAGTGATTTTTTTAACGGCAAAAAACAAATTTGACAACAGTCAGATTCAATTGGTCGTCAAGCAGTATGAATGGCTGCTGCAAAAATATATCAATGATTATTACGCAGGCTCGTTGAATTTATAATTATCTTAGTATCTTCAATGAAGTCAGGAAGTATGAAAAAAGCATCTATTTTAGTCGTTGATGATGACCAGGATTTATTAACTGCGGCAAGAATCTTGCTTAAACCTAAAGTCAGTCATATACAAGTTGAACCCAATCCCGAGAACTTAATAGCACATCTGGAGAAAACGCCTTATGATCTGGTACTTTTAGATATGAATTTTAAAAGTACGATCAATACCGGTAATGAGGGATTATATTGGTTGTCCCGGATCAAAGAAAAGTTTCCTCAGATACATGTCATTATGATTACGGCGTATGGAGCTGTCGACCTCGCTGTGAAATCGCTGAAACAGGGAGCATCAGATTTTGTTGTGAAACCCTGGGAAAATGAACAATTATTGGCAACGATCGAAAGCGCTCTTGCTGAATCAAAAAATAAAGAAAAGAAAAGTAAAAGTTCCTTGCTCAGTAGTGCCAATAGTCTTGATTTGATTGGTAACTCTGTTGTTATGGACGAACTGCAATATAAATTGGAAAAAATAGCGCCAACTGATGCCAATATATTAATATTAGGTGAAAATGGGACAGGGAAAGACCTGATTGCTCAAGCTATTCAACGAAGATCCTTGCGTTCAGATCGGACTTATGTTAAGGTTGATGTTGGGGCGCTCACAGAAACATTGTTTGAAAGCGAGCTTTTCGGTTATAAGAAGGGCGCATTTACGGATGCACGTGAAGACCGTCAAGGGCGATTTGAAGCGGCAAATGGGGGGACCTTGTTCCTCGATGAAATTGGCAATATCTCTTTGCAGCAACAAGCCAAATTGTTGACGGTACTACAGAATAGACAGGTGACACCGTTAGGTTCCTACCAACCAATATCGGTGGATATACGCTTGATCTCAGCAACCAATGTTCCATTGAAACAGCTCGCTGATGAAAGCCGTTTTCGAAAAGACTTAATTTATCGGATCAATACCGTTGAAATTCAGGTGCCGCCATTGCGTGAAAGGGGGGAAGATATCAAACTATTGGCTGATCATTTTCTCGATATTTATTCAAAGAAATATAATAAGCGGATTGAAGGCTTCGAAACGGATGCAGTAAAAAAAATGTGTGCATATCATTTTCCCGGCAACGTCCGAGAACTCCAATACAGCATCGAGCGTGCCGTTATTATGGCTGATCAACTCAGTATTGCCGGAAATGACCTCTTTTTCTCACCAATAGAACAGCAAACAGATAACCGAGTTGTCGAATCCAGTCCGAGCAGTCAGAATCTGGAAGAATTGGAACGTAAAGCAATCAAGTCGGCAATCGAGCGTTATAACGGAAATATCAGTAAAGCAGCAAAAGAATTAGGGCTTACAAGAGCAGCGTTGTATAGACGTTTGGAGAAATATGATATTTAGTCAATGAGGCACGGAAAAATCTTAAATGCAATCAAGGTTATAGTACTGCTGATAGCAGCACTTGTGAGTGCTTATCTGTTACTTAAAAGGGAATATGTACAGGCGGCTTTGATCTTCTGTATAATGCTATACCTTGGTTTTAACCTATATGCACAATATAATTTTTTGGCCAGACAGCTGATTGAATTTTCCGAAGCGGTCAAATACCGTGATTTTACCAGACGTTTCCTGGTGAAAAATACCAAGTCGGTAGAGGGGCAGCTTTTTATGGCCTTTAATCAGATCAACGAAACCTATAAAGAGATCAGCATTAAGCAGGAAATTCAGCATCAATACCTCGATCGTGTAATCAATATGCTAAATTCGGCAATTATCTTTTACGAAATGGATAGTGGAAAGGTGATGTGGGTGAATGAGGCTTTTAAGCAACTATTTCATTTGCCACATCTCGGAAACATCGCTGGGTTGAAGAAAAAAAACAATGATCTTTATGAAAAAACCATGTTACTTGAAAACGGACAGCAGCAGATGGAGTCCGTTCAGTCAAGTAAAGGAAAAATAAAATTATTGATTCAGAGCTCAAGCTTTGAGACACAGGACGCTTTGTTTCGCATTGTCGTGTACCAAAATATCAACGAAGCAATTGATGAGACAGAAACAAAGGCATGGCACAAGTTATTGCGTGTATTGACACATGAAATCATGAATTCCATCGCTCCAATCAGCTCACTGGCTGAAACCTTAAACGGTCGTTTGGACCATTTTAAAGGAGCTGAGGATATTGATGATCTAAAAACAGGTATTTCCACCATAAAACGCCGTAGCGAAGGACTTTTACATTTTGCGAAGAGTTATCGCATGATCAATAAAGTCGATCAGCCGCAGCTAGCGCCGATTCAAATTTCGCAGTTATTTGAACATATCTATCAACTGCTTGAACCAACCTTGATTCAGAAAAATATTGATGTCGATATTATCCTGAAAAATACAAGGCTCATTTTATCTGCCGACGTCAATTTGATCGAACAGGTTATTATTAACTTAATGTTGAATGCGATAGATGCGGTTAAAAATAGGGAAGAAGCCTATATAAGTTTATCTGCTCTTGAAGTGGACGGCAAGGTGCAGATCCGGATTGAAGATAACGGGGCAGGGATTCCTGCCGACCTTCAGGAGCAGATCTTCACGCCATTTTTTACAACAAAGAAAACGGGCACAGGTGTCGGCCTTACCCTAAGCAAACAGATCATGCTATTGCACAAAGGGACTATTTTTCTCAATAGCACGGAGGGAGAGGGAAGTGTTTTTGTCCTTCAGTTTTAGCAGGCATATTTCTTCTGGTCTGTTATTTTTCCAGTTTAATAGCATGTATTCCGGGGTAGCAAAAAACCTAATGTTCCATGTGAAAAATCATAAAATTTAGCGATGTTTGCAGCGAAATGAACTACATGCTTAAGTATTGGCGGCATTATTTTGTATCCCATAGTCGCCATGGGACCCATTCTCCTTTTGTTTATAAATTGGTTGACGAAGTGATCTATCGAAGGGCATCCAAAGCGAGCGTTTCAGAATTACCGCAAACTATTCAAAACGGAAGCAAGCTAGAACAGAAAAAGTATGCATTAATCGATCGACTATTAAAGACATTTGCTTACGACAATTTTAGCTATTGGGCCGATTGTCCGCTCGAAAGCTATCGGAATCTTTTGCAGGACCAATGTGGGAGTTATGCGTACCGACATATTTATTATATTGACCTGGAGGATCTTGACCTGAATTTTTTAGAAAATGTTGGCGATCGAGATCTATTGATTATAAACGAACCCCATGTGTCAGCGAAAAGGGAAGCCTACTGGAACAAGCTGAAACAGGATAATCGTGTTGTGGTTACCATAGATCTATACCGAATTGGGTTGGTTTACTTTAGAAAAGAACAACGAAAAGAGCATTTTCTGATACGATTTTAGATTGCTGTTACTGACACGGCCTGGTTGGGGGTTGGACAGTCATCAACAGCGTTCCGTTGAAACTGATATGTGCTTTTTAAATGTGTGGGCATTGGAAAGGGAGCGGGGAACAGCATCCATAAGGTCTAATCAGGGATGCTGTTCTTTTTTACAGGGCTATTTTTTTATTAAAAAGCTTCACTTAGGGACAGATAGAAACCCGATTGTCGTTTTTCTCCAGGCCGTTGTTCACCAAAGGAATAATCAAAGCGTATACTGCTATTGTGTTCGAGACTAAAGAAATATCTTAAGCCACCGCCATAACTTGCGACATATCGGCTGCTATTTTCCTTGGAAAAGGTCGATCCGAGCCCTGAAAATCCAACAATGCCAAAGCGTGGATGAAAGCGATAACGGAGTTCAGCCTGCGAGGCAAGGTAATTTTTGTCGCGATAACGTCCGAGGTAATATCCGCGCATCATCATGTCTCCACCGAGCTCACGGTAGTTGTAAAATGGTACGGTTTTTCCAAATGTGGAGCGAAAGATTCCTTGCAGGGCTAGCGTGACCTGGTTGTGCAGGGGAATAAAGCCACGGAGATCTACATCAAGGTTTGCCCCCGTAAAATCAGTACTTGTCCATAACTTTGGAGCATAGGCCAGTCGCAATTTAGCATAATATCCCTTTGTTGTATAAGAAACGTTGTCCCTATTATCAAACAATTGTGAGAGACCTACGAGTAACTGTTGCCCACCATGCTTTCCAATAAGATCGGAATGATTGAAAATGCGATCGGCACTATCGCTACGGATGGTGAAGTTGTCGTATTGAATGTTGATACCCGAATAGAGGTTATTGCTGACTTTTTTCTCAGCTTCGAGTTTGACGCGAAATAATTTTTGATCAATGCGTTCTTCATCTGCTTTCCAGGTGTCCATACCGACGCCATAATAGTTAAAGGGCCAATTGCGGTAGCGTATTTCACTGATCAGATGATAATCGTTGTTTTTGGTCCAAAGATCTGTCTGCAGCTTGAAGTTAGACTGACTATTGGATGTAAAGGTTCCCATGACCATGACGGTGGAGGTGCGGATTTTGGGATCAGATTTGTCCAGGTAGAAATTATAAGCGCTTGCCAGGCCGTATTCGACGCCTGTTTCCTGCGCATAACCAACGGCCGGTAAAACCATAAAACTACCGGAGCGTGTAGAATCTCTTTCGGAGGAAAGAAATTTTTTACTCAATTTTTGAATAATATTTTGAGCTTTCAATTCGGCCGATCCTACTAAAAATACCGTGAATAGTACGGAGTATCGGGTAAGTTTTGAAAGTGATTGCGGTAAAATTTGCATGCCCAAAGATAGTATATTAGCCAAATAACCAAAACAGGTAAATATGCAATCAAAAATTATTGTGCTGCATATCAGTATAATTGCCGAAAACTGTCTTTTTTTTTTGACAAATATTTTTGTAAAGTGAGTTTTGTGTCTATCTTTGCATCAGCAAACAAGGGAACAACGGTTCAAAACAACGAAAGTTTGCTTAGTTCTTTAAATGAAAAAAAATAAAAAATAAACTTGCAGAAATCAAAAGTAAATTCGATATTTGCACTCGCTGAAAAGGTAGAAATGCTTAGTCAGACGTTGATAGAATGTAAGTTTAAATAAAGATATTAGAAGCCTCTTTAGCTCAGCTGGTAGAGCAACTGACTTGTAATCAGTAGGTCATTGGTTCGATTCCGATAAGAGGCTCTAAATGTAACGAAAGTTACAGGTCTGGAGGGGTTCCAGAGCGGTCAAATGGGACGGACTGTAAATCCGTTGCTTCGGCTTCGAAGGTTCGAATCCTTCTCCCTCCACACTTTATTTTAATTAGGGTGTTAGATTTGCTCTAGTTTCTAATTATTAAGCGGAAGTAGCTCAGTTGGTAGAGCGATAGCCTTCCAAGCTATAGGTCGCGAGTTCGAACCTCGTCTTCCGCTCAAATTTTTCAAGTATTAAATTTAGTCTCTATCTTCTTTGATAATAATGTATCTAAAGGTGGGGGCATTAATACGTAAATAAGGTTTTTTAGTAAGCCGAAGTAGCTCAGGGGTAGAGCACTTCCTTGGTAAGGAAGAGGTCGTGGGTTCAAATCCCATCTTTGGCTCGTACTTGTGTAAAGTTAAGCAAGAGTATATAACAAATAGAAATAATTTATAATTACTAATTCGCATAAACATGGCAAAAGAGAAATTTGACCGTAGTAAACCACACTTAAACATTGGTACTATCGGTCACGTTGACCACGGTAAAACTACAACTACAGCTGCTATCACTAAAGTATTGGCTGATAAAGGTTTGTCAGAAGCTCGTTCATTTGATTCAATTGACTCTGCTCCTGAAGAAAAAGAGCGTGGTATCACAATCAATACTGCACACGTAGAATATTCTACAGCTAACCGTCACTATGCACACGTTGACTGTCCAGGTCACGCTGACTACGTTAAGAACATGGTAACTGGTGCTGCTCAAATGGACGGTGCTATCATCGTAGTTGCTGCGACTGATGGTCCTATGCCTCAAACTCGTGAGCACATCTTGTTGGCTCGCCAAGTAGGTGTTCCTGCGTTAGTAGTATTCATGAACAAAACTGACTTAGTTGATGACCCTGAGTTGTTAGACTTAGTTGAAATGGAAGTTCGTGAGTTATTATCATTCTACGAATTCCCTGGTGATGATATCCCTGTAATCAAAGGTTCTGCTTTAGGTGCATTGAACGGTGAGCCTGAGTGGGTTGATAAAATCATGGAATTGATGGATGCTGTAGATAACTACATTCCAATTCCTCCACGTTTGACTGACTTACCTTTCTTGATGCCAGTAGAAGACGTATTCTCGATCACAGGTCGTGGTACAGTTGCTACAGGTCGTATCGAAAGAGGTGTAATCAACTCTGGTGATCCAGTTGAGATCTTAGGTATGGGTGCTGAAAACTTGAAATCTACAGTAACAGGTGTTGAGATGTTCCGTAAAATCTTAGATTACGGTGAGGCTGGTGATAACGTAGGTTTATTGTTACGTGGTATTGAGAAAACTGATATCAAACGTGGTATGGTTATCTGTAAACCAGGTTCAGTAACTCCTCACGATCATTTCAAAGCTGAGGTTTACGTATTGTCAAAAGCTGAAGGTGGCCGTCACACTCCATTCTTCAACAAATACCGTCCTCAATTCTATTTCCGTACAACTGACGTAACTGGAGAGATCTCTTTACCAGAAGGTACTGAAATGGTTATGCCAGGTGATAACGTTACAATCAGCGTGAAATTAATTTCTGCTATTGCAATGGAAAAAGGTCTACGTTTCGCTATCCGTGAGGGTGGTCGTACAGTAGGTGCTGGTCAGGTAACTGAAATTATCTAGTCTTTAATAAAGATTTAGAATCACATAGAATAAGCTAATCGACTGAGGTTGATTAGCTTATTTTTTCGATAAGCGATTTATCGGATTAGAATAAAAAAAAGTAAAAAAAGATTTGCAGAAAGTGGTTTAAAACACTATATTTGCATCACAAAATAAGAAATACACGGGCATAGTTTAAAGGTAGAACGAAGGTCTCCAAAACCTTTGGTCTGGGTTCGAGTCCTGGTGCCCGTGCTTATAAAAACAGATAAACTAAAATGGCAAAAGTACTTGATTTTTTTAAAGACTCTTATGTAGAGATCACTGAGAAAGTGACTTGGCCTACATGGTCTCAGTTACAAAGTTCAGCTGTTATTGTGCTTGTTGCGTCTCTTCTTATTGCATTGGTTGTCTTTGTGATGGATAAAGCTTCAAGTGTAGGGTTAGAATTCTTGTACGGTATTGCTTCTTAATTTTTCAATCGTATTTATTTATGGCAGATCAAGGTTTAAAGTGGTACGTAGTTCGTGCTGTAAGTGGTAAAGAAAAGAAAGTAAAGCAATATATTGATGCCGAAGTTAGCCGTTTAGGTATTGAGCACTTGATTCCTCAGGTGTTGATTCCAATGGAAAAATACTACTTGATGCGCGATGGAAAGAAAGTTGCTAAAGAACGTAATTACTACCCTGGTTATGTTTTATTGGAAGCAGCTCTTGACGGTGAGTTGGAGCACATCATCAAAAATATCAATAGCGTCATTGGTTTCTTGGGAGATAAAGCTGGTAATGCTGTCCCTTTACGCCAAGCAGAAGTAAATCGTATCTTAGGTAAAGTGGATGAAATGGCCGAACAAGGTGAAACCATTAACGTTCCTTACTATGTGGGTGAAACAGTGAAAGTAAACGATGGTCCTTTCAATGGATTTACTGGAGAGATCGAAGAAGTCCACGAAGATAAAAAGAAATTAATCGTGATGGTGAAAGTCTTCGGTCGTAAGACTCCACTTGAACTGAACTACATGCAAGTAGAAAAAGAGTAAGATTAGTAATTAACGATAGAGAAAAGCTTTTCATGAAAATTGGAAGGCTTTTTTTTTGTATCTTACCGTAAATGAAAAGGCCAGGTATTTATCTATTCGCATTGTTTTATGTGCTGACATTGCTGAGCTGTGCAAATGTCGAGAAGTATAATCGATTTATCGAAACTCCCCTGGCAGTGGAAGCTATGCAGCAAGATATCAACTATGTTGAGCATAACTTATGGAAAATGCATCCGGACCTGTTTTTGTATATAGGGGAAGATCAATTAAAGACTAAGTTTGATAGCCTCCGTTCTACGATCCGTCAACCCTTACTACCCAACCAGTTTCAGCTGGCATTAGCGGCTGTTTTGTCCCAAGTCAGGCAGGGGCATATGACCTTAAGCCCGCTTATTTCCAAATTTGACCCGAAAGGTAAAGATAAAGTACGTTACCAAAAAAGTAAGGGACCCTTCTCACAATTAGGATTTCATTGGCAAGAAAATACATTGTATCTTTCAAAAAATGGAACGGCAGATTCAACGCTGATTGTCGGATCAAAAATTCTGGCTATTGAAGGGATACAGCCACAAAATTTATACACAAAATATCGCCCAACCTTTACCTCGGATGGGTATAATACAACATTTATAGATCAGGCTTTTGAACGTTTATTACCGCGGTATTACCAATTGGAATTGGGGTATCGCGATTCTATTGCTGTGGTGTTTTCTCGTGCCGATAGTACGTATGAGCGGGTTGTTGTCAGAAGATTTGAAGCACCTGAACAGAAGGGAAAGGTCGGGACAAGCCATGCGGATACGGAAAAACCGAATAAAAAGCCTTTGGAAAAGAAGGATAAGCCAATAGAAAAGAAGTCCGATACGAAAAAGCAGCGCAAGATATTCGGCTATAATGCCAATCTAAAAAGAATGAGCAAACAGCTCTCTTTCCCTGTCAAAGGCGATAGCAGTATTGCTTTATTGAAGGTGGCAGACTTTTCCTATGGGCGTCCAAAAGAAGCCTATCGAAGGATTTTTGATCGACTGGAGCTTAATTCGGTTCAATACCTGATCTTGGATCTTCGTGGCAATCTGGGCGGACGTTTGTCCGATGTTCGTGAATTATATAGCTATCTGGTAGAAGCGGATAAGTTCCAATTTGTTCAGCCAGCAGTGATCACCTCAAAATTCAAGTTGCCGTTCTATCAGATAAAAGGATTGCCAGGCTGGTCTTATCCCGTTTTATCACCATTTATTATACCAAGTGCTGTAGTATCTTGGACAAAGACCTTTTCCAAAGATGGGATAAATTATACTCACCTTACGGGAAGCAAAATTGAAAAATCAAAAGCGAATCGCTATCGCGGTGATTTATTTGTATTGATCGATGGCGGGACTTTTTCTGCAGCGAGTTTGATTGCTACAAATCTGAAAGTTGGGAAACGTGCTGTTTTCTTTGGTGAAGAGACTGGCGGGGCTGCTAGTGGTACGGTTGCAGGAGTTCTTCCTGTACTGAAACTGCCAAACTCCCATTTACGGTGGCGCTTTGGCTTAATGGACGTGAAGCCTTATTATCATGTAAACGAAGCGGGACGGGGTGTTATGCCGGATGTTTCCATTGTACGAAATGTTGATGATGTTGTAAAAGGGAAGGATCCGGTATTGGATAAGGTGTTGAAGATTATTAAAAGGCAGTAGCGCTGTTGTGACTTCGTTAAAACCGATTTTTTTAGCCTTGATTTTTAGAAAAGTGCTAAGATTATTTTTTTTGTAATAGGATGTCGGATCTAGGTGGGGATAAAAAAAACATAAATTCCTGAAAAATTAAAAGTTAGATACTTGCAGGATTCAAATCTTCTTATTAACTTTGCACCTCGGTTGGGGTGTTACGTCCTGGCCGA
Source organism: Sphingobacterium sp. Ag1 (assembly GCF_000988325.1). Classification (NCBI taxonomy): domain Bacteria; kingdom Pseudomonadati; phylum Bacteroidota; class Sphingobacteriia; order Sphingobacteriales; family Sphingobacteriaceae; genus Sphingobacterium; species Sphingobacterium sp. Ag1. Next base: position 11,150 of record NZ_LBGU01000023.1, on the reverse strand, counting down.
TGAATGTTACGTTATTTGCTTCCAACTTACTAACAGACATTTAACAAAATTAAATTCAAAACAAAATGGCAAAAGAAGTCAGTGCGTTAGTAAAATTACAAGTTAAGGGCGGAGCTGCGAATCCTTCACCTCCAGTAGGACCTGCATTAGGTGCTAAAGGTGTGAATATCATGGATTTCTGTAAGCAGTTTAACGCTCGTACGCAAGACAAACCAGGTCAAGTATTACCTGTTGTCATTACAGTTTACGCTGATAAATCATTTGATTTTATCATCAAGACTCCACCGGTAGCAGTTCAGTTGAAAGACGCTGCTAAATTAAAAAGTGGATCTGGCGAGCCTAACCGTAAAAAAGTTGCGGCTATCACTTGGGAACAAGTTGAGACAATCGCTAAAGATAAAATGCCTGATTTAAATGCATTTACTGTAGAGGCTGCTATGAGAATGGTAGCTGGTACAGCACGTAGTATGGGTATTACTGTATCAGGTAATGCTCCTTGGAACAATTAATTAAGAAATCAATTTAAGAAAAGTGGCTAGATTAACAAAAAATCAAAAAGCGGCACTATCCAAAATTGAAGCTGGTAAAGCATACTCTTTGAAAGAAGCTTCGGCTTTAGTTAAAGAAATCTCATTGACCAAATTTGATGCTTCTGTGGATATCGACGTTCGTTTGGGCGTAGATCCTCGTAAAGCAAATCAAATGGTTCGTGGTATTGCAACATTACCTCACGGTACTGGTAAAACTGTTCGTGTTTTAGTTTTATGTACTCCTGATAAGGAAGAAGAAGCTAAAGCGGCAGGTGCAGACTACGTAGGTTTAGATGATTACATCAGCAAAATTGAAGGTGGTTGGACTGACGTTGATATCATTATTACTATGCCTAGTGTTATGGCTAAAGTTGGTAAATTGGGTCGTATTTTAGGTCCAAGAAACTTGATGCCTAACCCTAAAACTGGTACAGTTACAACAGAAGTTGGTAAAGCTGTAACAGATGTAAAAGGTGGTAAGATCGATTTCAAAGTTGACAAAACCGGTATCATCCATACTTCTATTGGTAAAGCGTCGTTCGATGCAGATAAGATATATGATAACGCACTAGAGGTATTACAAACTCTAGCTCGTTTGAAACCATCTGCAGCTAAAGGAACTTACTTTAAAAGTATTCACATTTCCTCAACTATGAGTCCTGGTATTCATATTGAGACTAAATCAGTAGCAGGTATTTAATCATGAGAAAAGAAGAAAAACAAGAAATTGTTCTAGCTTTGGCCGAACAGATTAAATCTTACGGTAACTTCTACATTACCGATACTGCTGAATTGTCAGTTGAAAAAGTGAATAACATTCGTCGTAAATGTTTTGAACAAGGCATCGAAATTAAAGCTGTAAAAAACACTTTAATCAAGAAAGCATTAATCGAAGCTGGTGTTGATGAAGAAGAAATCTTTGGAACGCTTAAAGGAGCGTCTACAATGATGTTTTCAGAAGTCGCTAACGCACCTGCGAAATTAATCAAAGAATTGCGTAAATCAGGTGAAAAACCGTTGTTAAAAGCGGCTTTCATTGAAGCAACTGCATTCGTTGGAGATAATCAATTAACTGCATTAGTTAATCTTAAATCTAAAAACGAACTTATTGCGGACGTTATCGCAGCCTTGGAATCTCCTGCGAAAAATGTTATTTCAGCTCTTCAATCAGGAGGAAATACTGTTGCAGGTTTAGTAAAAGCTTTAGAAGAAAGAGGTTAACGAATCCTCTAGAACAGAAACATTCGTTACAATTTAATTAACAATTTTTATAAAGTACATTCAAAAATTCAAAATAAAATGGCAGATTTAAAACAACTTGCTGAACAGTTAGTTAACTTAACAGTAAAAGAAGTTAAAGAATTAGCTGATATCTTAAAAGACGAGTATGGCATCGAGCCTGCTGCTGCTGCTGTTGCTGTAGCTGCTGCTCCAGCTGAAGGTGGTGCTGCTGCTGCAGAAGAGAAAACTTCATTTGACGTTATCTTGAAAGAAGCTGGTGGTCAAAAATTAGCTGTAGTTAAATTGGTTAAAGATTTAGCTGGATTAGGCTTGAAAGAAGCTAAAGATTTAGTTGACGGAGCACCTAAAGAATTAAAAGCTGGTGTATCTAAAGACGAAGCAGAAGCTTTGAAAAAACAATTAGAAGAAGCTGGTGCTGTTGTTGAGATTAAATAATCTCAACTAATTAGCCCGAAAAGGTTTAGACTCTGACGATTTTTCGTCAGAGTCTATTCCTATTTATATCAATACGCCACTATGCTGTGTATATGCTGGGCACAGTGGACACGTGGTTTACAGCATAAATGTAAGCGCAGTTTTTTTAAAACTAAAATTCATATTCCCTTGGCAAACAATAATATTCAACAAGAAAGAATAAACTTTGCAACAAGTAAGAAAGTATTGGAATATCCAGATTTCTTAGATGTGCAATTGGAATCTTTCAAGGAGTTTTTTCAATTAGAAACTACTTCTGACAACCGCCATCAGGAAGGGCTGTTCAAGGTATTCTCGGAAAACTTCCCTATTTCTGATTCAAGAAACATTTTTGTGCTAGAGTTTTTGGATTATTTCATTGATCCACCACGTTATGATATCCAAGAGTGTATCGAGCGCGGCTTGACTTATAGCGTTCCTTTAAAGGCTAAGTTAAAGTTATCTTGTAATGATGAAGAACACGAAGATTTCGAAACTATTGTTCAGGATGTGTATTTAGGGACTATCCCTTATATGACTCCTAAAGGTACTTTCGTGGTAAATGGTGCAGAGCGTGTGATCGTATCGCAGTTACACCGTTCACCAGGCGTTTTCTTTGGTCAAAGTAGACACACAAATGGTACTAAACTTTATTCTGCAAGGGTAATTCCTTTCAAAGGATCTTGGATCGAGTTTGCAACTGACGTAAACAACGTCATGTATGCGTATATCGACCGTAAAAAGAAATTCCCAGTGACTACCTTATTGCGTGCTATCGGTTACGATTCGGATAAAGATATCTTGGAATTGTTCGATTTAGCGGATGAAGTAAAAGTTAGTAAATCTGGTCTTAAAAAATATGTTGGTCGTCGTCTTGCGGCTAGGGTATTGAAAAAATGGGTAGAAGATTTCGTGGATGAGGATACAGGTGAAGTAGTATCTATCGACCGTAACGAAATTATCCTTGAGCGTGAAACTGTTCTAGAAGAAGATCACATTGATTTGATCATCGAAGCTGGCGTTAAGTCTATTATCTTAGCGAAAGATGATGAGTCAAACAATGCAGACTATTCTATTATATATAACACTTTACAAAAAGATACGTCCAACTCAGAAAAAGAAGCGGTAGAGCATATCTATCGTCAATTGCGTAACGCTGAACCACCAGATGAGGAAACTGCTCGTGGTATCATCGATCGTTTATTCTTCTCTGACAAACGTTATGATTTGGGTGATGTAGGTCGTTACCGTATCAATCGTAAATTGAAGTTGGGAACTCCGGATGATACGAAAGTATTAACCCGTGAGGATATCATTGCAATTGTGAAGTATTTGATCAATTTGATCAACTCTAAGGCCGAAGTAGATGATATTGACCACTTGTCAAACCGTCGTGTACGTACTGTAGGTGAACAATTATATGCTCAATTTGGTGTAGGTCTATCGCGTATGGCTCGTACCATTCGTGAGCGTATGAATATTCGTGATAATGAGGTGTTTACGCCAACTGATTTGATTAATGCACGTACACTTTCGTCCGTAATCAATTCGTTCTTCGGTACAAACCAGTTGTCTCAGTTCATGGACCAAACTAACCCTCTTGCTGAAATTACGCACAAGCGTCGTTTGTCAGCTTTAGGTCCAGGTGGTCTTTCTCGTGAGCGTGCAGGTTTCGAAGTTCGTGACGTTCACTACACACACTACGGTCGCCTTTGTACAATTGAAACTCCTGAAGGTCCAAACATCGGTTTGATCTCCTCATTGGCTGTACATGCGAAAATTAACCACTTAGGATTTATCGAGACTCCTTACCGTAAGGTAAAAGATGGGGTTGTTGTGGTTGATGAGCCGGTTGTATATTTATCTGCTGAGGATGAAGATGGTAAAACAATCGCACAAGCGAATGCTTTGTATGATGACAAAGGTAATTTCGAAGATGCGAAAGTGAAAGCCAGATATGAGGGTGACTTCCCAATTATCGAGCCTAATATGCTTGATTATATGGACGTTGCTCCAAACCAAATTACATCTATTGCGGCTTCATTGATTCCTTTCTTGGAACACGATGATGCTAACCGTGCATTGATGGGATCAAACATGCAACGTCAGGCCGTGCCTGTATTGCGTCCGCAAGCGCCTATCGTAGGTACTGGTCTTGAAGGTCGTGTTGCGAAAGATTCGCGTACATTGATCAATGCGGAAGGTCATGGTGTAGTAGAATATGTAGATGCTGATGAAATCAAAATCCGTTACGACAGAAACGACGATGATCGTCTTGTATCATTTGATGATGATGTCAAAACGTATAAATTGATCAAATTCAAGAAAACCAACCAAAATACATGTATGAACTTGAAGCCTATCGTTAAGAAAGGTCAACGAGTTGAACCAGGACAGGTGTTATGTGAAGGTTATGCGACTGAAAATGGTGAATTGGCATTAGGTCGTAACTTGAAAGTAGCGTTCATGCCTTGGCAAGGATATAACTTTGAGGATGCGATCGTAATTTCTGAGCGTGTAGCGAAAGAAGACTGGTTTACTTCTCTTCACATCGAAGAATTCGAACTTGAAGTTCGTGATACAAAACGTGGTGAAGAAGAGTTAACAGCTGATATTCCTAACGTATCTGAAGAAGCGACAAAAGATTTGGACGAAAACGGTATTATCCGTATCGGTGCTGAAGTTGGTGGCGGTGATATCTTAATTGGTAAAATCACACCTAAAGGTGAATCTGATCCTTCTCCAGAAGAGAAATTGTTACGTGCAATCTTTGGTGACAAAGCTGGTGACGTGAAAGATGCTTCATTGAAAACTCCACCGTCATTAAAAGGTGTTGTTATCGATACGAAGTTATTCTCGCGTGCGAAGAAAATGTCTAAAGAGGTTGAACGTAAAACTTTAGAGAAACTAGAGGTTGCTCACGATAGAGCGGTTAAATCATTGAAAGACCGTTTGGTTGAAAAATTATTCACTGTTGTGAATGGTAAAACTAGCCAAGGGGTATACAATGTCTATAAAGAGTTGTTGGTTGCTAAGGGAGCTAAGTTTACACAAAAAATTCTAGCTGAATTAGATTACAACAACATCAACCCAATGGGATGGACAACTGACGAAGATAAAAACGAGTTGATCAAAATGGCCCTTCATAATTACAACATTAAAATTAATGAAGAGTTAGGTTCGTTCAAACGTGATAAATTCGCAGTATCTGTCGGTGATGAACTTCCATCAGGAATTGTGCAGATGGCTAAGGTTTACGTTGCTAAAAAACGTAAGTTGAAAGTAGGGGATAAGATGGCCGGTCGTCACGGTAACAAAGGTATCGTTGCACGTATTGTACGTGATGAGGATATGCCATTCTTAGAAGATGGTACACCAGTTGATATCGTGTTGAACCCACTCGGGGTACCTTCACGGATGAACTTGGGACAGATCTACGAAACCGTATTGGGTTGGGCTGGTCAAAAACTAGGTGTGAAATTTGCTACACCTATCTTTGATGGTGCTGAAATGGATCAGGTACAGGATTGGGTTGCGAAAGCTGGTTTACCAAAATCAGGACGTACATATTTGTACAACGGATTGACGGGTGACCGTTTCGATCAACCAACGACAGTGGGTGTAATCTACATGTTGAAATTAGGTCACATGGTTGATGATAAAATGCACGCACGCTCAATCGGTCCGTACTCATTGATCACACAACAACCGCTGGGTGGTAAAGCGCAATTCGGTGGTCAACGTTTCGGTGAGATGGAGGTTTGGGCATTGGAAGCATTCGGTGCGTCTAACATCCTTCAAGAAATCTTGACTGTGAAATCGGATGACGTGGTTGGTCGTGCCAAAACTTACGAGGCTATCGTAAAAGGTAACAATCTTCCGACACCATCGGTACCAGAATCGTTCAACGTATTGGTACACGAGCTACGTGGATTGGGTCTAGATATCACATTGGATTAATTAAGCAATTAGGGCTTTGAAGGACTCAGTCCTTCAAGGCTTCTTTATAAAGCTTTAACTTTTGAATAAGTATGTCTTACAAAAAAGATAATAAAATTAAAAGCAACTTCACTTCGATTACGATCAGCTTGGCTTCTCCAGAAACTATTTTGGAACGCTCAAGTGGTGAAGTTACAAAACCGGAAACGATTAACTATCGTACCTACAAACCGGAACGTGACGGTTTATTCTGTGAGCGTATTTTTGGTCCTGTAAAGGATTACGAATGTCACTGTGGTAAATACAAACGTATCCGTTATAAAGGTATTGTGTGTGACCGTTGTGGTGTTGAAGTAACAGAGAAAAAGGTACGTCGTGAGCGTATGGGACATATCAACTTGGTAGTTCCTGTTGCACACATTTGGTATTTCCGTTCTCTTCCTAATAAAATTGGTTATTTATTGGGACTTCCTACCAAGAAATTGGATATGATCATTTACTACGAACGTTATGTGGTTATCCAAGCTGGTATTAAGGAAGAAGATGGTATCAACTTCATGGACTTCTTGACTGAAGAAGAATATTTAGATATTTTAGATACCCTACCAAAAGAAAATCAATATTTAGACGATAACGATCCTCAAAAATTCGTTGCTAAGATGGGTGCTGAGGCGTTGGAAGATTTGTTGAAACGTATTGATTTGGATCAATTGTCATACGACTTACGTCACCAAGCTGCTAATGAGACTTCGCAACAACGTAAAAATGAGGCTTTAAAACGTCTTCATGTGGTTGAAGCTTTCCGTAGCTCACGTGAAAATATCGAGAATCGTCCAGAATGGATGATTGTGAAAATCGTTCCAATCATTCCACCTGAATTGCGTCCTTTAGTGCCTTTGGATGGTGGTCGTTTTGCGACTTCGGATTTGAATGACTTATACCGTCGTGTGATTATCCGTAACAACCGTCTAAAACGTTTGATCGAAATCAAAGCTCCTGAAGTAATCTTACGTAACGAAAAACGTATGCTTCAAGAAGCGGTAGACTCTTTGTTTGACAACTCACGTAAAGTGAATGCTGTTAAGACAGAAGGTAACCGTGCATTGAAGTCTTTATCTGATATTTTAAAAGGTAAACAAGGTCGTTTCCGTCAAAACTTGTTAGGTAAGCGTGTGGATTATTCGGCTCGTTCGGTAATTGTTGTAGGTCCTCACTTGAAATTACACGAGTGTGGTCTTCCTAAAGATATGGCTGCTGAACTTTACAAACCGTTTATCATCCGTAAGATGATCGAGCGTGGTATTGTAAAAACAGTAAAATCAGCTAAGAAAATTGTGGATCGTAAAGATCCTGTGGTATGGGATATCCTTGAAAATGTATTGAAAGGTCACCCTGTATTACTAAACCGTGCACCTACGCTTCACCGTTTGGGTATTCAGGCTTTCCAACCTACATTGGTAGAAGGTAAAGCTATTCAATTACACCCATTAGTGTGTACAGCGTTCAACGCCGATTTTGACGGTGACCAGATGGCAGTCCACTTACCTCTTGGTAATGCTGCAGTTTTGGAAGCCCAAATCTTGATGTTAGGCGCGCACAATATCTTAAACCCTGCGAATGGTTCTCCAATCACAGTACCATCTCAAGACATGGTATTGGGTCTTTACTATATTACTAAAGGCCGTAGAACTGCTGGCGATCATATCGTAAGAGGTCAAGATATGACTTTCTATTCGGCTGAAGAGGTTATCATCGCTTTAAATGAGAAGCAAATTGACCTTCACGCTTGGATTAAAGTAAAAACAAAAGTTAGACAAAAAGATGGTAGCATCGTTGATACCTTGTTAGAAACAACAGTAGGTCGCGTGATCTTCAACCAAGTTGTTCCTGATGAAATGGGTTTTGTCAATGAATTGCTTACTAAAAAATCGTTGCGTAATATCATCGGTGAGATTGTGAAGACTACGGGTATGGCTCGTGCAGCACAGTTCTTGGATGATATGAAAGAATTGGGATATCAAACAGCCTTCAAAGGTGGTCTTTCTTTCAACTTGGAAGATTTGAACATTCCTGCTGCGAAAGCTGAATTGATTCAACAAGCAACTAACGAGGTTGAAGAAGTAATGAATAACTATAACATGGGTTTCATTACAAACAACGAACGTTACAACCAAATCATCGATATCTGGACGCGTATTAATAACAGATTGACTGCGCACGTTATGGATATTCTTTCGAATGATAATCAAGGTTTCAACTCAGTTTACATGATGTTGGATTCTGGAGCCCGTGGTTCGAAAGAGCAGATCCGTCAGTTATGTGGTATGCGTGGTTTGATGGCGAAACCTCAAAAATCAGGTACATCTGGTGGTGAGATTATCGAAAACCCGATCTTATCAAACTTTAAAGAAGGTTTGTCCGTATTGGAGTACTTTATCTCTACCCACGGTGCGCGTAAAGGTCTTGCCGATACGGCATTGAAAACAGCGGATGCGGGTTACTTGACCCGTCGTTTACATGACGTAGCACAAGATATGATCGTTGTGGAACAAGATTGTGGTGGTTTGCGTGGTATTTATACAACAGCATTGAAAGATAATGATGATGTTGTTGAGCCATTGTTCGATCGTATTTTGGGTCGTACGCCATTGCATGATGTATTCCATCCAGATACAGAGGAATTGATCGTTTCTGCAAATGAAGATATCACCGAAGAAATCGCTGAGACTATCGAAAAAGCTGGTATTGAAGGAATTGAGATCCGTACGGTATTAACTTGTGAGTCTAAGCGCGGTGTTTGTGCTTGTTGTTATGGACGTAACTTGGCGTCAGGTAAGCGTGTTCAGTTAGGTGAAGCTGTGGGTGTTATCGCCGCTCAATCAATTGGTGAGCCAGGTACACAGTTGACACTTCGTACATTCCACGTGGGTGGTACGGCATCGAACATTGCTGCTGATTCAAGTATTATTTCTAAATACGATGGTAAAATCGAATTTGAAAACGTACGTACTGTTTCGCAAACAAATGATAATGGTACACATCAAGTTGTCTTAGGACGTTCTGGTGAGGTTAAGATTATCGATGCACATAATAAAATCGTGTTCCAGCAAAATATCCCTTACGGTTCGCAGTTATTTGTTGAAGATGGCAGCAACGTGTCTAAAGGTGATAAATTAGTGGAATGGGATCCATATAATGCAGTAATTATTTCCGAATTTGCCGGTAAAGTTGAATTTGATGCAATCATTGAAGGTGTTACCTTCCGTGAGGAGTCAGATGAGCAAACTGGTCACAAAGAAAAGGTAATTATTGAAACACGTGATAAAACGAAAAACCCATCCATCAAGATTCTTGATAAATCAGGCGAGGTTATTCGTACCTACAATATCCCAGTAGGCGCCCACGTTGCAGTTGCTAATGGTGTGACTGTGAAAGAAGGTGGTATCCTTGTTAAGATCCCTCGTTCTACAGGTAAAACACGAGATATCACGGGTGGTCTACCACGTGTAACCGAGTTATTCGAAGCACGTAACCCTTCTAACCCTGCTGTTGTAACAGAAATCGATGGTGTGGTAACGTTGGGTGGTGTGAAACGTGGTAACCGTGAGATGTCTATCGAGTCTCGTGATGGTCAAATCAAGAAATACTTGGTACCTCTTTCTAAACATATCCTTGTTCAGGATAATGACTTTGTGAAAGCGGGTATGCCATTATCAGATGGTTCGATCTCTCCTGCGGATATCTTGTCGATCAAAGGTCCATCAGCGGTACAACATTACATTGTGAATGGTATCCAAGAGGTATACCGTCTGCAAGGTGTGAAGATCAACGATAAACACTTCGAGACGATCGTTCACCAAATGATGCAAAAAGTTAACATCGAAGATCCGGGAGATACGCGTTTCTTAGAAAAAGAAGCGGTTAACAAATGGGATTTCATGGAAGAAAATGATTCCTTGTTTGACAAGAAAGTTGTCGTTGATGCAGGAGACTCCAATAACTTACGTCCGGGACAGATTGTTTCTTTACGTAAGTTAAGAGAAGAGAACTCTAGCCTGAAACGTCGTGACTTAAAGCTTGTTGAAGTTCGTGAAGCAATTCCGGCAACTTCAAGTCCATTGTTGCAAGGTATTACAAGAGCTTCATTGGGTACGAAATCGTTCATCTCTGCAGCCTCTTTCCAAGAGACTACAAAGGTGTTGAACGAGGCTGCCATCGCAGGTAAACGTGATAACTTATTAGGTTTGAAAGAAAACGTAATCGTTGGTCACTTGATCCCTTCTGGTACAGGTATCCGTCAGTACAGCAATTTAATCGTCGGCTCTCGCGAGGAGTACGATCAATTGTTGGCTTCGAAAGAAGAAGATTAATCTATCATAGATTATTTTATATAGAAAGGTCCAGACGAATGTCTGGACCTTTCTTGTTTCTATAGTAACCTTATTTGATATTGAAGAAGGTCGTAAAATATATTTAACTACCCTTTTAGCTGTGAAATTGCTTGTTAGGGGAGGGCGTGAACTGAAATTTATAGCGAGCAGCTTGGCCGTTTAATTGGTTAATTTTACCTGATAGGACGGTTTAAGGCATAGCTATCTTAAATGAATCGTTCAATGTTACAGTTAGTTAACCTTAATATTAAAAAATAATAAACAAAAGGCTTGGAAGTTTGTTAACAAACTCCCTATCTTTGCACCACTCCGCAAGGGAGGGACGGTTGCTTCGCAGGAAGAAACCATGAAAAAAAGAAGGGTTTAAGGGAGTTTGGCAGGATTTAAAATCCCGCTGGGTTTATTTTAAACGCGGAAATCGGAAAAAGAGAAAAGAAAAAAAACTTCAGAAAGTTTTTGGAAGTTCAGAAAAGATTTCTACCTTTGCAGTCCCAACGGAAACGAAGGGAAAAACAAAACGATAAAGAGGGGCGCAATGCCTGTCGGAATATAGCGGATACGGAAGTTGAAGCGACAAAAGTTCTTTAAGAAAACA
>NZ_LBGU01000031.1:0-137390 GCF_000988325.1 Sphingobacterium sp. Ag1 | reverse complement strand
CCCACACGCGCTTGAGCACGAGGTGCCCCTCGAAATCCTTATATTCCTCCACCGTACCGCCCTTGCCGTTTGCCGACACCCAGTTCTCATCTTTGATCACCGTTTTATAGAGTTTGCCGGCAGTATAATAACCTGCTGTGGCTCCGGTGCTGTTGACTGTCCACAACCGCACATCATTGGTGCCGTTCGTCCCATAATCACTTACCACTGTGCGGCCGGAATCGGTACTGGCGGTTACGTTGTTGCGGATCGCAACTGGCTGCCAGGGAATCCCTGGTGCCCCCTGCTGCTGCACACGGTTCAGCGGGCTGTTCTCAAAAACAGTAACTGCATAGGGCTTCGCTGTCTTGACCACGGCAGCATCCCAGGTATTCGTGGTTGCATAGTAGGCCTGCTGGTCTATCTTGGCCGTAGGCTTGAAGCTTCCATTTCCCGCCAAATTCTGCACGTGCGGAAGATATTTGATATTCTCCCTGCCAAATCCATCATACTCCATATGCTGTACAATGTCTCTATAGGTCGGGCTGGCCATTAGCTGCACCGTTTGGCTAGGCCTTCCTAGACCATCAAAGTACTGGATACTCTGGTTCTCATCTCCGATCGTACGCTGCGCATTCAATGTAGCAAGTGTAACACCCGGACTACGGAACGTTTTGGTTAATATATAGTTCTGTCCAGCTGTAGGAGTACTCACAAGATTCTGAAAGCCGGCAATACCGATCGTAATGGTTTTGCCTGCCGCCGGGGCAGGGATATAAAAGCCGTTCTGGAGTGTAATACTCTTGAGCGCCTGGATATTGGTCTGGTTGCTATAGGAACTCAGGGTGAGGTTGTCCACAAGTGTCTGCCCATGCACAGTACCCAATATAGCTAATGACAGTAATGTTAAAAAGTTCTTTTTCATAATTGAATTGGCTTAATTGGGTCTGTAATGATAATCAAAGGACTTGGTCACATAGTTCAGATGATCTAAAATTGTCTGCAAACGCTGCATGCCGTCGTAGGTATAAGTTTCCTTAATGCCACGGGCATCCGTCTTGCTGGTCATACCAACCAATGGTCTATATGTATAGCTGGTCACCATGGCTTTGGGAATGTCTGTGCGTAACTTATCAGCGGCATTCTTGATCAGGGTCTCCATCGTCGCCTCTGTCTGGCTACTGCTGTTCAGGTTGTCAATAGCCGCCTGCGTAAGTGCTGTTGCAACTTCTGCATAGGTCGCATTTTTAATTTCTATCGCTGGAAATTTGCCGCTATAACCCCAGAGATAGACAATAGAAGAATTAGAAAGATCCTTAAATTCCCTTGCATTCCCATAAGTATCATAAAGCGAAATTTCCAATTGTGGATACTCGTCTGCGCTACCATTTTTAAGATATACCTTGTTTAAATACACCCGATCGTTGCCAAAATTCTTAAAAATAATTCGTTGGTTTACATTTTGTCCAACGTTGATACTATCTGAACTTAGAATTATCTGACTCAAACGATGTTGGCTTTTTAAAATTGCTGTTTCTGTAGTTTTTAGATTATCCGGAATACTGGTTGTATAATACAAGCGCTTGCTGGAAGTTCTACCGTTACTTTTCTCAATTTTGATACGCGTAGGCATAAGATTATATAAATCACCATAGTTGAATATAGATATTGTTTTTATTTTTCTATCTTCTGTGTCAAAATGAGTGGTGACAATGGAATCCTGACGGATCCATTTAGATATCAAGCGATAATCATTGATAAAAAATGTGGCCTCTTTTTTTAACAGACCATTCAAATAAGGTGGAGAAGCAAAAGCAATGACATAACCTATACCTCTATTTCCGTCGTCGGTCGGTTTGGTAATGGGAGAAAAATGATAATCCCAAAAGGTATCTTCATTTTGAATAGAGTAAGAGTTGCGCACTTCTTTTACAGGCTTAAGCATACCATTCTTATCAATGTAAGAAGTCTCTTTTAACAACATTCCATTCGCCCAATCCATACTAATAACAGGTGGCAGAGGGAAGGAATAACGTCCACCATAATCTCCATAGTGAGAAAACTCGGTATCCACCTGCGCCTTTTGCGCCCCGCTCGACTGAATTTTGGATACAAACGTATAACCAACACTTCCCCCCTGTAAAGAATTCAATGGATCAACACTTGCTGAATTCTGGACAAAGAACCTAGATGGAAAAAAGTTATATACATTTTCATCCAAAAAATATTTTTCCAATAGATAGGTATATTTTGGCTTATAATTAATTTGACCGCTGGATTTCCCATTTATAGCATAGACATAACTTTCTATTAGAGGGGTTATATCTCCGACCTTGGCATAGCTTATTTGTGTTTTTAATCGAAGCCCGCCTGCAAATCTATTTCCTTCGGAATATTGTTTTGTAGTGACATCATAACTCAGCGTAATATTTGTCATTCTATTTCCAGTATTTGAAAACTGCATACTATAGACCCCAGGTGATAAGTTCAGTCCCAGTGTTTGGTTCTGATAGGCAGTATAGTTTGCCTGAAACCCGTTATTTCCTTGGATAGATACCACATAATCCTGTGGGTCTTCAGGCTCATTTCCAATTCCCCCACCGGAGCTGGAGCCACTTACTTGAATCTTAAGTTTTGACTGGCTCACTATAGCTCCCTCCGGTATAGTAAAATTTATGATCTGATTACTTGGACTATTTAAATAATGGTCAGCATGTGATACAATGCTCATGGTATCTTTAGAATAATAATCGTTTGGCTCATACACAAAATCAGTATAGCCTTTGGTAGGATAGGTAACCCTTGTTAGAATATTTGCCTGTAGATAACTTGGATCAACTTCACGGTTTGCCCCATCCGTAAAACCAAATTCAGGCTCGACAGGAAGTAAATTAGGGTTATTCTTTCCATTATAATATCCCCAATGATCCTGTGAAAATGAATATCTACTTGGTAAAGAAATCTGGCCATTATAAGTAAAACTATATGTACCACCATTGTAATTTTTAACACTGTCCAATTTCAACCGCTGAAACTCCTCACTCGAACTACCAAAATAACTATAATAAAAATTTGTATTCTGAGAAATACCCATTTTTTTTACTTCGACTCTGTCCAAAACCTTAGTACCGACAAGATCAGTACGATTTGCTCCATAGTAGAACTTTATCTCGGTACCATCTGAGCTAATGATCCTATTAATAGCTTTAGAATTCACAATCATACTTGTGTTTGTGTTCGTACAATCTAAACCAATACTTCGTGTACCAAGTGGGATATTCCTACTTATAGGCGGTTGGATCCTTTGTGTATAGTTGACTGCGATATATTCAAATTGGATTGTAGATCCTGTAGGAAGAGCAATTGTAGTGAGTAGCATGGTCTGTCCAGATATGGAACTTGCACTACAATTACTCGGTAATTCTGAAAATTCAAAATCTCCAAATGTATATTTTATTCCTTTTAGATCTGTTATTGAGATATTATTACCGAAGCCAGAATGTTCGATTTTAACTCCATTGAATGGTATGGTGTGTGCTTGCCCATATTGATCAAAATAAAATTTACCGCTAATTCCGTTAACCGCATATGAATAGATATCCGGCTGAGTATCTATTGTACCTTCAGCACTACCTACACCCAAGCGATATAGTGTCCCACCGTTAAACTGATCAGGTTGATAGGATATCAAGCCTGATAGATGGGCATCTGGCAATTTAAATTCTGTCGATGACAATGTAGCAAAACCATTATTCTGAAAATCACCAAACCCATTGACAGCTACCGATATATTACCATAGGCATTGAGAGACCATCCCAATCCAACATTTGACGCTATCTCTTCAACTTTTATACCACCAGCATTATAATTAATCGAAATTGGAAAGTCATAATCTTGAATCTTTAAATTTGTAATTGGGACAGTAATATTCGGCTTTCCCGTAAATAAGCCAACGGGTATAAAGCTTATTTTGTTAAACGCCATCACATCTGGGCTTGAGGGCAAATACTGTTTGGGATGTATGTAATTCGGCTCTGTTGACTGAGCAGAAGCGCTCAGTGAAGATATCAGCAAGCTGGTCCCTGACATCAATGTAAATAAAAAACTTTTCATTAACTTAATTATTGAGGAATATTGAAATATTATCTCCAAACTTGGCAAAGAAATGTAGTAGTCAACTCTTATAATTGAGTATAGATTATTTGGCCTTTTAAATCCAATATCCCCCTGGTTATATATTGTCCCTAAAAATCGGGCTTTTAATTACTTTTCTATAAATTAACAAGCTTTAATCTAAAATCAATTAAATATAAGGATTTTCATCTATTCAATCAATAATATTTCATTTAGAATTGCAAGAATACAATGGAGACCTAATTAAGAAGCAATATTCTATTTAAATATCACTTCGTTAGCATATACAATTTTAGATTCCTCATCGTCAAAAACATAAACTATTGCTCTATCCATAACATATGACTAAGTAGTAATTGTGAATAATTTATAAAAAGTCCCTGTGTGATTAGATATCCAGCTTTTCAATAATCCGTATTCTCCTATTTAACGTATCCTGTACTTCTTCCGGTTTCCAACTTTTCTCCATAAAACCTCTTTTATCTCGTGCGCAGGAGCCACAGTTTGAATTGTCATGCTTATTTGTATGACCACATTCACATCGCCGCACTTCTTTTCCACTCGAAAATATTCCCTTCGATTCCTCAACTTGTACAATTTCAGGGAAGAACTTTGCCAAAGCATTTCCTTCTAAACTTTTCAGAATAGTAACATCTTCTTTTGAATACCAATCTTTGTCCAAAAAGAATATTTTCAGCGCAATACGTCTAGCATGTATATTACTATTTAAAAGGTTAATGGCTTTTGTGTAATCGATAAAATTGGATGAAGTGATAATAGCACTGATACGTTTTACTTGTAAGGTTGTCAAATTGCCTTCTGATAAAGAATAGCAATAGCTTCCTCATATGGTAAGTAATCAAAATAGCGGAATAGCACTTCCAACTTTTCTTTTGGAGTTTGTTCTAGACCATAATCCTCATTCATTGCTTTGAACACAAGTGGCTCAAATTCCCGTGGGCCCGACGTAGCGATGAATTCAGCTGTTTCCTTATTAATAGACCCTAGCGACTTATAATTCTCTAAGATAATATCTGCTCGAACCTTTTGCTGAATCAGTTCACCGTCCAATAGATCATCCTGCTTCTCTACAGGAACACGAGCAACCTCTTTAAGATGTACTGGTGTCCCCACCGCAGTAATCATAAACATTTGACTCCCCTTTCCTGAGATTTCATTGATATCCACACTATACTCTATAATAGCATCAGCCCGAATTGCCTGCGCACGTTGCTTGAGCGTTTCTGTGACACGCTTGTACATTTCCTGCATCTTCTTCTCATAGCTGGTAGAACGACCGCCAAAGAAATCTACATAGCTGGCTCCTATATCGCTAAAGACAGTGGTACCGATGACAACATTGGCTGCTATTGGATCATTATATCGTGAAATCTCCCTCCCTTCGATGGAATTGGTCGTGGTTGGCTGAATGAATAGGCTTACAGATATTAACTTTCAAGATTATTACAAACTGTAAGGCTAAGGTATAGGTTTGAAAGGATGGCTGGTTACGGGAAACCGTAGCTAATTTATTCGAACGTTTTAATAAGACAATTAAGATAAACACCAGGTAGCGATTTCTGGATATGAATACATAAAAGTAAGGTACAATAGAATAAGACCATAGGACAGTGGAAAGGTTTCAGGATATTGAAAAGCTCACCGAAAGTGCAAAGGATCACGTATTTGCATTATTTGTCGCATTCATCGCCAAAAGCAAGATGAAGGCGATACTCAAATAAAACAACAACGCCCAATCTTTATAGGATTGAGGGTTTTATCTCAAAAGTACCATTTGGTTCTTTTCTATAAGCAAAAAAGCCGCGCTCCATATCAGAAAGAGACAACAGCTCCTCATCTGTGTTCAATATCTCTTCCATGGAAATAACTTTATAATCCGATTCTTCAACCGCTCTGTCACTAATAAATTCCCACATTCCATCCTCGAGATGATGATACACTCTAGTTATTTGGTCCGTCTTATTCAAAACAAATGATGTTGTCAAAACTGCCTCGTTGGCATCAGAAAAATAGTTAATTAACTCCATTAGAGATCCTGTTGTATTAGCGGCATAATGCCCCACCGAAACTAAATAAAATATGACTTTTCCCTTTATACGATACTCTTCCTAAATGGTACTCTTTTCATAAACGTTTTATACTGATGTAATTTTTAGATTTGGCAAATTTCAGAAATTTATGAATGAGTTTATTTTACACTTTCTAGTTCTGAACTGTGCAAATCTGCTATTTTTTTTATCCAGTTTATTGGCTGGAGATTTCGGACATCGGGGCCATGCAATTCCGACGCAAATTGACCACTATAAATAGGAACCATCAAATAAGCAAAAATGGATTTTAAACTTATCAGCATAATATTTTAGCGGTCAAAATTTTCCGAATTGAATGGTCATGAATTTTCGAATTCGGATGGTCAGCAGTATCGAAATCTCCACCAAGAGCAAGATGCAGGCGATACTCAAATAAAACAATAACGCCCAATCCGATAAAGATTGGGCGCTGAATCAGGAATATCTCACATCCGATGACTATTTCTTTTCCAAGGAGTCTAAACTAAGCTCATAAACATCCCCCAATTCACCATTGCATTTTATGAAGATATTCTTAGGAACTTCAGAAAAATCAATTTTAGTGACTAAAGACTGGTCACAGTCATTTTTATTTGTGTTATAAAAGAACAGTTCATTCTTGTCTAACTTTATAGGCAGATCACTTATCGCTCCCAACACATACTTTCCAAAGTATTGTTTTTTATTATCGTATAACAAAACAGCACCTGTAGTATGGTTGTTAGGTCCCCATACACGCCCCCATGTAACTACATAATATTTCCCATCGGTTTTTGTATCAATTTCGCCTAAATAAGTTATAGAAGCTTCATTATTATAACCCTTTTTATCGCTTAGATTGAACTTAAAAGTCTTACCAATAACGTCTTTGGATAAAACAGACAATACAATATCTTCTTTATCTTGAGAGAGTCCAGAACAAGACAAACAAAGCAAAATACACATCATTAAAAGCTTATTCATAATTCTAATAGTTTTGTGGGTTTGGTTTTACAGAGCTCCTGATCATATCTTTTATAGATTTCAGATAGTCCTGCCCATATTTAGCAGCACCACCTCCGTTGTAGTTATTAATAGCCTTATCCCATCCCTGAAATTTAAAACTCATTTGGTCAGTTTTTGAGTTATATCCGACTCCACCCTTAAAGCCTTTGGTCGCTAGATCTTTTATACCCGCATTAATTGATGTAACAGGGCCAGGTACAACTCCTTTTGAAAGTCCATAATTCGCTTTATAGGGACTATAATCTGCAAAATTACTAACACCATTGTTAACCTGCATAATATCTTTTTTCTCATTCGCCTCCTTCCCTGTACCAATACCAGATTCTTGCATTGCAATAGCTTTTACCGTAGTAGGATCTAGATCAGGTATTTGAGATGTGGCCGATGATGGTATTGATTTCCCTCCATCCGTCACCAACGATAGAGAACCTTCATTTTTATCCATATTGAATACAGCCGTACTTGCCGCTATTTGGTAATCGTATTTCTGATAAACAGCACCTGTAGTATTGGAACCACCTTTACCCGTTATAACATTCGGCATTGCAACTAGTTGATAATTACCGTCCGAATCTTTCACGTAAGTTTTAAATTCAGTTTTTGAGATAACCCGACTTGTTTCTTGCCCCTTTCTATTAAAATACACAATATCCGTTGGCCCCATTCCATCTGGATCAATAAAACGTAGGGGATTGTTGAAACTATAATTATACGGCGAATGTCTTCTCATCTGCTCCGCCAACGGATCCACCACATTCCACCGTCCGATCTCCGCATCGTAGAATCTCGCTCCGTAATCCAGCTGTCCTTCCAGTACATAAGAACTTCCCAAGGTATGCGTCCCGCCATTCAAGTCAGTCTGCATTTCCTTGCCATTATAAAGATACTTATTATTGATACTCGTTGCAATAGATTTCGTCTTACCGAATGGATAGTAGTCCTGTTTCTGCATTACTGTCGCAACAGGGGCTGTAGCTGTACCATCTTTCTTCAGCACAACACGCACATTGCCCAGATGATCTGTCAGGTTGTAATAATAGCGGTAAGTCCCTGAACTGTTCAGCAGGAAGCCATCTTCCGTGGCGATTCGTTCGATCACCGGATTTGCTGTTCCTGTCCTACTGTACTCGATACCATCGATATAATCCTGCTCATTGACAATACCGCCAACCGTAGACTTGCGGTTCAGCTTAGTACCCAATGCATCATAGTTATAGGCAATGCTCTTACCTGTACCGGTTACAGTTTTTGGAAGATTCAGATAATTGTAGTTCAGGGTCATCCCCGTGCGGTCCTTGGTCGCATTTCCGTTCAGGTCATAAGTAAATGAGCCGGTTACACCCCCCGAAAGACTTTCCAGCCTATTGCTCTTATTGGTATTGTTATAGTTGTACGTAATCGCCGTACCATTGTCACGGACCAGTGTTTTGATATTGCCCATATCGTCGTATGTCAATACCTCGCTCATCACCGTACCTGTACTCACTCCACTCTTCAACCTGTTTAATGCATCATAAGTGTAGGTAAATGTGCTGTTTGTTGTAGCAGCATAGCCCCACAGCTGCTGCGCGATATTGCCATTATACTGGGCGTTACCCAGCACCGTTGTACCATTCACATTATAGTTCAGCTGCGAGGTGAACTGTGCCGAGCTTGCCTTAGTTTGCCAACCCCGTTCGTTGTAGGCATAGCCGATATTGGTCATAAAGTTGCTGCCACCGTTCTCACTGTGCAGTGACTTGGTCTTCAGCTGGCCGATCTCATTGTAGGCAAGCCTGCTCTGGATCACCTCATCCTGTCCGTTGACTTTCTTCTTGGTCTGTACCAGTCTGCCCACATGGTCATATTCATTGGTCGTGATAATAGTCAGCACCGCTCCTGTGGACGGTGTATGCACATGCGTGCTCCGGACCACCTGACCTGGAAAATTGTATTCGTTGGTCACACGGTCTGTGCCGTTCAAATGGTTACGCCCCACACTCTGGATCACACGTCCATAGTCATCATAATAACTGATGGTCAGCATAGAATCCGAACGGTCATCTTTCCACACCATACTTCCCGTTAAAAGCCCCTTGATCTTGGTGCTCCTGGTAATATTCAGTGGCTGCAGATTGGCTGTATTTCCTCCGGTAAATCCGTAATCATCGTAATAATTTACCGATTGTAATGACTGCCCCGTCTTGGGATAGGCCTGATTGGTATAGGCTGCTGTACCGACCCGGTCTTCCCAATATTTGCTTACCGTGTTCAAATCGGTCTGTGCCGCGGACTGGCTCGCAAAGGTCTTGCTATATAGCCCCGTCTGTACAACCCGGCCAAATGCATCGTATTTTGTATAACTCCATTTCCCTAGCCCCCGTTGTACAGCATCCTGCGAAAGTACAACCTGATCATTGGTATTGTACACCAGCCATTCCCAACCCTTGCCCGGGATTTTCTTTTCAGCCAGTCTTCTCTTTTCGTCGTACTTATAAGCATACACCAGTTCATGGAAATCGCCTGTGGTGGCCTCGGTCAGTGTTGTGGTCGTAGCCGGGAATCCCGGCGGGATCACATACCTCAGGTCTCCAAAGTCATCATACACATACTGCGTTTCCAATTTCTTACTGTCTGTTTCCCAGACCCGCTTAAGCACGACATGCCCCTCGAAATCCTTATATTCCTCCACCGTACCACCCTTTCCGTTTGCCGATATCCAGTTCTCATCTTTGATCACCGTTTTATAGAGTTTGCCGGCAGCGTAATAGCCTGCTGTGACTCCGGTGCTGTTGACTGTCCACAGCCGCACATCATTGGTCCCGTTCGTCCCATAATCGCTTACCACCGTGCGACCGGAATCGGTACTGGCGGTTACGTTGTTGCGGATCGCAACTGGCTGCCAGGGCACACCGGGTGCACCCTGCTGCTGCACACGGTTCAGCGGACTGTTCTCAAAAACAGTAACAGCATAAGGCTTCGCTGTCTTTACCACCGCGGCATCCCAGGTATTCGTGGTCGCATAGTAGGCCTGCTGGTCTATCTTGGCCGTAGGCTTGAAGCTTCCATTTCCCGCCAAATTCTGCACGTGCGGAAGATATTTGATACTCTCCCTGCCAAATCCATCATACTCCATATGCTGTACAATGTCTCTATAGGTCGGGCTGGCCATCAGCTGGACACTCTGGCTCGGTCTGCCCAGTCCGTCAAAGTACTGGATGCTCTGGTTTTCCTGACCAATGGTACGCTGGTTGGCCAATTGCGCAAGCTTGACCGTATCACGGAAAGTCCGCGTCAGGATATAGTTCTGGCTGGCCGTAGGGTTGCTCAGAATGTTCTGAAAGCCGGCAATACCGATCGTAATGGTTTTGCCTGCCGCCGGGGCAGGGATATAAAAGCCATTCTGGAGTGTAATACTCTTGAGCGCCTGGATATTGGTCTGGTTGCTATAGGAACTCAGGGTGAGATTGTCCACAAGTGTCTGCCCATGCACAGTACCCAATACAGCTATGGACAATAGCGTTAAAATGTTCTTTTTCATAACTGGGAGTCTTAATTGGGTCTGTAATGGTAATCAAAGGACTTGGTCACGTAGTTCAGATGATCTAAAATTGTCTGTAAACGCTGCATGCCATCGTAGGTATAAGTTTCCTTAATGCCACGGGCATCCGTCTTGCTGGTCATGCCAACGAGCGGTTTATAGGTGAAGCTGGTCACCATGGCACCGGCCAACCGGGAGTCATTACGCAGCGTATTCATTGTGGTTTCAATCGCAGCGTCGGACACATTTACGAGATTAAGATTATCCAAAGCCGCCTGATTCAGGACTGTCAATACTTCGCTATAGGAAGCATTTTTTATCTCAGCTATTGGATACTGTCCGCCATAACCCCAAAGGTAGACAGTAAGCGGTCCGTCTTTTTTACGGATTTCCAACGGATTTCCTGCAGCATCATACCGATTGACAACAAGATCGGTGTAGGTCATGCTTCCTCTCTGTTCAACGCCCCTGCTTGGAAAAACTTTTCCATTGTACGGCGCCGCTAGATTGTAATACGTACCGGTCAATACTGTGCCCTTATACTCCTTTCTCCTGACAGCTCTGTTTGGAAAGTGAGACACTCCTTTTTTCCATGCATTGAGTCCCGTTTGCTCGTCTGCGCTCAATGTAAGCCCAAAACCGGTGAAGCTCGTCACGTCATCCGGATAGGTAAATTCCTGGATATTTTCCACTGGCTGATTACTCGAAGCGACACGGATTTTGGAAGGTTCATCCGCATAAGCTGCATTATACTCGAAATTCTGCTCGGTTGAGATACTATCTTTTAGGGATAGATCGGCATTGTAGAAATAATCTTTCCCAATCTTTTGAAGTGGTTTCCGCCGAGAAGTATTCAGAGACGACTGCCTAAAGGTATAATCCACATAATAATTGGATTGAAAATGTGTTCCATTACTGAGCCCCATTGTCCATTCGTAATAATTCGTTTCAAAGACAAGCGGACTCGTATAGAGTAGATAATCATGTGTATAGGTGTAATTTTCTTTCTTTATTGGCATAAAGCTACTGCCGTATTTTCTGAAATCCGTCTTCTTGATCATCGAAGGCTCGCTGAGCAAAAATGACAGGCTGCCGTAATTCTGTGAATTCAGAAACTCATAACTGCTGAAGGAAACTTCTCTTGGTATGGTATATTCAGATTCCGAAAGAATCAGATCTGATTTGACAACATCCTGCTGATACTTCCTGACCTTAGAATAGCCAATAGTAGCTCCGGAGGTGGCCACGCTTGAGTAATTGCTTATACCAAAATATTTACGGTCCCACCAATATGCAGTTCCAGGAGTGACAGCGATGTCCCCGACGCCCCCTGTTTCGAAGAATGTAAAGTAGTTCTGATCCTGGTAATTTTTATAGAGAATAGCCTCGTCAAAGAAGGATATACCGAGACCATTTTCATTCTCACCATACTTATAGTAGTCATTGGAAAGCAGATTCCCCTCGGGCGAATAACTTTTGACACTTTTTACCCGAAGTCCACCACCGGGCTTCTCACCATCGGACTCTGTAATGACCTTCCAATTCAAATCAACACGGGTATTGGTAGTAATATAATTCGATTGAGGAACCGAGGCTCCATAAACTGTGATCTTTAGTTCGTAATTATGTCCAGGTGTCAGGTTAAGCGTTTGGATAAAGCGTAGTGGCTGACTAGGGTCGCTATCATGCCATTTTTCAAAAATCTGCGTATTTGTTGTATTATCGGTTATTCTTACCCATTGGGGGTGCATGGAAAACTCGGTGTATGGCGGAGTTGGCGGATTAAAAGTAATGTCGATGACAGCTGGCTCCAACGACTGCCCTGTGCCCGAAGTACCATAAGTAAACGTTCTCACCTTTTCATTCTTCTGATCTACGCCCAATCCGACCACTGTTTCGCTGATATAATTGGTACTGGTCGATCTTACTTTCCCAATGTATTTGTTGTTCTCAAACTCAAAATCGGTGTACCCCCTGGTAGGATAGGTAATTCTTTTGAGCATTTCAGCCTGCATATACTGAATATTTGGGGTCCGGTCAGCGGATCCAAATGTATAGGTTGGCGTTACACCAGAATAGCTCTGTACGTTATTAATACGTATAGTTGTTGGTGGAAGATAGGTGTTTGCCATATTTCCGTTATAATATCCCCAATAATCCACAGAAAAGTCTTTCTTTTGGGGAAGACGCAAGGGGTCATAAGCAAAATCATATTTCTGGTCACCGCTTCCCGCATCCAGATTCCTAACGGTAACCGAAGCTAGTTTTACACGGTCCGTACTCGAATCGTATACGAAATTTACCTCTTTGATCAGTTCGCCTTTGACATTCAAAACCTTGATCTTACTCAAAAACTTTCGTGGGCTAAAATAGACAGGTTTGCTCACTGAAATGTATTCAAACAATACCTGACCGTTAGAGTGGACTATGGAAGTAATCAGTTTACTGTTATTATCGACAAAATTATTTGATTTATTATAGCTATAATCGTTCATAGGCAATACTTTTTCCCCATTAAAATCATAGCCAACCCTGACCTGTTCATTATTGATATATTCCCGGATCCAATTGTCAACATACTGAAAATTTGCGTACTCTCCTGATTCGTTATCGGTAATCTTTGATATATACCAGGAATTGGTTGTCGCATAACTGGTCATCCCATTGTTGATTTCATCTCCGATCGAATAGGATCTGTCATCGAAAAGGTAATTCAGTCCCTCATCATCTACGATGGTAAAAGGATAGGATCTGTAACTGTCACCTAAAATAGTTCCTCTTGAGATTTTTATGCTTGAATAAGGAATTGTATAGTATTCGTTCATATTTTTTACCAAAAACTTACCGGACCTGCTTTTGGTGCTGAAGGTATAAAGATCGGAGTGATTATCATTATTCCCCAGAGCCAATGCTCTCAAATCGTTTTTCTTGGTAATTATAATACCCTGATCATTGGGAATAATGGGCGCATTATACTCATTCAAAAGTTCCTGTATCGTCTTGGGGTTATGAAAATATACCCCATTATAAGTCGAGCTGCCCGAACGCTCGTCGATACCGCCGATAATGTTTCTGCTGATCGTATACATGCCCGAAAGGCTCCAGCCAAGTCCAACCTCTGTTTCCTCCTGATCTACTTTAATACCCGAAGCGTGATAACTCAACCCAAAAGGAAGCGACTTCCCCTTGAGTGAAATTTCAAAAAGAGGTATCGATATAGGAACTACTCCGGTATACTCGGCAGTGGGATACACCGCATACTTGCCCAGTTCTGCAACATTGGGTGGCTGGGGATCAGCCAAACGTATCAATCCACCTTTTTCAGGGCCTTGACCAAATAGAGTTGTCGTCATCAGCAGCCAGCTTAATGCAATAAGCTTCAGACCTAAATTTTTTCTTCTCATAATAATATTATAATTGGTCTGCTGTTTATTTTTTCACTTGGTGTTTCCTAATTTCGGATAACGCTTTCTCCGATTTATCAAGACGGTCAACCACCTGCTTTAACACTTTATCTTTTTCTATCAAATGCAGGGTCATCTCTTCAATTTTTTTCAACAGCAGCTTGTTCATCTCACCCAATGAAATGCCATTGGCTTCAACCTCGCTTGCTTTGGGCACATCGGGTAAATGGCCGTTCTTTTGAATAAATTTTTCGGTTTCGGCTAGTGTCGGTAGCTTATAATCCTCTTCAAAAACATAGTCGGCCCAGCCAGAAGTTTCTACTTTAATCTCTTGACTACGGATCTTACCATTCACAGCAAGATCATAGTCACCGGGTGTTTGTGTTTTTACACCAACTTTTCCTGAAAAATAAAAATCTCCGGCACCGACAGGATTGTTCAAAAGGGAACTTATCGTGGGCTCATTTCCATTGACCTCTTCCAGCCGAGGTCCGTAGAAATATTGACGGTCATTGACGTTGGAATCATAAAACAAATAGGAACGATGGCGGGTAGCAGTTGTTGTTGAAGCAAATTTAAAATCCGTCATACCAGCAACTTTTTGGCCTGTAACAGCGTCGTATATGGCACCATAATTTACGGTAGAGGGATCATTCGAACCATGTACATAGCCCACCAACAAATACCAGCGGTCGAGCTCGGGCAAGTTACCATACCAGAAATAAGGGTTATTGTTTGCGACACCTGCCAATGAATTGACACCTGAACATCCAAAGTAAGCTGTTCCATTTTTCGAATTTGACCGTTTGATCCATACCGAAAAACGGTAGGTCTTCTGGTTATTGATAGCGATATCGACAGAATTCCAGCCTCCATCAGCCTGTGCATCCCCACTGGGCGTCGCTTTCCATAGAACGACCTGTGGCCCCAGGGGACCTATTCCCCATTCGCGTTCATTCTCACTGGCAAGACCGTTGGCGACGAGTCCTGAAGTTCCTCCGGAACCGGTTACCCAATCATTGAGGTTGAGCAGGTTTTGTGCATGGCTTCCCATGGCGCATGCGCTAAAGGCAAACAGAAATGCCGACTTTAACTTATTCATAGCTAATAAACTGGTTAATAAAATATATCAGTAATAAAAAATACACATAGGAATCTTTAAGAAGCTATTTTATCGCTTCTATAGATCTGGCTAGCTTTCTTTTTATGGTTACTTGAATTTAAAAATTCCTGCTATTTATTCATAGCATTATTTAAAATATTTTTTCGTTAAGGTTATAATGTGGAGATTTCGGACATCGGGGCCATGCAATTCCGACGCAAATTGACCACTATAAATAGGAACCATAAAATAAGCAAAAATGGATTTTAAACTTCTCAGCATAATATTTTAATGGTCAAAATTTTCCGAATTGAATGGTCATGAATTTTCGAATTCGGATGGTCAGCAGTATCGAAATTTCCACGTTATTGTACATATAATATCTTTTTTGACCTTTTATCTCGAAAGACTTTTTTGCTCTGTTATGATCCGTGCCAGGATCTCTTTTTGTGTCTCCTACTCTGGTGGAAGTTTGAAAACTTCGATCACTTACATCCGAGAAAATAAAGTGAAAATTATCAAACCGTTCCGCCGTCAATAAGGATCTCTGTTCCGGTGGTATGCACAATAAACAACAAAAGCCCAATCTCATAAACCTGGATTGGGCCACTTTTATTTTTCCACAAGCTACCTTTACTATTTCAATTCTGATAAAAATACTTTAAAAACAAAATTTCTTATTTCATACCAATTATTATCTGTTAGAAAGTCCTCAACATTCCATCTAAACTGATCCAAATCCTCAATAGCAGACCGTATCTTCATTAATAAAACAACACCATTGCTGGAAATAACATTAGCCTGGTGTAATTCTTCAATAAAAGTTTGATTCAAAAATGAATGATAGTCTCCTTCAAGCTCTTCTAAGCTTCTTCGAACTTTTTCTTCATATAAAACACCTGGTTCTTTGAGTGGAACAAGTATCATGTTTAATGTAGATACCAGTAACTCGTATTTTTCAATTATATTTAGACTATTTTCCATAAATTATTCGAGATTTATCATCTTTAGCAGGCCTATATCCCTCTCCTACAACTTTAGTTTTTCCTGAGAAACCACTATTTATTTTATAATATCTTTACCCATTCCCTATAAACTTCCACCTCCATTTGTGACTTTGCTCATTATAATTCAAATAATCAAAGAAGCTTTAGACAAAGGAGGTTACGCGGTCTGTTATGACCTGGCCTCCAAGATATGTCGCAAATTTGTTCATGAATAAATATGTTGAACAATCTGAGAAAAAACTATCTTCTCCATTTCAACGATTTACTTATATTCTGTTACTTTCTCAACAAAACACCTGTTAATTTATAATAAATAAAAAGATCAATTTCTAATGGATCATGTGGATCTACAAATACGAGGAAAAATAAGAATTTGCATCAGACCTGATATACTTCCCAAACCACGCCGCCCAATACCAATTTGACAAGAGTGCCATCTTCAACCAGTGTATGTAGCACCTCATGCAATTCAGGTTCTTCCAATTTAACTAATCCATATGCTTTATTGGTCAAAATAAATTCCCTCATTTTCCATAAACAAAACTTTATGGGATATTCATTGGTAGGCATAAAATCAAATTCACATACTATACCGTCTTTCTCTAAACGGCAGCCCGCACCATGAAACTGGTAATTGAATCCACCAATTTGTCCCGAGCGATTTCGACTGCTCTTTTGTTCAAATTCTTCTATATTTGGAGAAAACTGATGTTTGAAGTCATTAATGAAAGCAACATAATCATTCAAAACCTTCCGTATAATTTGATTAATCATTTTGTATCAAGATACAAAATAGATATGTAAATTAGCTACTGCGTTATATTTTAATACAATGGGATTTTTTGGGGTTCGCAAGTTATCATTTATGTGTATTGTATCGATAAGCATATTATCGCAGGCTGTCGGTCAGTCACTTGTTTTGGATGACTCAATCGCGGATATTCCTCCTCACATGATTGAAAAATTTCCTGAGCCGCCTTATGGTACAAACGGATTTAAAAATTGGATTGTTAAAAATTATAAGATACCAACTGCAGCCAAGAAAGCAAAAGTAAACGGCAAACTGATGATCAATTTTACGATTGAGAAAGATGGACGGCTCGGTAATTTTCAGATAACCAAAGATATCGGTTATCAAACAGGTGAAACACTAATTGAATTGATCAAAAAATCCAGTCCCTGGAAACCGGGATACCAAAATGGACGTGCTGTAAAATCCGGCTATACATACCCCCTATCATTCAGTGAAGGTGATTTAAAATTACAATCTGAGGCAAAAAGACAAAGATGAAAATCCACATCGTTAGCGACCTGCATAGAGAATTTGGATACAATGATTTCGATCTGAATTTAGCAGATGTACTTATATTGGCTGGAGATACGGATCTAGGAGTAAAAGGGATCAGCTGGCTCAAATCACTTTCTTTGGATATACCGATCATCTATGTGCTGGGAAATCATGAATATTATAAGGGAGCATATCCGAAAACACTATATAAAATCAAAGACGCTTCAAGCAATTCAAATATCCATGTGCTGGAAAATGAATCTTTGGAGATCGATCGGGTTTGTTTCCATGGCTGCACACTCTGGACTGATTTTTCGTTAAAGGGCAATCCTGCTGCATATGGATCGCTATGCCAAAGCCGTATGAATGATTATAAGAAGATCAGATTGGGTGACAATTATGTCAAATTAAGAAGCATCGATACGTTTAGAATCCACCAAACTTCGAGACAATGGCTGATGGAAAGTCTTAGTGTCAGCGAAGCGAAACACAACATCGTAGTGACGCATCATGCTCCAAGCATGCGATCCTTACCAAAGAAGTATTTGGACGATCCGATCAGCGCCGCCTACGTCTCGGATATGGAAGCCTTTATCTTAAAGCATCAACCCTCCTACTGGATTCATGGCCATATACATACTCCCGTAAATTATAAAATCGGTAACACCGAAATTATATGCAATCCACACGGCTATATCAATGAACCGTATAATGGGTTTAATAAGAACCTTGTCATAGAGATATAAACAAAAAACAACAATGAGAATGGAACAAATCGACGTCCTATGGCAGGGAAAAGTTAATCAATTTCCATATCGGATATATACATCCACAACGAAAAACGACGTTGAAACGACGAAGGATTTTGAGGAACTAGGTCTCATGACCCGTCATCATGATGGGTACATTCGTGAAATAGCAATAGCGAAACTAATGAATCTTTTTCCCTCGGAAAGCATTCCATATATTGTGCAGCTATTAGGTGAGTATGTTATGGAAATCCATTTGACCATTATTGCATGCATTACCCCGCAGCAAAAGAGTTGGATCAAAGAATTCTTTACTGAAAATACATTATATGAAAGGGCGATCCGAAGTAGAATAGTGAGCTATTGGAATTGTTACTACAGATGTGACTTTATCAAATTGAAAGATTATCCAGCTTTCCAGTTTTTCTCTGATTGACTTATAATCAATGCGACAACTATTAATAGGAAATTACCTATTGAGTATGGTCTTCAATTTGGGAAGATCCTTTTCGGTCAATCCGATATAAGAAGATGTAGATACTAGCCTCGTCTTTAGCTCTCGAGGTAGATCGTTTAACGATTTGTCATCATCTATTATGATCATTTCCTCCGATTGCATACACTGCCGACCAATATGACCTAATACTTCGTCCTTTCGCGTATAGTGATCAATCAAATGTTGTTCAGCATTATCCAACAGTTGAAGTGAATCAATTCGAATATCCCTATCAAGAAATTTCTTTTTCCATTTTGCTACATAGAAGCCATCAGTTGCCTGCTCTACAGACCTATGTGGATTGACATGTACCATGACACCGTCTATATCTAAAAAGAAAATCATATTGCACGAAGCTAATAATTAATTTGGCGCTTCCACTCCACTGGTTTGCGATTTAATAATAAAAAATATTAGCCATAGATTGATAGTCCAGCCTAATTTTGTAAATTCAACGTATAAGCCATAGCATGAAACAGTTCATAAAACTATTCCACATTTCTGCCCTTACTATCCTCGTTACCGGTTGCAAGGATCCATCTCGCACAAAGACAATGGATTTTGGTCTATTTACGCTTGAAGTTCCATATAAATGGCAGGAGGTCAAACAAAATGGAGTAGACAGTTATGTCGGCGCAATTGCTGTAGACAACAAGGATACGCTTTACTTTGATCTGGGCATGTATTCAAATAGTTTGACAGAACCAAATATTCAGGTTATCACACGACAGATGATGGAGGAAAGTGCAACGGACTCTTCGGACTATATTATTGTAAAGGATATGCCGATATTGGATTTGGATCTCGATGCTGATCTTTACAGAAAACAAAATGTATCCTGGGATACTATCGATAACAGAAGAGCGAAAATCGTATTTCCGAGAATATCCGGAAAAGGAAACACCGGAGTGTACATCGGCAGCCTATGGGGAGACTCTTCAAAAGTCCGATTTAACCTTCATGGTTCAAACCTGAAAGCGCAAACAGAACAGGATCTTCTTAAATCGATAAAGACATTGAGATTCCACAAACGTAATATAGATAATGAAGAGAATTAACGCTACACTATTTGTACATCTCAGTTTTATGGCTTTGACATTTTATGTTGTATTAACAGACGGAGATTGGCTGAGGTATTTTACGTGGAGTTTAAATTTTAACCTGATTATCTTTGGATTTCAAGTTGCAGCACTTATTTATGCAGGATACCTACAGACGCAGAGAAATAGAAAGATATTCTCCATATTCTGGCCAGCACTGATTGGACTACTGATGTTAATATTTTGTATACTCATAACGGGAAATTATCAGTTTAACACCAATATAGGTATCACCATTCTATGGTTGATTCCTGAGGCTTATTACGTAGCATATGATGTTTTAATAGCTCGTCTCATCAAGGAAATGCCGCTCCCATTGAATATAAATTGGCAATTTCAAGAGAGATGCATCTATATTATTCTCTCAGCCATATTTCCCTTGATCGGATATACTTTCTTTAAATGGAAAAAGGATACTTTCAATAGGTAAATAGAAATTCCTATTTAAGAACAATTATTGATGGACTTCGGGGAATCTCATTGGCCGGACAATCTTACCATCTTTGATTATCCAAAAACCAAACACAGGGTTATGGAAAATTATTCCTTAGAGGCACTCAAATCTATTATCAGTGAAAAATGAGGACTAATTTATTTAAATTAGAGCTAAATATTTAGAAAACTCTATTAAGCAAAATGAAATCAACGGAAGTATATCGAATAATCAATAAAATTATCTTTCCCGAATTAAAACGTGCAGGGTTTAAAAAGACTAAAAGTGGCATGCTGGGATTTTACAAACAATTAAAAGATCACTATTTAGTTATTTGGTTCCAATGTGCCCAAGGTGGTTTTGATGCTTATGCTGGTTCTAAATTTGTCGTTGAAGTACAGATTAGCAAGAACAATGACATCGGTTCTCCTTCTATTTTCAGGGAAAGAATCCCATTCTTTTTAACAGTGGACGATCTAGCCAAAGTAACCGAGCTCGAAAATAAAGTTAAAGACAAACTGCGTTTGCCACCTAGTAACCATTATATTTTTGGCATGGATGAAAATATACAGCTTTGGTACAAGAAAAAATTTGAGAAAGTTGATAACATCTACAAAAATTCTAGTGATATCTGGTTTGTATATTTTGACGAAACAGATATCAACAATTGGATTGAATTCTTACAACCTGTCATAAGAAAGGTCATATTTGATTTTGAAAAATCAGATTACTAAATGGAAAGTTTTTAATATCCTATCTAAAAGAATAGTTTTCCAACATGTTTAATGCAAACAGTTCATTTCAGCAGAAAATACAACCCAAAAATTGTGAACTCCTCGCCCCTGTTGAAATTTTTCCCTTTGGATTTAACCTCAGTCAAAACGAGGCTGTAAATAATAGCTTTGCCAACCCAATGAGTATTATCGAGGGACCTCTTGGGACCGGTAAAAAGCAGACTTTTACATGATGATGTTTCACCTTGGTAATATCAACAATCAGATAAATAATGAGCAACAGTGATACTAAACGACTTTCACGATTGACCGCAATCTTGACCCGCTTACAAACTAAACACTTAATAACAGCTTCTGAACTAGCTGATAGATTTTCAGTGAGTAAAAGAACAATTTATCGTGACATACGTGCATTGGAAGATGCCGGAGTGCCCATTCTTACGGAAGAAGGGAAAGGTTATGCATTGATGGATGGTTATAAAATACCACCTGTGATGTTTACAGAAAGTGAAGCCAATGCGCTGATAACAGCAGAACAATTGATTCTGAAAAATAAAGATGCTTCGTTCGTAAAAGACTACACCGATGCGGTCAACAAAATAAAAGCAGTTTTAAGAAACAACACAAAAAATAAAGCTAACATGTTATCGAGCAGAATTTTATCCGGACAAAATACTGAAAGAGTCCGTACAAGCAACAATTTATCAATTCTGCAGTTAGCTTTGACAAACTATAATTTGGTGAAGATTAAATATTATTCTCCCGAAAATCATCAAACTACAGAAAGAATGGTGGAACCTTTTGCCATTTACACCACAAAAGAAAATTGGCTGTTAATTGCGCTTTGCAGACTCAGAAACGACTACAGGGCTTTTCGCCTAGATCGTATCGAAAGCTTATCGGTTCAGAATCAAACTTTTGTACCGCACAAAATTACTTTCGAAGAATATATTGCCCTAATTGAGAAAAAATGTTTGTGACCCTTGACATAAGGCTGTCTTTAGCCTGATCTATTTTTGCATCAGTATAAATTTAAAACTGAAAAAAATATGATTCTACTCAACACTGGTCCAGCAAAAGCTATGGAATTTACGAGTTTTAGAAAAAGAGAAAATATCACCGATGATGAGCTTTTGTTTGCTGTGTTAAAATTTGAAACGGTCTTGGCTCAACAAAAAGGTATCCTTTTTCATTGCCTGGTCAGGAATTATGAAAATGAATATGCAAATGTTCTTTTTGGGGATTCTATCGAAGCTTTAAAAGATTTGAGTAAAAATCTAGCTCATCTACCGGAAGTTCAACGTTTTTTCGAAATGGTTGATGGGAGAACCGTAAAAATCGAATATCACGAAATACAAAAAGACAATTTTGAGATTCCGACGCATTTTTCCTGCGTCGAGAAACGAACATTTTCTTTGAATGATATTAATAATTCAGATAAATTATTGTCAGTTTCCGAGAATATCGAAAATGAATATTTAAGTGCTTTTGAAAATACTCAAGAGCATTTCATCGGAAAATTAGTTGAAAACAAATTTTCCGAAGTAACCTTTGGTAAAACTCTCGCAAAAACCAAGCAGATCTGTTTCGGCTATTTTGAGAATCTTTATGGTCTGGAATTATTAAATCTTGCTGATAAAGAAAATATGGAATTAAATTTTTGGCACTTAATTGCATAAAGAATGACAAAACAAATTCCACTTGTTGACAAGGTATATCTTCTTGAAAAATTTCAAGGAAAAGGGGGATGGACGTTTGCCAGAATACCTGAAGTCGCTCCAAATAACAACTCCCCTTTTGGCTTGATAAGAGTTAACGGAACGATTGACGGTTGCAAAATCCGAAACTATAATCTGCAATCAATGGGAAATGGCCTTCTTTTTCTTCCAATAAAATCTGAAATCCGTAAAAAAATCAAAAAACAGGAAGGCGATTATGTTCACATTATATTGTATGAAGATGTGAATCCAATTGAAATCCCAGAGGACTTAACTCTTTGTCTAAAAGAAGTTGAAGGTGTTTATGAAGCATTTTTAGCGTATTCTGAAAGAAAAAAAATTACGATTCTCAACTGTATCTATTCGGCAAAAACAGACCTGACAAGAGTGAACCGGATTGCAAAAACAATTGACGAAATTGTTAACAAAATTAAATAGCGTAAAAATGGAAAATATAACGATTCAAAAATTTTATATCGCAGGAATTTCTGTGAGAACGACTAATCAAAATGGTCAAGCTTCAGAAGACATCGAAGCACTTTGGGAAAGATTCTGGACTGAAGATATTCAGAATAAAATCCCCAATAAAACCAGTGACGAAATCTACGCCGTTTACACGGACTATAAATCTGATTTCAAAGGCTTTTACACAACGATTATAGGAATGTCTGTTGATTCACTAGAGAATTGTCCCGAAGGTTTTGTAGGAATAATTATTGAAGCGGACAACTACGAAAAATTTGTTTCTAAGGGCAAAATGCCTCAAGCGATTGTAGAAACCTGGTTAGAAATATGGGCAGACCAAGACTTGAATTCAAGACGTGCTTACAAAGCTGATTTTACAATCCACGGAAAGAAATATTACGACGGAGATAACGCTGAGGTAGAAACTTATCTGTCAATCAAATAATTGTGTAAAATAAGCTAATAAAGACCAAAAAGTGATTGAATACAAAGTTTTAAAATTGGCCAGATCTGGAAACTTGGATACATTGCCAAGAATTATAAATAATTTAAATAAAGTACAATCGCCTACCGGATTTGGATCATGGATGGTTATTCATAAAAACACAAATATATTAATGGGACATCTTTTCTTTTTTACATTGATCATACTACTTTTCGCAGTGACAGAAAAGGACATTTATTCATTAAACTTGTAAAAATAATTTCAATCAAATAAGTAAAAATACATGGATAATCAATTATATGAATTGAAAGTAAAAGACAAACAAAGCTTCATCAAATTTCTTGATTTGTTGCGCTGGGATTTGCTCCATCACCCAGAAACTTGGGAAAACAAAACTTTACCCGACTTTCTAGAGGCTTTGGCATCATACGCTGGAGACATCCAAGGGTATTATGATAATACAGACGCAAATGTAAATGCTGAAAAAGCTGCGTGGTCAACGTTTGCTGATATTTTCAAAGGAGCGAAGGCTTATCAAAGCATGGGGGGATGGGCGTTTGATTATGCATAAAATGCAAGAGATTTATAGGGGTTTTCATATGCAGATGCTTACTGCCGACGGTAAAGCCATCGACTTTTATAAAAAGAATGGCTTTGAACAGGCAGGTCAAACAGAGCCTATATGGATCTATTAAGGTAATGATCACTTAGAGAAAGTTAAGGTTATCTCCTACAAAACCCATGATAGATTCAATGGTTAAAAGCTTAGAACCAGTTCAATGAGCTCCTAAAAATAGATACTTTTGGTTAGATAGTAAATTAATTATCGAATAGAAAAGATACCTATCAGAGAGAAACACAAAGGCCGGACTTGCTTCCCCGACCGCTGACACAATTTACTTTACACTTCCCGAAACTTAGAGTTTTTCGATCTCTTCGGTCGAAAGCCCTGTGCCTTTAGCAATATCAGCTATAGGTAATCCCATTTCCTTAAATGCTTTAGCAGTCTCAAGAGCTTTTCTGCGCTCCCCTTCTGCCAGTCCCTTGGCTTCACCTTCCGCTAAACCTTTAGCTTTACCTTCTGCCAGACCTTCTGCCAGACCTTTTGCGTGACCTAAAGCTTCTCCGGATTTCAGGGCCGAATTGAATACGCTCTCCGCATCTCGCTTATGTTTTAAACGTGCTTCGTATGACATGAGTTCCTCCTCCGTTAATTTACCTATCTCTCCTATCTCAAAGATAAGACCAAATATTCTTTTATCCAAAAATGATGGCAATCTATCCATGGTACTCAAGTGTTTAAGTAAGTACAACCACTGATCCATAACTGTCTTTAGTTCTTCTGGCTGTTTATTGAACAATGGAAGCGAAATCATCTTATACCCCAATTTATCATAAAATATTTTTTTCGTCAACTTGTCACAGAGTGCGACATCATAAAAATAAGGATGTTCTGTGACTCGGGGTATGCCAGAATTTCCATTTCCATCCATATTAAACTCCAAAATACCGATAAAGTAAACTTCTGGCAGGTAATAATCATTGCCCTTCTTGCCCCGCGCCAATTGCTTATTGATGAGACGCGAAGTATAATACACTGCGCGGTCCTTAAAAAACTCCTGGAAGAGCTGCTGCATCTCAATGATGAAAACCTCACCATCACTGCCGATACAATGTAAATCAAATACAACACGACGCATTTCTTCATAATCGCCATCATACTCTACTGGCTTGTATCTCAGATCCGAAATTATCTTCTCTCCCTGAAACAGACTATTGAGAAATTCAATTAGTAATACTTTGTTGTCTTCTCTACCGAAGTAAAATTTCCAACCGAAATCGGTACGCGGATCTACGTACTTACCGAGCTGTTTTTTTGATCTGCTCATAATTTTTATAAATTGGCTATCAATCAAATATACAACAATATATTGATGAATACTAAAATAATTAGTAAATTCACATTTATGAAACCATTAGAAGTACACTGTCGCAATCGTATCATGCTCGTAAAATAAGTTATAGCAGATAAAGGTACGGGCATGCGTGATTATTATCTGTACGAAAAAAATAGCAACTCATTTTATGTCTTCAGAATGTCCCAGGGAATGGGAATTGGCTTACGACTCACTCGGCACGACTAAATCATAATTACCAAAGATGTATGTCTCCTTCAATTCTATCTTCGAAACACTGTGTACCGCAGCAGTTTGTGCTAAAGGCTATACGATTTGCCGTAGAATTAACACGAGTTTAAATTTTCTTCATATGAAAATTTGCAAATTTTATTACTTTTGCTCAAATTAACTAATTGATGAAAAGAATTATTGCCATAATAGCCACTATTTGTCTATTAATTTCTTGTAAAAAATCGACCACTGAACCCCAAGTTGAAGTGATACAAAGAGGGATCGAGTTGGAAACACTTATACCAGAAAGCTTGGGGTCGCAAGGGACCAAATTATTGGGACGTATACTGGCACTTAACAGTGAAAAAATTACGGAACACGGCTTTATGCTGACCACTTCCAAAGGGCTAGGCGCTGCTGATACGACTTGGCTAAAAATAACAGACCAAGCCGTGGCTGGTAACAACAGCTTATTGATAAAAGACCTAACCATTCCTACTAGTGGTCAAGCCTTTCGCCTTCAATATTATGTGCAAACAAAAGATAAAAAATATTGGGCCAATACAAGTGAATTTGTCCCCACTCCTATCAAAGTAAATGCGCTGGAAGATAGCAAAGTGACACTCGGACAACAACTGATCGTAACTGGCGACTTTGCTAAAATTGATGATACCTTTCGTATCTATATGCGTTCTAAAAATTCAATCGCTGCAGATCCGGTCCCATTTACGCTGAATACCAACAAAACAAGTATTTCATTTGCTGTACCGCAAAATTTGAAGCATGGTAATGAAATTGATTTTGTTCTGGTGGACAATAGGTATATGTCATCCTTCCTGGCAAAAGTTTCTGTCCTCGGCACATTATTACCACCAGAAACTTACGAATATACCTATAATGATGTCATCCGCTTTTACGGCCAGGGCCTTAGTTCGAATACCGATGCTCCATTCCAAATCATCATTGGCAATAAAGTGCTTCCCTACAATGTGGAATATCATTTAGGTGATTTACTGAACGGACAACGAGGAAAAGAATTTAGAATAGGTTACTTTAACGGTGCCGACACGATTATCTTTCCGAAAAAAATAAAATTGAATATCCCTTCTGAATCGGCATTCCAGTTCTATAACACATTTGCACATCCTGGAAGTACCCTCCGTGTGGATGCAGCAAATTTAGATCAATATTTGCCCTTAAGTTGGGATAAGTCAACGATAAATCTTGCAGGTAAAACAGCACAGCTGCAAATATTATGGGGACAGGATGACAATCTGACGATAGGAAACGTTGCTGAAGGCAGTTATCCTATTGAAATATTCACAGACTTATATAACTACACAAGCACGCAAAAACTCCGTGTTGAAAAACTTAAACCTTCCGGGATAAGTGCAGGGCCAGTGGAGCCAATGAGCCTGGTAAAAGTTTTTGGCAACTTTATGGAGGGTCAACGATATACTGTGGTAGAAAAAGGGGGATCCGGCTACGATAACATTGCCCGCAATGGAAGCCTGGATGTGTATGCCATGTCAAATACAAAAGAATTCGAAATTGTAAAAATTGGATACAGCAGTGACTGGAATCCCCCAACCTGGGTCGATACCAGTCTTAAAGTTGCAATAAAGGCTACAACCTTTACTGGGATTTCACCTTTGAGCGGCAATTACAATACTAAAATAGACTTACATGGGCAGGGTTTAAGGGGTGCTACTGTCCATATCGGTGAGAGCGTCCTGTTCCCAACGATTGATGACTATGGTAATGCCTATCTTTATATGCCCATGTATATCCTACCGGGAAAATATAAAATATCAATTTTTCAAAATGGAGAATGGTTCACTTCTGAACAGTTTTTCGAGCTAAAATATTAATAGAAATGAAACATCTATACGCACTGATTATAAGTATAATCATATGCTCTCTCTCTGCTTGTGGCGACAAGGAGTCCTTATCCAACGAAGAAACAATCAGTCAGGAGCCAATTGTTATTGAAACCGGTTCATTCTCCGGCATCACAGCTAATCAGGTCACCCTCCTCGCTACAGTAAAGAGCTTAAACAAGGAAAATATTTTGGATGCTGGCTTTATGGTAACCAAAATCGACGCCAATGGTAAAAAATCTGCTGAAAAAAATTATAGTATAGGTAAGAATGCCCAAATTGGGGAGACATCTTTGCTGGTGAAGCCTTCTGAAAATTTCGAACAGCGGATCAGTTATACTTATTATTTTTATATAAAAACCAACAATGCATTTTACAAAGGTGCAGAACGCAGCTTTACGCTAAATAATATCGCTTTTAACAGCCAGCCTAAAAAATATGCTTACGGTAAAGAAACAATTACAGTGACAGGTAATTTTGAAGGATTGGATTCCGATTATAGATTGAAAGCCTCTGGAGCATTTGACCTTTTTGACATCCCTTACGTAAAAAGCGAGGATAAAAAATCGCTGTATTTCGAGATAGGCCCATCGCTCAATCTCAATAGAGGTACTGAAATCGAAATATCTTTGGTACGCAAAGGAGAAAACCCCAATGTCTACCAACAAAAAGTCTTAGCGATTGAGTTTTTGCCTAAGCTAGATCCATTGGCGAAAAAACGTTACTATCCATCCGATATCATCCTAATGTCGTCCACAAACCTTGGAACGCTGCACGAAAATGATCGTCGAATTAAAATTTTGATCAATGATCTTGTCCTTCCATTTTCATCTTTCATCATACTCTCTGACCATAAGACATTAAAGGGAACCAGTTTTCGGATCGGCTATTGCAATGCAAAAGATACGGTATATTTTAAGGAACCACTGGAACTGGTCCCAGCTACTGAAATGGATGCCAGCATGGCTCAAACAACAATACACCCGAGCGGGGAATTTTCACTGGAATCAAGAAATATGGCTTTGTTTTTCCCAGAGATGGAAATGACCCTGGGAGGAAAGCCCATTACAGGTGGTTATGATTACAGAACCTATCTACTCAGTATGGCAGCTTCTCAGGTACCTAGCGGAGAGCAGGAACTGATCATAAAAAGTCGCTTCTACACTTATAAGTACCCACAAAAAATAAAAGTTCAGGAACTGGCTTGGACAACATTGGACCGTTCGGGCGGTTTTTGGGGAGAGACAGTAACTGCTCAAGGAAATTTTATTTCAGGTAAACCATATATCGTATTTGACCAGGATGGAAAAAGTATTGGTGAGGGTATTGCTCAAAATAATCAACTGAAATTTCACATCACCAATTGGTTTGATCAAGTGAAAGCGATCAAACTTGGTTATCCCAAGAGCTATAATGAATATGTAATCATTGATAAGACGTTAAATTTCACGTCCAAGGGATTTACTTTCGATAATTTTTATCCTAAACGTGGAATGTCAGGCGATATCCTGACTATTGAAGGAAAAGGAATAGCCTACGCCAGCAAATTTATGCTGGGTGATCAAAATCTACGACCTGTAATCATCAACAACAATAAGGTCACTTTTTCGATCCCCAAAATAAATGGGACCGGGAAAGTACGTATCAATTATTATATGAACGAAAAATTATACCAGAGCGATGACTATTTTGAGCTCTATTAAGCTGATGATACACAGGAAC
This sequence comes from Sphingobacterium sp. Ag1, assembly GCF_000988325.1. Lineage (NCBI taxonomy): Bacteria > Pseudomonadati > Bacteroidota > Sphingobacteriia > Sphingobacteriales > Sphingobacteriaceae > Sphingobacterium > Sphingobacterium sp. Ag1. Next base: position 107,989 of record NZ_LBGU01000031.1, on the reverse strand, counting down.
ATCTTCCACTATTGTGTCTTTCTTATTGCCCTGACGTTGGCATCCTGTGAAAAAACAGAAACGATTGATAATAGCAATCCAGTAGCAATCGAACTGGAAACTTTGGAAGTGAAGATAATGTCGGAGAGTGAAATCCAGTTTGTGGGAAATATCAGCAGCCTCAACAAAGAGGAGATCCTGGATGTGGGTTTTATGCTCTATGACCTCAGTAAGGATCCACAAAACCCGATTGAGATCAGTATGGGGAAAGAAGCTGCCAAAGTCGGAAAGATCGTCTATGATTACAAAGCAAAAGCGAATTTCATCATGGGGCAGACCTATGGATTTAGCTTTTATGTCAAAACGAAAAAGGCCTTCTATAAAGGCGTACAGAATAGTTTTTCAGTAGACCTTATTCAAATTGATGGGGATAATATTCGCTATGCCAAAATAGGTCAAAAAGCAGCGATAAAGGGAGACTTCGCACAACTGAACAGAAACTACGTTATCAGCTTGGACGCCGAATCTAGTGAGACTGTGCCGTTTGAAATTTCTAAAGATAATTCGGAGCTGTCTTTTGTGCTTCCTGCTACCAATAAAAATCATGGGCAGTCGTTGGAAATTTATTTGCTTCATAAAAAGGAAAATGGGCTTAATCAGTACAGACGGAAACTACTAACATTGAAACTATTGGGAACTGTCAATAGACCATTGCCAAATACCTATTATTATGGCGATGTATTGCCGCTCAGTGGGATTGGTATAGAAAAACCTGTAACGGGAACTCTTAAAGTCGTGATGAATGGAAAATCGGTGGAATATAACCCTGCGTTGACCTTTGCTGATTTTGGCCCATTTAAGGGAAATACGATCCAGTGGGCTATTGATTATGGGAATGAAGTGGTAGAATTTGCCGAACCGCTGCAACTTAAAGCCCCCTCCCTATCCCATCTTAAGTTTGAACCCAATGGATATCATCCCTCTGGAATTATTATCATCCATGATTTTGATTTTTCTAAGTATTATGGCACTACCCTTCCCGAGATCCGTGTGGGAACTCATAAAATAACAGATGCTCATTTTAGCGATCAGAGTCTAATTTTTGATTTAAAAGGCCTCCCAGAAGGTCGATATCCATTGGAGTTTGTATCGCCAATGTACTCCGTTAAAAGTGATATGATGATTGTTGTGAAAAACTTTATCCTAAATCCCCTACCCCGGAAAGAAGTATATCAGCTCGATCAAATGACATTGACGGGGGCATTTATACCTAACCAATGGTATGTGCTCTCCATTGGTCCATCGTCCGAAATCTTTGAAGCTAAATCGGCTACGGAGATCGATATTAAGATCCCTCGCGTCACACCCGGTGACTACAAATTAAAATTGGAAGACGCTCCAGCACAGGACATAAAAATATTGGATCCGCAGTTTACGGATGTCAGCCCCAAAACAGTATCTGTAGGTCAAAATATAACAATTTCAGGAAAAGGACTGAACGATGTCGATATGGTTTTCTTAAACAACTATGCCTTCTTTCCTTCACATATAAATGGGGAAACAATCCAGATCCCCATTCCCTACACCGTACTTCCAGGGAAGTATAAATTAATGTTAAGGTTCAATTACAATAATAAAGATTTAGCTACCAACCAATACATTGAAATCTTGTAACTGTATGAAAAAAATTAATGTATATTCTCTTTTTCTAATCTTTCTCTTCACATTGATGAGTTTTGTATGGCTGGGTTGTAGTACCAAAGAGGAAATTATCCCGGATACAAAACCGATACAGATAGAAGCTCTTCCAGCAGGAAATGTTACGGCTTCAATAGTGACCCTAAATGCCGAGGTTCAGTATCTCAATGATGAAGTCGTCTTGGACCATGGTTTTATGATCATGGGAGTAAACAACAGTAATCCTGAAAAAGTATCGCTTGGAAAGATTGTAAAAGCTGGGCCAATTAACCTGGAGTATAAATCAAAATCGGTTTTTGAGCTCGATGCTTATTATTCTTATTATTACTATATACAGACCGAAAAACAGCGATACCTAAGTAAATCCATCTCTTTTACGGTTAAGGACTTTTGGGTAGATCAGCAAAGTGTATTGCCGATCACATTGGGTGATACACTCCATCTAACCGGAAAATTTGAACAGCTGAGCAACTATAATATAGTAAGGGTAAGCAATATATATCCTCAAAGAGAACTCAGCATAGTAAAACGGGACAAGGATTTTATGGACATTTTGATTCCCAAAGATCTCGGGAACCATGGCCAGAACATGACAATTCTCCTTAGTAAGTCTAGCAACGGGCAGAACTCCAATTTTGGAAGAGAACAAAGTCTGGTAAGCATCAAACTGCTGGGGAAGGTGGAATTCAACGCGAATGGCCCACATTATTTTGGTGATGATATTCCTATCAAAAGTTATGGGCTCAGTTGGGGTGTTTCAAATTTCAACCTTATCATTGGCAACAGGATTCTATCCTATTTCAATGACAATGACAAAATTAATCTTTCTGGGCTTAAAATCACCCAGCAGTCTATCCGTTTGGGGTATTACAATGGCGTGGATACAGTTATTGCCAAACAAAAGCTTGAGCTGATCCGCCCCAATCAAGACTTCTTTGAAACGACAAATATTGTTGCGCATCCAAGACAGATGAATACCATGCGATTCACCAATTTATTACAGTATTTTGGATCGGATTATTACAATATGAAAATCTTTGTAGGTGATAGTCTTTCTTCTGGACCTATTTATTATGGTCCGGACAGTATGCATTTTCAAATGCCTCGATTGGCTGATGGTAGTTACAAAGTGACTATAAATACGCCACAATATGGCAATATTGTACTCAAAAAACCAATAGAAATTAAGAAGTTAAAATATGAGATACAAAATAAGGTTCCTTACTATATAGGGGATGAGATCACATTAAAAGGAAATTTTTTAGATCATTGTAATTACGTTATTAAGATAAATGACTTTGATATCTTTAGTGGAGCTGCAAAGAATTCCATGTTAAAATTTAAACTATGGAATGCCAATTTTGGGAAAGAAACTTTTCTAGTTGGCATTGGTGGCGGCGACTACTACCCTGTTTATCCCGATAAGGGTGAAACAATTGATGTACCCGGTATTCGAATCGATAGCTTTTCGCCGACTAGCGGATATGCTGGAGATATCATGACGATAACAGGCAAAGGATTTGCAAATATGTACAGTATGGTGAATGTTTTCGTAGGTGATGTATCTGCAAAAGTAATATCATTCAATAACAACTCTGTCAAAATATATGTACCTATCACCATTCGTAAAGGCCCTGTACCGATACGGATGATGTACTACATTCCAAATGGCGAAGTGGTAGCATCACAAAAATTTGAAGCAAAATAAAACAAAGGAATTATAAATACGATCATTTTTGAGAGTGTAACACCAACTGTGTCATAGGATTAAAACTTAAAAACCTCTTTCGAGTTTGAGCATGGCTTCCCATGCCGCATACACTAAAGGCAAATACATAATATTATTTAAAATATTTTTTCGTAAAGGTTATACTACCGAGTTGTAAAGCTCCGCATAGCTATTATGGTATCCTTAACCAAAAATTGATTTACCATATTCCTTTAATTTAAATGATATAGGCAAAAGTATAGCTATAGCAGAACCTAGCAGGGAGAAACTTCCGCTTTATAAGCGGTAATTGGGAGATACCGAAAATACAGCACAATAAAGCCTCCCTCGACAGTCAGCAAGGGAGGCTTTAATTGTTAGCGGTTAAACAATATTTTTACTGTTTTTTTTCTCGTTCACTCCTCATCTCGGACAATGCCATCTCCGATTTTTCGAGACGTTCAATAACCTGTTTCAATACTTTATCCTTTTCTATCAGATGCAAAGTTACCTCTTCAATCTTTTTTAAAAGCACTTTATTCATCTCACCCAGTGAAATACCGTTTGCTTCAACCTCGCTTGCTTTAGGCACATCGGGTAAGTAACCGTGTTTATTAATAAACCTTTCTGTCTCTTCTAAAGACAATAGTCGGTACTCTTTATTAAATACGTAATCTGGCCAATTACTGATTTCCACTTTTATTTCTTGAGCCCTGATCTTACCATTAACAGAAAGTTTTTCAGAGGGTGAAATAGTTCCAATACCCACATTGCCGGTCTGGGCATTTTTAGGAGAAACCAATACGACATCGCCATTTGATTTAAAACTGAGTGGCGCGAAATATCCCCCTCCTTGTCTGTCCGCAAAAAATTCTAGCGTAAACGCTCCAGCAGCCCCCGAAAAATAACCGTCCTTACGATAACTCATCCACCACGCTACGGGTCCCCCAACCGGAATATTTTGACGATTTTTTATTGAGTACATGATATCTGAATAGGCATCGGCCCCACCATCACCGAAAACACTTATCCCTTGTCGGAGGTTACCCGCATCAATATGTAAAAGATTCCCTGGCGAGGTAGTTCCAATACCGACATAACCTGTGGTTGGAAATGTGTTCGTCTGAGCTATGCAGTATTGTTGTACGCCTAGCACGCAAAAAAATAATGAAAATAAAACTTTCTTTTTCATAAAAACAAAACTTTGGCTAAGTAAAAATAAATTATGTATTAATTTTCAACATGTTAAACAATTTGAAAATTAATACTGATCCAAATTTAGGTAAAGAAATTGGTTTTTAGGGATAATATTTTAACAGGAAATTTTTAAAAGTTTATACCCTATAATTAGATATATAATCCATTAAACCATTTCATTGGCAAAATTTACAGTTCGGCCTCCGATGGTCAACCTGTTCCTGAGTAATACGAATACGATTCACTTTAACGATATCTCTTTCTGTCAAGGATAATGTTTCATAATTAAGTCTTAAAGCTGTTGCAAGGTGAGTTATTCGCTGATTAACCATTGATGATTTCTCCACCATTGGGATGTAAAACTTGACCGCTTATAAAACTCGAATCTTCGCTAGCGAGAAATAGAAAACTTGGTGCAATCTCATTCGGCATTCCTGCCCTCCCCATGGGGGAGTCGCTTCCAAATTCGGAGTTTTTTTTAGGGTCAAATGAAGATGCGATCAATGGAGTCCATACCGGACCTGGCGCAACAGCATTGACCCTAATTCCTTTAGCGATAAGATTTGCTGACAAGCTTCGTGTGAAAGAAATTATTGCTCCTTTTGTTGCAGAATAATCGATCAACTTTGGACTGCCTCGATATGCAGTCACAGAGGATGTATTAATGATGCTTGCCCCCTTCTTAAGATACGGTATGGCATACTTCGTAATCCAGAAATAGGAAAAGAAATTATTCTGAAATGTCTTGTTTAACTGTTCAGTGGTGATTTTCTCGATTGATTCTGTTTCCCAATGAAGACCTGCATTATTAACGATAATATCAACTTGCTTATGCGTTTTGATCGTAAGTTCAATCACTTTTTTACAGTGATTTTCTTTTCCTAAATCCCCTTTAATCAGCATACATTTTCTGGAGAAGGATTCAACCTCTTTCTGGGTTTGTTTTGCATCTTTTGTTTCGCTAAGATAGGCAATAACAATATCAGCTCCCTCCTTCGCAAATAACAAAGCTACAGCTTTGCCTATGCCGCTATCTCCTCCCGTAATTAACGCTACCTTATTGTGCAATTTTCCTTCTGCAGGATACGTTAACGGTGAAGTGTCAGGAACTGGTGTCATATTTACTTCCAATCCGGGTCGCTTTTGCTTTTGCAACGGTCGAATCTTCTTACTTGCTGCTTTTTTCATACCATTTACCGATTCATCCGTAAAGTGAACAAAGTCAAAGTCTGAAAAGTTTGGTAGGTATTTATATTTGCCCTTTAACGAAGGGATTTGAAAAAATGCCACTGATTTTTAAGACGGACAATTTCTTGAGGATATCTTACATGCTAATTGATGCCGCTTTATTGAAATTTGCATGACCGACTAATATCCCTTTTTGATATTTTTATTGTTAGTATTTAAAGAAATAGCCATACTTTCTTCCGGTCCGCTAAAATAAAGTTCAAAACCAAACTTCTCAAATAATGCTTTCGAAGCAAGATTTTCCGATTTTATAATTGCGATGCCATCTAAAATTTACTGCGATTTTTTGCCCTTTGTCAAAAGATTTAAGTTTTAATAGGCCTAATTTAGGTCCGATGGTTCATTAGACAGATGAAATACAGCAACACTCATTTATCAACAACATAAAATGTTAACGAAAATTTACGGAAACTCAATTTATATATTTTGTTTTTGACGGCCGAAAAACTATGTAGTCAATGGTGGACATTTTGACTATATGGCCTCAGTATTATCGAAAATAATCTAAAGAAGAAAACATCAGATACTACTAAAGTAATGTAGCGTTTAGGTCGTGTAGTTCCGATAGCTAGCACAAATTGTCAATAAAAGATATGAAAGGAAAATTTATTAAAGGAATTATACTATGTATTTTGGTTATACCCAATACACCTATTATAGGGACAGAAATATTAAAGGCCATTGATGGTGACCATTTTCGATATGCTAATGCAAACGCCGCGTTTACCAGCATTGAATACATAGATACTTATGTCCCTTGGATGAGCAAGTGGACAATGTATGGATTTATCCATGATACCAAACCAGAAATGACCAATATGGAAATATTTAGGCTTTACAGAATTAACCCGCTGTGTTTTTGGCGTTGGCGCTATTATTTAACGGTTAGCAGACATTTCGCGTATCGGGACTGGAAAAAAATAAAGCCAAATAGAGTTCCCTTCAAACCATCTAATAGATGGCAGGATTTCTGATTTTTGTAAAAACAATTTCATGGAAGAGGACTTTGAATTTCCATCATTAGCAATTCATGTACTGATCGTTGCCTTATCGAAGGAGATCACTCCATGTACCTGCCAGGGATGTAAGGAAGCAATAACCGGAGCGAGCCTCTTGGCACTCCGTTCAGGCAACCCGTTAATAGGAATATTTTTGTTTTTTTTTTACGCTTTATAAACGCAGATTATAATATATTTAAATAACACAATTTTTAATTTTCAAATCATTCATTTTAACGCTAGGTCTATGGAAACTAATGGAGCAACAGTAGTAATTTCTCACCATATCAGAGAGGGAAGGGATCACGACTATGAGCAATGGCTGAATGAGATAGGACCGCTCTGCAGAAATGCCAGAGGGCTTATCGACTGGCAGATCATTCGTCCGATTCAGGGGTTAACGTACCTCTATACCGTTATCATTCGTTTTGATACGATAAGTAATTTGAAACACTGGATGCAATCCGACGATAGAAAACAATTGATTGAAAAAATCCGCCCCCTTTTGGCAAAAGATGATAATTATTACATTAACACGGGACTTGATTTTTTATTTACTTCGGAAAATAGCACGATGAAGCCTCCGGTGCGCTGGAAGCAGTTTTTGGTAACATGGTCGGCTATTTATCCTTTGTCAATAGTAATTCCGTTAATTTTACTTCCAATATTAAAAAGGCTGGGATTCCCTCCCATCCGGTTGCTTGATTCACTGTTTATATCTTGTGCTGTTGTTGCATTAATGGTCTATGTCATTATGCCAAACTATACAAAATGGATAAAAAAATGGCTTTATCGGTAACTTAAATGAGAGAAAATTTGTCAGAGAAAACGACACCCAGCTTTGCAAATTCCGCACTCATAAAACAATTTCTTTGTGGTATTTAATAGTAAGGGAAAATTCAGGCTTTATGAAACCGCAAAAAAACTTTATCTGTTTTCATAATAATCTGTACGACGATAATAATGAATGGTCGAATTAGATTTTTTCATCCTATTATTATAGTCTTTTCTAAACAGAAACACTATAATTACAATGAATAAGAATAATAATAAATAGACAAATAATATATCGTATAGCCAAGATCCTTGCAGATAAAAGGAATCGTCTGCAAGAAAAAACGTTTGCTGTTCAATATTTTGTGGATTATAAAACAATATGTATTCCTTATCAGCTATTCTTCTCTTTGCTCTGTCCAACAGTTCAGTCCGCATCCCTTCAAAACGTCGCTGGCTCATAACCGGTAAAAATGCATAGTGCTTTTCCGCCTTGTCTAATTTCCGCAAGACCTGTTGTCCATTGGCAGTATATCGGTATTCGATATTTAAATACGCGTATTTTGTCTTTCCTCTGTGTATTTTAGACTCGAAGTTTAGGATAGCGGGTGCTGTAGCAACCCAGCTTGGATGCGTCAGCACAAACTCTTTCCGCTCCAAAGATGGACTTACAGAAAAAACGGAAATTATTAAAATATAAACTGCTACCAATAGGACCGCAAACACCATGCGCTTGCCGCCTTGCATCGTTATGCGTTTTCCATTCACATCATAGCGGACTTCCTCCCGGGCATCTCCGTTACCTAATTTGCGAAGGATCATTTTTTGCAAGAGGAAATAAAGTAAAGCAGAGCATACCAGCGCATAAATAAAATAACGGTAACTATTGCCCCAAAAAATGATGACAAAGATGAAGGCTGCAGCCACCGACCATTGAAGAAATTTCCCAATTGATTTCATAAGACTTAGTTCAGACTTAAGCAAAGCAATAACCTTTACAGTTTATGCCATTGCAGTTCTCTATTATTCAAAAATAAAAATAAGGTCTTGGACAATATCCATGGTCCTCTATTTAAAATCCGTAAGCAGAAAATTATGATTCGCAGTACAGTGGTAAATTTTTGCGCAACCAGAACCAAGAAGTGGAAATACCAGGCCCGCTAAAGTAACATGTCACAGTTGCACGCGCTGTTCTTTATTTTTTACACTTGTAATGCAGCTGTATCAATCCAGTATCAAATGCTTTTGCTGTGATAAATTCTAGGGCTTGCTCAGGTCTTCCATCTCTAAAAAGCCTTGTTCCATTACCTAACAGAACCGGAATAACCGAAATGAAAAAATCGTCTATTAAGCCGTACTTCAATAACTCATTGATTACTTCCGCGCCACCATCACAATAAATATTTTTACCGTCCCCTGATTTTAGGTATGCTGACAATTCGGCTAAGTCCCCTGTGTAAAAAATCGTCCTACCTACTTGTGGCCTTTCGGTTCTTGTAATGACATAAATATCTCGCTGCCCATTGTCGTAGTGCGATGATCCGATTTCGCGAACAACATAGTCGTAAGTTTTTCTGCCAACAATTATGGTATCAATCCGGGACGTAAATTCAGCGTAGCCATAGTCTTCTCCATCTTTTTCTACTAATTTCAAAAAGCTTAAGTCGTCGTTGGGCTTTGCAATATATCCATCCAGGCTCATTGCAATGAAAAGTGAAATTTTTCGCATATGATTAAAGTTCTAAAGTTTAAGCAAATTTACATCTACGGTATCATCGACATTTTGTAAAAATGCGACAAAATTAAAGTGACGAAGGTAGAAGTCCTGTATTTCGTCTGATTTCAAGACTGAGATGTGAATGATCGTAGTAGCCACATTCAAAAGCGATATCCATAAAACTGCGGCTTTGTTTCGAATTTCTGATTAAGGACAATGCATGCTGAAAACGGATAATGTTTGAATATTCTTTTGGTGATAGTCCGATAAGCTTTTTGAAATTGCGTTCCAGCTGTCTCACCGTTGTGCAATTTCTTTTTGCCAGATCAAAAACGCTAATTCTTCCCTTGGATAAATGTATATCGTTAATCACAGTGTGTAACTGATTTGTTTTGGTTTTTAGCCTTTCGGAATAAAAACGATCGAAATAATTGAATGAATCTTCATGCACTTTATCAACACGAAAGGCGATGCACTTTTCAAGTTCGACGGTATTGTTTGTTAATTCATTTTGAGAAGCATAACGGTAAAAATTAGCAAAAGTCGCAGGCTTTAAGCAAACGCCAATGAGATGCGTATCGTTATCAATAAGGCTGTCTTTGAAAGCAGTCATAGCACCTACTACATAGGTTTTCCCAGAATCCATCGAAAAACAACCATTATCAGTCAAACATTTATTCCCTAAATTCAATAGGATTCCAGCACAACCATCGGGAAAAACACGCTCCCACCCTTTTTCATATTCGTTTCCTTTCAGTTCCCAATAAAAATGAATATAGGATTCTAATTCTTTATAAGGTTTCACTTTCTTGTATTCCATTAGTCTTATGGGCTCAGTTTACTACGGTAAAATACGAAGTTATGATCAGAATTCACTCATGTATTTTCGGAGGCGCATTCTTGAAAAGTAGTACCGCAGAAGTACATTTTATCACGCGAAAAACTCCAAATTTGAATATCATCCCGTTTTAATTTATCTCCGGCTTTCGATTTCTTCGAAATACGACATTACTTTTTTGTCCGTTTCATTATGCAAAGTAACGGCATCGTCAAAAAGATCTCGCCTCAATTGTCTATAGAGCAATATGCCATTCCTCAAACTGCTTAATAAAGATTTTCTATCATACGTTGGAAGGGTGAGTTTTAATTTTTCGAGATCATCGGGGAGCAAATCCTGTTCGACTTTTCTAACACCCCGGGGTAAATTGTCATTTTTGATATGCAACAATGGGCCAAAAACAACCATCCGTAAAAATGCCATAAAGTCGTATGCTTCAAAGTATTCTCCCCGTCCTATTTTTAACAACGCGTAATGCACCCAGATCCAAAAACGATCTTCAATCCATTGATAATCTGGGTAAGGAAATTTTTCAACGGTCTGAGAAAGTATTGTTTCCAGTTGTTTGTCTTTATCGATTAGTAGTGTTGGATTTTCAATACGGACTTTAAATTCTTCAATTGTTAAAAATTTTATATCAACATGCAAAAGAGGATCGGCATAAAGACAAATTAATAATCTCGGTTCTCCAACGTGCTCTCCGGTAAAACCCGACAAAAAATTCCCTAGTCTTTTCGCGTAGTCCAACATAAGATTTCTGTCGTTAGAAATTCGTTGTCTCGTTACCAAAATTAGATCAAGATCTGAAAAGTCATCAATTTCATTTGTTAGCCAGGACCCCGCAATTGCCAAACCAATCACATTGTCATCTGGTTCTAAAATTTCCTTTGCTTTATAAGCAAATGCTTGTTGTATCATCATACTCTTTTAAGAATTGGTAATTCTCCCAGTTAATTAAGCATTGTTCTATTTTAGCGATCTCTGCACTAAAAGAATATCATACTGCATTAAGCTCCTTGAACGTCGCTAGCGAATTGCATTTGCGAGCTATGTTCACTGATAGTTATTTTAAATGCTCCGAAAGAAAAGCGAGTATTTCGGCTACCAATTGTCGATGTATTGATTTTCTGTCCGTGGCATTATGGTCGCGATAATAAGTAGGCTCATCTTTAACCAATTGAAGCTTCCCTTCATTCAAGAAAATGTAATGTCCTATTTTACCTTGAAGTACACTGTATTTTGAATTTTTAAGGACATTATTGTACTGTAGTGCGTTCGTTTTAAGAGGAGCTATCGAATCTTCTGCCGCGCCAATGATCAAAGCTGGTGATGTATTCGTTTGCTTCGCTTTTCGAAGGCCAAGCCCAAGGGCTGGAGACAAGGCTATACTGGCTTTAACGCGACTATCTCTTAAATCTGCGGGCACCCGTTCGCAGGATATTCTTTGCATTAATTCCCGGAGGTCACCTAACTCAGGAACGACAAATTGCTTTCGGTTTTCGGCTAACGAAGCGTTTTTCTTGAGCATATCGCAATCCAGTTTGACCCCGGCAAGCGCCAAAGTAGTATACCCCCCCAGTGAAAATCCTATGCCGGCAATCCTATTGCTGTCTATATAGCTATTAAACCGTGTATCGTCAAGTAATGATGAAATCAAGAAACGAATATCTAGCGGTCTATCCCAATAGCGTACAAAGTTCTCAGGAATTTTATTATCGAGCGTGTTGCCCCAATGATCTGGAGCAACAACAAGATATCCGTTTTTCGCCAATTCAATCGCCAGCCAAGATAAGCTAAATCGATCGCCTCCAGTACCATGAGACAACACGATCAATGGATGTTTATTTTGTATAAATGCGGCGTCTTTTGCTGTAGGCGGTAAAATAAATGGCCGTTCTGTATCCTTAACATTGCTGTCCTCTGTCGGATACCAGAGCTGCACACTTAAAGGACGCCCTCGAATAGAATCAGTATACGCAATTTTACGTTCACCAACGTTTTTGACCGGTGTATGATAAATCATTAAAAATAGACTCAACAAAACAAAACTAAATGGGATATTCATATTCGATACGACTAAACTTAGGCTATTATCAATTGAAAATAGAGACAAACCACCTATCAATAGACAAATTTACGAACGGTAAGTTTATTAGATCAATGGTTATATTTAACCATAAAATAGTTTTCTCCGCAATGCTATATTTTAAATAGCAGCTCAGGTATAGACGAAGCTGCTAGCCTTGGGTGGTTTATTTTCAATACGAATGGGTTAAACATCCAATTTAGCTGACGAATAAAACATCCAAACTAAAAATACATAAAAAAATAAAAGTTGGTATATTTACTTTTGTGCCAGGTAAAACAACGACTGATGTACGATACTTTAATCAACTATATCAATTCGAAGGTTTCCAGGCCCCTAAACTTAGATGAAATTGGGATCCTAAAAAATAATTTTGTTCACCGTAAAATAAAAAAGCGTCAGGCATTTTTGAAAGAAGGTGAAATAAGTAATCACATGGGATTTCTTGTCAAAGGAGCTATGAAAAAATACAGTATAGATGCAAAAGGTGCCGAACACATCATGAGCCTTTATATTGAAGGCTGGTGGGTCGGTGATCGGGAAAGTTTTGCAAAAATCACAGCCTCCGCCTTCAATATTGAAGCTTGTGTAGACACTGATTTGCTTGTCTTGACGAAAAAAGCCGCAGCGGAGGTATTTTCCCTTCCAATCATGAATGAACTTACACGCCGATTGGATGAAAATTATTCTTATGCAAGCCAAAAAAGAATCAATGCTGCCCTAAGTATGACGGCTGAAGAACGTTATAATATGCTTATTGATAGCTATCCTGAATTTACACAGCGCTTTCCACAGCAATTGATTGCATCTTATCTAGGGATCACCAAAGAAACGCTGAGCAGAATCAGGTCCCGGGCAGTCAAAAAATAATTAGGATTGATTTAGCAGGGGAATTACCTTTGTTCCGATTAATTCAATGGCTCTAAACATATCTTCCCTACTCAGTCCTGGGTTATCCATCTGAAATGTAAATCTTGAGATCCCACCCAAAGCCTCACTATGCCGCAATATCTTTTCTGCAACTTCTTCGGGGTTGCCAATAACATAGGCACCTGTCGGTTTGGCTTGGGCCTCAAACATTTCCCGTGTGGGTGTCGACCAGCCTCTCTCCTTTCCAATTTTACCCATCATTTCCTGATATCCCGGAAAGTAAAGATCTTTAGCCTTTGAAGTTGTATCTGCTACAAAACCGAGTGAATGTAGCCCTACTTTAAGCTTCTCCCGAGGGTGTCCGGCCTTTTCTCCCGCTTCGTAATATAAATCTATCAAAGGCCGAAAGCGATGGGTTTCACCCCCGATGACGGCTACCATTAATGGGAGCCCCAGTATTCCGGCACGAATAAATGATTGTGGCGTGCCTCCTACTCCTATCCAGACAGGAAGCTGCTCCTGCACCGGCCTAGGATATATTGCCTGCTGTTTCAGCTCTGCCCGGAATCTTCCCTTCCAGGTTACTGTTTCGTGATCACGTATTTCTAGAAGCAATTTGATTTTCTCCTCGAAAAGTACGTCATAGTCCTGCGTGTTGAACCCAAATAATGGAAAAGCATCGATAAAAGACCCTCTTCCAGCTACAATTTCAGCCCGCCCTTTAGAAATAATATCCAATGTTGCATATTCCTGAAATACCCTTACAGGATCTGCGGCACTCAGTACAGTGACCGCGCTCGTTAGACGAATCTGCCTAGTCCTGGCGGCCGCCGCCGCAAGTATGACTGCCGGTGATTCATCCAAAAATTCTTTTCTATGATGTTCCCCGAGCCCGAAGACATGCAATCCTGCCTGATCTGCAAACGCTATCTTCGACAACAGCGTTTCCATGGCCGTCATATTTTCCGCTGAGCTCAATCCCCCATTATATGCTCCGGTTGCTATAAAACTATCTATTCCTATTTCCATAATTATTGATTTAATCTGATAGATTTCCCTTATTGAAAAGCTAATTAAATTTCAATTTTTCCGACGGCTTAAAACGATGATCTACATCAAAAAAAATGTTTTTTTCATTTTAGATTGGCAGTTAACGGAACTGCAATTTGCAGCCAATACTAAATTATGAAATTTAAGATGTAAATGATGGTTTTAAAAAAGCTGAGGATAGTATAACGTTAAGTATAATATGACCTTAATTCAAAAAAAATGGCTACGGAGGGTAGCCATTTTCACTATCGTTCACTTATGATATCGCAATCATTTTAGGAGGTTTCTGCTTTGCGTCTTCTTTTTTAGGAATGGTCAACATGAGCAGTCCGTTTTCATACTTTGCATTAATGTTATCTTGATCCACAACATCTTTTGGAAGCTCGAAACTTCGCTGAAAAGATTGATAACTAAATTCCCGTCTGGTAAAGTTATCTTCTTTAGTTTCTCTGTTATCTTCCTTCATGGATGAGATCGTAAGCAGGTTACCATCGAGCCTGATCTGAAAATCATTTTTGTCCATGCCAGGTGCTGCAACCTGCACCTCATAGGCGTCTCCAGTTTCCTTAATATTTACGGAAGGTACGGTCGTACTGGTGGATGAATAATTGTTATTGCCCCAGTTAAAAAGTTCACGACCGAAAAAATCATCAAAGATGCTGGAAAAGCCTAAATTGCTGTTTCCGTTTCTCCTCACTAGATTATTCATTGTAATCTCCTTTTAAATAAGTTTAACAATCAATTTAATAACACTCCAGCTGGCCAGCTGTATAAGACCCAAATCAAAGAGAATGCCATTTGCCAAAATCTGAATTTTTTTCATACAGGCTGTCAAATTTTCAGATTTTAAGCTTAAATCGGACTGGAGCTATTTCGAAAATAATCAGGCATTAAAATCAAAGTTCAAGTATAAAGGACAGAAAATTAAAAACCATCTTCTCCAATTGACTTTGCCTAAGGAAATGGAACAGCAGGACAAGAAAGTTTTTCAAAAATAGTCGAATGATAAACCCTGGGCAGTTGAATAAAATAGTATGATATTATTCACTACTTTTATAGATCTAATTGTTTGCTGATTGACCTCAAAGTACGGTCAAAATTTAAAATGTATATCGCTTGAAAAATAACCCTTTAAATCAATTGATCCAAAACATTGAATGTCTTTTTGCCATGAATAATAGCGAGCTTTTATTTAGTCAAGTAAACAATATTTAGAATTCTACATTTTTGTCACCTTAACAATAAAAAATATCTTATGCAAAAAAGAGTAAAATTTGATTTCGAGGTATACTTTACAAATGGGGGCAATATCAAAGGTGAGGATTTCAGGCTGGATATAATCGGCGACGATATTAGCGATAGTGCCCTGGCAGAATATATCGTCCAAGATATGAGGCTACTTATGGTTGGTAAGGTGAATATTCTAAATAAGGAAATCCTGATTGAACATCACAAACGTAAACCAATTGATGATGGTGTTGCAGAAGAATTGTTAATTGACCTTAGTCACACAATCGAAGATGGTCTGATAACTTACAAAGGTCTGCCAGCACCACATATTTGCGATTTCCTGTCGAGAGAACAGTCAAAGCAAAATTATGACGGCGGTACTACCTTTCACATTGGAAAGATTGAGATGGTTACTAACACTGGAACGTATATTGATTGTCCTTTTCATAGATTTGCTGATGGCAACGATACGGCACAAACAGCATTGAAGGATTTTGCGCAGATTGATGCCGTAAAGATTCACATACCATTTACCGATACTTTGAAAATCACGGAACATCATCTTAAAAACAGAGAAATCAGAAATAAGGCAGTGCTAATACAGACTGGCTGGGATGTTCATTGGAATACAGAGCTATATTATCAGGATCATCCTTATCTTACTCAGGAGGCGGCAAGGTATCTTCGGGATTGTAACGTCAAACTTGTAGGTATTGATTCCCATAATATAGATGACACGGCTGGCAGAACAAGACCAGTTCATACAGAGCTACTGGAAGCAGGGATTTTGATTGTTGAACATCTCTGTAATTTATATAAATTACCATCTGAGGGTTTTTCCTTCACCGCCGCCCCACCAAAATTTAAAGGTGTCGGGACATTTCCGGTAAGAGCTTTTGCTTCGATTGAAAAAAATATTTAAGTTCGAATGTAAACTACGTTTTACTAAGAAAACTAAACATGGTAAATAACATTGGACTAACAAAAGATGCCGGTTGGCAGTTTGGAATCAGAAGGACTGTGCCAGAGAATGTGGAAACACTTTGGGAAGCCTTTTTCTCAGACAAGGGATTAGGCTGCTGGGCTAAGGGAGTTGATCAGAACTTTTCGACTTTTAAAGAATACTCGCATATCCGAACTAAATGGAAGCATAAAGATTTCGAAGAAAGTGCGCATTTACAGGTCAGATTTATTCCCTCTAAAAATAAGGATAAAACCACAATTTCAGTTCATGTTGATAATTTAAAAAATGACGGTCAGCGTGAAGTAACTAAAAAGTACTGGACGATTGTGATGGAAAATCTATGTTTGTTGACAGCACCATAGCTCTTAGGATAAAAGGCTGCAGCTGGCGAAGCGATTACCTTCTGTTACGAATCTCTTCTTAATTAAGGATTTAGGCGACATGACTCCGGCTTGTCGGCTCTTCAAGCGATAATCGCTTTTTTCCGATCGACACATATTTAATGGTTTCCAACCTTTTTCATTATTTCAAAATATGAAACACCGATATTTCCTAACTCTTCCTCATAGCTTTCATAGCCAGACCAGCGGCGATTCCTCCGATCACATACCAGGCAACAGTCATTAACTTGGTATGGTCAGTCTTTTTTAATGGCGTGGCATCCAGACCGGCTTGTTCCGGAATGGTCAGTGTAGCTAGACCAACCACTGTTCCAAGCAGTGCTCCTTTGAGTAGCATATTTTTCTGCCCACCGTAGCCGATAAGAGTATACAACATGGTATTGGAAGCTACATCTGCTCCAAAGGTTGCCGCCACTAACGCATTTCCTTTTGGTGGTTTAAATCCAGCAAAGCGAACTGTTTTCTGCATCGCTTCTTCACCTACTTTATCTACTGCGGGTGCTTTGGAATCAAATCTCTTGGCAACGCTATGGACTACATTGAGTACGAGCGCACCGATCAATCCGCCCAACATATTTTTATTAAATCCATTCATATTATGCTTTTTACGTGTTCAACCTTTTTGTACTGTTTATGTGCAGTTATTTTGAGAACAATGGGCAACCTAAAATAGTTTAATCAAATCCACAGATGAAATTTTTGTCACAATGTATAAAGCAATACAAACATTCCGGGTATGCTCTGCAGAGAAATAACCTCGAAAACTTTAAATAGGGACAAGAACATAAAAAAGTACGTGAACTGTTAGTAAAACAATAATCAGTCCTCTCGTAAAGATTAAAGACGATATCGAAGTGATAAATTACGCCAAATTTCTGTCGCAAAGTGCTGATCCGAATGTTTATTCTCAAAAAACCAGTACTCTCCTCTTTTTACTAATTTTTGATCTATTCCGTCAAGCAAAATTGGCAACTCTGTATCGAGCTTTGATAAAGTCTTTTTCAACAGCACCAATTGGTAATCCTGTCCTTTATAAGTTAAACGGAATATCTGAGAACGAGGTGCCTCTCCATTTGTCCTGTCAATTGTGCCCTGCATAAATGTAACCTTCTAAAATTTTTAAAATATAGTAATGACAATACAATAAAAATATACTAATTGAATAAAATTAGACTAAGATTTTTATACTTCTTATAACGAATTACAACAAATAATCGTGCCAAAAGCGATGATCCTTTTTGTAAAAATGACAACTTAGCCTATTCATAATAACGATTTTCTGAAAGAAAATGATGTAAAAATCCGAGAACGGATCGGGGGCTATTGGGTAGGCCTAGCTGTTAGACCAATTAGAATATATTTACACTAAATTAAGTAAACCAAATATATTTTTAGTACATTTATACACAAAAAACAAATTAATACACTATACAATTCAGGATATGAGAGTACTTTTAACCGGCGTAACGGGGTATATCGGAAAACGTCTTTTGCCTGTGTTGTTGGAACAGGGACATGAAGTTACTTGCTGTGTGAGAGATAAGAATCGTTTTGATACATCGAAAATATTAGACCATGTTCAAGTCATTGAAGTTGACTTTCTAGAGAAAGAAAGTCTAAAAAATATTCCACCTGAAATTGATATCGCTTATTTTCTGATCCATTCTATGGCTACCCAATCGGGTGATTTCCTGCAGATGGAAGCCCAATGCGCTACTAATTTCAAAAACTTTATTGAAAATACCAACGCACAACAGGTCATCTATCTAAGTGGAATAATTAATTCAGATCATTTGTCGAAACACCTCGACTCAAGACGAAACGTCGAAAGTATATTGGCCAGCGGACGGGTTCCAATCACCACCCTGCGAGCTGGTATCATCGTCGGCTCAGGAAGCGCATCGTTCGAGATCATACGGGATCTTGTAGAAAAACTTCCCATTATGATCACACCCAAATGGTTGCAAACAAAATGTCAACCGATCGCCATACGCAATGTGATCGAATTTATGATCGGTGTCATCGCTAAACCGCATACATTTAACAAAAGCTACGATATTGGCGGGCCAAACATCCTTAGCTATAAAGAAATGCTGCTGCAATATGCCGCTGAACGAAAACTTAGACGACAAATCTATATTATCCCGCTGATGACGCCAAGGCTGTCCTCATACTGGCTCTATTTTGTCACTTCTACTTCCTATAATCTGGCGAAAAACCTGGTTGACAGCATGAAAGTCGAAGTGATCTGTAAACCAAATAATCTAGCAGACGAACTCGGTATTAAATTGATCAATTACCGCACATCCATACAATTAGCATTTCAAAAAATTGAAAGCAACACTATTGTGTCTAGCTGGAAAGACGCACAGACCAGTAAAATTTTATCCGGAGGAATTACCAGCCTACTGGAAGTACCCAGTTATGGTTGTTTTAAGGATATCCGCAAGGCGCCGCTTCAAAATAGTGAGGCATCAATGACCAAAATCTGGTCCATTGGCGGAAATTCTGGCTGGTATTATGGCAATTGGCTCTGGAAAATCCGTGGATTCATGGATCAATTGGTCGGCGGTGTGGGCATGCGGCGGGGGCGAAAAAACAAAAGTGATCTAACAGCGGGTGATGCACTTGATTTTTGGCGCGTACTAATCGCAGATAGGAAGACGAAAAGATTACTGCTTTATGCGGAGATGAAACTCCCGGGTGAAGCCTGGCTAGAATTTAAAATTGAGAATAATATCCTAATACAGACGGCGACCTTTAGGCCCTTAGGTATCGCTGGAAGGATCTATTGGTATGCCGTGTGGCCTTTTCACGGCTTCATATTTAAGGGAATGATTAATCGGATTGCTAAAACTTAAAAATAAGTATTCATAACCTATGATTTATAATGAAAACGCGATTGCTGCATTTGAAAGAAGATACCGAGCTAATTTTATTAACTCGTTGGGTGGGTTTAAAAGCCTGGTACTGATCGGCACAAAAAACAGCGACGGAAGTGAAAATTTAGCGACCTTGAGTAGTTTATTCCACTTGGGCGCAGATCCTGCACTTTGTGGTATTATACTTAGGCCAGCCACAATGTTTAGCAGCACATTGGATAATATTCTGGAGCAGCAATATTATACGATTAATCATGTCTCCCCTGTTTTTGTACAACAGGCACATCAATGTAGCGCCAAATATCCAAAGGGAGTAAGCGAATTTGAAAAGGTCGGACTGACCCCTGAATACCTGGAAAAAATTCCTGTCCCTTTTGTCCGGGAAAGTAAAATAAAATTCGCCTGCAATTTTGTTCAAGAAACAGCAATTGAACTGAATGGTACGACATTGGTCATTGGTCAGATTACAACCGCTTTCGTGCCGAATAGATATTTAAAAGACGATGGCTATATCGATATCGAAGAAGCCGGGACAATAACCTCTAGCGGTCTTGACAGCTATCATACCACAAGTCGAATTGAAAGGTTACCTTATGCAAAACCTTAATTAACTTTCCGGAAGATTGGAAATTTCAATGTTCCGGAAAGGAAAAATGCAGGTGTTCCGGTCACCTTCATGTTCAGCATTTTTCCTATATTTCAGTAACAAAACATCGATAACACCAAAAAAACCAACATGTAGCTTGCCATTTTCTCATGCGTTCCTTTTGCCTTATTGAGGTAATCCGTAAAATAACTGTACGTCGAAAACCATGCGGTGATCATGATACCATCGACTGAAGTTTTATTGTGAGTTTTCTTTTGTGAATGCTGCGATGTCCCAAAGGGCCTCTTTGGTCTCTTTTAAAACAGCTCCCATATGCATAAAGCCATGGACCATCTTTTTGTAATGCATAATTTGGACTGGAATTTCCGAAGTTTTCATATTCTCTGCCAATTGTTTTCCCTCATCTCGCAAAGGATCGTGTTCAGCCAATAAAATCAACGTTGGAGGCGTATTTTTAAAGTCTTTAATCAATAGCGGAATTGCCATGGGGTTCTGTTGATCCTTTGGGTCGGCTAAGTACCAATTCCAGGCTTTTATTCCTTCCTCTTTATTAATAATTGGACCATTTTCATATTCGCTCCATGACTGCGTATTTAATTGATTATCAGCCGCAGGATAAATCAACACCTGAAACCTCAATTGCCGACCAAGCCGTGTCGAAACTCCTACGGCTAAAGCTGCCCCGGCACTGTCGCCAATAATTCCGATCCTATTTTTATCGATGTTTAAAGAGTCCGAATTATTAAGGATCCATTCAGTGGCTAATTGAGCATCATCGAAACCAGCCGGAAAAGGATGCTCTGGCGCCAATCGATAATCGACAAAAACAATAGCAGAACCTGTAACATTGGCCAATTGACGGACAATAGCATCGTGCGTCTCAAAACTTCCAGAAATAAACCAACCGCCATGAAGATAAATGATAGCAGATGATTTTTCATTTACAATTTCATTGGGTCGGTATATTCGCACAGGAATTTCTTGATTCTTGCTACGAATATTAAATTCCTCTATCATTTTCACCGCTTCTTTTTTGCCACTGAGCTGAATGGCCATTGTCTCATAACCTTTGCGGCTTATATCTAATGGATTTATGCCGTCAAACACATGCAGCTTGTTTAGGTTTTCAACTATTTTAACTATTTCTGGAGTCAATTCAATTGTATTCATTTCTTTATTATCGTTTATATTTTTATAGAAAATCACTCCCGGTATCACGTGTATTCCGAGAATTTTTTTCATACGCTATCAAAATTTCAAGCAAAATTAAATAGAAGACATATATTTACTAGAATGCACAGCTGAATGTATGTTACTAACAAATTTGTAAGTAATGGAAAAAAATAAAGTAATATCACCGAACTGATTCGCTATGGAATTCGCATTAAGACCAGTCAGGCTTCTATAAGCTTAAAATCGACAGAAGTCTATGGATATGGAGTTGATAGCAGGGCTTGAAACCACCACATACGAGCTGAACTAATGACGCGGATTTATACGTGTTTTTCAAAAAAAACAGGCTCTTTTACCTTGGTTTTCGTTTTATAGATTAAATTGGACAACGATATTTGGAATATATTACTATATGGGAAAACGTGCGTCAGGCATCAATGATTTAAATATATATCTTAAGGCGTTAAATTCTGCTTATTCAGGCATTATTATCACCGATAATTTACAAGATGATAATCCGATTATCTATTGCAATAAGGCTTTTGAAAACATCAGTGGCTATTCACACGATGAAATTATCGGTCACAATTGTCGCTTTTTGCAAGCGCAGGATCGTTCTCAACCTGAACGCAATATCCTAAAGGATTCTATCAAAAATGGTGAAGAATGTAAGATCGAAATCCGTAATTACCGGAAAGACGGAACACTCTTCTGGAATGAGCTTTTTATTTCGCCTGTGAAGAATGAAGCCGGCCAGGTCACGCACTTTATTGGTGTTCAAAATGATATTACCTTGCGTAAAAGAGCCGAACATGAGCTCCGGGAGGAAAAAAACAATGTCGAGATCAAAATACAGCAACGGACCAAAGAATTGCAAGATAAGGAAAGCTTCCTCTCGAGCATGATTGAAACGGTTCGCGAAAGTCTTTTAGTACTCGATGGCAACTATACCGTACTGAGTGCAAATAAACATTTTTTAACGTCATTTCACGTCTCCTCAGAAGAAACTGTCGGAAAATTATTATTTGATCTGGGCAATAAGCAATGGAATATCTCCTCGTTGAAGGAACTTCTTACGCATATTTTGCCAACTAGCAATCCCGTAATTGACTACGAAGTAGAACATGTATTTCCGCATATTGGCCGCAAGGTGATGCTATTAAATGCCTATCGCGTTGAATTTGAAGGGCAATATAAAGACCGTATACTGATCGCCATTGAAGACATCACCGAGAAAAAAGAACAGGATCTACGTAAAGACGATTTTTTGTCTGTCGCCAGTCATGAACTAAAAACACCCCTAACGACCATTAAGGGACTTGTACAGATTCTGCAACGACTGAGTATAGATCATTCAGACAGTAAATTTGTGAGTACATTGGATAAAATATCGGCCTATATAGATCGACTGAATATATTGATCACTAAACTATTAGATACCTCAAAAATACAGTCTGGAAATATTGAACTCCACATGGAGCCTTTTAACATAGACCATACAATTCGGGAAGCCATTGACAATATGACTTTAGGTGCGCCTGGTTACGAAATAAACCTTTCGGGCTTCACAGAGGCTACAGTTAGCGGCGATGAATTGCAAATTATTCAGGTAATCAATAATCTGTTATCCAATGCGATTAAATATTCGCCGGGTTCAAATAGAATTGACGTTGCCATCCATCGGGTTGCAAATTTTGTTAAGGTTTCTGTACGAGACTATGGCATGGGGATAGCAGATGTCGACAAGCAAAAAATATTTGAGCGCTTCTTTCGGGCCGGCCATACCCAAAAGAAATTTCCGGGATTGGGTATTGGACTTTATGTCTCGCACGAAATTATAACGCATCATAACGGAACCCTGTGGGTGGAAAGTGAACCTGGAGAAGGTTCTACTTTTAATTTTACATTACCAATAATGAGGACAGAAAGCGATGGAAAGTAAAAAAATAATGATCTGCGACGATGACCAAGGCATTGTCGAGATGCTGGAGTTGTTCCTGGATTTGGAGGGATACCAGGTCTTAAGCGAAACAAACAGTACAAATCTGACCAAACAGCTTATAGCATATCAACCGGATCTTTTATTATTGGATCTTTGGATGCCCGTGCTTTCGGGCGACCAGCTGATTAAAATCATTCGCAATACACCCGAAATCAAAAATATACCTATCCTTGTACTATCCGCCAGTGTAGATGGTCGCGATGTTGCCGAAGGACTTGGCGTAAACGGATTTATTGCGAAACCTTTTGATTTAAATGAAATTACATCCAGTATTCACGACGTATTGGCTAGTTAAAAGTATAGTACAATCCCTTATTTCGACCGACCTCGTTGGGTAGGCCCTGTTGGCACACAAAACTATACAGTCATCCGGATGTCCTTGATTTCTTGATCACTAGCGGTTTTTCTAATAAATTAGAAACTTTGACCGCTAGGATGTTGTTATAATAATCAAAAATGTGACTTAAATAAAGTAAAATATCATGGCAAAAAAACAACAGAACTCAAAACAGGAAATTGCGAACTTTTTAGGTGAAATGATTTCATTCAGGAACGCATTGAAGCTGACCCATTGGTCGATAACCGGAAAAGGGAGCTATGAGGCTCATATTTCGTTAGACCAGGCAATTGAGTCTCTTATAGATATTACAGATAGACTGGTGGAAACCACTTTTTCATTGGAAGGCACACTCGATATCGTGATTCCCCAAACGTCAAAACCGGCCAATTACATCAAATACATTGAAGACTTTTATAAGCAGGTTGAAAACAAACGAGAAGGACTCTTTAAGGAAAACTTCTCACAATCCATTATTGATGATGCGCAAGAAGCTGTTCAACAGTTATTGTTCAGATTAAAAAGATTGGAGTAATGCCCATGTTCGGGAGCTTTTTCCGAGTAACGGCCGAACCGATATTCGGCCGTTTTTTATAGATCGAGTCGAATAGTCAATTGCTCTACCCTTCACTAATAAAAAATAGCACGCTATTTTTTAACCGTCAACGTCGAGATTACCTCATGTTTTACCGACTTAAGCTTCTGGCAAAGGCTAAGAAAATAAAAGAGAAATTCTGGATAAACTAAAATATATTGCCGATAAGAGCAACTATCGTATTATCCTGAAATTCTTTTTAAAATTATTGTTCGCAGTCTATCTTCGTTTTGATCACCCCAATGTCCCAATGCAGAAATTATGGGGATTAAACTCATCCCTAAATCTGTGAGTGAATATTCGACTTTTGGTGGAACGACAGGATAAATTTTCTTCATGACAAGCTCATGATCTTCCAGTTCTTTCAGTTGGATATTCAGCACCCGTCTAGAGGCGTCTGGTATCTTACGCTGCAATTCACTCGGTCTTTTATGTCCCTGATCAATAAACCAGAGCAAGCGTATTTTCCATTTGCCATAAAGCACTTCACCTATCAAGTCGAGACCGCAGTTCAGGTTCGGAATTATTTTTCTCTCATACATATTTCAAAATTAAAGGTATGTTCCGATTTGTACAATAGGGGAAAAATTTATCCCTATATGAATCGTAATTCCGTACTTGCACAGGCTGCTTTTATACCTCAATTTTGTCCTATAAACAATTTATAAAAATGGAACAATTTAATTTCAACAACGAATTATCAGACAAGATTGCTTTGGTAACAGGGGGTACAAAAGGCACTGGAAGAGCAATTGCGGAAAGACTATTACATGCTGGGGCAACAGTTGTAATTACTGCTAGAAACGTCCCAGAAGTGGAAAACAGCAAGCTGCATTTCATTGCTTCCGACCTGAGTACAGTAGAGGGCGCTCAAAAAGTGGTGAGCGAGGTGCTTTCGAAGTATGGTAGACTTGACATCCTAGTAAATAATCTCGGTGGATCGTCTACACCTGCAGGAGGATTTGCTGTGCTAAGCGATGAGGATTGGGAATCAACACTGCAAGCTAACCTTTTGGCTCCGATCCGTCTAGACAGAGGCTTTTTACCGCAGATGATTGAACGCAAAAACGGTGTGATCATTCACATTGCTTCTATTCAAGGCAGACTACCCTTATATGATTCAACGTTACCTTACGCAGCGGCAAAAGCAGGATTGAGGAACTACAGCAAAAGCTTATCGAACGAAGTCACTCCTAAAGGCGTCCGTGTGCTGACGGTATCGCCCGGCTGGATCAATACCACAGCATCGGAAGCTTGGCTAGGAGAAATTGCAAGAAATTCGAACAGTACCATAGAAGAAGCCCAGCAGGGTGTAATGGATGCACTCGGAGGAATCCCTTTCGGTAGACCTGCAGAGCCTGCAGAGGTAGCTGAACTTGTTGGCTTCCTGGTTTCACCGAGAGCCAGTTATCTAACGGGAACAGAATATGTTATTGATGGCGGAACAGTACCAACGATTTAATAATCTTCTAAAGAATTAAAAACATGAATTTACCAAACATTATCTCCGAACTCGTGAAAGCACAAAACAAATTTGACAGTGGTGCTTACGCGAATTGTTTCACTGAAGATGCAGAAGTAGTTGATGAAGAAAAAAAACACAAGGGACAAATTGAAATTCAAAACTGGATTGACAAAGCTAACAAAGAATACGGGGCGACAATGACACCCTTGGATTTTAATGAAGGTGAAAGTCTTTTATCAGCGGAGACTGCAGGTGCATTTCCTGGTAGTCCTGTTGTTTTGAAATATCATTTCCAATTGTTTAATGATCGAATTAAATATCTGAAAATAACAACTTAACAGTGCAATATACTATTGGCGCCGATAGTAACATTGCCCGCCTTTGGATTCTTATGCAAAGTATTCAATCTTATGTAAAGTATTCAATAGGTAAGCTGGGGTAATTATTTACTTTTTTAGTATCTTAACAGTAAACAACCATCCTATGCCAAAAAAAATTATTAGAAATCTTCAGATAGGTGTAATGCTCTCTTTAATACTGCTGATTACAGGTTCTATAGCCGCTTATATTAGTATACATAAGCAGATGGAAAGCAGGCAAAGCCTCCTAAAAACGAAGGAATCTATCAGTTTAATAAAGGATATTTTAAACACGCTGTTAAATGCTGAAACAGGCAACCGGGGTTATCAGCTTACTGGCAAGGAAGAATTTCTTGAACCGTTGGATAAAAGCGGGAAGGAATATCCCCTGCTTATTGCTGATAGAGACAGATTTAATCTTAAAGATAAACTCCAAATTAATATCTTTCATGAACTGCAGCATACCTCAGAACTGCTGATGAAAGAATATGCCTCGCTGATTAATAATCGTAAAAAGGGTATATTAATGACCCCAGAAGAACTTGAGCAAAACAAGCGGGCCATGGATAAATGCCGGATGCTCGTTCAGGAATTTGTAAAACACGGAGAAGGTCAGCTTGCTATAAAAAATGAAGATCTGAACAATTCCACCCAACGGACCATTTTATTCATTATCTTTTCTGCAATCGCAGCTATTGGTGTTTCCATTTTCGTTTATATCCAAATAAAATCCGACATTATACGTCGGGACAAGCTAGAAAAAGATCTATTTCATACGAAGGAAATGCTTGAGGAAACAAGCGTCGTTGCCCAGGTGGGGGGCTGGGAGGCCAATATGACGACCGAAAAGCTCACCTGGTCTCAAAGTGCGAGAGAAATTCACAAAGCTAACACTAATTTCCAACCAACTTTTGAGAATGTCCTTGGATTTTACGAAGGAGAAAGCAGAAAGAGAATAAAATATCTCTTTAAAAAGGCAATAAAACAAGGAATACCTTTTGATGAGGAGCTAAAGCTTTTACGTAATGATGGCGTTACGATTTGGGTAAGAGTAAAGGGGATTCCCGAATTTGAAAATGAAATTTGCAACAGGGTTTTTGGAATTATTCAGGACATTGATGCCTTCAAAAAAATGTTTCTGGAGGTTGCCGAGAAGGAGGCTATGATGCAGTCCTTTGCCACTGATGTTCCTATCCCATTGGCGATGTTCGACAAAGCCCTTAACTATGTCGCTGTAAGTAGCCGATGGCGAGATGAATTTAGTATGAATGAAATAAATCCTATCGGCAATAATATATTTACAATATCTCCTCATGTTCCCGCGGAAAGACAAAAGATTTACAGGGATGCGCTTCTGGGAAAAACGTACATCGACGGAGATTTTGCATTAAAGGTGGAAGGAAAAGAAGAAATTCAGCATTACGATCTTAAAGTCGGACCTTGGTATCTTACAAAAGATGAGGTTGGAGGTATAATTATTTCCATACAGAATATTACAAATGCCGTAAAAATAAACGAAGAACTGAAAAGCGCTAAGGAAACTGCGGATATAGCCAGCAGGGCAAAATCCGAATTTCTGGCCAATATGAGTCATGAGATCCGTACGCCTTTGAACGGAGTTATTGGATTTTCAGATCTCCTCCTACGGACACCGCTGAATGAAATGCAGACGCAATATCTGAATTATATTAATGAATCAGGTGAAAACCTACTTAGCATCATCAATGATATACTGGATTTTTCTAAAATAGAATCCGGAAAAATGGACCTTTTGATTGAGAAGAGTGACGTTTATGATATGTTAAGCCAAGTCATCAATGTGATCCTCTATCAATCCCAGAAAAAAAATATCGAACTTCTTCTCAACGTCGAGCCGGGCCTCCCGAAAACACTTTCTGTTGATGAAGCCAGGTTAAAACAGATATTGATCAATCTACTGGGGAATGCTGTGAAATTCACCGAAGAGGGAGAGATCGAACTGAAAGTAGAGAAATTGAGCATGGATGATCATACGATTGCTTTGCGTTTTTCTGTAAGGGATACAGGAATCGGCATTCCTGCCGAGAAACAGAATTATATTTTTGATGCCTTTACCCAGGAAAACAGTTCAATCAGCAAGCGATATGGCGGTACCGGTCTCGGGCTGACCATCTCGAACAATATCTTGGGCTATATGGGAAGTCATTTGTCGCTAACCAGCGAAATGAACAGCGGTTCTGTATTTTTCTTCGATCTTAAGGTTCCTTACGAAATGTCTGAATGGAAAGAAGAGGATGAAACGACTATTAAAACGGCCTTGGTGGTGGATGATAATGAAAGTAACAGGATCATTCTTGAACATATGCTTACCTATAAAAATATCAAATCCACGTTAGCTTCTAATGGGATGGAAGCCCTGGATATCATGTTGAAGGGTGAGCGCTTCGATGTGATTCTGATGGATTATCATATGCCTATCATGTCCGGATTGGAAACAATAGCGAAAATAAAAGGCTTGTTAAATCAGCAAAACGAGATTGCACCATTTATCGTACTTTCGTCGTCTTCGGAAGAACTGGATATACTTACTTCGGTTAGGAAAATAGAAAATACACATTTGCTGTTGAAACCTATAAAATCGCATGATCTATACAAAACCCTTAAAAAGGTAGATCAAAGCAATGTGATAGAAATTATTCAAGAAAAGCCTGAGAAAGATTCACATGCATTTGCGCGAGAACTAGATGTGCTTTTGGTTGATGATAACCCAGTGAATATGGTCCTGAACAATAGAATAATGAAGTCTCTTGCTCCCAATATACATTTAGCGGAAGCAGCAAATGGTTTACAGGCTTTGGAAGAATGCAGGAAAAAGCAATTTTCCCTTATTATTATGGATGTGCAGATGCCGATAATGAGTGGTATTGAGGCGACACAACATATTAGAATGCTGCCAGGATATGAACACATACCTATCATAGGCGTTACCGCCGGAAATGTGCTAGGGGAAAAAGAAAAATGCCTTGAATCCGGAATGAATGATTTTCTTCCAAAACCGATACGGCGAGCGGACCTTCTTGAACTACTCAAAAAATATATTAGTGTTTAGTAGTTATGAAAAAAAGGTGTGCTTAGCATATAAATGAGTTCATATTATCGCGTCATCTATAATTTATCATCCACCAAAATGCTTATAATACATTTGGTAATACTTGTCCTACGTCAAGCTTGGGTTGGATACTAAAGCTTAATTTTGGTTATCACAACAAAAATTATAAATCAGTCAATATGGAAAATTACCGTATTACAATACCTCTGAATTCACCTGTAGAAAAAGTATTTGGTGCATTGACCAATGATATTCCACTATGGTGGACTGAAATGTTTGAAGGCATTTCTAACAAACAAGGGGAATCATTTACGATTCATTTTGGAGAATCGGTATTTAAACAATTTCGCGTACAGGAACTCGAACCTAACACAAAAGCCGTATGGTACGTAGAGGACTCACTGTTAGATATTCCGAGTCTAGAAAACAAGAAAGAATGGATCGGTACAACCATTATTTGGGAAATCATCAAAAAAAATAATGATACTGAACTACAGCTGACACATATGGGATTACAACCCGATGTTGAATGCTATCAGATCTGCTCGGATGGCTGGAGACAATTTACAGCAAGCTTAAAATCATATGTTGAAACAGGTGTAGGAACTCCTTACCTGAATTCGCATGAAGCCACAACAGAAATAACCCAATAATCTGGGTTATTTCCTTGGAATAAACAGACGCAAATCCTTCCTTCAAAACCTAGGCTCACTTGCTTAATTTTTTATTGTCAAAAATCACGCATACATTTTAGAGCGTCCTTTGAGTTATTTTGCTGGTATCAGGAAATTTACACCTGTTTGAAAAGCAATCCCACCAAATCTATTTTCGGTCACGAAATTCTGCATTACTCGTGCCATTACACCGATTCTATGAGGTACCTACTAATACGATCCGAATGCCCCTATTCCCGAATTCTGGTCAGAAAGAAAACTTCTTTCTGTTCCCTTATCATCGGATATCTGTTTGGAATAATTGCCAAATAACCCGACTTCATCACCTCGAGAATTAAGTAGATACGAACCACCTAAATCAAACGTAAGATCACATCCTTCTTTAAAGTCAGAATGGATTGAAGACGATCTTCAATCACGGCGAATTAAGTAATAACTATTTAAAAAGTATTTAGATAATATTTCACCAGCTAGATGTAATATTTCACATGGCATAGCTGTCTTAAAGCAAAATCTATTTTATAAAATCGTGGGACAAAGATTTTCAAGCGTAAACATTACAGTTGACATTGATACAATAAAACTATTTACTTAACTAAAACCTCCAATGAAACTATTATTTAACCTTCTTCTTTTCATGCTGCTGACCACCTGTGTAATCGCGCAGACAACTTCGACGACATGGCATAAATTCCTCTCAGACTTTAAGAAGTTAGAACAGGAATATAATAATTATTACCCGGCAAAGGATTATCGAAAAGCAGCCACAGTATTAAATGCCATTGCGGCCAAAATGGACAACTTACAGCTATCTGAAAAAGAAAAGCAGGAATATCAAACTACGATAAGTGAAATTAATGCGAATATAAACTACAACCTTGCTTGTTTACAATCATTACTCAATCAAAAAAAACAAGCTGTTTCAAGTTTTGAAAAGGCGATTTTGTGGGGATATACCGACTATCGTAATGCTTTAAATGATCATGATCTAGATAATATTCGTAAGGAAAGTAAATTTGTAAAAGCATTGGTCCAACTGAAGCAATACGATAAATTAACTCTGTTGCAGCAATCAGGAGGATACGTTTCAACGGATAGTGACTCTTTGCCGATATTTACCTATGAGGTAGCGAGCGATCGTAATTTATTAGCGGTAAAAAATTTTTTCAACCTGGACTCGATAGCTGGTAATGGCGACGAAATTTCCAAAATCAGTAATATCATGTTTTTCGTGGCAAATAACATTAAATATGACGGCAGCAATTGGGCGTTATGTGAATTTGACGCAATTGATTTTTACAACTACCACAAGGCAACGGGAAAAGGTATCAACTGTCGGCACAAAGCGATGACGTTAAATGAAATGTACCTCGCTATGGGATTTAAGTCACGCTATGTTACATGCATGCCAAAAGACGACAAAGATACTGATTGCCATGTGATCAATAGCGTATATGCTGAGACTCTAAAAAAATGGCTGTGGATGGATCCTTCCCATGGTACATTTGTGATGGACGACAACAACAATTTACTGAGCATTGAAGAAGTTAGGGAGCATTTAAAAAATAATCAATCGCTCAAGCTTAACGCAGAGTCCAAAGTAAGTAAACTTTGGTACCTGGATTATTATATGGCAAAGAATTTATACTGGATTCAATGTACGAATAAAAGCCAGTTTAACACAGAAAGTAGATATAGACCTGCCGACCCTGATCTGCAGTACATTTCTTTAGTTCCTAGCGGGTTTGACAAAAGCAGTAACAAATATTTAAAAAACAACGTGATTACGTGTGATCCTACCTACTTCTGGAGATCTCCGCAATAAATAACAATACAATAAAAATAGCGTTGGCATGCAGCCAACGCTATTTAAAATTGCTGGATAAAACCTGAATTCAAAATTTCCAAAGTCCCTACCAAAGCAAAGGCATACAGCTAAACCTTAAAACGGGATAGTAACGACTTTTGATTTATACTGACCTTTTGCGGTTTATTTACGATATTAAAGTGTCCACGTAATCACAACTAATCAAGCTAAAGGTAAGATCTAGCTACATTTGAAACAAAACCTTTACATTCGGCCAAAGAGAATTTGGTGGCAAATCGCTATGATCTCGCTATTCCTAGCTGCTTTTTAGTGTTGTATACCAACGATATCGACCATTTAGTCTGATCTTAATTTTCTCGGGCTTGGTAGAGCGAATAGCATAATGAATCAGTCTGCCATCTTTCCACTTCATATCGACGGTATAGTTCCCTCTCGCCTTAAGCCCCTTAACTTCACCACTTTTCCAAGCGTCTGGTAAAGCAGGCAACAAATCGATACAACCATCATGGCTCTGCAGAAGCATTTCTGCAATACCCGCTGTAGCACCGAAATTACCATCTATTTGAAATGGAGGGTGCGCAGAAAATAGATTGGGATAGACGCCACCACCACCGCCCATATTATTTGGATCAGCCACCGGTTTTAACATTTCTCTGATTAGTTTAAAGGCCCTATTACCCTCATGTAACCTTGCCCAAAACAGTGTCTTATAGGCAATGGACCAACTTGTGCTATTATCGCCTCTAACCTCGAGTGTTTTCTTTGCGGCTGCCGCTAGTTGCGGTGTTGATAAAGGTGAAATCAATGGCGCTGGATATAAGCCATACAAATGAGAAACGTGGCGATGTGTCGGCTCAATTTCCTTATAGTCTTCCAGCCATTCCTGTATACGCCCATCTTTACTAATCACTCCAGCTGGAGGTATTGCAGTTAACAAACGCACCAAATCTTGTCTAAACTCAGCATCAATCTTTAACTTTTCGGACGCTGTGATTACATTATTAAACAGCTCCCGCACAATCTGATTATCAATTGTTGGCCCCATACAGATACTAGCTGTTTTTCCATTCGCCATATAGAACGTATTCTCTGGAGAAACGGATGGAGAAGTCACCATCCAGCCCGTTTTGGGATCCTTCACTAATACATTTTTGTAAAATTCGGCAGAGCCCTTCAGCACGGGATAGATGTCTTTTAGATAGTTTAAATCATTTGTAAAAGCAAAATGAGCCCATAAATTACTACATAACCAGCCTGAACCCGCATTTGATACTCCCCATGAAGCGTTCTCGCCGGGCTCCGTAAATCCCCACACATTGGTAATTACATGTGCAATCCAGCCGTTTGCATTATAGTACGCTTTCGCGGTTTTCTTTCCCGGTTCAACGAGACCTTTCACAAGTTCGGCAAGCGGTAGATTTAGCTCAGAGAGATTGACAACCTCCAGTGGCCAATGATTCATCTGCACATTGACATCCAAATGATAATCCCCATTCCACGGGGTATTAATCTCCTGTGCCCATAAGCCCTGCAAATTGGGCGGCAACAAACCAACTCGTGTGCTACTTATACTGAGATATCTTCCATATTGAAAAAATAAGGTAGCAAGCGATGGGTCATCATTGAACTTGTGATAAAAATTGGCTATTCGGCGATCAGTAGGCAAATCTGCCCCCACTCCTTCGCCAAGATCAATATAGGCACGATGAAAGAGCTTTCTAAAGGCAGCTGTATGATTGCGTTTTTGTTGATCATAACTTTTTGCCATTGCCGTAGCCAATAGCTGACTCGTCTTTTCTTTGAAAGCAGAACCTTTGAAATCAGTTCCGGCTGAAAGATAAATCAAAGCTTCTGTAGCATCTTCAATAACAAGGTTACTATCTTGTGGGCGGACAGTTCCATCCTTCAACTTGACCTGCACACGAGCCAAATACTGCATACCTTTACCATCCGAACCATTGTTAAGCTGACCGGACATCTGCAATTCATTGCCGAAGGTCCTAACCTGATAACGCTCTGGCCGATTCATTGCAATCCGAAAGTTCAGTTGTCCCGGCTTATCGGCGGTCAACCTGATCACATCGACATCATCGTCAAAACTACTAAAGTATTCTCTTTTGTAATTGACACCATTACGCGTAAATGTACAGTTTGCAACGGCTTGATCCAACAATAGTTCGCGACGGTAATGTTCTACTTTTTGCTTACCTTGAGGATCCCCCTTATAGGCAAAGTCAATTTCCAAAGCACCCATTGTTTGAAATTTCCCCCATCTTTCCCCTGCCGAACCTTCTCCTTTACAGACAAAATTGCTGTTTACTAGAGCCTGTGCTTCATCATTTTTACCTTGCAAAATAAGCGCTCTGATCGCAGGAAGAGTTTTATACGCTTCATAATTATTTGCGTCCTGGGGACTACCAGACCATAAAGTGATGTCGTTCAATACAATCCTTTCCTTTAAAATTCCACCATCTGGTGTCATCCCCAAACGGCCATTGCCTAACGGCAACGTCGCTTCCCAAATCTC
This sequence comes from Sphingobacterium sp. Ag1, assembly GCF_000988325.1. NCBI lineage: Bacteria > Pseudomonadati > Bacteroidota > Sphingobacteriia > Sphingobacteriales > Sphingobacteriaceae > Sphingobacterium > Sphingobacterium sp. Ag1. Next base: position 73,694 of record NZ_LBGU01000031.1, on the reverse strand, counting down.
AGCTGGCTTATCATACCACAACTTCAAAGGCTTTTGCTGGGCCGATACGGCTGTAAATGCGAAGCAGCACGCATAAATTGCAGTTAAAAATTTCTTCACGATAAATATGTGGTTTCGAATACCATTTGCCCAAATAAATGAGTTAATCTCCATAAACCTTAAATTCATAAATATTTGCAATGGTCTTATCGGACTCTGGTAAAAGTGTTAATCTCATCCATCTGGCTTTAGCATTGCCTTGATCCACGGAACAAGGGATCGATATCTTACCATTATTGGTTTTATCCGCAAAAATTGACCAATTTACATTGTCGGCAGAATATTCAATTTTATATTTTACGCCCTTATCTACAAAATCTGTAAACGTCTCACATCGCTTTATCTTCTTTAAGGCCCCGAGGTCCACGACAAGGTGTTGCGCAGTACCATCAGCTTTTGGGCTCCATTTGGAAAGACTATTTCCGTCAAACGCGCCGATAAAGCTATGTCCTATGGGATCAACTGGCGAGGTTGCCGGCATCCATGCTGACAGCAATTTTCCCGATGCTGGGGTATAATTGAGCACAAGATTGTCGAACCCAGCAAAATTAAAGCCTGATACATAACCTGCAGCACCAATAGAATACGTATCGTCCTGAAGATCCACAACAAGCCGCCCATCGATATAACCTTTGATCGTGTTTCCTTTTCCGCTGAATTTAAGTTTATGCCACTTGCTCGCATCCACAATACCACTTGCCAGTGTCGCTTTCTTGGTCAATAGCTTCCATGTGCCATCTTTATAGATGTTGAAACGATAGCCGAAAGGTATGTTTGATTGATTGGCTTTGTCATAGGCTCCTCTCAAAATTAATCCAGCATACCCCACTCCATTAAAGGCATCATTTTCTACATAAACATCGGAAGAAATCTCACCCTGATCCCATTCTGCATTCTGCGCGACAAAGGTATATGCACACTCATCCGGAATCCAGTGGGTGATATCATTTACCAGTAATTGCCGTAAATATTTATTGTTGCCTTCGCCCTGTACCAATTCAAAGGCCCCCGAATTGTCATAAAAATATTGAGGTGAAAGTGGTGCCCGATCTAAAGCGTAGTTATCAAAATTATCTGCATATTTAGTTGGGAAAATTTTCTCTTTAGGAATGCTGTGCATGCCCTTTTTTTGGCCTGTCGTCGTTGTGATCGTATAAATACATTCCGGATCAACAGACAGTGTAATCTGTCCATCTACAACTGTCACATCTTCTACTTGTTGGAATTGGCTTTTACTATCCGACTTCCATACGTGTAATTTGTTTTTTGGAAGATCGGAAATATTAAATTTTAATTGCTGAGCTTCTGAACCGCTGACGATCACAATACTATAATCATTACTACCATCCATATTTTTATAGGTACAGTATGCACCATCGCCACTCAATTCACCGCAGCCACTATCCAAATATTTCCATCCAGGTTTGGCAAACTGATTGAAATGAGCAACGGCCCAAATCGTGGGCCACACTTCATAATACCCTGCCCAAGGCATCACTCCTTTCATCAAGCCAACATTCGAAAAACAGGAGATATCGGGCATGGAAGCAATTGGGCACCACATATTCACTTTGACAATTTTCCATTTGATGTAACATCTTAAGATATTCTTTGCCAAATATGTCGTATTTCTCCAAGATGCTCCAGGTAATGAAAAGTCCTCGCCTGACCACAATGGCAACTCAGTTAAAACCGAGTTTGGATTTGGCTCCTCACCCCGATTTCCCCACATATAGGAATCGGGATAATGATAGCTGATCGAAGATAGGGTGTTTCTGAATACGGAATCTTTAACCAGCAAATCACTGATTTCCCATGCCTTCCCTGCACCTTCCGGTGCATTGATCTTTATATCCTTAAAACCATTTCTATCAAGGCTGGGTCTTAGAACATTGACTATCCAATCTCGATTATAGTCGCGTTCATTCCAACACCCCGAAATATACTTCATTTTAAGCCCCCATTGCTTAGCTCCATCGATGAATTTGACCAGGTAATCGGCATTATCCTGCGACCATACCCCTTTAAACCAGCCCGGCATACTCCATTCTAATGCATCAAGCTCAATACTTGGATTTCTATTAACAGCTTCACGCATTAACCAATATTCGAATCCGCGTTTATAATGCGGTTTCTCCATTTCCGCTCTTGTTCGGGCAAAACTCGGTTCCGATCCACAGGTGGTATTGCCATCACCCCCAATTTCGGTCTTCAGGTAGGTAAAACCAGCGCCAAAATTTGGCTTAAAAAGATAATCTAAAATATCACTTCTGGATTTGTCCGCATAATCTATCAATAGCCTTGATGAAGATCCCGCGCTCACCGCACCTATTCCATCAAAAAGTCTTCCAGTTCCATTTCCATCTATTTTAATCGTTTTTGATGCGGTCGCATTCGTTTGTCCTACTGCAGCGCTGACCGCAAGAGCGAAATAAAGTGTTGTAATCGTGTTCTTAAACATACATTTTTTTAATAAAATCGTTATTATTTATCCATTTTATCGCTAGTCCATACACCGAGTTCTCCCATGGTGATAAATGAACCATTGCCCCAAGTTTCTAAAACTTTGATCCGGAGATATCTCACTTTGGAAGAACCTTGTGGTAATTCAAATTCCTCACCGGCTTTTGCATATTCAATATCTCCAGCTGTTGATTCCTCGCCTGGCAAACCGGAAGGTTTTAAAGATTTACATTCGGCTAATTTTTTCCAGCTTCCCCAAGATCCGTCCAAAGCAGGATTATTACTTCCCCATATTTCAAAACGTTTAATGCTTTCAGCTCTAAAAATCCGATCTGAGGCTTGCCAGGTTTTAAATTTGCTAATGGAAACAGATTCGCCCATATCAAAAGTAAACCACGGCGAGTTACTGTATGTAGAGGCAAACCCTGGTGTTCCATAATTTTCATCCCATAGAAAACGTAAAAGCCACCCCCAATTGTCCGTGACATCTGTTGGCAAAACAAGTTCTTTGAATTTCGACTTATCGAGTTGCCGCTCAAACAGTGGAATACTTGATTCCATCGGGTCTACAGTAAATTCATCTATTGCATGAGGTTCAGGGAGATAAATGGACCTGTAGGAAAGCTTAGACTGTTCTTTATATCCTGGTAGTTCCGTCGTTGTACTTCCCCCAGGAACAATAGTGGTTTTGGCCAAGCCGTTTTCATCTATATATTTGAGTTCAATGAATTTTTCACCGTCTAGTGCTGCATTCCAATTTACAATAAGGCGATTCCCATCTGGAGAAAAACCGATTGATTTAACCGTACGATTGGACAAGGCCCGTTGATAATTATCACCGTAGACCATACCATTAACTTTCTTCACAATTGATTTTGCATTTTTAGCGTTGTAAGTATATACATCAAAAGAATAGGCTCCCTGAGGAATATTATCGAACATAAAATCAACGACATGCTTTCCAGTAGTCTTTACAACATTTGCTTCTACCGAATCAGTATAATTTTTCCAATACACCTTTACCTTGGTGACCAGAGGATCGTTACCGAGGTGAACCCGCAATTGGATCCGATTTTTTCCACCATTGGCCTCTACAGTATCCGCGCGACCAGGGTAGTAAATTTCACCATCTTTTGTAATTTCCTTATACGCATCTTCTCTGGTGCACGAGGTCATAATTATTCCCGCCGAGATGAAGAAAAAGCAGATTATATATTTTACCATTTTCATATTTTCACTTTAAGTTAGCATTGCATCGACTAAGGATTTGAATTGCCAAATAGGGCCAGTTCGGTAAAGTTCACATATACACCATCGGACCAATTCCGTAATGTTTTAAATCGGATATACCTTACAGCTGGAGCATCGATTGGGATATTAACCGTTTCGCCCTCGAGCGCTGCCTCAATATCAGCATTGGAATTTTGTTTCGGAGGCAAACCTGAAGGCTTAATCTGCTCATGTTCAGCCAATAAAACCCAATTTGTAAAACTACCATCAGGGCTAGGGTTATTAGAACCCCATATCTCCACTTTTCTTGGATTGTGTAAGTCATAAAACCATCCTGGTCGCATAAACCAAACTAAACGGCTCAACTTAGCAGTTTGTCCGATATCGAATGTAAACCACTGTGGCATTTTTACAGGATCAATTGTATGGTAAGCATGATTGTTACTCACGTCACCATCAAAAAGATACTCCACCTCATTGCCTGGATAATTTTTTGCATCAGTACCATTAATATTCAGTCCCTTCATTTTTGTTCGATCCAGTCTCTCCTCAAAGATCGGTGTTAAGGTCACATATGTTGTATCCGAAAGGTTACCCCAACGGTCTCGTACCATCAGTCCAAATCGAGTTTGCACTGAAGGAAGGCCTCTTGGACCAAAACTTCCTTTTTTTGCTTTGGTGCTCAGTGTCTTCACGGGCACAAAATTGCCGAGTTTATCATTTGTTAAAACAACAATAGCGACATCCGATTCGGTATCATTCTGATAGGCAACATCAATTCCACCAAATGCCTTACTAGCGAGGAGCTTTTCTTTTACAAGCTCAAAAGGTGGTGTTTTGGGTTGTACTTTTACCACCAATGGTACAGATACATTCTCACTTTTATCCACGGCATATAGTCTAGCTTCATAAACATCGGTATCAGCGAAACCTTCAAGGACCACACTGTCCAGGTATCTACTCACTTTCGTCGTACGGACCACACCTTGCTTCGTTGTATATTCGGCCTTTATGTAAAGCAGATCATCGTCAGTTGGTAAGCTATATGTTATTTTAGCCCCACCATTTAAATTTTCAACTTCGACGTTGCTAACAGGCCCTGGGGCTTGCTTATCGCTTTTATCCATTGTGCCCACCTCAGTTTTCCGACAGGCTCCAATCGCTCCCACGATTAGCAGTCCCGCAAATAACACAAATATTATTCGTTTCATTTTTTTCTCATTGATTAGTCGTTCATACTAAATTTTGCTGTGGTTTAGATTACCAACCTCCATTTTGAACCAAGTTTGGATTGACTAAAATACTGTAGTCTTTGATCGGCCAAAAATAATCCCTTGGGCTATTGAAACTTTGATTAAACAATAAAACCCTACGATTATAATCCGTATAGCTTGTCTGGATCACATCCCAACCATAAATCGGTTGGTTCAGGAATTCACCTGCTTTTTTCCAGCGTCTCAGATCCCAGAATCGGCTTCCCTCAAAAGCCATTTCAATTAAACGCTCTTGATATATAATCTCCCGTAAACCATTCTTATCGTTATATTTATTAGGATTTTTAGCGAAGTTGATCCAGGAAGATTCGACAGTCTTTAATCCTGCACGATCCCTAATTAGGTTGACATATTCCAGCGCAAGTGCTTTGTTGTCCGTTTCATTTAATGCCTCAGCATAAAGCAGATATAGATCTCCCAGTCGCACAACAGGCCAAGGATAACGCTCTACAGTGATGTTGGTCGCACTTGCAACCATTTTCCAATTTACCAGTTTCTTCGTATAATAGCCCGTTACCGAATAGATCCGACTTTGCTTTTTCCCCGAATGCTGCCCAGATTTGGCTTGGATATTGAAATTCCCATTTTCCATATACCATTTGGAACCATCGAAAGCCATATCAGCGTAAAAACGGGGCTCTCTGTCAAAATGCAGCCCTACCGACTGATAACCATTTTGTATACCTAAATCGGCCGAGGTCGCTGTCCTTAATTGAAATCTATTGGCATAATCCCAGGTTTTATCTTCTGTAATAGGCACACCATTTTCTGTATAGAACAGCTCAGCCATTTTCATAGTAGGTGCCAACTGCCCCTTTAAGCCAGAATTAGGAACATTCGGATCCAACTGTGGACTTGCATAGAGCTGTAACGTCCAAGTATCATCGGGCTTTGTGGTCGTTCCCCAAATCAATTCCGAATTCCACTTTTCACATACAGCATTGCGGATGCTCATTTCCGTTTTTGTAAAATCATCTACTGAATTTGTTGGTGAAGTAAAACGATATAAATCGATACCAGCATTTTTTGCTGCCAAAATAGCGAGTTTACAAGCCTCTGCTGCTCTTTCCCATTTTTTCTGATCGTAAGTCGGATTAAATAAAGCTGTGCCGTCCGGGTTCTTTAAACTAACAAAGTCTGTATTTCCATTAAACAAAGGACTTGCCGCTGTCACAAGTAGCCTAGCTTTTATGGCTAATGCAATAGGTTTGGTAATTCTCCCAAGCTCGGTAGCCTGATTCAAAATCTTATCGGGCAATCCGACATTTGCCTCTCCCCCAACAGCCTCATCCAATAGATTGACAATATAGTTGACCACGGCATCTACAGGCTGTCGGCTTACTTGGACCTCTTCAGGGCTGGCATATATTGGCAAGTTTTTATCAACAATGGGTATCGGCCCATACATCCGGAATAGATACCAGTGAAAATAGGCTTTCAAAAATTTAGCTTCAGCAATCCAACGGCTTTTGATATAAGGTTCCACATCTTTAACGCGATCAATATTTTCAAGAAATATATTACAGTTTCGAATCCCATTCCACATAGACCGCCCATCAAAACCATCCCAATAGTTCAATTCCGGTTCATCTTTGTTTTGTAGCCCCCGAGCAATATTATAAGGGGACAAACTGGAATAATCCTCTCCTGTCGGCATGGGCCAATAAATCCACAGCTCATCTCCCGTATTCAAACCGGCGTTCATTTCAGGATGGCCTTCTCTGGGTAAACCATCATAACAGGTAAATAAGAACTTTTCTGCTTCATTACGGTTGGAAAAAGCATGATCTATGGTGGAGACATTATCAGGGACAACATCCAAAAAATTCTTTTTACAGGAGTTCATCATCAAGAGCAGCAATACTGCTGAAAAAGTCAAATGAATCGCATATCTTTTCATATTAAATTTCTTTTTTTGTTAGAACTGGACATTTAGACCAAAATTGTATACTTTTTGAAGTGGATATCTTAGACCATTGCCGCCCATTTCGGGATCCCAAAGATCAAAACTACTCTTCACGAAGAGGTTGCTCGCATTTAAATAGAGCCTAATTGGCCCCACGCCCATCTTGTCAAGCATCTTGCTCGACAAATTGTAACCCAACTCAACGGTCTTTAATCTCAAAAATGCGCCATTACGCATCCACCAGCTGGAAGGCTTGAGGTTATTTTGGTTTAGCGTTGGACTCAAACGAGGCCAAAAGGCATAGATGTTGCCATTTTCCTCAGACCAGTGATCGTCAGCAATAGCCTGCAAGAGTCCATGCTGATAGGGACCATTCATCACAAAAGGACTTGTTTTATCGGGATCAATCCAAAAAGAGGATCTCGCTGAACCCTGAAAAAATCCACTAAGATCGAATTTCTTATAACCCACTGACAAGCCAAAACCATAAATAATTTCAGGCACTGTAGGTAAACCTAGGGGTACATAGTCTAAGGAGGAGATTATGCCATCACCGTTGATATCCCGATATTTGATATCCCCTCCCATAACTTCACCAAAGCTCTGCACTGGAGAGTTTTTCACCTCCTCATTATCGACGAACAGTCTTTCCGCAATCAAACCATAATACTGGTTAAGTGAATGGCCGATTTTGGACAAATAGGATAAATTGGCTGGATAATTAGGCTCCTCATTCACCAGCAATTTGCTCTTTGCATAGGTAAACGTTCCCCTGGCTTGTATCCACATGTCTCCAAAATTCTTATTGTAATCTACCGAAAGGTCGACACCCTTCCCTTCTGCCTCGCCTACATTGGCCTGTATAGGAGCAGATAGTCCCATTGTCGTAGGAATAAATGTTCGATTCATTAGGATATTATTTCGACGTGTTTTGTATGCATCTACAATAATATTCACACTATTAAATAGATTCAGATCCATTCCCAAATTGACCGTTGTGGCCTGTTCCCAAGTGATCGTTTCATTGGCATATCTCGAAATTGACACCCCATCTTTGCTATAGATATAATTTGTACCAAAGGCCGATCCATGTCCGCCATCCCTCAAATTGACTTTTGACAGGTAAAAGAAACGATCATCTGTGTTACCGATCTGATCGTTACCGATCAATCCGTAGGTTGCTCTAAATTTTAGTTTTGTTATTGTCTCTCTTAGTGGCTTGAAAAATTCTTCATTCGAGGCATTCCAAGCTACACCTATGGATGGGAAAAAACCATAACGGTGATTTTTTGCAAAACGTTCGGAGCCATTCAGCCCAAAATTTGCTTCGAGTAAATACTTGTTGTCATAACCATACGTAAATCGCCCCGATAAACCTTGATTTCGAAAAGGAAGAGAAGCCTGAAGATCATCGGCATTACCGGTAAGATAACTCCGCAGCTGAGTCACCAACAATCCTCCGACACTGTGCTTTTCGGAGAAAACTCGGCTATAATTTACTGCGGCTTCCATATAGCCAACTGTATTTGAAACTTTGCTCCCTTTATTATAATCCAGGTACTCTGTTGCATTTTTCTCATTTAGCAGTTCTAACGTATATTTATCTTCATCGGCATCAATTGCATTGGCCCGATAATAGAATGGGTTGTATCTTCGGCTTAAATCAAAATAAGAATAGCGTTGTGTATAAGCCATTAACCTTGCATTGAGACCCGGAGTGATGAAGTTGAAATCTTGTTTGACTTCCAACTGTACATTTAATGTTGACCGATTGTACTGTTGAAATCCGGAGACCATTTCCGCATAGGGGTTAAAATATAGGGCCTCTCCTCTTTCACTAATTTTAGCATTTCCAAATAACGGATGCTGTGCATAGGGCATATCGGATGCCGGAAAAATAGCGGGAAAATTGACGGGATTTGCAGCAATAGCCCCCTGAAAAATATTGCCACCACCGCCTATCGGTCCTTGATAATCATCAAAACTGCCCGAAGTTCGTACAATTCCCTCTGTCGTCGGCGTTAGCTTAACATTCACATTTGAACGGATTTGATAGCTCTTCAAGTTGATATTGTTATCGAATTTATTTCCGTGTTCTGATTTTAACACGCCATTATCCACGTTATAAGTTCCAGCAATATAAAATTGTGCATTTTTCCCACCACCATTCATATTCATGTTGAATCGTTGATTGAGTGTATAATCTTTTATCAACAGGCCTATCCAGTCATTATTCGGATACAACAAGGGGTTATTACCAGCTATTGTACGGTCAATTTTATTTTGGCTATACGGCAGTTCTCCTATACGATCCCTGGTCAATACGGACTCATTTGCTAGCTTCATGTACGTAATATTGTCAGCTAACTTGAAATTCTGTGTATTCGAAGAAAGGGAATTTTCTACTCGGACATTAAATTTTGTTTTCCCGGAAATACCTGATTTAGTAGTAACCAATACCACACCATTTGCGCCCCTTGCGCCATACAGCGAAGATGCAGCGGCATCTTTTAATACGGAGAAACCTGAGATATCATCCGGTTGCAATCTTGCTAGAGCGTCTGAAGTAGATTCCATTCCATCAATCAAAATCAAAGGATCTACTTTTCCGCTTCCAAATGTAGTGATCCCACGAATAAAGAACTGCGCATTGTCAGCTCCTGGTTCACCACTTCGCTGAAAAGCCACTACCCCAGACAATCTCCCTGCGAGCATTGTTGTAAGGTTACTTGTAGGTCCCTTTAATTCTTTTGGGTTGATTGTTGTAATGGAACTGACCATGCTCTCCTTTTTCTGCTGACCATAAGCAACAACAACAACCTCATCCAGTTCACTTTTATCGACCACAAGCTGAACATCAATTTGCTGAAGCCCGTCAATCTGAACTTCCTTTTTTCCATAACCAACAATAGAGAAAATAAGAACCCCTTTGGGATTTGATACTTTAATGCTATAATTACCATCACCATCAGTTGTAGTACCATTACTTGTACCTTTTTCAACGACAGAAACACCCAATAGCTTTTTGCCGTCTTCCCCGGAGACAAAGCCTTTGATCAAATTTTGGCTGGCTCGATTCGCCCTTTTCTTGGAGATAACAATCATTCGTTCTTCAATCTCATAGTCGAGCCCCAGGTTCTCTGTAACTGCGGTTAAAGCCTCATCAAGTGTAGCATCTTTCAATCTAAAATTGCTCCTTTTTAAAGGACTGATCAAATCGATATTATAGAACATATCGTAGCCAGACTGTCTCTTGACCTCTTTCAGCAGGGACTCGACAGTCGCATTTTTCAGATCCAAATTAATACGTTGGCCATAGCCTTCCACAAATGCTGAAATCGAACATAAAAATGTTATTACAAATGTTAGCTTCATTATGATTAGATGCTTGTGAGAACATATTACAGTCCACGATAAGCGATGTAATAAACAATACAAATGCTTGTATTGAACTTTTAAATTCATACTTTTGTGATGTTAGGTTAGTTAGAAAAATTTTGTATTACCCTAATGTTCGCCGACGGTATGCCAGTACTGTCGGCTTTTTTGTTTAGTTTGTTTTCTTCATCTATTTTTCGAATTTTAATGTTGTCCCCGTTCTGTTAATCTTGATATTCGCTGTTCGTGCGATAACACTTAGTGCTCTGTCTAGGTCATAATTTCTTGGTATAGTTCCACTAAACGTAAGTGCAGGAAGGGTTTCGAGATCCACCTCAATGTTATACCACCTGGCAAAATCCTTCATAATTTCTCCTAATGTGGCATTATCATAAATAAATACACCATTTTTCCAACCTAATACCTGCTCCTCATTTCCAGTCTTATCCTGTTTTAATACCTTGGATTTCTTATCCAGGACTATTTGTTCTCCTGGCTGTAGGATATATTCCTTTTGAGGTGATGTTCCTATTAGATTTTGCACGGAAACTTTGCCGTGAAATAGCGTGGTTTTGGTAGTTTGTTCGTTTTCATAATTGTTGACATTGAACTTGGTCCCGTACACTTTAATACGTTGATCTATTGTTTTAACTATAAATGGCTTTTGTTTATTGGTCTCAATATCAAAAAATCCTTCCCCTTGAAGTTCAACCTCCCGTTGATTTGCGGTGTAACGTAGCGGGAATTTAAGCTGGGAGTCGGAATTTAGGGCCACAACACTTCCGTCCGTAAGATATATTCGCGACTGCTTGCCTTTTGCCGTTCTAATAGTCTGGTAAATAGTTGTAGCATCCATATTTGAGAGGCTATCCAATACGTTAACATGGATATCTCCTAAACTATCCTGTAGGATGATAGTGCCATGCTGTCTCAATATTTCCACATTCGAAGTACCATCCAGCGCGATTTCCTCACCACTACTGGTTATCAAGGTATTGTAGGAATTTGTCATGGCAATTTGAGCAGCCTCATCATCCCTTTTTATATACCATATCGTTGAAATTGTACAGATAACTAGAGCCGCGGCAGCTATTGGAATCCATCCAAGTAACTTCCTACCGGGCTTCCTTCGATTCTGATAAAAATATTCTTGTTCAAAGTATTCGTCCATCCGTTGGATGGTTTTCTTTGCATGGTCATCTAACGCAATATCCTCTTCGTTTTCCAAACTATCCAAAATCACTTCCTTGAATAATTTTGCATGCTCCTTTTGTCGCATGTAATGCATCAACAAATGAATTTCTTCGTCTGTGCACTCTCCCGCCAGATATCTTTTATATAAGCTTATTATTTGGTTTTCTTCCACAGTAATTGGTCTTTCTTTTATACTATATACGTAAGCAAAAAAAAAATCAACTATGCCAAATAAAAAAAATTAGATTATTTATATCGCTGCAGCTAGTGCCTATGCATATGTTCACGATTACACGAAATCTACGGAAAAACGCGCCATCCCCGTTAGTAACGCCAACCCGGACTAACGGCGCATCTGGGAATACAATGACAGGCAGATTTAAGCCCTGTCGATCAACAAAAGATATCGCTGAGACAATTCTTAAAAATAAAACATCGAATGATACTCTGCGATCAAAGTCATCAGGAGAAAATAACAGTTCCAATTCCAATGCGACTTGATAATACCGGTCGCTTTTACGATATGATTATTGATTGTCGCCGTTGAAATATTTAAAAGTTTGGATACCTCATCATAGCTACGGCCTTCAAGCTTACAGAGAACATACACTTCCCGGCATCGTTCGGGAACAAAATCCAGAATATCATTTAGGTATTTCTCCATTTCTCTATACGAAAGGCTTTCATCGATATCATTCGCACGTTTACCCTTGGAAAGGATCATCAGCTGTTCGCACTTCACTTCATCTGAAGCAATTTTTCTAAAATAGTCGTAAACTGTGCGCTGTGCAATTGAATAGAGATAAGATTTGAAATTTTTCGAAACATCGATCTGTGCCCTATTCTGCCAGACTTTAACAAATACATCCTGAACGATATCCTGAGCAAACTCCACAGAACGAACCTGCTTTAATATCCGCCCGAACAACTGCGCCCTATGATTATAATAGAATGTTTCAAATGCCTTTTGATTTCCTTCAGCCAATTGTAGGAGCAATATCATGTTGTCCTCTAGATTCATAATTCTTTTTCTTTCGAAGTTCAATAATCCTTGGTTTTTCAATTGCTTTATCGTGTACATGAAGGTAGATTACACTTTCAATACACCCGCTTTTCTAGGTACTTGACGCATTAATGTAGCAGCAAAATTTCATTGGCCACTTGACAATCGCCTGACAATTGATATTTAAACAAAAGAAATAATATAATTTAAATCGGAAATGTATAAAACACCTAAAAACATGTAAAATATTACGATGTAACCGATATGCCGGTTTAATAGAAAGGTCAATATCCAGAAAGATTATCGATTCTCTAATGATGAGTTCAACGATGGCTTCTACCTCCCCCTTAGAGAGAAAGATAGTGTAGGACGGGTTTTACAAAATCCAGCAATAGCCAACTGTCCCATAGCTAGCAACAGATGCGATAAAAATAGTCCGGTGGCCGCGCCGGCTAGGCCACCTATTATTTTCTATGAACTATTTATACAATTTTTGAAAAGATAGCTCATCCGATTCTTTTGGAAAAATCAGTTTGATCCGTAAAATACTCAAGCCCTATAATCAATATCATGGTGCTACCGTTATTTATTTTCTGTATTAATGATAGCAAATCCCACTGTCCTGTAACATACAAATAGGTTGCATAATAAAAGATGAATAAACATAATATGCAATAATATTTAAAAAAGTGAGTTTAGATTTGAGCACGTATACGGTAATACATACCACACATGAATAAAACAGATTAGTTGAAATAGCCAACATCAAATCATGAAAGGGTGTAATTATAAAAAATGTAAAGGGCATAGTAAGTACTCCAACATACTTTATGAAATTTGACGCTGTTGTATTAGGAATTTTTTTTGATATATGAACAAAAAATACAGCACAGCTTATGGAATAGAAAAACATACCTATAAATGCCCAGTATTTAGCGGTGTTTTCGGCTCCATTTAATGCTTTTTCTCCAAATAAGTTACTAAAAAAATTCTTTGACCAATCAAATCCAATCGATGATTCATTCTGGTACGTTCCACCCGGATAAACCGAAATTGCAATGTACATAAAAATCAATGCAATGATCATCCCTATCAACACAAAATACCGTTTTAATAAATTCATTTACAGAGTATTAATAATTTGTTATATTGGGCTTCAATTTTCTAGCGCCAGTTTACCAATGGCATACGTTTTATTTTAAGAGCAAATTCACTTATTTTTCATAAGGAAACCTTAATCGCATATTCATTGAAAGGTATAAATCAAATTCCCATACAATACAGTCTTTCTCTAAACGGCAACCCGTGCCTTGAATTATGATCAAAGGTTCTTAAAAGCTGAAACATTTGTTCCAGAATACTTTTTGAAAAACCGGCTAAAATGGGCAGGACTTTCAAAACCAAGTTCGTAGGCTATTTCCTTCGCTGACTTCTCGGTATAATGGAGGTACCTTTTAGCCTCAAGAATTATTCGGTTACGGATAAGAACAGATGGCGCTGACTGTTTCAACAGACCAAATACATTGCTCAGTGTTTTTGGTGATTTGTTGAGTGCAGCGGCATAGAACCTGACTTCATGTTCCTCTTTAAAGTTACATTCCAGTAGCAATGCAAACTTTCTCACAATATCCATTTTTTCGTCGGGAAATAGCTGATAGCTTTCACTTTGGAGCTTTGCAATTCTTGTGGTATTGATAATAACTCTCTTAAGAAGGGTGCGCAGCATTTCACCCTGAAAATTATCTTTTACCATCATCTCATTGGAAAACACATTCTCCAGATGAGACATTTCTTCGACAGCAGTATCATTTAATACAATGAACATTGGATGTCGAATACCATAGAACAGAAAACCAACACAACCGACCTCAGCATCGTGGTCAACGATACAATAGAACTCCCTATTAAACTGCCAGGCAGTCAGCGCATCGGGCTGCTCAAATACAAAATGCTGATTGGAAACCAAAGGAAGTATACACCTTGATGGCATCGTATAGCTAATCTCATCGATCGTCACTTTCTGTTCGCCGCCCTTGTTGTAGATAAATGTGTTGATAGGCAGAGAACCCGCACTACGAAGTCCCCTACCTGAAAACTGGTTGTTGTCACTATGCATCACAAACCGTGCTGCGGTCACGTTATCATTATACTCCCTAATCATGTTGTCGTTTACTTACAGCATTTCAATTCGCATAAATTTAATCATTTTCTTAAGAGTCTACTATCCAAAAACTAGAAATTTAAAGGTCTTCTTTAATGCTGCTTGCAGCTGCAAGCAGCAGATTGGAGGACAATCTCTGTTTAAAATTGGGATTGATAAATTCGAAGTGTATGGTTCCCATTTGATCGACTATAAAAACTGATGGCACTGGAAGCAATAACTCGCTGTCCTTACCTCCAGTTGTTTTCGGAAGCATCTCCCAATAGTCTTTTGGAGCTTTATATGCAATCCCCATTTGTTTCGACAGCGCAAGATCTGAATCCGATAAAAGTGTATAGCTTAATTTTTCTTTTGCTGCAGCTTCCATTAGTCCTTCAGATTCGTCTGTGCTTATGGCAATCAACTGATACCCCATTTCTTCCAATCCTAAAAAGGCCTCTTGTAAGCCCGAAAGTTGTCTGATACAATAAGGACACCAGCCACCGCGGTAGAAAACCAAAATGGTCGGTTTTTGGGAAATCGCCCTATTGAGATCAAATCCTTTACCGGAAACGTCAAACAATACGGCCATCGGTATTTTTTCTCCACACAATAGCGGGCTGATGTCTTCCGGATTTTGCGGAATATGATAAGGGGATTGCTTCATTTCGATTTTATGTATCACGCCGTCAGCTTTACTCATGCGAGACGGCTCTTGCGCATTGGCTATGCCTGCGATGCACGTCGTGAATAACAGCAACGCAATAAACGCAGCTAATTTTGTTTTTATATAATTTTTCATTTTACAACACATTTACTACTTATTAAACTGAATCTATACTTTGTGTCCATGGAAACTCAATCGATACTTTAGCCCTGCATGTAATAGGTTGCTGATTGTCCTGTCTCCAGTAAGGACAATAATATCCATGAGATTTTCGTACGTATAACCGGACTCAAAAATTAGTTGATTGTTACTTTAATCATGCTGGAAATTGATGGCAGTGTGGTGAACCCATTTGGATTAGGCACTTCTATAACAGGTTTACGTTCTGTCGCAGGAGTGCCGCCTAATCCTGCTTGCTCATTGCCGGCTCCGGGAAACTGATTAATCGCTGTCCCATTGTCAAACAATCCGATTGAATAGGATACATCTCCTTTTACTGTTGCATCAATTCCATTACCTTTTGTGGCAAAGAACCAATCGTTGGAAAGCCCGTACATGCTTGCAATGGCAATTCGGTCTCCACTTGCTACACTTAACTGCTGCGAAACGCTACTTCCCGCCTGCGCTCCGATTTTAGGAAGTAATACAGTTGAGCTAGCCGCCGGAAGGATATAAACAGCTTTTACACCTGCGAGTGTTTTAAGATAAGTCGCCAGGCCTGATGCATCACCTTTTTGCGCTAATTCTTTCAGTCCTTTTCCACGGTCATTTTCACCGGTTTTATATATCGGGTTTTCGATACCTTTATACAACACCACCAAAACCGGAGATAATGGTGTAAAAATACCTGTTTGTGTATTGATATAATTTCCTAAAACGCTATTGTCTCCCATTTCCGCAATATTTGTCATTCCATTTGCACTTGGTTTTCCTGCCTCAAATAATGGATTAGAATTTATCAGCTTGCCTCCTGCGATATATGAAATCGCCCAAACTCCGGGACTGAAGGGAGTCGGATTGCTCGTATCGCCAGAGGTATTAGTGATTATAAGTGTAAAATTGGAATCCCCTTCATAATGAAGTGTTGCCTTCATTAAGGTAGAAGCTGCAGCATAAGTATTGCCCTGTGCATCGGTTCCATTTACTTCGCTAATAGCTTTTGGAGCAGTTTCTGTGGTTCCCGGGTGCATTACAGCTGCGCCTGGTTTCTGATTGATACGAGTACCATTATCCCATAATTTGATCTGTACCGAAACATCGCCCTCAACCGGAGTTCCATTGTCCTGATACAGCTTTATGCCAGGATTTTCGGGGGCAAAAAACAAGTCATTCGACGAACCATACATCGTTGCAAAGCTAAGCGCTTGTCCTTTGGCTGCAGAAAACTTAATTGAAATTGCTTCACCAGGCATAATCACTGGCGAAGCACCATTGTTTTTAAAACGACCAGACTCGACCAATGGTTTCGAATCCAATACATTTTCTATCGTGATGGTCGTTTCCGACATCGATGGCATAGCATCATTTTTTTTGCAAGCGGTAATTAGCGAGGGGAATGCTGCTATAGCCCACAAAATTGAATGTTTATATTTCATAATGAATTCTTTTTAAATTACATTACAAATGTAAATTTCATCAGAGGAGCTGCAGGTATCTGGATTTCCCGCTGTGTTGCCGATATTTCCCGATGGAATAGTTTATAGGGAAGTAGGTGTTGGACTGTATTGATAGTACAAGAGGACTGATCCGCCAGAAAAAGGCTTTGTTTTTAACAATTTAAAAACTTTTCTATCGATTATATTTTCAAAAAGTGAAAGCCCCTGTCCTACAACAACTGGATAAATGCACAGTTGAAATTCGTCGATCAAATTGAGATTCAACAACTGTACAATTAAACTTCGACTCCCAACCAAAATATCCCTACCGGATTGCTGTTTCAATTTCAATAATTCATCTTTAAGTATACCATCGGCCAATTTTGCACTTGCCCAGTCTATATTTTTCAGGCTATTTGAAAAAACAACTTTTGGAATTTTATCGATAGCCAATGCAAAGTCATCCATTGATTTTTCACCTGAGGGACTTTTCACAAAAGGCCGCCAATATTCCATAAGCTGATAGGTAATCCTACCATACAAAATGACATCAGCGTTATTTAATAGATGCGTATAATGAAGATGTATTTCCTCATCGGGAATGCCTGCTGTATGATCACAAAACCCGTCAAGGGTCATATTGAATGCTGCAATTACTTTTCTCATATCCTTACGATAAGCTTCTTTTACACCATAAATCTAACATTTTATATATTGAAAAGACTTTGCATACGACAAGAAATAAAACTGATGTACTATTTTACATTTTTCACCATCAAGATTATTATTTTAATTCTTATTTTCACAAGCGCAACAGGAAGCAAAATCCGTTACCCCTGCTGTAGGATCAATGCTTTCGCAGGTGCAGTGGCGTCTGTTAGTGTAGTAGTAAAGAAATATACTTAGCAATGCTCAGAAAGTTTCTGGATCTGAGATACACGTTTAGAAAAGAACATATGAAAAAAATCGTGTTATTAAACACAATGTTTATTCCATTAATCGGATGGGCTCAATTACAGCCAGTTTTTAAGCATAAAGTAGATTCTATTTATGATAAAAATAAGGATGCAATCGGGATTATTGTTCATGTAGAAGCACCGAAACACAATATTTCCTGGAGTTATGCAAGAGGAGTAGCAGATACCAGCACGAACCAAGCGCTGGAAGACCAACAGCCTGTTTTGATTGCTAGCAACACAAAACCTTATGTTGCTGCAGCAATGCTAAGATTGGTAGAAAAAGGTGAATTTTCTATTGATCAACCGATTGCCAATTTATTATCAAAAAAAACACGTCACCTATTTGAAAGCGATGGCTATAATCTAGCGGGAATTACTATAAAGAACTTGCTGTCGCATACTTCGGGAATTCAAGATTATGTAGATGAAGCTTATTTTGAATTCGTCAATCAGCATCCTAAATATAAATGGAAAAAAGACGAGCAGATCAGAAGATCCATCGATATCGGGAGCCCTCAGCCTGTCGGTGAAATATTTAGTTACGCTGATATTAATTATTTGCTCCTCACCGAGATTATTGAGCAAAAAACGCATCTGCCATTTTATACAGCTATTCGAAATTTACTGAAATACAAAGAATTAAATCTTACAAAGACATGGTTTATAAACTTAGAGCATTATCCTGAAAGCACCTTGCCACTCGCCCATCAATACGCTAACAAATACAACTGGGACTCTTATGCTATTGATCCTTCCTGGGATCTGTACGGAGGCGGCGGAATCGCAGCAACAGCCAAAGAATCAGCCTTATTTTTTCAATACCTATTTGACGGAAAAATTATCCAGGATAAACAACTTCTGAAAGCGATGCATACCTACGTTTTGCCGCCAGATAAATCCAAATATTGTTTGGGAATTTATCATTTTGACATGGGATTCAACGCTTACTATCATGGGGGTTGGTGGGGAACAGATGTGATCTATTCGCCGGAGTCTGATGCGACTATCACTGTCTTTACATTGCAAAAAGGATTTCAGCACGTCATCAATCCATTTATCGGAAAAGAATTTCAAAAGCTATTGATTGCAAAATCAGCAATAAAATAATAGTTGGCTTTGCTGCATTACTATGGAAAGTTTAAACTTCGATTGCCAACCAGAATCATGTATTTTATTAGGTAAGCACTAGAAAGGCTGTCGCTTACGATATTGAATAAAGTACACAATTACATTTAGCAAAACAATAATGGCTGCCATTATAGCCGCTGCATATACAGTGCTATTAACTAATTTATTAGCAGCTGAAATAGCTATTAAAGCCCATACGGCGACAAGTCCAAATACCGGCAAATGACGTTGCCAGATCATCAATAAGTGAAGGATTAATGCAATTGCAAACATGATAATAGCCCACATGGTAGCTGATAATCCAAAGCCGTCCCAGCCTATCTTCGTCAGATAGGCTGCAATATTGGCTATCAAAGCGACAGAAATCCACCCTGCATAAAGTTGAAAAGGGATCTTAAGAAATATACGCTTGCTGCGTGCAGCATGAAACGCAATAGTTTGTGTATGGTAAATTATCGTTAATAGCGAGACAAAAAGTAAGACCATCAATAAAATAGTTAAAAAGGTATAGTCATACAACCAGGTAATGACCCATAGACTATTTGCTAGAGAAGAAATCAAGAACCACCATCCGACTTTTAAAACTACTTTATCTTTTTCATTTGTCTGTCTGACAAAAGGACCAAAATAAATTACAAATCCAAACAACCCCAAATAAATGAGACCCCATATGGAAAAGGCATATCCCGCAGGTGTAAATAGATTTTGATATTTAGCAGAAATTGTTGCCATGGTCTCCCCATTAAAAATCCCCGTATTGGATAGGTAATTAATGATCACCGTGATGACCAAAGCAACTCCATTGCTTATTTGATAAAATTTCTTCATTGTAGACTACTTCTTTCTTTTCGGTCACGTGAACTGCAATAGATTCGTTACCACTAATTCTGAGTTTGATTAAATAATTTTTCTAAAACCTGATAACGGTAATCAAAGATTCGCTCCAACTTCCTTTTAACAAAAATTCCATGCGCAATTGTGCCTAGAATCCCCAAAGGCAATTCATAATCAACCCTGTCTTTCATGAGCACCCCATTTTCATTTGGAATAAATTCATGAAAATGATTCCAATAGGCATAAGGTCCTTTTAGTTGGAAATCAGTAAAACTTTTATTCTTTTCCACCTGCGTTATTTGGGTCTTCCACTTCAGCGGAAACCGAAGAATCGGAGATACCAAATAATCGATGATCATTCCTTCAAAAATTTCTTGTTGATCACAGTCTGAGGTGACTACAAAACCCATATCTTTTGGAGTAATTTCTGAAAGATTCATGGGTGAGGAAAAAAATGCCCATGCGGTATCCATATCGCAGGTCAATTGCTGTTCTCTATATAATTTGTACCTCATCTGACTTGAGCTAACTTTATTGCTTGCCAATATAACAATATTAATGCAATTTAGTTTATTATTACACCATAAAATACCTTACGAGGTACTGAATAGGCGATATAAAGAATATTTTTACACAAATACATTGTTTAAATTGAAGCTAGCTTTTAAAGCATACTTTTTATCAATGGCTATTTAGCAGCAATATCCTTTTCCAATGCTTTTACGAGCGCCTTTGTATAACTTTTAGAAAAATCTGCTAAGCTGGAAGGGTTGATCGTTTCAGACTGTACACTCCAAAGCAGTTGTTCGGAGCTAACATCATATAGATTGCTTTCCAGATAGTACATTTTATCCGTCGTGTAATAACCAGGATCGTATGCAATGGGGTACCAATGGGAGTAATAGCTCCAAAAATTACCATACCAACCAAATCTCGGATAAGGCATATAAGGCCCATTTCCCGGTACATATCGGGTCTCGCTGGCTTTGTCGATCAGGGTAACAGTGAAAATGGCATCTGCACTCAAACTGTGTACTGCTTTCATTACTAAATCTTTGTTTTGACTTTCGTCTTTGGTAAACGTCCGTTTAAAAACGTCGCTGCTTTTAATAGCCTTGTAGCCATGCATGGAAGCTGCTTCTGCCAAATTGGATTCAATGACCTCCTTTGCTTTAGCGTGGTTTGTCATTGCAATAATGAATATTGTTTGGTATTGTTTGGGAGTAAGGTCTCTATTTTTATAGATATCTGTTATCCTTGTTGAAGTGCTACAAGCCAACAACAATAAGCTTGAGACAATTGCGATTAAAAATGACTTCGATTTCATATGTTTTAAAAATTAGTGTCGTTTAAATTGTTGAAGAGCGTCTTTTCCGAGGGATGGTAAAATTACACCAGTAAATAGAATTATAATGGACAGTTTAATAGAACATCCTATCTAACCTTTTGTTAAACAACACTTTTACAACAACATTTGTTTTCACAATTATTGATTGTAAATGAAATACTTTAATTTTTAATTGATATTATCAGAAAATCATCTTGACCATTTCAATCTGGTTGATTGTGTTGACCAAGCCTTGTCTTTGTAGAAATAGTTGCAAGTTTTTGGCTTTTTCATCAACGTTAGTAATTTGTACCTTTGCGCTGGACACAAACACTTTCAGCTCGGATAAAAGCTGTGTTGCAATACCTTTCCGCCTATACTGCTGTGCTACAGCAATTTGGTAGATCCGCCTATTGGACGAATTGAACAAGATATATCCCACCAAATCGGAGCCAATAAATGCCCCCAACCCTTTAAGCTGAATTAATTCACTACGCTCACTTCTATTTTGCCAGCTGGGTTCAACATCCCAAAAAGACTGTAAAATATCCCAAGAAAAGTCATGGATAGACTGTATACGGATGGGCTGTGTTCTGCCAGATAAAGCATTCATCTTTACATGAAGTTCTCCTCCAAAGCACAGTAATCTACGGCCTTTAACAAAACCATTTTTTTCATATACCCGAATAGCACGTCGATTACTTTCTATCACTTCCAATAGCAATTTTTTCACGCGATACTCTCTGAAGGATGGCTGCATAAATCTGTACATTTCACCGACTAATCCGCTGTTCCGATAGGCGGGCAAAACACCTGTACCAGCATTGTAGATCACTTTACTACCCTCAATTTCTCGCATGCCATGCATGATAAAAGCTACCAGTTGTATTCCGTCAAAAACACCAACTGACAAGTCCATTAAAATATCCTCGCCTCTGATCTTCGACTCCAATTGCAATGCGTCTAACTGAAATGGTACAATATAGTCGGCAAAAGCTCCATTAATTGCATTTAATAAGTCAGCACTATCTCCCGCTTTCAATTTTCGTATCTCCATCCCTTATTTTTTATGGACTATTAAATTTACTGATGCCTGAACAAAGAGCTCTCATGCTATCCTTTCCTAAATTTTTTCATTCGGACAAAATCTGATTTCTGTGATGCTTCAAATGCACCACATAGTCAAGCATTAAAAATTCGAGGCTATGGTCATTACAAGTCCTTTGAATCAATTTGTTCGCAATTACCTGCTTAAACAAAAACAACAATTGTTCGTTTACCGATCGCCATAGATTGCATAATTTCTCGGTCTCAGCATGTTGGTAACCTGCAGATGCACAATAGGCTACCTGATCATAGTATATTTTTGGATTTTCTTCAAATTGAGCTCTTATAAACCGTTGGTAATTAACAAAAGCGCTATCGACTAGATGACCCAGAATCTCTTTTTTGCTCCATTTATCTGGTTCTAATTTGCGATTAAAATCGTCATCATTTATTTCCAAAATTTGCGAAGAAAACTTCTGAATAATATGCTCAAATTCTTCCAATAATGTATTCATACCTAAATCTAGCTAGTATAACCTTAATTTCTTACCAATTTAATCCGATGCATCCACGCTGCTTGTCCAAGGTTCTCATTGTAATACGATTCTATTGTTCCGCAACCTTTATTGTACCATTCCACTATTGTACCATTCCACTATTGTACCATTCCACAGCTTTTGCTTCATGCTCTTTCAAAAATTCATCTTTCGCATCATTATAATCGTTACCATCTTTCCATTGCTGCAGTACCAACTTTTCTTTGAGTGCCTGATAGCGATCTCTTACATTGTCGTGCGCACGCAGGTAATCGCGAAAGGCTATATGGCGCAACCAATGTTTTGATTGCAAGGGTATGCTATGGATATGTGCTACTCGTAACGAATGGTCATGCAATCGTGCTGGAATTTCATCGCCAGGTGCGATTTGCTCTGGTAATCCTAATACTTCAGGACGATCAATCAGGGCGATAAAAAAACGTCTGTAAGGCATATCCTCATTGTATTTTTCATAATATACATAGCACTTGTCCCGCAACAGGAGCGGAATGCGATCAAGATCGTTTTCTTCCTCTAAACCGATCAATATATCAATGATTGGTTTGGCAGACAATCCCTCAACGGCCGTACTGCCTATGTGATCAACCCTCGACCTTATTGGTTTCAACAACGTAAAAAGTTCATGTTGAATACTGTCAAAATTCGCTTTCCATATCGGATTATAAGGTTCAAACGGTAAAATCATACGCTGTTTCTTTGCCAATACAAGATAAATACACATCATTCGATCAAATACGCCTCGAATGATACCCTAAAAGTTAAAGTTAATAAATTTATCGCTTTCCGAGAGAGCCTATAATCCAGTGCTCTTTTTTCTAATGCATTTATCGGGCAAATTTCTTCGTTCCCACGACACAAAGAATAACAGCAACTGTTACGGCCAGCATGCCAACACCGACTTGTTCATGAAGAAGCCCGGCGGCTAAAGCCAGACCGAAAAAAGGCTGTAGTAACTGTAACTGCCCAATGGTCGCCGTGCCACCTTGGGCGAGTCCTTTATACCAAAAAACAAAGCCAATAAACATACTGAACATGGACACATAGGCTAAACTGGCCCAGGCGCCGATAGGCACAGTGTCAAAAGACGATGGAAGATAGATAAAGGTAAGTGGCAACATCAACGGCAGCGACAAAACCAAGGCCCAGGAAATGACCTGCCAGCCCCCTAGCGTCTTGGTCAATTTTGCACCTTCAGCATAGCCCAAACCACAGAGAATGACCGATAAAATCATTAAAACATCGCCTAAAGGTGAGGCTGTTAGTCCTTGTGCCAGCGCATAGCCGATCACCAGCAGACTCCCTAAAGCAGAGAACAGCCAAAAGATTGGCTTCGGACGCTCGCCACCGCGTATAATACCAAATACGGCTGTCAATACGGGCAAAATACCGATAAAAACGATGGAATGCGCGGACGTGATGTGCTGCAGAGCCAAAGCGCTTAGTAAGGGAAATCCAACGACACATCCTATTGCCACGATGCATAGCGACCCCAATTGCTTTTTTTCTGGACGTTTTTCCTTAAAAACCATCAATGTTATCAGTGCCAATATGCCTGCAATGGAAGCCCTTGCTAGTGTAACAAATACAGGGTCAAACGCTAAAACGGCCATGCGTGTTGCCGGCAACGAACCACTAAATAATACCACACCAATAAAACCATTTAACCAACCGCTTGTTGTATTTTCCTGTAATTTACTTATACTTAATTGCGCCATGTATCAATCTTTTACACAAAGTTCGTCCATTACAAGAATTAAGCACAGTCACAGTTTTTGATAATTCAATGGACACAGTTACCTTTGAAGACGAACACTAATCCTTATTTGATGAAAAAAGACTATTTGTATCATGAAATAGCAGACAATATTGCCAATAAGATTAAATCAGGCGTCTTAAAAGCTGGCGAAAAACTACCTTCGGTGAGGAACCTAAGCGCTGAACACGGTATCAGTATAAATACCGCAAAAAGGGCATTTCTAGCATTGGAAGAACGTTCTCTTATACAGTCCAAGCCCCAATCCGGCTACTTCGTTAGTCCTCCAAACTATTTGCAGCTTCCGTTGACGGCAGCCAGTCAACCTATTCCAATCGCCAACAACCGAGAACCGGATCAATTGATGAATAAGGTGTATTCAACCATGGGTCGTCGTGATTTAACCTTATTTTCAATCGGTGTTCCTTCCGGAAGTCTCCTACCTACCGCAAAATTAAAAAAAGAAATCGTCCTCGCTACACGGGAGCTCAGCGATGGTGGCACAGCATATGAACCCTTGCAAGGCAATATAAAATTACGTCGTATGGTGGCCGTACGTTCATTGGCCTGGGGTGGAAATCTAAATGAAGATGATGTCGTTACCACCAACGGCTGTATGAATGCTTTAGTTTTGTGTCTGATGGCCTTAACCAAACCTGGAGATACACTGGCTCTGGAAAGCCCCTGCTATCCGGGTATCCTTCAACTTGCCGTCAGTCTAGGGCTTAAAGTGCTGGAAATAGCTACGGACCCCATCATAGGAATAGACATTGAAGCCCTCAAAAATCTGTTGCCCCAAATTAAAGTCTGTTTACTGGTACCCAATTTTAACACCCCTTTGGGTTATTGCATGCCGGATGAGCACAAGCGGGAAATTGTGGCATTGCTGTCAAAACACCAAATTCCGCTAATCGAAGATGACACCTACAGCGACCTCCATTTTGGCACCCAACGCCCCAAATGTTGCAAATCTTTTGACCGGGATGGCAATGTCCTCTGGTGTGGATCCGTTTCAAAGACGTTGGCTCCAGGCTTCCGTGTCGGATGGGTTGCTCCTGGAAAATACAAAGAACAGATTATCAAACTAAAACTGATCCATTCCCTGTCATCTACGGCGATCATCAATGAGGCGGTTGGAAATTTTCTATTAACTGGAAAGTATGAAAACCACCTGCGTAAACTTCGTAGATCATTAACGGAAAACTACCAGCGCTACGCTGCTATCATTTCGGACCATTTTCCGGAAGGCACTAAAATTAGCCGTCCACAGGGTGGACTTGCCCTATGGGTCGAGTTTCCAAAACACATCGATACAGGCAAGCTATATAACTATGCGCTTAAACTACAGATTAGCATTTCACCGGGGCGGATTTTCACCTTACAGGATCAATTTCACCATTGCATGCGTCTCTGTATTGGTTTGCCCTGGAGCAATGAACTCGCTTTAAAATTAAAACAGCTGGGCAAACTCGCGACAGCACTCTAATACATAACATGATAAGAGCATAATACCAACGGTCGGGGCAATGAAACAACAGATCGGAGCCTATGATTACTTGAGTTCCAGCTCCAGCCTATGTTTACCAGCGTCCAATTGGACGACATCCCTACTGCTAATGCTAACATTATCCGGCGGATAAAATGTCGCCGTGGCATTTGCGGGTATTTGGATATCATAAACAATCTTTTTATCCTTTAACTTCCATTCGGAAACAATTTTACCGTAGGGTGAATCATAAGAAATAGAAGATTCTTTCAGTTCTTGGGGGAAGATGGGTTTTAAGAGCACATGTTTAAATCCAGGTTGTTTAGGATCCGGCAGAATCCCACCGATAGATTTAAAAAACCAACCACCGATTTCGCCAAACATCATGTGGTTGTCTGAAATATCACGGATTGCTTTTAAATCCCAATTCTCCAACAATGTTGTCGCGCCATTTACAATCCACCATCCCCAAGACGGGTAGGTATCTTGTACCGCAACCTTATAGGCTGTCGTTGCATAACCGTTATCTTTTAACGCATTCAATAATGCTTTTGCACCCAATACTCCGACATCCAAGTGAAAGTTGGTCTCTTCCACTTTCTTATTCAGGTTGGCTGCAACCCGGGCTTTCATTTCGTCAGGTACCACACCCCAATAGAGTGGAGCACTCAGTTCAGTCTGTGTTCCATTGCTATAAATACCCTTGGAAGCATCTAAAAATTTAGCGTTGATGGCCGTCTTAATTTTTCTGCTCAGCAGTTCATATTTTTGTTGATCTGCTGTGTGACCAAACAATTTAGCCGTAGCAGCCAAGATGGTCGCATCCACATAAAAATAAATCGAGGAGGTCAACTCCAGATTGGACTGTGACTTCACTGGCACCCAGTCTCCACGCCCAAACGTTGTCAACCCAGATGGGCTAATTCCGTCGACATAATCGACATAGCGTTTGATATTAAGATAGCATTCTTCTAATGCACGTGGGTCTCCATAAAACTGATAGATCTGCCAAGGAATGATGGCAATGGTACTTGTCCAATCCAAACCATTCGCTGTACCATAACCCCATCCCCCAGTTGGAATAATATCGGGTAAGACACCGTTCTCCTGTTGCTCATCACGATGATCCGCCATCCATTTTTCATAAACTGTTATCCCGTCAAAATTGTACAAAGCTGTTTCAATCGCAAGGTGGCCATCCCCTGTCCAACCGTTCTTTTCGCGCTGCGGACAGTCTGTCGGATAGCCCATCAAATTGGACAAGTAGGCATTGTTGGTCGCTTCCCATAGTTTGTTGACCAACGCTGATGACGTCTTGAGCTGTCCAATGGAGGGCACATCACTATGCATAAAATAAGCGGTCACAGCCGAACTATCCAATGCAATTGCCGCACTACTGCTAATTTCGACGTAACGAAACCCTTTGTAACCGAACTTTGCCATAAACTCATCATTACGACCGCTTAAGGTCAGAATGTCCGTTTGAAAGGGTTCCTTTTCCTTATCGCCCCGATAATAAACATCGATATTGGACAGGTCAAGACGCCCATCTGCCGACAATCGTTCACCATGCTTGATACGTAGCATAGTCCCTGCAGCTCCTTTGACTTTAACTTTTGTAATCCCAGCCATATTTTGGCCCATATCGAAAACATAAGTACGTTGGTCTATCTTTGTCACTGATTTGGGCTTATAGGACTTCACGAGCCGAATCGGTACCATCTGTTGGGAAACGATATGTGCAGATGGCGCATTTCTATACTGAACAGCCTGCCAAGTTGAATCATCATATTTAGGTTTGTCCCAGTTGGGTATTTCCAGTCTTGCATCATAATGCTCACCAGTGTAAATATTATTATAATTAATTGGTCCCGAAGCTGTTTTCCACTGCTTATCTGAAACAATAGTTTCTACTGTACCATCTGTATAAACGATTTTCAGCTCTAAACAGAATGTTGGTCGGGCCCGCCACGGTGCTTTATCAAAGTTCCAAACCGCTAGTGGTTGGTGATTATACCAGCCATTCCCCAAAACAACGCCAATAGCGTTCTCTCCTTGTTGGAGCTGCCGGGTTACGTCCGTCACGACATATAATGTACGCCGGTCGAATCGAGTATACATTGGATCCAGGCGATGGTCTCCTACGCGTTGACCATTCATGGAAAGCTCATATAGCCCTGCAGTGGCAATATACGCGCGCGCAGACTTTATCGGCTTATTTATCTTAAATTCTGTTCTAAAATAAGGCGCTTCTCGCGCATGAATATCCTTATTGTCGCTAATCCATTTTCCTTTCCAAAGGTCCATTCCCATCATTCCAGTTTCGAACGATGCTATTTTAGAACTTGTTGATATACCATCCTTATCCCAGACCTTAACCTTCCAGAAATACGTGGTCTGTGGCTTTAACTGTACGCCGTTATAGGGCACTAACATGGACGAGCTGAGCTGTTTGCCACTATCCCAGCTATTTTTCGTCTCCTTCAGTAGTGCCAGCGAATCTTGCCCTAAAAGGATCTGATAAGCCTGTTGTACCGCACCTTTACGTTGGTCCTCAAGGCGCCAGCTAAGTCTCGGCTGGGTTGCGTCGATACCCAATGGATTGACCAGATGTTCGCACGTCAACTGTACGGCGATGCAGTTGCTTCTAGGTTGGGCATAAGTGTTGTTCGCTATACACAACAGTATTGTTAATAAAATCCTACGCATGAAAAGGTACTATTCTTGGTGGTTGTTAAATTGTTTTAGCTGATTTAAAAATCTAATATATCAAATATTTTCCACATAGTGACCTGTCCTTTCCTGCACGATATACCTCAGACAGCAAAATAAATTTCTTGCAACTTTCATAAAAATAACCTTATATTAGTCGCAACTTTAGGGGTGTCTGCTCATGCAGGCTGAGATTTTACCCTTAGAACCTGATCCGGATCATACTGGCGTAGGGAAAAGTGAGCTGTCTACAAGGTGCATTGCTGCGCCTTTGTGCAGCCATTCCTAAAGTTTTACCAAAAAAATTAAGGAATGGAACTTACAATAAACCATCAAATTCGATTTTTCGATCCCGCACTTACTTCACTTGAAGGCTTGTTACTTTTGGAATTATCTGGCAAAACCCAGGGTGTGGCTGTAGCCATCAACAACCAAGTCATCCCCAAAAAGGACTGGGCTACGACGACAGTTAAGCCTTATGATCAGATTATCTTAATCACCGCATCTCAGGGCGGATAGCCTTTCAAAAAAATCAACCGAGTAATTCACCACAATACAGAAAAAATGACAGCTGAAACAATTACGCAATCCCCCTTTCCAAATGCAAAGAAAATTTTTGTAGCCGGAAAACTATTTCCTATTCAAGTCGCTATGCGTCAAATCTCCTTGAGCCCAACCAAATTAACGAATGGACAGATCGAAATTAATCCGCCGGTAACAATCTATGATACTTCTGGCCCCTACACGGATGACACCGTCCAGATCGATATCCGAAAGGGGCTCCCACGCCTTCGCGAACAGTGGATTTTGGATCGTCAGGACGTCATACAATTGACTGGCATCAGCTCTGAATATGGACAGAAACGACTTTCTGATCCAACGTTGGACGAACTCCGATTTGCCTATAGCCACAAACCGAAAGTAGCCTCTGCCGGCAAGAATGTCACCCAATTACATTATGCAAAGCAAGGCATCATTACCCCGGAAATGGAGTATGTTGCTATCCGGGAAAACCAACGTATTGAGCAGTTGGAAGCTAGTACCCCTGGAATGGATCATCAGCATCGGGGGCAAAATTTTGGAGCCCGAACTCCCAACAAGGCTATTACGCCCGAATTTGTCCGTGAAGAAATCGCCGCTGGAAGAGCAATCATACCCAATAATATTAATCACCCTGAAAGTGAACCTATGATTATCGGACGCAACTTTCTTGTTAAAATCAATGCCAATATTGGCAACAGCGCCGTAAGTTCAAGCATAGAGGAAGAAGTTGAGAAAGCGGTATGGGCCTGTCGTTGGGGGGCTGATACCATCATGGATCTATCCACTGGCAAAAATATTCACGAAACCCGCGAATGGATTATCCGTAACTCGCCAGTCCCAATCGGTACAGTACCGATCTATCAGGCGCTCGAAAAAGTAAAGGGGGTGGCCGAGGATTTAACCTGGGAAATATTCAAAGATACCTTGATTGAACAGGCCGAACAGGGTGTTTCGTACTTTACCATACACGCCGGCGTATTGCTTCGTTATATCCATCTCACGGCATCCCGAGTTACTGGAATTGTCTCCAGAGGCGGCTCTATCATGGCCAAATGGTGTCTTTTTCATCACAAAGAAAATTTTCTCTATACCCATTTTGAGGAAATATGCGAAATTATGAAACAATATGATGTGGCTTTTTCACTTGGCGACGGTCTTCGCCCCGGAGCTATTGCAGATGCAAACGATGCAGCTCAATTTGCGGAGCTCGAAACCTTGGGCGAACTCACCAAAATCGCCTGGAAACATGATGTTCAGGTGATGATCGAAGGGCCGGGCCATGTCCCTATGCAATTGATCAAAGAGAATATGGATAAGCAATTGGCCTGTTGCGACGAAGCGCCGTTTTATACCTTAGGTCCCTTAACAACAGATATTGCTCCAGGCTATGACCATATCACATCCGCCATCGGAGCGGCTATGATCGGTTGGTATGGCTGTGCAATGCTTTGCTATGTGACCCCCAAAGAACACCTGGGCCTACCAAATAAAAAGGACGTTAAAGACGGTGTAATTACTTACAAACTAGCTGCCCATGCGGCCGATTTGGCCAAAGGACACCCTGGTGCACAATATCGTGATAATGCCTTGAGTAAAGCGAGATTCGAATTCAGATGGGAAGATCAATTTAACCTTTCCCTTGATCCAGATACCGCACGAGAATATCATGACGAAACATTGCCGGCAGACGCGGCTAAAGTGGCGCACTTCTGCTCCATGTGCGGTCCCAAATTTTGCTCAATGAAAATAACGCAGGAAATCAGGGATAGTGCCGCCCAGGGAATGCTGGAAAAATCGCAGGAATTCATCGCACAAGGAAAAGAGATCTATTCATGATTATTGCATTGACAGCAGCAGAAACAATTCGTTCTGAACAGGCGATTATAGCAGCGTTGTTTAAGGAAGGGCTTGATATTCTGCATTTGCGTAAGTATCATTTTACAGACTTACAAATGTCGCGATATATAGAAACTATAGCTCCTATATACCGCGACAGATTGGTTTTACACTCACATCCGCATCTATCGGCTGAGCTTGGGTTTGCACGCATCCACTTGAACGATAAAAGTAGACTGCATGGACCTGCAAATCAACTATTGCCTACAACAATCTGTTCAACATCTGTGCATGATATTGATCAATTCAATAGCCTTGATGAACGTTGGGCCTATGCTTTTCTCAGTCCATTATTTCCGAGCATCTCAAAAGTGGGGTATGGAACGCATAATGCAAGACTCGGTCAAATCCCGTCACGTACCAACTTTGCTGTTCGTCTCATCGGTCTTGGAGGGATAAACCAAGACAACTGTCTTATTCCGATGCAGCAAGGTGCAGATGGAATTGCCTTATATGGCACTTTATGGAAACATCGGGATCCTATTCAAAATTTTATTGCATGCAAACAAAAACTATGGAAAGACTCCAATATATCTCACAAGGCAAAACTTTAAGGGAACAAAAAAATAACATGCTGAAAGCGCTGGATGCTGGGGCCAAATGGATACAGATCCGATGGAAGGAAGCCGAGGAAAAAGATCTTTATGCGCTCGCCCAAGAGATCAGGCAGGTTTGTACCGAATTTGGTGCCAGCTGTATCATCAATGACCATCCTTCGCTTGCAGCGGCCGTAGACGCTGATGGGGTGCACTTGGGACTGGACGACTGCAGTGTAACAGCTGCCCGGCACCTATTGGGTGCAGGAAAAATAATCGGCGGTACAGCCAATAGCTTTGCGGATGTAAAACAAAGAATAAGTGAACGTTGTGACTATATCGGGCTCGGGCCATTCACCTATACCACGACAAAGCAAAAACTAAGTCCCCTACTGGGGATTGCAGGATATGAAAACATCATCCAACAAGTCCGCCGAGAAGGCCTAACCCCTATTCCAATATTCGCAATTGGCGGTATAAGCCAACTTGAAGATATCCAACATCTATTAGAAATTGGCGTCTACGGTGTAGCACTCTCGGGAATCGTAACCAAGACTCCAAACATTGTTTCATCCATCAATAAAATTTTACTATGAGCAACCTACATATAGCCGATCGCGTATTTGAATCCAGATTATTTCTCGGTACGGGCAAATTCGGTAATCTCACGGAAATGAGCGCTGCCATTGTGGCTTCGGCCTCCCAATTGGTCACCGTCGCCCTCAAAAGAATCGACCAGACCGACTCAGACGACAGTCTCATCAGTGCGCTCGATCTCGCGGCAATCCATTTGCTTCCCAATACTTCGGGAGCACGAACGGCTGAAGAAGCAGTACTCGCGGCTCAACTTGCTCGCGAAGCACTGGAAACAAACTGGGTTAAATTGGAAATTCATCCCGACCCGCGTTATCTGCTGCCCGATCCTATTGAAACCTTACGCGCCACCGAATCACTTGCTAAATTGGGTTTCGTCGTCATGCCCTATATTCACGCAGACCCGGTACTTTGCAAACGTTTAGAAAATGCAGGTACAGCTGTCGTTATGCCTTTAGGGGCCCCTATTGGTAGCAATAAAGGGCTGCGTACCTTGGACTTTCTCGAGATTATTATTGAGGAAAGTAATGTCCCAGTGGTCGTAGACGCTGGAATCGGAGCGCCTTCCGATGCCGCTAAAGCCATGGAAATCGGAGCTGATGCGGTGCTTGTCAATACGGCAATTGCAGTCTCTAATAATCCGATACGTATGGCCGAAGCTTTCAAAGAGGCCGTTATCGCTGGACGGAAAGCTTATGAGGCCGGATTGGGAAAGATAGGCTCCCAAGCAATCGCTTCGAGCCCCCTAACTTCATTTTTATTTGATTGATGATTCACTATGACAGATTTCAAAATGATACGCGATGAATACTCCTGGGATGAGGTCCATGCACAGATTTATGACGCTACGGATCAGGATGTACAACATGCGTTAGAAAAAGACCATTTAACGCTCTCTGACTTTAGAGCGCTCATCTCACCGGCTGCAGCACCATATCTGGAGCAAATGGCACAAAAAACCCAACAAATCACGCAACGTCGCTTCGGTAAAACCATACAGCTCTATGCCCCGCTTTACCTGAGCAATGAGTGCCAAAACATCTGTACATATTGCGGTTTTAGCATGGACAATAAAATCAAACGCAAAACCCTGAGCAACTCCGAACTATTACTAGAGGCAATGGCACTCAAAGCCATGGGAATCAACCATGTTTTACTGGTCAGCGGAGAAGCCAACAAAACTGTCGAGATCACTTATTTCCTAAATGCTATTCGGCTTTTAAAACCTCATTTTTCACAGATATCCATTGAAGTACAGCCACTGGAAGAATCCGAGTACCGATTACTGCAGGCGGCCGGAGTCTATGCAATATTGGTCTATCAGGAAACCTACCATCGCGAAGTTTACAAACAATATCACCCGAAAGGAAAAAAGTCCAATTTTGACTATCGTTTGGATACGCCTGACCGTATAGGCCGGGCGGGAATCCATAAAATCGGACTGGGCGTATTACTTGGGCTGGAGGACTGGCGGGTGGACAGCTTTTTCACCGCGGCACACATCGCCTATTTACAAAAACAATATTGGCAAACACGCTATTCGATTTCCTTTCCACGCCTGCGACCAGCCGCAGGGTCTGTTGAGCCAAATTTTCATTTGGCAGACCGCGATCTACTGCAGTTGATCTGTGCATACCGCCTGTGGAATGAAAATTTAGAAATCTCCATTTCCACCCGAGAGAACGAAACCTTCAGGGATCATATCATACCTATTGGCGTAACGACCATGAGTGCCGCTTCAAAGACCAATCCGGGAGGCTATGTTGTTGATCCGCAAGCTTTGGAACAATTTGAAGTAAGTGATGAAAGAGATATGGAAACAATAAAAAATCAAATCAGAAAGATGGGCTATTCTCCAGTGATGAAAGACTGGGAGAGCAATTATGCCGGTATAGTACGTTAAATACATGAAAAATAACATTTTTGATCGCTATAGCAGACAGATTTTTATTGAAGAGATCGGCGTTGCCGGACAACGGAAGATTATGGATGCCAAGGTATTGGTCGTCGGTGCAGGGGGACTCGGGAGCCCTGTCGTTCAATATTTAGCCGCGGCTGGTATAGGCAAACTTGGCCTGGTTGATTTTGACAGGGTTGAAATCCACAATCTAAATAGACAGATCATTCATTCCGAAGATAATATACACCAGGCAAAAACAGAAAGTGCCACAGCCTATATACGGCAACACAATAGTACAATTGATTTTGAGCCCTTTCAGGTAAAAATAGATGCAGACAACGCGCTAGCATTGCTCGCTCCCTATCATATCATTGTCGATTGCTGTGATAACTTTACAACACGCTACCTGCTTAATCATACGTGCCTACAACTCGATAAACCTTTGGTGTACGGTAGCATCTATGGTTTTGAAGGACAGCTGGCTGTCTTTAACTATCAGGGTAGTAAAAACCTATTGGATATCTTTCCAACGCCCCCCGATCCGGAACAGGTTCCAAATTGCGATAAAAATGGGGTGCTGGGTCCTTTACCCGGTATTATCGGCAGTATGATGGCCATGCAGGTGCTTAAAATAATAACCGGATTACCCGTAGACAGCAACCAGTTAACGGTTGTTGACACATTCCATTGGCGTTTTTCGAAACTCTCCTTCTAAGGATTATTTCGGAAGGCGTTCCGCAAAAAGAGATAGAACGCTTTAAAAGAGCTCAAAAATTTATTTTAAAACAAAAGCAGACAAACAAAATTTGCTAATTTTAGTTTATATATTAGCAAGCTTAAATGTCAACTTTACGATCTGGAATGAAAAAAGTAATTTATCCATTACTCTCCCTCTCTTTATTACCCTTATTTTCAATTGCGCAAGAGACGAAACTCACTGCTGATGATCTCTTTGTAAAAGCGCGAAAGGTAGCCTTTGATTCAAAAGATTATCCGCAAGCCATTCAATTATCCAAACAGGCGCTACTTCAAGCACCGGATTACACCGATATTAGCATCTTTCTCGGGCGGCTTTATACCTGGTCGGATAAAATTGATTCGGCAAGAACCATCTTCACAGAACTGGACAAAAAGAATACAAGTGATGAAGATTTCTTTTTAGCCTATGCCTCATTGGAATATTGGAATGATCAGACTGACAAAGCTATTGCAATTACAGACAAAGGACTTAGCCTACATCCGCAGTCGCAGGATCTATTGCTGTTAAAAGGTAAAATTAGTTACGGCAACGATCATTATGAAGCTGCCGAAAAGGCAATTCATCGTTTATTGGCAATTAATCCTAAAAACACAGAAGCTCGAGCACTGGCAAAAAGTATTGAAGAATATACGGCTAAAAACGCAATCGGTCTGACCTACAACTTTGTCTATTTTGACAAACAGTTTGATCATAATTGGCACATTGTCGGCTTAAGTTATAAGCGGGCAACACCTATAGGGTCAGTTATTTTCAGGACCAACTATGCAAATAAATTTGCAGAAAATGGCGTACAATTCGAGATGGAGGCTTATCCTCGTCTTTCAAAGATATTTTACCTCTACGTGGGTGCTGGATACTCCAATAATGTGGGGATTTTTGCGAAATATAGAACTGGCGTGTCTCTCTATGCCAATCTTCCGAACAGCTTTGAGGGAGAGATCGGATATCGTCAGCTTTATTTTAGTGACAACATCTGGATGTACACGGCTTCAGTAGGAAAATATTACCAAAACTTTTGGTTCAATCTGAGGACTTATCTTACACCGGGCGAAAAGAATATTTCCCAATCCTATACCGGAACAGTCCGCTATTATACAAAAGGAGCAAACGATTACTTCGGATTTAGTGCCGGAACGGGTCTGAGCCCCGAAGAAAACCGAAATAATCTATTGGACAACGCTTCCTATAAATTAAAGACATTCAAAGTAGGTGCCGAGTATAACTTCTCGGTGAAACAAAGTAACCTATTTTCAATTTCGGGCACCTATTATAACCAAGAATTCAGGCCAAAAGAGAAAGGAAATCAATTGGACATCATCCTTGGTTATATTCGAAAATTCTAGTTCTTCTTTGTTCTATTAAAGTAATTTGTATACACACTGTCTGGAAGAAGTCGCTTCTGGGTATAAAAGAGTTTGTTCTTGCGCTTAAATAGTTCAAAGCGCTTGGACAATTCTTCTCTTGCATTATCCGAGGCGGCATCTTCATTGAGTATTCCATCCAATTTATACAGTTGTCCATCGGAAAGATGGTAACTGCCTTTTACAAAATCAATCAATTGATTTTTACTCTGCATCATGGCAATGCCATCTCCCTGAGCTGAAGTGCCCTTGTCAAGGCCCTGACCGATCCAGGTAACTTGTGTAGGAGTTTTCATACCAAAATTCTCGCGATAGTAGGCCAATATGGAAGGCGCGACATCAAATTGGCTAACAAAATTATGAAAAGTCTTTGGCCCTTTCAAAAGTGGTGAATAAATCAACAGTGGAACATGATAACGATCGATTTTGCTTTGCAAGGGTATCTCAGGCATCGCGTGGTCCCCAGTTATGACAAAAATAGTATTTGCAAAATCTGGTCTCTTTTTATATTCATTAAAGAACTGCTCCATCGCATCATCTAGATTCAGCACCGAAACAAGCTGGGTACGGTTTTCCAAAGCCCACTTTTTTTGTTCGGGTGTAAGGTTCAATGTTGCGATACGTTGATCAAATAGTTGCTCATAATGAGCCGCATTATTAATCAAAAACGGATTATGGGTTGATAGTGTCAAAAGAACATGGAAATAAGGGTGTTCCTGTACCTTCTGTACTTCAAGAAGTTTGCTAAAGACAGCTTGATCTTCATATCCCCAGCTCTCCCCACCCTTTTCGGGTAATTTTTTATAAGGAGGTCCGAATGCGGCTTGGTCCATGAGCATATCTATTTTATTATAATCCATGAACTTTTTCATGAAATCAAAATTAGAATGACCGCCATAGAAAAACCCAGTATTGAATCCATTACTCTTCAGAATATTAAATAGATTAAAGTTGTCAGGCAAGGTGTCTTGTTCCAGGAATCCATGTGTTGCAAAAGGCAACGAACCTGTTATGGTCGGCAAAACGGAAAATGTCCGACCCGAGGAACTCATATTATTATCCCAATACAAAGACTGTTGCTTCAATGTACCTATAAAAGGTGTAAAGTTGCCAATATAGCCATTTTCAGCACTATAGGCATGTCCTAAACCCTCGATAACAAGAATGACCAAATTGGGTACTTTCGCCGTTTTCTGCATGTATGCCCCTAGGAAATCTTTAGTATCCTCTTTTTTCAAAAAGGGAAATTTAGTATCTACCACTTTTGCATCATCTTCGTCTTTATTGAACATAGCGAGCATCCCAGGGTGCTCATCCACGTAATTAGTGAAATTGGAATCGAAAAAATAACGCCACTTACTCCGGCTTGCATTGGCGACGAATTCATCTTTTTCGGAGCTCCCCCCCAAAAGCGAAGCCGAGGAGACAAAAAACGATATGATCCCCAAAGATAACAGTGCAATACTCGCATAAGCCTTTTTGAATGTCTGTTTATTGGCAACCCAAAGGGGAACCCAAGAAATTACGATCAATAACAGCAGCAAGGCAATATTGGTAAAACTCAACATACCGCTAGCCTGCAGAATTTGCTTCATCTCTTCCGAACTGTAATAGAACATATCAGCCCCAAGCAAATTTCTCGATTCGCCAAAATACAGGAATAAGATGAATTGCATAACGACAATAAACGCAAACGATATGACCATAAGAAGTCTCGCCCAAAAACTGCTTATGAACTGAAGCAATAAATAGCCGATTCCCAAACAGGCTAAGGATTGAAAGAGAAACAAGATGTTATCCAAGAACAGGTATTTCCCGGCATGTGACTCCGAAAGCTGAACAAATCGACGGCCGTACCACCACCATTCTACGCCAACGGATAACATATACAAGGCAAAGAACACCAACATAACAGGTCCTAAGCTCTGTAACGACAGATTCAATCGCTGACCGAGGTATTTCCAGACAGACTCGTTCGCATCTTTTTGTTGAAAGCCTTGTCGTGTCATTTCTCCCCAGCCGTGCTGCTTGCGAAAGTAATCAACAACCCCCTGTACCCCAGCTTTAACAACGATTGGGTGAAAGTACAAAGGTTCTAGTATCGCCGTAGTTATCAGCGTGGAAAGATCTCGTTTCTTCGAATAAACCTGATGACTAACAAGATCAACTAAGATGGCATAGATCGAATACAAAATTCCGGAAGCAATTACCAAAGCAAATAGCGCAACGAAAAATGGCCAATTGATGATTCCCAGAATAAAAAAGATCAGAAAAACAATATAGCCCGTAAATTCGACAATGGGTCCTAAGAATTCAAAGAAAAACCAGTAAGGCATACTGAGCATACCAAAACGGCCATATTTGGGGTTGAACATGAGTTTACGATGTTTCCATAAGGTTTCCATCGTGCCCCGCATCCAACGATTGCGCTGCTTACGTAACACTTCTTTTGACTCAGGTACCTCAGTCCAGCACAATGGATCAGGAATGTTGACCACCTCGTAGGCTTGCTTTTGCTCCTCCATATAGCGGCGCATACGAACAACAAGCTCCATGTCTTCTCCCACCGTATTTCGGTCATAGCCCCCGCACGCTAATACGATCTCTCGGTCAAAAGCGCCAAATGCCCCAGAAATAAGAATTAATCCCGAAGCCCTGGACCAAGCCATTCGGCCTAAAATAAAAGCACGGATATACTCCAAAGCCTGCGTACGTCCCAACCATGATTTTGGAAGATTAACGTCGACCACCGAACCGTTCACGACATTACAGTTATTAGCCAAACGTATAACTCCGCCACAGGCTATAACGCGTTTATCGGTCTGCTCCAAAAACGGCTTTGCTAATTTCAGAATAGCATCCTGTTCCAAAATGCAGTCCACATCAATACAAACGATATAATCTCCCGAAGAAATATTAACGCCAACATTGAGCGCATCAGCTTTGCCGCCGTTTTCCTTGTCAACGACAATCAGCTTCTTAAAAGCTGGATTTTTGCTCTTATAGATTCCTCTTATATCCTTGGTTTCAATAGTTCCCTGAACAAAAAAGGACGTTGGTTCAAGTTCATAAGAAGCTATCAATTTCAAAATTGAGTCGTCTTTACTACCATCATTAACGATGATGATTTCCAGATTATGATAATACAGCGACAATAATGAACGTACGTTTTCAACGATGGTCATCCCTTCGTTGTATGCTGGCGCAATCAGACTGAATGTTGGCGCGTTGGGGTTGGTGGCAATAATACTATAATCCGTAAATGTATTATTGTGTTTGTAACGAAACACCGCTCCATAAGCGTATAGCCCTATCCAAGTATAGATAATGAATACTGCTGCCGAATAAAGCAAAAATAACCAAACTATAATTTCGTATACGATATGGGAAAACTCTAACATTTTTTCTCTTGCAAAGCGTGTTTAATAATTTGTGTAAGTTCGTCGTATGTATCTTCACGTTGTGAAATCTCGCGCAAATACTGTTCTTCGCCCAGTACAACGAGTACTTCTGCGGCAGAAATTTTAATTGACACCTGGGTATGATTCCACAGTTGATCCTTCAGAAAATATTCACTTTCTTTACTTTTGG
The DNA here is from genome assembly GCF_000988325.1 of Sphingobacterium sp. Ag1. Taxonomy (NCBI): domain Bacteria; kingdom Pseudomonadati; phylum Bacteroidota; class Sphingobacteriia; order Sphingobacteriales; family Sphingobacteriaceae; genus Sphingobacterium; species Sphingobacterium sp. Ag1. Next base: position 33,821 of record NZ_LBGU01000031.1, on the reverse strand, counting down.
CAATCTTCATCGCTTTAAGGATTTCAATCTGAACTTCGATTGGTTGCTGATCAAAATTTTGTATAAATTGCTGAATTGTCCCACTGTTCTCAATTGCCTGCAATGTTCGTATGGCTTGTATACGGACCTTCGTAGATGGGTGATCCAATAAGTTAAAAACTTCCGTATAAAAAGTCATCAATCTAAATTTTCGGATCAAGCGCAACGTAAATACGACGACAGAATCATTTGAACTCTTAAGCCAGGTATCCACATGTAACTCCGAAAGCTCGGGTATTTCATGAATAGAAAACAATAAACGTAATTGTTGCCAGTCTGATAAGGGACGATCAAAATGATCCAAAAAACCAAGCCCTTCGTACCCTTTAAAACTCACGATTGCATATTGTGCTTCTTGATATACTGCAGTGCGGGAGTCATTAAGCTTGGCTGTTATCTCAGGGATTGCCGGTTCGACATTCATCGCAGCAAGCTCTTGAACCCCACCGGCAACCAAATAAGCTTTTCTATGCCGAAGCTTTCGCCAAGCTTCATCTTCCAATTTAAAATCATGAAACAACCTATTGATCGATTGTTTTGCCCCACCAGAAAATTTTCTATCGGAGTCAACTAAAACATCCAAAAAAAGAGCCCGAAAAGAAGGTTCCTTCAGGTATTTAGCAAACTCCAGATCTCGATCGCTATTCTCATCGCCGCCAACAATAGTTTCCATAATTTTGTACTCGATGATCTGTCTCCACGATTGCCTATTGTGCAGGATTCTATAGCTATAAAAGCTGTATCCAAGTACCGTGATAATCAACAATAGTACTAAAATCAATACGATAACAATCGCCAGAATAAGCTCATGTAGCTCGATGTGGTGATGCATAATTTAACTTTATTTATTTTATCAAGCGTTTTATCCTAAGAATCAGTTCGTTTGGACTAAATGGCTTAACCATAAAATCCGATGCGCCTAAATCAAAAGCATCGACCACGACCTCTTCTTGGCCCATACTCGATAATACAATAACCGGGATTTTCTTTCCGATACTCTTTATTGCCGAAAGAATTTCAATACCAGAAGCAAAGGGCATCATAATATCCGTTACAACTAAATCCAAATCCAGCTCATTAATTTTTTCGATGGCTTCACGGCCATTTCTGGTCAGCACCACTTCGTGTCCTTCTTTCACTAATTTGTGTTCAACAGTACGCAGTATCAATTCGTCGTCTTCCGCTATTAAAATCAACATATCATTCTTTATTTAAGATTTTTGTAATTAATTCCAATCCGATATCCATTTCTTGCTCGATTGCCACAAAAGCGATCGCAAGGTCTGTTTCAATCGTTGGGCTGGTCTCGAGGTCTTTGGTCATTTGGGCCAGCTTGATAAGTCCGGCTGTCGATGAAGTCCCCCGCAACTTATGAAGGAGCTCTTTGATACGTACAATATCATTTGTATCAATGGCCTCCTTTAACTGCTTTCTAGACCCCGTTATTTCCCGGACCACCAAATCCAGAAAAAAGGTTAAAAATGCAGGATCATCACCAGCCTGTTCTTCCAGGCGTCGCATATCCAGATGCTCGTCCAAATCCTCTAGATCCGAAGCGTCGGCGGCACTAGGCTTTACCGATAACATGGCTTTTTCCAAGGCCTTGAATAAATCCTGTTGACGAATAGGTTTAGCTAGAAAGTCTGACATTCCCGCTTCCAGACAGCGTTCCTTTTCGCCCGAAATATTACCGGCAGTAACACCTATAATAGGTGTCTCAGCATAAGCTGACATTTGCCGGATCTGTTTGGTTGCTTCAATACCATCGACCTCGGGCATCTGAACATCCATCAAAATAAAATCAAATTGTTTTTCTTTGCAAGCACGAATGGCTTGGGCTCCGTCAGAAACTTCGGTTAACTGGGCGCTAGGCATGATGCTAGCCATCATGCGTAAATTGAGCGCCATATTAACGGCATTGTCGTCTGCCAAGAGCACCTGAATGTCTTCACCATACGAATCCGATGACAACGATAAGTTTGCATTTGCTTTTAACTGCACGGCATCTTCCCTATTTTGTTGTATGGCTCTCCGCAAGGTCAAATAAAGTTCCTCAGATTTAATGGGCTTAAGTAGACAGAATGACCGTTCCTCTTGTCTAAACGCTGAAATCACCTCATGCTCTTCTGAGGAGGTGTGCAGCACGATCAATGGGATGCCTTCCTCTTGTTTTCTAAAGAGTTCCTTAATCTTTTCTATCGTTTCCAGACCCGATAAGATAGGCATATGATAGTCCATTAAAATCACATCGAATCGTTCACCTTTCATTAGCAACTGTAAGGCTTCCATACCGTTTTCTGCGAGGACAGACTCAACGTTTTTGTAGGCCAACATATGTTGAAGGATAATTCGATTATTAGCATTGTCATCGACAACGAGGACACGATTTAAAGGCAAAGCGGTATCTTCATCCTCCATTTCTTCACATCGGACCTCAATATCAAAATAGAAGGTCGATCCGACGCCCACTTCACTTACCAGATTTAATTTACTACCCATATATTTCAACAGGTTGTTGGAGATTGTCAAGCCTAGTCCCGTGCCGCCGTACCGTTTACTGACGGAGCTATCTTCTTGTGTAAAGGCATCAAAGATGCGTTGTTGTTTCTCTGGTGGAATTCCTATCCCCGTATCTCTAACCGAAAAACGTAAGGTTAATTTATCCTCATCGTTGCGAAGTTTACTGATCTTAAATTCAATCTCACCTTTTTCCGTAAACTTAACGGCGTTACCTAATAGATTCACCAACACTTGCTTAATACGTGCCTCGTCAATCCAAACGAAAGCCGGCAGCCCCTGTTCAATGTTCAAAAGCAGTTCGACTTCTTTGCGTTGTGCTTGATAGAGAACAACATTAATAACCTGATTCGCGACATCATATACATTATACTTATCGACAAATAATTCAAGCTTACGGGATTCGATTTTTGAAAAGTCTAAAATATCATTAATAATATTGAGTAAGCTATTTCCAGATTCATTGATATAGCCTAAGTATTGTAACTGTGTGTCATTTAATGGTGTTTTTAATAACAAATCGGAGAATCCAATCACACCGTTCAATGGCGTTCGAATTTCGTGACTCATATTGGCGAGGAATTCGGACTTTGCCTTACTCGCCAGATCGGCCAGTTCCTTCGCTAATTTTAATTCATCATTTATTTTAACCGATTCAGTGATATTTTGTGTAAAAATAATGATCCCACCTATACTTCCATCAGCGAGATGCCACGGTCTTACTTCCCAATTGAAATGTTGTGCTTCGGCAAGTCCACCAGCCTGTATGACTTCATCCGTATTCTTATACGGTATTCCCTCCAGCGCATCAAGGTAGATTTTTTTTCTATTTTCCGGTATATTTGGAAACAATTGAAAAAAGTTACTATTTGGCGGCAAACTTACTCCTTCGTGAAAATCTTCCAACCATTGATTACTCACCGAAATATAGTTAAAGTCTCGGTCAAACATAGCAACCGAAGCAGGAACATAATCCACAAAAGCCCGTAACATAGATTCTTTGCGTTCCAGTTCCAAGAATAGCGATTTACTTTTATCAATATCCTGAATAATTCCAAAAACACGTTTACACACATCATTTTCAAATTCGGGAATACCTTTTACCCGCACCCAAATTGATTCACCGTCTTGTTTTAATAGACGCAATTCGGTATCATAGGGTGTTCTTGTTTTAACGGCGTTTTCAAAAATTCTACGCAAAATAACCTGGCTTTCCGGCTCATAAAATCCGATTGCATGTTCAAAATCAGGTGTAAAATCAGGATCCACACCATGAATTAACTTCGTGGAGTCGGACCAATAGACCTTGTTTTCAGCTAAGTTGACCTCCCATCCGCCTACCTGAGCGACAGCATTGGTCTGCTCCAGGATTTGTTTGGTATGCAAAAGATCATTTTCAAGGCGCAGTCGATCCGTCATATTCAAGGCCGTACTGACAACATAAGATCGTCCATTTTCATCGGTTTCCAACATATTGTGGTATAGCCAAGAAATGTCTTCACCATCTTTTGTTTGAAGAACCATCATTCCCGAGTCCTCTTTGTTGCTTGCAATACGTTTGAGATAGTCTTCAACCAGACCGACATGATGAGACGGCACCAATTGCTTGAGGTTAAGTCCTTTTACCTCTTCTTTCGCATACCGCAATATCTCTCTTCCTTTTTCATTGACAGATAGAATATTACCGTCCATGTCATGCATGCTCATCAGACCGATCGCATTTTCAAAAAAGCTACGGAATCTACGTTCGGAATTCTCCAACTTGAGTTTTTCTTCGCGCTCTTTTGTTACGTTTCTGCCAAAAGCCAAAATGTCATGATTTATCGGATCATATTTGAAATGCCATTCAATTTCAACAACTTGGCCATTCTCTATTTTAGTCCTACTCGTCGATTGAACGCCGTATTTGGTTTCCTCAACTCGACCTAAGTCCGACACTAATTCCCTTTCAGTATCTCCCAATAAGGTAAAAATAGATTTACCTAAACTATTGGATCTGGACAATCCCAGGACTTTACTAAATGCAGGGTTAACTTCTTTTACCTTACGCTCCTCATCCAATACACAAATAATATTGTTGGTCAAGTGAAAAATTTCGGAGAAATAACCAGCCTGAACTTTTCGTTTTTTTCCCAATAATATTTTGGTAACTGCCTTGCCCAGCTCCTCCAACGAGTCTTTTTGTTTATCCGAAAGCGTTTTCGGATGGAAATCAATAACACAGATCGTTCCAAGCGCATCGCCATCGTCATCCAGGAGTGGAACGCCGGCATAAAAACGGATATTTCCCTCGCGAATCAATGGATTGGAAGATGAGCGTGGGTCTTCAAAAGTATCTTCAATGACGAGGACCTCCTTACTCATTATGGTGTATTGACAGACTGTATTCTTCCTGTCAACGGTATCCAGCTCCATACCAACGCAACTTTGAATACGTTGTGTGTCTTGCTCCATCATGGCAATTAACGCTGCAGGACAATCTGTAATCAAACAGGCCGCCTGCGCAAAAACATCCAGCTCAGGGTCTTTCCCGAGTCCCATTAACTCATAGGACTTTAATTTTTCTATCCTTCTTAACTCATTTTCAGGAAAAACATTATTTGCCATTCACTTCTACTATTTAGATCTGGTTTATTGTGACCGTGAAGTTAATAAAAACATTGTTTAACGCCTAAACAATAAGGAAATATTGCTCAGATAAATGTTTTATAAAGAACAATCAACCGCAAAAATAGTTGATGCAGTAAAAAGATTATTCATACGCCTTCTTCATAATTTAGTTATTTACTAATTGAATTTTATATCGTTTTTACCTTATTAAGAAAGCGGGAACTTTAATTCTACCGTGCATTTGGATAAATTGATCCAGAAAATAGCTTAAAAACGAAAGAGCCCCGCTAAATGTGATAGCGGGGCTCTGCGATAGGTATAAGTTAAAAAAGTTTTTCAATACTCTGTTCGGCATAGCCGGCACTTGCTGTCATTCCCTTCCCTCCGATACCGGTTCTAACATGTATCCTTGAGCTAACGTCGATTTCAAGAATATGATCTTTGTGCTGCGAATAATAACCTGCCCAAGAGGATGAAATCGAGGCACGCTCCATCGGCATGATACGGTTGGCTTCTGTAATCATCAATTCATTGATATAGGAATTCACAGCGAAGCCCAATTCATCCAGTCTGTTGCCCGCTGCATATTCGTGCGAATCACCGATAATAATACTACCATCCGTGGCCTGTTTAAAGAGCATATGAATTCCATACTTGCGTAGCTCCTGATAGTGATCAGGCAACGGAATTGTTTGAAAAGATGGGCAGTATTCTTCAAAACTCTCGTATCGACGAATGGTCAGTCCTGTTAAAATATTCCCTGGCAAATGAATATGGGCCAAAGGTTTCGTTCGCATCATTTGCAACTTGCTAATTTCAAGCCCACTATTGTCAAATAAGGAACGATATAAAATTTTAAACTCGTATCCATTGCAAATAAGCAATTTCTTCCCTTCAAAGTTTTGCAACGTACTGCTTGTGACAACAACGGCATCATTTTTATCCTCGCAAGCCACAATTGTCGTATCGTATTTCAACGTATAGTCCACAAACTTATTTTGCATATAAATATGCAGCTGTCTAATCATTGACTCGGGTTCTACACTGAGTTCCTGCGGAAAAAAGATAGCCTCTTTAACATAACTAGCATTCATCACAGGATATTTCAATAAAACCTGTTCCTTCGACCAAAGTTCATGTTCATATCCTTTCACCTGATAATGCTTAGATAACTCATGAAGTACCTGAACTTCATCATTATCTGAAGCAATATAGATACTACCATTTTTTCTAACGGATATATCCATCTCCCACTGAATAGATTGATATATTTCAAGTCCACGTACACCATAATCAAACCATTCTCCGGCCATCCCCGATGGCACAACTTGTCCAAAATTACGAACGGTAGATCCCACGGGAAAATTATCCTTTTCGAGTTGGAGCACACGTAACCCCTTTTGTAACGCATGATAGGCATGAAAGGTCCCTAAAATCCCGCCCCCAACAATAATTAAATCATATGTATTTGTTTTCATCTTTATAAATAGAATATCATAAAAAAGTATAGTTAACTAATTTGTACTTCTCCTTTTGTCGCATGCCAAGGAGCCAACAACTCATCGTCGCTTACTTTCATCTGTTCTTTTTTTCGAATAAAATAAAGTAGGGAGAAGATGCCCAAAATCGCTCCGATAACAGACGCTAAAAAGACCAATTGAATAAAGTAATTGCCCCAAGTAACAGAATTTGGCATAAACTCTTTGTTCACCAATATCAGAAAACTACCCAAATAGCCGATTGAATCAGCCATATACATCACAAAACCGATATTACTTTTCATACGATATGTAGCGATCATTCTTTCAAAAAATATAGCGTTATAAGGAATGTATGCCATATATAACCCCAAACCGACGAGCAACATCCAACTTAAACCATCAATCCATTGCCTCGTAAACAAATAGGTAGAAATACCTGCAGTAAGGAAACCCATAATGATCATATAGTGAATCAACTTAAACGCTTTAAGATTGTTTTTAACCATGATAAGACAACTGACCAACAGCAATACAATTAAGGAAATAGTCCCATCAACTTTTGCAAAAATACCCGCTCCTTTTACATGTAACATCTGCCAGATTTCTACCTCAAAATTATCCCGTACGTCGCGTAAAATAGTAAGCATCGTGTACACGATAATCGTTAATACAATACCTGGCATAAATGTTTTAAAAAATTGTTTTCGCATTTTCCCATCCATAGCAATGCGCTCTGTCCGTAATTTCTTGTCCTCTTCTGTAGGTCCCGGGGCATTTTCGAGTATCCACACGCACAAAACAAAGGGCAGAAAAAAAAGTAAACCCGTCAAAAATGGCATCCAAAACTCGTTAATAGGAAAAGAAGACATCAGCCACCGCCCAACAGTTTTTATCAGTCCCGAAGCAAAAATCAGACTCACGGACATCACTGCCCCCATAATCTCTGTAAACCGTCTTCCTTCCAAATAACTAAATACCAATCCCCAAACCATTCCCAACGGAAAACCATTGATAAAAAGAAAAACTACATTCCAAGGTCTTGGACAAAGGGCAAATGCCAAAAGACCCAACCATGAAATACTAATCAAACCGATCAAATACCGTCCTCTATTACGTTGTTTACTTTCAGAAATAAATTTAATTCCATAAAACTTTGACAACAAATAGCCCAGCATTTGAATGATCACCATACAAACTTTATAATCGACACCAAAAATAGTATCATCTGCAAAAGCAGAAGCCGTAAATGACTTTCTAAATGAATACATACTCGTATAACATAAAAATGCCGTTATAGCTAGAATAATAGCCACAGATTTCTCATCCAGCCCTTTTATGCGTCTTTTTATTCGTTGGTTTAATTCCATCATTTAAACTTGTTAACAGACCTCATTGTCCGCAATCAAAAGTAAATTTTGGAAATTAACACTAGACTAAACTTTTGTTAAGTATTTATAAACAAATATAACTATCCATTTCCAATACGAAAAGTATAAAATAAAAAAGCATCACTGAATGATTCAATGATGCTTTGATACATAACCTGTTATGAACTATTTCTTATTCTCAAAAAAATATACAATTAGCATGACCGCTTTTTCACTTCCAACATTGCGTGGTGTATGTGACAATCGTCCATTAAAAAAGATCGAATCGCCTTCTTCTAAGCTAATTTTTTGATCATTGAAGATATACTCCACCTGTCCGCTAATGATATATTTATATTCATAGGCTTCGGTCTCAACCATAGGTCGCTGTGCATCAGGATGCAGCTCCAAAAGAACAATGTCCATGGTCGAACTATCTATCGCAGATGTGAAAATTCGTTTATAATGGAAACCTATCGCCGACTCTTTTTCAAAGGGACTATACGTATCTTTTTTCCGAACGACCACAGGGCCTGAATCCAATTCAGAATTAAAATCTTTAAAAAACTCGTTAAGATCAATATTCAGTGCATTGATGATATTAATCAATACGAGTAAGGAAGGTATTGTTCTGTTATTTTCAATTTGCGAAATAAGTCCCTTGCTTACCCCCGCTCTATCCGCAACTTCCTGTATCGTAATTCCTTTTTCTTTTCGGATTTCCCTAATCTTATTACTAATCTTGAATATCGTATTATCTTCCATAATTTGGCCAAAAGTAAACATTTTTCCTATGTCGCGTATATTAAGTTTTTAGCACTTAATCATAGGTCTCCTATAAAATTATAATATTTCACTGTTTCCGGAAAACTGTGGTTCAATAACAGTAGATTTTTCATCTTTCATTTTGCTCAGCATTGGTGAGTACTATTGGTAAACTTTAACCCAGTCAACACGCATCTCAACGGGTAGCTTGTCTTGATTTACTTCACCAACCCAGTTTCCGCCCAACTGTTGGTCAATCAAAAGGTAAAAGGGTTGATCGTATGGCCACTGAGAAGGGTCGACATCATTAATTCTTGGGTAAGTAAAGGTATCAACACCATTCACCTGAAATACGATGCGGTCGGGATACCAACTTATACCATATATATTATATGCTTCAGTGCTGACCGAAGCGGTACCAAAATGTTTCGGATTCTCCTTTTGCCCCAGATCCAACGTATAATAGGAATGCGTGGTCTGGTATATGATATTGTCAAAATTAAGATGCTCCATAATATCGATTTCACCATTTCTAGGATATTTCCCATACTTGTCCAACTCCGCCAGCATCCACATGGCAGGCCATGCGCCTTTTGCACTTCCAAGCTTGGCTTTGATTTCTACGCGTCCGTACTGAAAAGCAAACTTCCCCTTGCTCCATATCCCGCCTGTCAAAAATGGTCTTGAATCGCTATTTTTGTCTGCATTTTTTATTCCTTTAAGAATTAACTCACCATTTTCCCATCCAAAACAGGCGTCATCCATGCTCATATGCCGATTCCAATCGGCTTCCCCTGCTGGAATCCGGGACCATTTACTACTATCTAGCTTTGGGGAATTGAAGTTTTCTTCCCATACCAGCTTCCATTCTTTAAGCTCACGATCCTTCTTTTGCATATACACATAAGGATATTCTTTTGGACTATAATGAACACTACATGCAGAAAACAGTAAGAAAAAACAACTTAGGCTTAGGACTCTCTTCATAATTAAAATAGTGGTTTCGCAAAAAATGATTTAGGCCTAAATTTAGACATAAATTACCATAACCGACAACTCCGCTAAAAATTAATAGAAACAAAGATTCAAACGCAAAAAATGAGATTGCGCAAACTCCTTAAAACATAGGGTGAGCATTTGCCGCGTTCTTAGGTACATCTTGCTGCGCGTCCCAATGCTCTACGATTTTACCTTTTTCCAATCTGAAGATATCGATTGTCGATTTAAGGCTACCATCTGGATTCTTATTTTTTAGGTGTATGAAGACCAAATCGCCGTCCGAAGCAATATGCTGTACATCAATCTTTGTCTTAGGCTGCCCTTCAAACCACTTTGTCGCAGCGAGCTTAAACGCTGCTGCTCCATCCGCAACAGCGGGATTATGTTGGATATACTGAGGAGAAATGTACTTGTCAACTGCAGAAATATCCTTATCACCAAACATTTGCTGATAAAAATCTAAAACGATTCTTTTATTCTCTTTGTTTTCGTCAAGTTGTTTTTTCGCAGCTTCCTTGGATTCATTTGTTGGAGATTGCTGACAACCCAGCGTTAGCAATAAAACAGAGAAAGTCATGACCCTAACTATTGTTCTATTTTTCATCTTTAAATCTATTTTAATTGAAGTCATCGATTCACACCCCACCTTAGCACAATCCAATTTACCTAAATTATACAATATATACTGCTTTTATCTGAGGTCTTTTACACTATTAAATATTGGCATGATAATTGGATTTATCATTGATAGTATAATATTCAGAAATATACATTTCATAAATTTAGGTTAATAATTGGTTAGGTTAAACGCCTGAAGCTCCCAACTTCAGGCGTTTTTTTTATATTTTCGAAAATCAATATTGCTATAAAACAAAAAGGCCAATTATCGCTTTTATTAATCTAGTTCAATAAAATTTCTTATTGCACGATGTAACTTTACATCAGTTAAGAAAATAAAAATATCAGCTATGGAAAATAAAATATTAGGACTACATCACATTACTGCGATAGCCGACAATGCAAAGCGAAATCTTGATTTTTATACGAAAGTACTGGGTGTACGCCTTGTCAAAAAAACAGTTAATTTCGACGACCCAGGGACCTATCACTTCTATTTCGGTAATGAACAGGGCGAACCTGGAACGATTCTTACATTTTTCCCTTGGGAAGGTATCGGAAAGGGTACGCCGGGAGCGGGAATGGCGACTCATATTGGCTATGCCGTACCTCAGGGGAGTTTGGATTTCTGGAAAAATCGCTTAGCGGAACATCAGATTAGTTTACAGGAAAATGAGATTTTTGGAGAGAAGCTGATTTCATTTCATGATCCCGATGGATTACAACTTCAGTTTATTGAAACTAACGACCCTAGAAAGGCATGGACAACGACCGACGTCAATGCGGAACATGCACTAAAAGGATTCCATAATGTCACGCTTTCATTAAAAGAAGCAGATCCAACTATACGCGTATTGACCGATATTTTAGGTTATTCGTTTCATCAGCAGGATGACAACCGCTATAGATTAACAACTGACAGCATTGAAACCGCAAACATTGTCGACATAATAGCGGATAAAAATCTGCCCTATGGCAAAAATGCGGCTGGCACAAACCATCATATCGCATTCCGGGTAAAGGATGACAATGTATTGATGGAGTATCGCGAAAAGGTGCTTTCGGCAGGGCTGAATATCACAGAAAAAATAAATAGAGATTACTTTTTCTCACTCTATTTTCGTGAACCTGGTGGTGTCTTATTTGAAATCGCGACAGACAATCCCGGATTTACAGTAGACGAGCCGCTATCCAGTTTAGGGTCGGCACTGAAATTGCCAAAGCAATATGAAAGCTATCGTTCGCAGATTGAGCAAACATTGCCAAAAATCAATTAATTAAAGTATAAAAACATCATTATTCAAACGAGGAAATTATGGAAAGAACTGAAATTGTATTAGACAAAAATCAACGTGGAGAGCTCCAATTATTCTCCGACGACCACAAAGCAGGTTTAATGAGCATCGCTATCATCGACGGTAATTTGGTTGTTTATCATACGGAGGTAGATGAAGCTTATGAAGGCCGGGGTTTTGCAAAAATACTCCTCGAGAAATTGGTCTCTCATGCGCGCGAAAACAACATGAAAATTGTTCCTTTATGTCCTTATGTAAATGCGCAGTTTCATCGCCATCCAGAGCTCTATCAGGACGTGTGGTTTAAAAAAACGGTATAAATTACCATACATGAAAGGATAAAATGAGTCATTCAATCAATATTAAAACGGCTGGGCAAAATTTAGAACAGGCAAAAAAAGCGATTATCATGATCCATGGTCGTGGAGGAAGTGCAGAAGACATCCTTGGTATGTCATCCTATCTTCATGTCGATAATTTCGCACTACTTGCACCGCAGGCAGAACATCACAGTTGGTACCCCTATTCTTTTATTGCTCCCGTACAAGAGAATGAACCCTGGTTGAGTTCGGCAATTGATCTGATCGATCATACGGTTAAACGAGCTTTAGACCATGGGATTCCCACCGAAAACATCTATTTTTTTGGTTTTTCTCAGGGAGCCTGCTTAACACTGGAATACCTTGCGCGGCATGCACAACGCTATGGTGGCGCTATAGCAATTATTGGCGGAGTAATCGGTGAAGAAATTAACAGAGATAATTACAAGGGTGACTTCGCACAAACACCTATTTTTATTGGCACTAGCGATCCTGATTTCCATGTTCCTCTTGAACGGGTTGAAGCTACAGTATCCATCTTGGAAAACATGAATGCTAATGTAAAGCTCATGGTATATCAAAACGCAGGCCACTCCATCAATCGCGAGGAGATCGATCTTGCAAATGAATTTGTTCTTTAAGAAATAAAGCAATGATTCATTGGTAAAGAGTGATCCATTGGTTGTTGATTAAAATGATTAATCAACAACCAATTTTAATGCATTATACTTTTGGGTATTTATAACCGTTGTGATAAACCGAAGCTAAGTATTTATTTGTTTTCTGATCAGTAAAATGCTGTTTATCTTTATCCCAGTAGAGTTTTTGTGCAGTTCTGAACGCAATATTTCCGAGCTGAGAAAAGATGGCAATATGCGCACCTACTTCAATTGGTGCATGAAGTATTTCTGGATTACGTTCGCGAATGGCCGCTACAAAATTTTCCATATGCTTATCCAACCCATTATCTAAAGAAGGTTGGATAGCGACCGCCTCCATCCTTCCTTTTTCTGGAATGACCTCCCAGCCCGATCTATTCAACACCAGCGTACCATTGTTACCAATAAATGCGACACCATGATTACGGTTATAAGGCCCGAGATCAATCCCCTTGGCGTGCTCCCATTGAATATTGAAGCCATCAAACTCATACACGGCAGTCATCGTATCGGGCGTTTGGCCGGCGTCGTCCGGGAACGCAAACTTACCTCCTGAGGCCATGATGGATTTTGGATCGGAAACTTTCATCCCCAGTAAAGCATAATCCAACATATGCACGCCCCAATCGGTCATCAAACCACCCGCATAGTCCCAAAACCATCGAAAATTAAAATGGAATCGATTCGAATTAAATGGTCTTTTTTGTGCTGGGCCTAGCCATTCCGTATAATGTACACCTGCGGGAACCGGTTCGTCTTGGACAACGGGGATAGCACTTTTCCACCCTTGATAAGACCAAGCTTTCACCAATCTTATTTTGCCCAATTTACCCGAATGAACAAAATCAATGGCATCCCGGAAATGTTGCTGACTCCGTTGCCATTGTCCGACTTGTACAATAGCCTTATTCTTTTTTGCTGCCTGAACCATTAATTGACATTCAAGAATGGAGTTACCAATGGGTTTTTCGACATACACATGCTTTCCAGCATTTACGGCATCGATCATTTGCAGGCAATGCCAATGATCTGGAGTGGCAATAATGACCGCATCCACAACCGCGCTATTCAGCATCTTCTTATAATCTACAAATGTTTCGACATGTATATTTCTTTTTTGAAGTTCTTCGGCTCTCTTTTTAAGAATATTTTCATCCACATCACAAAGAGCCGTGCACACCAAGCCATCATTCTTTAACAACGCATTCAAATCAGACCAGCCCATACCATTTACACCAATTAATCCAACCCGGATGGATTGATCTAAAAAGGTTGAACCTTTCGCATTTAAAAAAAATGTTGAAGCAGCTAAAACAGTAGACGTTTTGATAAAATCTTTTCTATTCATTGGATATTGGTTTAAGTTTTGTTTTTAACGGATATCATCTAAATATCAGATACGAATGGACTACATATGCTTGGATGAATGCCATTTAACAAGAATTACGTTCTTTATTATTAAAAACAAATTGCTTCGATGAAAATACAAAAATGAATTTAGGTGCTCGCAAAAAGCATTGTAAAATATATATCGACAATTGTTACGGAACCTTATGGACAAAACAAAAATGGTCGAGTTAGAGTCACTCGACCATACATCTACCTATGAAAAACATGCCCTTGGGAGGGGCAGTTGAAGTTAATACAAATTTCACGAAGAACAAACATTTTAAAAAAAATATTTATCTAAATAATTAATAATACCATTTACAACAATATCATGAATTGACCATGTTACATTGGTTGGGAGGATTGTGTTTTATTAGACATTTATGTTCGATAAATTCCTTCCGCTAGCGCTGGCTCAATCAACATCTCCTTCAAAAAATAGGCTCAGCTACACAACACATTTTATAATTCATTAAAAAAAATAAAGGAATAATCATTTATTATGCCTACCTTGCCGCACTTAATTAAAAATAATGAATACAGGTAAAATTAAATTTTTCAATGAAACTAAAGGTTTTGGTTTTATTACACCAGAGGATGGTAGTGCAGATGTTTTCGTACACGTTTCTGCGCTTAAAAACCAAGTATCTGAAGGCGACGTTGTTACTTATGATGTAGAAAGAACTCCAAAGGGGATCAGCGCTACAAATGTAAAATTGGCGTAATCCAAAAAATACACTTTCTTGTTAATGGGGTAATTCTTAATGACTTATCCCATTTCTTTTTCCTATTCTTCCTTTACAATTTTTCGGCAATCTTTTACTTTTCCGTTGAAGACTTTTAGTTTTCAATAAAAAGTATGAAAAGGATTCTCAAAGGTTTTATTTAAGACAAATTCGAACATACTATTTATGGAATTTAAACAACTCAGTTTAATCGCTCCGCTTTTAAAAGCAATAACAGAAACAGGCTACACACATCCTACTGCAATTCAACAAAAAGCTATTCCAATTGTATTGCAAGGCAACGATCTTATTGGTTGTGCCCAAACAGGAACCGGTAAAACGGCCGCTTTTGCACTTCCACTTTTACAACGTCTTGAAGAGACGAAGACATCAGGAAAACTCGTGCCGATTAGGGCTTTGATTCTTACGCCAACACGTGAATTAGCCATTCAGATTGGTGACAATATAAACCTATACCGGAAATATCTAAAACTAAACTATTGTACTATTTTCGGTGGTGTAAGCCAAGAAAAGCAAGTCAAAGAAATTAAAAAGGGTGTTGATATTCTTGTAGCTACCCCAGGTCGCTTACTTGATTTAATGAATCAAAAAATAGTCTCTCTAGATAAAATCGAGATCTTGATATTGGACGAAGCGGACAATATGCTGGACATGGGCTTTATTCATGACATCAAAAAGATCCTGACCAAAGTCCCGTCAAAAAGACAAACATTATTTTTCTCGGCAACGATGCCGCCCAATATCCGTAAATTTGCACAGGGCATATTACATAAACCTATTGAAGTGGATGTTACTCCTGTAAGCTCAACAGCTGAGAAAGTAAATCAATCTGTATTTTTTGTTGAAAAGAAAGATAAGATCAAATTATTGACCAGCATATTAAAAAAGCTAAAGCACGAGCGCACTATCGTCTTCTCGCGAACAAAACACGGAGCAGATAAAATCGTTAAGTTGCTTGCAAAAAATGGTTTAAGAGCAGCAGCCATTCACGGAAATAAATCTCAAAATGCAAGACAAAAAGCTTTAGGTGAATTTAAGGACAGCCATCTTAAAATTTTGATCGCTACCGATATTGCTGCAAGAGGAATTGATATCGAACAACTACCACTTGTAATTAACTATGATCTCCCTAACGTACCGGAAACCTATGTTCATCGCATCGGAAGAACGGGAAGAGCTGGTCAGGAAGGAAAAGCGATTTCTTTTTGCGATGTAGAAGAAAGACCATATTTAGCTGATATTGAAAAATTAATCGGATTAAAAATCAAGATAGAAAAGATCAATAAATAGATTTTTAGAACACCTTAATTAAAAGCCCCTGGATTAGTAGATCTAGGGGCTTTTAATTTTATTTACGGTTTGCGATCTGCCATCAACAGGGTCGATGGCGTGAAAGGAAGCCAATGTACTTTTTTATTGACAATTTTGTTCCAGCTGGGAAGGCTGATCAACATTAAGTCTTGTTCCTGCCAGGTCTCACGGTTTAACTCTTTTTCAGTTATTGTAAGGTGGTTTGGAACAAGCTGTTCCAATTGCCTTAATTTCTCCTTGAAGCTTTCATTGGTTTTCAGCACTTGGTTGAGATCCCACACGATGACTTGAGCATCTGAATGCTGAATCAGGCGTTTTATCATCTCATATAGAAATTCATCGTTTTTTAAGACAACAGGGACAACCACACGCTTTGCCTTTAGAAAATTTTTATCGATTAAGATACCTACTTGTGCATTTACTTTAGCATTGATTTGCTGATTTCGATCGAAAGTCATGAAAGGAGACTCTGCATTTGTAACCGTATGGAATAACTTCTCGGGATTCACAATCCGGGTAGTAAAGTCTAAAAAACGCCCCAGTAAGCTTCCCTCATAAATTGATTCACTGACACCCAACAATAATAAGTCCTGATTGCGCTCATTGGAAGTTTGAACAATCTCGCTGTCAATATCACTGGAGATTTTAAAAATTGTCTGGATCGGTTGCTCAAGCTGCATCGCCACCTGTTTAATTTCACGGAAACTATCCAGCTCCTGGATTTCCACTTCATAATGATGTAATTCGTTGGCAGGCTCAATATGTAATGCCGTAATTTCAGCGTTCTTTTTTGATTTCAACGTTAAAGCATCGGCCAGATATAATAGTGAAATCCCCGTGTTACTTTTCGCAAAAGACAGTAGAATCTTAAATTTTGATTTATCATAGAAATCTTCCTGTAGTGAATTTTTCTTAGGTCGATAGAGGAAATTGATTAAATCTAAGGATGGTCCCGTCATAAAAGTAGTGACCAACGCCATTACAACCATCATCGAAAATAATTCAGCACTTAAAACGCCAAGATCGTATCCAATATTGAGGACGATAAGTTCCATTAATCCCCGCGTGTTCATTAAGGCACCAATACTCAAACTATCTTTCCAGCTTTGACCAACAAAGCGCGCCGCTAACGTACTACCTGCAAATTTACCAATAACCGCAACCAAAATAATCCCAATGGTAATCATCCATAACTGAGGGTCATTAAGCAGACCGATCTGCGTGCGGAGACCTGTAAAGACAAAGAATAAAGGTAATAGTAATAAGGTTGAAACATCTTCGATTTTTTCGATAAATGCTGTCCGGAATCGACTCCCTTCGGGCATAATAGCTCCGGCCATAAATGCTCCAAAAAGTGCATGGATTCCGATTACTTCGGTCGCATAAGCCGACAATAACAGCACAATAAAGAAAATAGCAACAACAGGCTTACTTAGTGCTTCTTTACTACCTTTTACCTCTCCAACGCGCATCAAAAATGGACGAACGATCTTAATCATGATGAGCACATAGGCAACAGCCAGCCCGATGGTATATAATGCACTAGCGAAATCACCCGCTTTGACAATTGCTATCACGACAGCCAGAATACACCAAGCTGTAATATCGTCTGCAGCAGCGCAGGTAATCGCCATTGCACCTAACTTACTTTTTTGCAATCCCCTTTCTTGTATAATTCGAGCAAGAACAGGAAACGCTGTTATACTCATGGAAATACCAATAAACAAGCTATAAGATAGAAACTCTACATTTGCGGGTGGATGGAATAGGTATAAAAAATAAGCCAGTGAAATTCCCAACGTAAATGGGATCACAATGCTTGCATGAGAAATGACAACAGCATCATGCGCTTTATTTCGCAGCACATTCAGATCCAGCTCCATGCCAATGATAAACATAAATAAGATTAGCCCAATTTGACTCAGAAACTGCAAGTTACTAAGCGATTCTACAGGAAAAAGTGTATGCGAAAATTCGGGAAAATGGAGTCCCAGCAACGATGGCCCCAATATGATACCGGCGAGCATCTCTCCTATGACGACAGGCTGCTTAATCTTTATGCAAATCCAGCCCATGATACGTGCAGCGACAATAATTGTCACGATTTGTGCCAGTAATATGGCTAGCGGATGTTGCAGGCTATGGATTAAGGTTGATGTAAAATCGTTCCAGGCACCTTGACTTGTTTTCTCCCCGCGCAGCAACTCTGGAGCCTCCAGCTGTGTCCCCAAATGAATCACCCAATACATCACACCGAGTAATGTACCAACTAAAACTACATAGAAAATTGTATTCCTATATTTCCTCATTTTCAATAGCAATTAAAATAAATATAATGACAATAGCATACTAAGTCTCGACCGATATTCCCTAAACAAGTGGTTTTTCAAATACGGTCCCAACAAAAATATAATTCTGTTGTAGTTTTAATGCCTTTCAGCAGGTAGGTCTAAGAAAATATGTAATGAACCAAAAGAATTTTGTAATCAACTGAATTTCTCGAAAAACATTTTCTTGTACGATTCGCCCAAAT
This sequence comes from Sphingobacterium sp. Ag1, assembly GCF_000988325.1. Lineage (NCBI taxonomy): Bacteria > Pseudomonadati > Bacteroidota > Sphingobacteriia > Sphingobacteriales > Sphingobacteriaceae > Sphingobacterium > Sphingobacterium sp. Ag1. The sequence goes on along the minus strand of NZ_LBGU01000031.1, from coordinate 15,172 downwards.
TAAAAAGAAGGGGTAGATCTTGATCGTCCAACAAAGTGCTTGTAATTTCATCAGCCGAAAAAAATTTGACGATCTTGGCTGCAATGATCTCTTTTTTATTGATACGGATAAAATCCTGTTCAGGCAAGATCTCCAGCAGCTTATCAAAGCTTATATTTTTCAATAAAATAAACGAGCCATCCGCCAAATAAACTGTTTTATCCCGGCTGTCTACTTCAGCTATTTGAACATAGTTAATCTGTTCGAAATACAATACTGTTTTTCCTTTATTCGTATTAAATTGCGCAAAAGAGATAGTTTCAGATCGCTTGCTGATTAATTGCTCGACCTTCATAATGGCTTGTTGAAGACGCTGTAAGGATAGTGGTTTACGCATATAATCTACTGCATTGATGTCAAACGCATCGCTCGCATATTGTTTATATGCAGTAGAAAAGACAATTGGATAGTTTTTTAGCTCGTTGGCTATGTCAAATCCGTTAAATTCTGGCATTTCAATATCCAGAATGCAAAAATCAAAAGTCAGTTTGCGGTATTCCTTCAATAATGAAGCTGGGTCATTAAAAGTTTTAACCACCTCCAAGCCAGGGATCTGCTCACAGAGCATTTTCAAAAATCTCAAGCTTGGTATTTCATCATCCAAAAGAATACATTTCAAATTTCTTTCAATCGACATACAATCTGATTTGAAGATGGGCAGTATAGACATCATTTTCTACAAATCGGCGTAGTTGATGTCTACCTGGATAATACAATAAGAGACGCTCTTCCAAAGTTTTGCTACCTATCCCACTTTTAGACTTTTGCAGCGGTGAACGTTTTGATATTCGATTGCTTACAACTAATTCGAATAGACCATTCTTAAAGGTCAACAGGATAGCGATAAAAGAATCCGGACCGTGGAAATCTGCATGCTTAAACGCATTTTCAATTAAATCCACCGACATCAGCGGGACTAATGACGGCATGTTCAACATGGAGTCATTTAGTTCATCAATGTCAAAGTTAACACGGATATCAAATAAAGGGCTCAGTTTTACCTTGTTTATTTCAATGAGATTGCGGGCAAATTCAATTTCAGCCTTCGGTGAAACGAGTTCATCTTCGCTTTCGTACAAAACGTAGTCTAATACCATGGCTAACTTATCCATCGTGTAATAGGTTTGATAAGCATGAGAAAGTATTCCGTTCAACGAATTTTTAAGCAAATGTGGATTTAATTGAGCCCGATGGAAATGTGCTATCTTTTGATTGTCCATACGATTAAAAAGCTCCTTTTGTTGTCTATTCTCTATCTCAAGTCTCCGGTATTTTTGTCTTAACAATAGATACAAACCCAATATTAAAACAACAATTGTCAGCAATAATAGAATAATAATATTCGAGATCTCAGTCGTCATGTTCATCCAAACTTAGTTAAAATTTCATTATGAACGAAAAACAGCCTCCAGAAAATCCGGCCGACCAGCCCCTTTATCCGTTTACGATAAAATGAAATTTGAGTGCTTCTAAACAAAATATAGCACTGTAAAATTCACATGTATTTATTACAAAAATTAACAGTTTCATTACAATTTAGTCATTTTAAAGCATTAATTTAAGATTATTATCCTTATATTGATACTATTGTAATTAGCCGATCAAATGATTGTCTACGCTATTTTGGTTAAACCCGCCTGATTTTTTATCCGGCTTAATATGAAACACGATGGAAAAACTCATTTTCGAAACTAATGCACAACATCCCAGTCTTGTAGATAAAATCAAACAAGCTGTTGAAAAATTGAATGGCATCCACGAATGGAAGATCGACTTGGATTCTATTTACAATCTGTTAACCATAGAAGGCATTCGATTAAACCCGACGGAAATCGAGTCGGAGCTTGCGCTCCATGGCGTCGAAGCAAGTCGTCTATATGAAGAGTAGACAAACGACTTGATAGCAAATAAAATAAGTTTCTTGGAAGCTTAATGGTTAATAACAACCGAATTCAATAAAACTGAACTTCTTCCAGCATAAGAGTACCTTAATCTTATGCTGGAAGAAGCATCAAATTTTTTTAATAATCATGGCAGAGGCACCACCGCCACCATTACATATCGCTGCCAGTCCTAATGATCCCCCCTCCTGTCTTAAGATGCTGCTCAGTGTTACTACAATTCTAGCTCCCGAACATCCCAATGGATGCCCCAAAGATACCGCTCCTCCATAGACGTTTACTTTGTTCAAGGGTAAGCCTAAAATTTGTGCATTTGCCAAAGCGACAACAGAAAAGGCTTCATTAAATTCGAAATAATCAATATCATCAATGGTAAGGCCTGCTTTTTTTAATACTTTATTTGTGGCAACACTAGGCGTTGTCGTAAACCATTCTGGCGCTTGTTCAGCATCAGCATAAGCAATAATCTCGGCTAAGGGGACAAGTCCAAGTTCTTCCAATTTTTCACCAGACATGAGCAGTACCGCAGCAGCTCCATCACTTATCGTCGATGCGTTCGCAGCCGTTACAGTGCCCTCTTTTTTGAAAGCAGGCCTCAGCTCAGGTATCTTGTCAAAATTGACCTGAGAAAACTCTTCATCCCGCGAAACAAGCACCTCTCCTTTTCGACTCTGCACCGTTATAGGTTGGACTTCGCTCAAAAACTTATTTTTTTGCCAAGCATCGAGGCTTCTTTTATAGGAACTTATTGCATAACTATCCTGTTCTTTACGACCAATATGATATTTTTCGGCGCATAGTTCTGCGAAGACTCCCATGGCATCATTTGAATAGGCATCACTTAAGCCATCGCGTTGCAAGCCATCACTCAGGCCTTGAGCGCCAAACTTCGCGCCCCAGCGCATAGCATCCGCATAGTAAGGCACCCTGCTCATGCTTTCCATCCCCCCTGCGATCACAACATCTGCATCTCCCAACAGAATACTCTGCGCAGCAACAGCGATTGCTTTCATCCCACTTGCACATACTTTATTGATGGTTGTTGCAGTTGTATGATCTGATAAACCGGCGAAACGGGCAACCTGTCGAGCCGGTGCTTGTCCTAAATCAGCTTGCAAAACAGCACCGATAATAATCTCGTCGACTAGATCACTGGCAATTCCAGCTTCATCAACAACCGCCCGGACAGCGCAAGCGGCAAGCTTTGGGGCTGAAATCGAGGATAGCGCCCCACCAAAGCTTCCTATTGGTGTACGTTTCGCTGCAACGATAAATACGCTCTTTGACATGATATAAAAAAGTTTATAATTGTTGTGCTCAAAATTTTAAAGGCTTGTCACTAGCATATGCCCAACAGCCTTTCTACTATTAAAGATAGAAAATATAACAGATACCCCACAACAAGTCGGGTTTTATTTTTTTTGCTAAAACAGAATAAATAGAAAAAAAATAACGCAAAAACATCCCTACTTAATCTATTGAACGAAAAATAAAGAATAAAAATTTGTAAAAAGCCAAGGCTTTTCGTTAAATTCGTTTAGGTAACATCCTACTAGACGGGCATTCAAAAGGCCGCCTTACATCAGATAACCAGAAGCAAGATAAACGATTATGCAGACAATCCGGTTTACAGCTGAACATCAGATTTTTCGCGATACACTTCGCGCGTTTATTCGAAAAGAAATTACACCTTACATCGATGATTGGGAAAAACAGGGGGAGATCGACCGGAAAGTGTGGAAGAAAATGGGTGATATGGGATTTATGGGGCTCAATTATCCAGAAGTGTATGGCGGACTAGAACTCGATTTTTATTATTCCTTGATACTCTGCGAAGAATTGTCGCATTGTTTTTCTGGCGGATTTACCATTTCCGCGCTTGTCATTCAGTTTATGTCGGCTCCATACCTACTGAAATATGGATCTGAAGATCTGAAAGCACGCTATCTTAAACCGGTTATTGCTGGTGATATGATCAGCGCTGTTGCTATTACTGAACCCGGGGCTGGTTCTGACGTAAAGCAGATCAAAACAACAGCTGTCCGCGATGGAGATTTTTATATTGTGAACGGATCTAAAACATTTATCACCAACGGTTACTACGGTGATTTCTTCATTACAGCAGTCAAAACTGCTCCTGACCAAGGAACAAAAGGAATAAGCTTGTTAATTATAGACAGAAATGCAAGCGGAGTCTCTTCAAGCAAAATCAATAAATTAGGTTGGCACGCCTCAGACACTGCCGAACTAGGGTTTAATAATGTGCGAGTCCCTATTTCTCACCTCGTCGGCATTGCCGGAGAAGGATTTCGCTATTTAATGGATGGACTTCAGTTGGAAAGGCTTACCGCAGCTGTTCATAGCCTCGCTACCGCAGAATCCGCATTTCAGTATACGCTTGATTATATCGCACAACGGGAAGCCTTTGGAAAAAAAATCCAGGAATTTCAAACCATACGGCACCGGATCGCACAAATGGCAGCCAATATTGCTACCACGAAAGCCTTTGTCCACCATTGTTGTGATCTCCAGGACCAAAACGAATATGCAGTCCAAGAATGTTCCATAGCGAAACTACAGGCAAGTGAGCTCGCCGTCAATGTCGTGAACCAATGTCTCCAATTATTTGGCGGTTATGGCTTTACAGAAGATTATAAAATTGCACGTTTATATCGCGATGTCCGTGTCGGCACCATTATCGGAGGAACCTCAGAAATCATGCTCGAAATTATTGCGAAAATGACAATAGATCATGTGACTTATCAATCCGGAAAGTCCAAACAATAGAAAGCTTTTAAAAATCAGGACCAAGTACAATGGATGAAAATAAATCTTATATAACCCACACTCTCTTCCGTGTAGAACAGGATAGTCATCATATCATTACAATCCACCCTATATCCACAGCAGCTCCCGAGCAGTTGGATATGATAGACTATCTCACACAATTTGTCGATTTGGTTACGTTCGTTCTCGAACGGGAAGATACGATAGGTGTCGTATACAGCTGTCCGATTCAAGACGAAAAAATTGATTATGCGCAATTATTTGAGCAGTTTTCTTCAAGCCATTCGAGCCCTTCGGACTTATACAAGCTTACATCAAAAGTTTTACGTTGGGAAACGTTTAAAAAGCCAATTGTCTCTCTTTTCACTAACAATTGTACTGCGATTGCCCTAGCGACTATGCTATGGTCTAATTGTCGTATCGCCTCCGAAAAACTTCAGTTTGGCTTTCCGGAAAGTAGGTATGGTTTGTTTACGGCTTTTGGTGCAACGATCTATTTGCCAGCATTGATAGGTACTGAAAATGCACTAAGTCTGCTGACACAAAGCAAACTTGTGAGCAGTGAAGAAGCACATCAACTTGGGTTAATCAATAAATTGGCGAAGAAGCCGGACGATTGCCTATCTTTAGCAAAAAACTGGATTCTTCATCCTCCCAGCATTGATGCCAACCAACACACAAAACAAATGGACGAACTGCCCCCCGAAGCAATTCTCGCTATCCAAAAAAAAGCACGCGGCTTATACCCCGGTACAAATGCAGTTATTGAATTATTACAAAAAAAACAATTATCTACACCGTTTGAGGCCGCCGAGCAGGAAGCAAACCTGTACCTGCACGTATTGAATCGTCCCGAGCCACTCAGCATGGTCCGTACACTCCATTATGGTGTCCAATTGGCGAAATCACCCAAAAGTATAAACCATTTTGAGGATTATAGCCTAAAAAAAATAGGCATTCTGGGTGCTGGAATGATGGGGTCGGGGATTGCTTATGAGGCGGCCCGGGCGGGAATAAAAGTTGCTTTAAAAGACGTTACACTTTCCCAAGCCCAACGCGGCAAAGCTTATGCTAAGCAGGTTTGTGAAAAATCACTGGCTTTAGGAACCATGACCGCATCCCAAGGGGAGCAATTGCTTGCACGCATAAAACCAACGGAACAAGTCGGTGATCTGAATGGATCTGACTGTATTATTGAAGCTGTATTTGAAGATTTCCACCTAAAAGCTGATGTCACACAAGAAAGCTTACCCTATTTAAGTGAAAATGGGTTCTTCGCGACAAATACGACATCATTGCCCATTACGGAGCTTGCGAAAGCAAGCACCGAACCTAAGAGTTTTATCGGCATGCATTTCTTTTCTCCTGTTGACCGCATGCCTCTTGTCGAAATCATCTGTGGTAAACAAACCGCGCAAAAAACGTTGGAGAAAGCACTCGCCACAGCTTTACGCCTCAATAAAATTCCGATAGTCGTACAAGACGGTCCAGGTTTTTTCACCTCGCGTATTTTCTTCAACTATATACTGGAGGGTATTACAATGGTATTGGAAGGAATCTCTCCAACTCTTATTGAAGAGGAAGCGATAGCTGCAGGTTTTGCCGTAGGTCCCTTAGCGGTATTAGACGAAATCTCCTTGGAGCTAATGCTCCATGTATATGATCAACTTCCACAACTACATGCCAGCCAAAAGCGCGCATACAATTACCTCAAAGGTATGGTGGATCAAGGAAGAAAAGGAAAAAAATCAGGCGCCGGATTCTACGATTATGACACTGAAACCAAAAAGAAGAAAATTTGGAAAAACCCTATAATTGCATCTGTAAAGGAAAATATAACAGCTACAATTATCCGTAAGCGTTTATTGCATGTTATGGCATTGGATAGTTACCGATGCCTCGCAGAAGGTGTACTTCATCAACCCATCGATGGCGATATTGGTTCCATCTTAGGGGTTGGTTATGCAAGCCATACCGGGGGGGTATTCGGTCACATCGATCTCACAACACTTCCTCTATTCGTTTCGGAATGTCAACTATTTCAGCCCTACGGTGAACAATGGGATATTCCAGCATCTTTAAGAGAGCTGGCAGATAAAGATTTCAGATTTTATAATGGTTTCGACTCAAACTGGTCTTAAAACCGACCTGTGCTCAACTGCAGAAGTTGTCTAGCACCTATTAAATGCTACCCCAATAGATAACTATTAAAGAGTTAAAAAACTACAAAACAGAGGATTACATCTTTAAAACTAAATATTCTATATAACTTCGTAATGATGTCATAAAGTAATAAACAAAAGCTAGGGCGACAAATAGGGGGAATCGCCCTAGCTATATCATTAGCGCACAAACAAATCCATGAGACGCGAAACATCCTGTTCGAGGAAAGTATCGTAGTCCAAGGTAGCTGCAAGTATTTCCTTTTGCTGTTTTTCAGAAAATACCCGAGCAAGATTTGTTTTGTATTTTTCGATTAACTTAGGTATTCCTTCTGCCCTCCTTCTTGGATGACCTATTGGGTATTCGACAACTACCTCAGGCAATAAGGTTCCATCAGTCAATTCAATGGTCAAAGCATTTGATATCGCCCGCTTCTGTGGATCGTGATAATCAAGGGTGAATTGAGTATCTTCGATACAATAAATTTTATCGCGCAGTGCGTCAATTCTTGGATCAGAAGCGATATGATTTTCATAATCTTCAGCTGTCAGACGTCCAAAGATCAGCGGCACAGCAACCATATACTGAATACAGTGATCACGGTCTGCAGGGTTGTGCAAAGGCCCCTTTTTATCGATAATCCGGATAGCCGCTTCATGTGTACGAATGGTAACACGGGCAATATCCGAAGTACTTTTTCCGAATTCCTTCAATTGCTGATGAAGTAACATTGCTGCTTCGGCTGCAGTCTGTGCATGGAACTCAGCAGGAAAAGAAATCTTAAAAAGAATATTCTCCATCACATATGATCCGTAAGCACGTTGAAATTTAAATGCACTTCCTTTAAAGGATACATCGTAGAATCCCCAGATTGGAGCTGTCAAAACAGATGGATAGCCCATCTCTCCTGTTTTTGCGATCATGGCCAGTCGAACAGCACGTGAAGTTGCATCTCCGGCTGCCCATGATTTTCGGCTACCTGTATTTGGTGCATGCCGATAAGTGCGTAAAGCTTGTCCATCGACAAAAGCCAAAGAAACCGCGTTGAGCAATTCCTCTCTTGTGAGACCAAGGAGCCTACCTACCACCGCTGTTGAAGCAACCTTAACCAAAATAACATGGTCCAAACCCACTTTATTGAATGAGTTTTCAAGCGCCAAAACACCTTGTATCTCATGAGCCATAATCATTGCCTCGAGCACCACTTTAGTTTTCAATGGTTTTTGACCATTCGCAATATTGGTTCGGCTCAACCAATCTGCGACAGCTAAAATTCCCCCTAAATTATCGGATGGATGGCCCCATTCTGCAGCTAGCCAGGTATCATTAAAATCCAGCCATCGAATAATCGTGCCGATATTGAATGCAGCCTGAATGGGATCCAATTGAAAATTTGTACCCGGTACCCTTGCGCCATTCGGTACAACGGTCCCTGCCACAACTGGCCCCAACAATTTAGTACAGGCAGGATAAGTCAATGCTTCCAAGCCGCAGCCGACGGTATCGAGAAAACAGTAAAATGCTGTATTCCAAGCGACTTTTTCCTCAATTTTATAACTTAGGACATAGTCCACAATGTCCACTAAAACCTGATCCGGTTGTGGTCTTTCATTTGATATTGCTGAACTCATTCGTGTATTTCGTATAAGACTGTCGTTCTATTTATTAATATAAATCTTTTTTTCTGAGCTAAGTTCTCTCTCAAAGCCCTATGTTCAAAAGCACCTTTTAAAGCCTTTTTCCGATCCAAATTTACCGTTCGGAAAGAGGTACAAAAGGCCTGTCATCTGGACCAATGTAGTTTGCGCTCGGCCGGATAATTTTCCCATCTTGGCGCTGCTCGAAGACATGTGCCGACCAGCCTGTTATACGTGAGAGGACAAATAAGGGCGTAAACATCTCCGTAGGAATCCCCATAATGTGATAGGAGACGGCGGAGTACCAATCCAGGTTCGGAAACATTTTCTTTTCTTCCCACATAACTTTTTCCAAACGCTCCGCGATCAGGTAGAGTGTCATGTCTCCTGCTTCTTCCGACAGCTCTCTCGCAACTTGTTTTATCACTTGATTTCTTGGATCCGAGATCGTATACACCGGATGACCAAATCCAATAATGACTTCTTTATTTGCCAATCGTCTTCGGATATCCTCTTCCGCCTCATCAGCATTTGCATAACGACTCTGAATTTCGAAAGCGACCTCATTGGCTCCGCCATGCTTAGGTCCACGTAGTGCACCTATTGCCCCTGCTATACAGGAATACATATCTGATCCCGTTCCTGCAATTACCCGAGCGGTGAATGTGGATGCGTTGAATTCATGCTCCGCATATAAATTAAGTGAAATTTGCATCGCTCTTACCCAAGACGGCGATGGGACTTTTCCGTGCAGGAGATGTAAAAAATGTCCGCCTAAAGTGGAGTCCGAGGTCTCAACCTGCACCTCACGTCCATGCTGACTAAAGTGATACCAGTACAACAGTGCTGAAGCCATCGATGCCATCAGACGAGTTGCAATATCCCGTGCACCAGCAATGGGATGACTATCCTTTTCTGGCGATACACTACCGAAAAACGAAACATAAGTCCGTAAAACATCCATGGCATGTGCTGTAGACGGCAACTGCTTGAGGACCTGTTGAACAGTAATAGGTAGGCCACGTTGACTGATCAATTGACTTTGATAAGTGACGAGCTGTGCCTGTGTTGGTAGACTTCCATAAATAAGTAAATAAGCAACCTCTTCAAAACTTGCCTGATGTGCCAAATCTAAAATATCATAACCCCTATAATGCAGATCATTACCACTTTTTCCGACAGTACTCAAAGCCGTATTACCTGCTGTTACACCGGAGAGTGCTACACTTTTTTTAGGCTTAAAACCTGTGCTGTTTGTCTCTTCCATCTGAATATAATTATTTGTTAAACAATTGATCCAATCGATTTTCATAGGCATAATAATCGATACTTCTGTATAACTCCTCTCTCGTCTGCATATCGTCGATCACATTCAGCTGCCCCCCATCTTCCCGAATGTGACGATAAACTGTTGTAGCTGCTTTATTAGCTGCACGGAAGGCAGATAGCGGATAAAGGACAATAGAAACATCCGCTTGACGCAGTTCATCCAGGCCAAACAACGGTGTTTGGCCAAATTCGGTGATATTCGCCAAAATCGGAAGACCTGTTGCCGCACTAAATTGAACGTATTGCTCCAAATGATGCACCGCCTCGGCAAAAATAAAATCCGCTCCAGCTTCTTTATAAGCCACAGCCCTCTCCAAAGCAAGCTCAAGGCCTTCGGAAGCCAGTGCATCTGTACGTGCACCAATGGCAAAATGCTGATCCGTACGTGCATCAACCGCTGCTTTCAGACGGTCAACCATTTCAGCCCGGGAGACAAGCTCTTTCCCAGGCCGATGCCCACAACGCTTAGCCCCCACCTGATCCTCCATATGAACCGCCGCCGCGCCCACTTTAATTAAAGACTTTATTGCACGGGCCACATTGAACGCCGAAGGACCAAAGCCAGTGTCAATATCCACCAGCAAAGGAAGTTTACACACATTTGTAATGCGATCCACATCAATCAAAACATCCTGAAGTGTTGTAATCCCAAGATCTGGAATCCCAAGAGAACCTGCTGCAACACCGCCTCCAGAAAGATAAATAGCTTTAAAACCAGCCTGTTCAGCCAAAAGAGCATGATTGGCATTGATCGCTCCAACAATTTGTAATGGTTTTTCATTCTTGATCGCTTCCTTAAAAAGGAAGCCCGAGGATTTTATCATAATATCGAATTTGAAATTCCATGCCCTATAACCTCCTTTAGATACAGGCTACCGCGGCTACTTAAGTTTACTTAGTCTGAAGGGATTCTTTTGCGGCCCTTCCTCTTAAAGATACTAATTATCACCGCAATAAAACAAATTATTTTCTACATAAAAGGTCAATGACAGAAGAAAATACGGCAATACCTTTGACAACCGTATAGGCTTTGTTGTAAAAGAGAATACAACAGCAATCAAAAAGCCCCAACTTTTTGGAATTGTTTTTTTTCTAATACTACAATCCATTATTAAACGAGTTAACCGTACAAGAAACCCTTGCCAAAATACTAGCAAGGGTTTTCGCTTCAGTAAAACAGTAAAAATAACTTACTTTTCAACAAACTTTTGTCCATGAAAGACGCGTTTCGCCTGTCCCCGTGACACCTCGATTTGATCTTTCCATTTTTGTACTTTGGTCGCGTTTAATGTGGCCTGCCCTAAATCCCGAAGACGTGCAGCCAGGCGCAGCATTGCGATCTCCTTATTCTGCAATTGCGATCTCGTGTCCATCACCTGAACACTTACCCCTGTCGGTGCATGCGTAGCTCTGACGCCAGAACTTACTTTATTGACATGCTGCCCACCTGCGCCGCTACTCCGCATTGTTTGGAAATATACATCCTTCAAATCCAACAGCTTTTCCTTTTCCCCAGGATGGTACATTTTAACTTCGACAAACCAATTCTTCCGTTTGTGTAAAGGACGAAAGGGGCTTTTACACACCCAACAGATTGTGCCAATCCAATGATCAATCAATTGATCTATATCTTTTCCGCTCAATCTGACGATTAACGAACAAGGAAGTCCATCAATGTCTTCTCTTTCTATTTCCTTAATTTCTGCGCCAACTTTACGGCTTTCAATAGAGAGTCTATCGAAGACTAACCTGACAGCCATATTACATTCCTTAGGACCTCGTCCCGAAGAAACCTGTAAATACCTTTCTTCCATCACCTTTATTTGTCCATACGCACAATCTTCGGACTAAACGTTCCGAGAACATTCACCAGTTCCTCCTGCAATTTCATCACCCGATGAATATCTTTATAAGCACGTGGCGACTCATCCAACGCGCCCCCGATCAACTCCACACCACATGCTTCCAGATCTTTCAACATGGCGCTTTTTGTTAAATTATTTTTGCAGGCAGATCTCGACATGACACGCCCAGCTCCATGGGATGCCGACTGTAAACTTAAGGGGTTTCCCCTCCCTTCAACAATGAACCCCGGTGCTGTCATCGAGCCGGGAATCACCCCCAACACACCCTTTCCAGCAGGAGTTGCTCCCTTCCTATGAACGATACATTCCTCACCATTCACGAATTCCTTCCATGCGAAATTATGATGATTTTCGATCGTTACCACGGGGTTACCTCCAAGTGCTTTAGCCAAACGTCGGTGGATATCCGTATGACAGGCCTGGGCATAGTCCCCTGCCAAATTCATTGCCATCCAATATTCTTGTCCTTCTTGGGTTGCTAAATCCAACCAGGCCAAATGCTGCACATGACGAGGTAATGGACATAATTGGGCAGCCAGACTCGTATAATGTTTAGCGATATGTGCTCCCAGGCCGCGAGAACCACTATGGGATAAAATCCCCAAATACTGCCCTGGATCCATCCCCCATTCGTTCCGCACGGTATGAAGCTCAACAATGCCCATTTCGACAAAATGATTTCCGCTGCCAGAAGTCCCGAATTGCCTATAAGCTTTCCCCAGCAGGGATTTTAACAGCGGTATTTCCTGAAATTCCGTCCGGCTGAAAATGACGTGATCAGACTTCTCACGATGCGTGTCGGTTAAACCAAATTTGGTATTTTCCTTCAATATATTTCTCAGTTGAAATTCTCGTCCTTTAAAATAACTGCCAGGTAAATCGAATATCGACAGGCTCATCCGGCAACCGATATCCACCCCCACACCATAGGGTAAAACGGCATTTTCTGTAGCCAGCACCCCACCGATGGGAAGCCCATAACCTGTATGTGCATCTGGCATCAATGCACCTCGCCTTGAAATAGGCAAACGCAATGCATCGTACAATTGTCTTTTCGCCTGCTCATCAATTTCATTTTCACCAAATATATTAAATGGAGCACCATGCGAGCGCAGCTCCCGGACACGTATTTCTATGGGCTGCACCAGCCCTTCAGAAAGCTTTCCCCATATTTTATGCTCCATAAATCGCTCCGGAGCTTCTAACAGCTCAGCAAGTTCAAGAAGAATGGTTTCTTTATTCTCCTTCTTTCGATACCTTGTAATCAGTCCTAAAGCTGTGTTAACTATATTATTTTGTGGAAAACCTATTTTTATTAAGTCTTTTCCAGATAGTTTACTTCCCATTTTTTTATAAAAAACATACATAATTAGCCCCCAATTCCATCGTGGAAATCGGCAGCCTTTTTGAAAAAATTTCGGGAATATTCTTTTAGAGATAACGAATCTATTAAACAAACGCTCTTCATTATGCACAGTTGATTACTGCGAAAGAGCGGATTGCAAACACCTTTTCAGAAAGCCATATGCCCCTAAAGAGTCTAAGTTATATGAATAGAAACGAAAATCCGGAAAAATAAAAAGCCCGAATGAACTTCGGCTTTTTCATCTGTATTAATTGGTTTTCCAAAAGAAGTGAAGCGATCCGATTATTCATTCCGACGGATTGAACAAACGCGATGTGCTCCAATTTTGAAGAATGTCTTAAATATGACAAAAAGCACGAAGATTGCTTTCAGCAAATCCATTTGCCTTAAAAGCTTGCGGTGTTATAATCTTGGCGACCAACATATCTCTTCGTGTTTAATTGTTAAAATACTATTATTGACAGCAAAGATAAATAAGTTTTATTTAAACTTTTCATATTTGCGAAAATTTAATTCGGGTTAAATGGAAGTGGATCCTTTAGCACAAATTTAAAGTCGCGTGTATTCCCGCCTCTGGTTACGCGGAAACGCATTTCCTTTCCCTCTTCTGATTTAAAAAGATTGTGGATCGACTCCAGGGAAAATGAAGATGCAGGTCTACCATTAATCCTTACGACCTTATCTCCGGGCATTAGTCCTGCGATTGCTGCAGGCGAACCATCACGAACCGTCGCAATTTTGTACATATTCCGTAGTACAAAGCGATACTGCACGCTGTTGCCCAATCTTACCTCTGTACCGCCATCTTTTTGCAGCACCACGGGTATTTCTTCTTTTTCGTATTTAATGCCATCGTGGATAATTTCTAAGCCACTCATATTCAAATAATAAAAGCGATCAAAATCTTTATTCTTATGAAGATACATGGACTTGTTGGGGTAATCGAATACGACCTTAAATCGACGTAACAACTCATTTCCAATGGACCCTACCCTTTCGCTCACAAATGTTGCATGCTGTAACGAACTCAATTCGGGATAGGCTACGAGAGGATAATCCATTGTAAACGGCCCAAGTTCGAGCGATCGGATTCGATTTCTTTTACCGTAAATCTCACCGTTAAACCCTTGCCCTATGTAGTCATCAATAAATGGTGGCTTAATATCAAAATTATTTAGCTTGGAAGGAATAAGCATTAAGGCATCGCTATTTCCCATATCGATCAATACACGACCATCAATAGCCACATCGCCCTGTTTAAAAGCGACCGAAGTATAGGGACGACTGTTTAAAATATCCAAGGGCAAACGCTGCATCTTCTCAAGCCCCTTAGGCTTGTTCGCCCGAGGATATAAGGTGATGCGATGTTTTTGAAAATCCATTTCGATCAATTGGTTTTCAAAGAAACGACTACCCATAATTCCATTCACTTCCACGCCTATCCGGGTAGAAATATCAATATGAGCATTTTGAAGAATATAGATCGGTTGATCTAAATCTTCATATACGCCTGCAATATTCACGTGATTGCTGACGGATAAATAGCCGTCCAACCCCTCTTCCCGACCCAAGCCCTGAAACTTGTTAACAAAAACAGCGCTATCAATTGATTTTAATGTTTCCCCAAATATCATGGTTTCTTTAACACCTGTATCCAACAGGAAGTTCATCATATATCCGTTTACCTGCACAGGTATAATGACTAGGTTATGGACAAAAAGAAAAGGAAATTTAACATTCTTTTTCTCGTTTAAGACAAAGCCCACTTGTCCCTGCGTCATGAAAAAACACAACAGTGCCAGCGATAAAAAAACTGTTTTCATCCAAGTTTATATTTGGTATTTCCAATTTAAACAAGATTATTCAGATTAACGAAAGTTTATAAAAAAAAGCTGATATTGTGTATTGCCAAATTTGACGGTAGTCGATTTACCCTTTTTATTACACCACATACAACGGCCGCCTTTTTGTGATATAAGTATTGCTCCTTTCATTTTTCTCTTTTCATTTTTAACAGTAGCAAATTCGGATCAAAGAGCAATCGTATTAACTCTTTAGACACTGCTTGTTCAGTGCTTGTTCAGT
>NZ_LBGU01000037.1:0-191015 GCF_000988325.1 Sphingobacterium sp. Ag1 | reverse complement strand
ACCCTTCTTTTTTTCATGGTTTCTTCCTGCGAAGCAACCGTCCCTCCCTTGCGGAGTGGTGCAAAGATAGGGAGATTATTAACAAACTTCCAAGCGATTTGTTCTTATTTATTTCATTTTCTCCTTAACTGCCTGTAAAGGTGCGAGATTCTTTTTCATTTTAGTACACAGCTATCCGCAAGAAGAGACGAAAAGGGTTTCCTGAGGAATTTCAACACCGGCTGCAGCGGCAAATATAAGCAGCCAATACCGGGAACGGGGTCCCAGGCGCAGCAGATGGGCAGACGGATATCGATAGGGCCGGAAAATTGTGCCGTCGGAAAGATCGCAGCGGAAAGAAACAGCAACGCAGGATATAACAATGGACGGGATAGCGGGAATACCCCCAACAACTGGCACACGAAAGCCGCAGTACAATGCACACTGGATAAATTGCGCAGCCGATAGACAAGGACGGCCAGAAAAAATGGCAGACCACAGGACGCCGGAATACCTTCTTTTGCAGCTAGACTTTTATACCTGTTTACTTAGGTTTAGTTTAGGGTTTAGTTAGGTTTAGTTTAGGTATAGTATAGGTTATAGCTAAGCAAACCCTAACTTAATACTAAGCTAAGTATAAACAAAAGCTAGACTAAGGAATAAGCAATCCTCAACTCTTTTTTATTTACTGGGGAACCATTGCTCATTTAGGGCAAACTAGGGTTACCCCCAGAGAAATCACAAAAATAATTGCTATTATCCAAGCCCTAGACAGATCCATCGAAGTGCTTATTGGACTAGTATTGGTCCCTTTGCCAGGCAATGGAACGTTACAAAAAAATCCCCCAGAAAGCTGCTTGCTCACTGGGGGATTTCAAAATCGGACATCTTATCCGGACATTTGGATTAAGCCGGGTTGTCTTTCCTTTGTTAAATCGAAAAACGATCATTAAACTTAGTAAGCATACGCTCTAAATTCTCCTAAATGGGTAGATAAAGACGTACCATTTCGTGATGCTGTCATTGTAATTCGAATATAACGTGCATTGACCGGTGCCACACTATAATCTTGCCAAGCCGCAGGGCTGTCTGCCGAGTTAAAGTTCAGATCTTTTCCAATCATCTTCCAATTCACTTTATCCAAAGAAACTTCAATATTAAATGTTTTGAACCCATTGGTATTATTATAACGTCGGATCATGCCAAAACGACCGAAAGCCTCTACCTTAGCCATATCGATGATAAACCAATGGGGGTATGGGGGTTCTCCATCAGACCAGGTCGAGTGCCAAAAAGTAGTAATATCACCATCAATTAAGCTCTCCGGTTTACCGTTCTTTTCGCCTTCTTCTGTTTCGACCGAAGATGCCGATGCTGACCAAAGTGCTTTATTCACCAATCCCAATGGATTTACCTGTTTTTGCTGGATGGGCGAGGTTAATCCTTCGGTTTTCAAGGTATAGGCAATCGCAGTTGCTTTACCTTGAACATCAAATGATAGTTTACCTTTCACATCTGTACTCTCTGCTAAAGTAGCGGTCTTCTTTACCCCATTTAACTCATATTGCACATTAACAGTAACTGGATCCTGCGTTTCATTGTCCCACGCTAAAACAAGATTATTCCCGTCGATATAGGGTACAACTGTTGGCCGGATCAACTTATAAGTTAACAAACCAGGAGCCATTTGGGATTTTCCGGTTGCCGTTCTCTTCCATTGGTCATCCTGAAATTTCAAGGAAAAATCTATCTTTTTTGTTTCATCGGTTAGATTCGAAATCGTCACCGTATCTTGCATATTGCCCTTCAGGTCTACTTCAAAAGATTTTCCCTCAACCGCATACGACAATTTCCCGGGGATCTCACGCTGAGAAGTATTCGGAAAGATAAATGTTACCCCGCCTGGAATAGCTTGTGCTGACACATTCGCCACTTTATAATCCGCCTCATATGCTCTTGGACTTAATGTGGTTTGTGTCACTTTAGAGCCGGTACCATCTGACGTAAAATACTGTAACAAAAAGCTATAGCTTTTCAATTCACTTAAATGAATGATTGTTGGATCACTAAACTTAGTAATATCCAATATTTTATCCGCAGCACCATCTTTATATTTGATCTGAGCTTTTACGACACGATCAGATAAAGTAGGCCAATGTATTTCTATATTTTGATTAAAGGCCGATACATAAGTCAAATTCGTTGGCTTTGCTGTTGGTCGTGTTTCAGTTACAACAGTTTCCTGGTTCCCTTGCTGTGGAAATACCAATTCCTCTTCTTTACAACTCCCAGTACTTAGCAAAAAAGCTCCTAAAATAGCATTAAATGCCCAGCTCATTTTAAAATTCCTTTTCATCGATAAATAAAGTTTATTCCATCAATATGATGGAGTTTAGTTGTGGTTAAGGCTTACTTAATAATACTCTATAAAGTAAACCTTAATCACGGATGGTTTCATAATCTATTTATTTTTGCTCAGACAGCAGAAATTCAACCTCGTATTTATTTAAAAATACTTGTCCTTCCAGTTTCCAGTCTTTTAAGGTCCGTACTTCCAACCAGTAAAATATCTGTGGGAAGAAGTCCGCTGCCTGAATAAATACGGCATTTTCACCCAAATCACAAGGCACCACTTCCGAAGTCATTCTCGATTGAAAAGCTCCACTAAGCCCCATTGCACTCTTGCCTGACACTTCGTTCTGAATCGAACCGCTTTCAGTAGGCGACATCTTCCAATAGCCTTTTAAAGTATTGGCAAACGAAGAGCTAGTCAATTCATCGGCAGAACATAAAGAATTTCGAATTTCATCTTGTGTAAATGCCTTATTAAATATAGATACATTCGACACATCAAAATCGACCAAGTCATAAGATATGTTAGGTCTATAACCGAAAATCAAAGGATCAGTCGTTTTTATATTGGCCACATTCATCCCTGATGTAGTTGTTTCCTGTGCTAGTGTGCCATTATTATAGATCTTGATATTAACCTGGTCATTGCCAATCGCTTTGATGACTGTAGTCATGGTATACCAGTCGCCGTTAACTTTCGCTGTCTGACAGGTCGCCTCCTTCACCCCATCACTGATCTTCACCTGCAAATCATTCCCCCAGGTATAGTACATCCATCCCGGCGTAGCTGTAGAAGTGTTTGAATCCTTACCAAAAATACCCGAATACCAGTAGTTATAGGTATTTGGCTGATAAGTCGATGAAATAATTGTATTGTTCAAATTAAATCTGAAGCGGGCAGAAATTGTTAATTCTTTCGTCGTTGCCAAATCATAATCACTTGAATTCCCAACATTTCCACTTACTGCTCTTACCCCTAAAGGCTTGTTTCCAGTACCGTCGTATCCCCACATCCGAACATAGCTCATGGGTTTCCCGGTCAGCTCGGCACTTTTAAAGTTTTTATTCTGAAATATAGCAAAGGTATTCCGCTCTTGCAGCGTGTTACCACCGTATGAACGTCCAATACCACCATGATTTGATGTTACGACAATCAACCAGTCTTCATTTTGATAATTTTTGCGTGCAGCTAGTCCCTTCGTTATTTCGCCGATATACCCATCAATTTTCTTTAAGGCATCCGCGTAGTCACTGTTACTCACTGTAAAACCACCTTTTTTCCCTGCATCCAATAAAGATGTGAACTGTACGATCATAAAATCCGTATTTTTGGTATTAAACAGGTCTAGTACCTTTGTCTTTACGTCTTCGTCAGTCGCTCCATTATAGGTTTCATTTGCGCTAACAAGCAGTTTGTCATTCAATGCGATCGACCGTGATACGACTGTCGTTTTCAGCGAAGGCGCTATCGTTGAGATGCGATACAACATGGAAGGATAACCCGCCACATTCTTATGTGGGTCATCTTCATCCGGTTTAGGGATATAAGAATCATCATTAATTTGGTGATTGGAGTAGGTCACTCCACTCATCATCGTCATCCAAGCAGATGCATCACCGGTATTCTCATCAGCCAGTGCATTAAAGGTATACTTACTTGTCTTGATCAACTCAGCCATATTAGCTGGGACGCTCTTTTTTAATTCCTGCCCTACCAGCCCGTCCACAGAGATAAACAGCACTTTCCGTTTAACCGCTTGTTGCAGATTCTGCTCATAGTCTTCATACACCGCCGGCGGATTAGCATATTTTGTACAGCCAACCAATAACGACACCGCAGCTACGACAAGAACTAAGGCTTTCTTTATATTGAATAATCTTTTCATAACTTAAGTTTATATATCGTAAAACACCCCTAACTCAGCAATTGCAACATGTTCTGCTCCACCAGTATTTGGATCCGGGAACACAAATTTCACATACTGAGCCTCTACTAAATTTGGAAACGTAAACTCCTTCAATGCTTCATTCTGAGCAGTTGTCTGTGAAGTGCTAGCCAATGCAAATGCGCCCATATCCGTCCAATTTTTATTATCACGGCTGATATAAACTTTAACTTTTGTTGCGAATGTCTGTCCTTTTCTATTTTTATAATAAAATCCTTTGAATACATTGACTTCTTTCATATTCATTGTCAATTCTACAGGTAAAGTAGTCGGGATAGAACAGCCAGACCAGCAAGTATGCCAATAGGTATTTGGATCGCCATCAGTCATTGCACTGAATTTACCGGTACTCTCGTTTGTTGCTGTAGCGACATTTGCCGTAAATTCAAACAGACCACTTGGTAAGAAATAGCGCGGTTGCAATACGCCGTCGCCGCCCGTAAACGTCAAAGGATTGTATTCCCAGATAGACCTGTCCATCGGAGGATATTTTTCACGCATCTCGCGTTTGGCCGAGCTACTTACCGGAATACCCCAAGCAATAAAGAACCGATTAAAATCTTTTCCTGTAAAGTTACATAGCTGGCGATAAAAGTAATCCCGTTTGCCTTGGTCCAAAGAACTTGTAAAGTTTTCGTTGCGCGCTTTGCTATAGATATACGGGAAAAAATCCCAACCTGATTCTCCATTTTTACCCTTTGTCTTATCAAAGATTTGAAGAAAAGGTGTTAATCGAGCAAAAGGATCATCAGCGTCAATTCCCAATTCTTCAGGAAAATTGGAAAAGTTCTTCGCAGAGGTCAGCGCTGCAAATTTCAATGCAGCAGGAATTGACGTCTTTAATGCAGGATGAAAATCAATTCGTGAAGTCACACCGCGATTGCGCGCTGCGTTAAAAATAAACAGGTTGTTTGTCGTCTCGCCCAGATCCGACCAACTCCAGGCCCATGTTGCTTGATAATTGTGCCCGACCTCATGGTATGATCCCCATGAAGTTCCTTTTCTGATCGTGTTGGGATTTGTCAGTTCATCCAACCAATATTCATCTTCTTGCATCACCCATGGGCTACCGCTATGCGCATAACCTAATGATGGGTGAATATCCATTACACCTCTTTCCCAAAATTCGGGATAACGATTGATGGGATTCGCTGCATCAGCAGACAACCCCATCCAATTATAATAATCTTTGACATAGGTATCGTCCCATAACCGTAGCGCTTCATCCACTTGATCCATTTTTCCGGACTGGATAAATTTAACGACGAGCGAGCGTGGGACAGAAAAAGCGACTCGTTGGCCTATAAGGTCCATCCAAGGAACATCCTGCGACAACACTTGTTTTTTCCAATCGGCAACAACAGATTTACCTAGAATAAAGTCTGTAGATTTGACAGCGCCAGCTACTTTAATGTTAACAGGTGTCGTGCTTGCTTTCTGATTAGTAATCCATATCGTTCCACCATAGAGGTTCTTGATGTAATTTGTTCCCGGGAATAATTCCTTTCTGGTGTACAGAATAGGATCTCTCCTTGGAGCATCTTTACCGGTGATGTTATCTGTATGCACTCCCACCTGCACGGTCATGCCAATAGCACCTTCAGGCACAGTAATCCGAATCACTTCGCCGGCAGGAGCATATAGTCCTGTCGTATATATTGGCGCAGGTGTTACACTAACTTTATATTCATAGGAGGTCACATATTTTCTATTCATCAACATAGAAATTGTGGTATCCTTAACACGAGTGACATTTTCTCCTACCAGGCCCGGATATATCCGAGCTCTATGGTATAAGCTCTTATCGGCTTTGCCCATGGTTGTATCCGACTGTAGCGGCGTTTCTGTAGAATCTCCAGATTGATAACCATCTGGAAACTCAATACCATATTTACTGCAGGAAGAGGCACAGGCCATCAACCCAACAAATAATCCAAAAACTAAATATCTCTTTCTCATTAGGTCAAAATTTGGTTATTTTCTAATCTGTGTATAATTTGGCGTCCAACTCTTGCCGTCCAAATTCCATGATGATTCTACCGATACTCCCAGCCATTGATAGATCATAAAAGGAATATCCACGGCATTCGGCACTAGACGATAAAAAGATTCCTCAATTGGTGGCTGAAAAAACGGAACCAATTCATTGAAACTTGTCCAAGCAACAGGGCCTGTTAGTTTAAAGTTACCCGCTCCATTCCCCGTTTTTTCTGTCAATACAGTGGTATTGACATCGTCATATCCAGGCCAATATCCCTGAAGATTATCCCAGAATGGATATGTTTCATCAATATGAGTCACCCCTCCGTATCGCTTTACTTCTTCGGCCGAAAAGGCGCGATTATAAACTTGTACGTTACAGATAGAAATATTACAATCGGTATTCCCATTTCCAGGATTATATCCCAGTGTCAACGGGCTAGCATTATTTAAATTATTCCCATTAGCGCTTACTTGTGAAGATTTACCAGAGACCGTGGCATTGGTTCCATCGGTGTAAACATAGACAGAATCCTTGCTTCCGCTGCGTTTAATAACGGCGGTCAGTGCATGCCATTCGCCATCATTTATACCAGGACCGAATGCCTGTCCAGCGATTGAGCTATTAAAACCCCAGTAATTTCCTTCTAAAAAGAAGTTCCAGCCTGCTCCAGTAAAGCCCTCAACACGTTTTGCAAAAAATATCGGGTAATAATACTCGGAATTGGCAACATTGTATTTCAAAAAGAGGGTCATCGTCCAATCAGTTCCAGTACCCATATTAAATTTATTCACATCAGCTAGTTTACCAACGACCTGATTATTGCTCGCATAGGTATAACGTGTTGCATTTGCTACAAAAGGAATATCTTTTGAGTTTGGTCGAGGAACAATTTTCCGCGCAAACTTTGGCGAGTAGAACAATGTATATGTATCTCTTTTGCTATCACCATATGGTGTAAAATCGGTTACAGGATCTGTAGATACCCCACCCTGAGCTGAGGTGATAATCACGATCCAATTTTCTGTATTAAAGCTTGCTCTTTTTTTGATCGTTTCCCATAAGGATTGAACTTGTTTGTCCAAGACATTAATTGCAGCCACATATTTTGTGTCTGAAGCCGAATAGGCAGAAGATTTTCCAGCCTTATCCACCTCGGTCAAATGGATAACATTTAAATCCGATTCGGTATTTGCCAATGACGATGTTGCGACAGTGACTACCGCAGCATCATTACTTTCCACCTTAACTTCGGCATCTTTACCCAAGGCAGCACCATATTTTGTATCAGAGGTGAAGAGACTCGACTTACGGCTTGTCGCGTTTTGCTTCAACTTCGTGAAAATTGTCGGATACTTATTCAAGTCGATCGAGCTCAAATCCGTACCGACGACCTTATTTTTAGCACTATTAACACCCGTCAGCAATGCAGCTGTAACCGATTGATTGGTTACCTCAAAATCGGTTGTCGGATCTGCCAAACTACCATAGGTAACTAAACCATTGCGTGTCATCAAATCAATATTCGTAGGGGCAATATCCTGCATGGCTGGACCTGAAAGCCCATCAACAATCACCAATAGCACCTTATCACGGCTTTCGGGACTATCCTTCGCTTCATTAAAATTTTGCAGCAAATTGGGAAAATCCTTATTACAAGCACCCAATACCATTAAGGCACCAAGCGCTAGAGAAATATTTTTGAAAGTTTTAAAATACTTAATCATAACCAGTTTCATTTGTTGGATTAATTCTTGATTTCCAAACGGAAGAAGTTTCCTACTGTCTTTTGTCCAAATTGGAGAATATTCCCTCCTAGCAATAAGGCAGGTTCACCTACAGCGGATTTCGTCTCGACAACCTTAGCAAGGTCGCCGGTAAATGGTCCCAATGCATTGTATTTTTGCAGCAATTCGCCATTTTTTTCCAAGATCAATAAATTTGCCCTTGGCACACCGGCATAGCTTTGTTGCGTTCCGTCAATAATGATTTGTCCGTTATTCAATATCTGTGCATAATTGATAATTCCAGCACCAATATCCTTTAGAATGAAGGTTTCATCAACCGTTCCATCCATATTCATCAAGGCAATATTATTTACCTTTCCTGAAGCACCAGCACCTGTGAATATGCCCGAAACAGCTAATTTTTTCAACGTACTATTATAGCTTACCTTAAATAATCGGGTAATATTTCCTTTTAAAGTAAAGGTTTCATCCAATGAACCGTCTGATTTGATACAAGCAATTCCGTTGGCTGCCTTACCATTATAGGTGGTAAATGAACCGACGATGACAACTCGTTCATTATCTATCATGGCCGCATCCATAATCCGTCCATTGGCACCGGCATTATTCAGCGCAAATGTAGAATCCAAGGAACCATCCTCTTTCATGCGAATGATACTCTTCGCGGTCGAGATAATATATCTACGGGAGTCACGGGAAGAATAGTCGTAATCAATCTTATAATGCGATGTAAAGTTACCAACGGCAATCACCTTATTGTCAGCAGTCGTAAAAGCCCTAACAATCATATCGTTTACACCACCATTAAAGGCCGATACCGTATCCAATGAATTTTTGGGATCACTACCTGGATTGATCACTTCTACAATCATTGAGTCAATCTTACCATCATTATTGACACGAACAATGTTATTAACCGCTCGTTTTGCAAAAGTTCCCATAGCACCGGCAAAGATAAATTTACCATCACTTGTCTTTGCGATAGATCGCACAAAACCACCACCGAATGTCCCCTGTCCAAAATTCATATTAGTACTAGTCTTGCCATTCGCATCTATAAAATGTACCCCGTTGCGATAGACTTTTTTATCCACCGCTTCATTTTCGAAGTTATAAAAGGCCCCTGCCACAATAAAACCACCTGCATTCGGTAAAATATCATATACCCCACCTCGAAATCCGTTTACCATCCCATAGTTTTCGTCTACAGAAGTATTCCCCTCAATTTCCAGTCGTGGTCCATAAAAAATTTCTTCACCCACAACGATTTTGGCATTTCCGGAGGTAATCTGTGCTGGTATTCTAATCGTGACAAGTGAGTCTTTCGCAGAAACCACCTCTACCGCCGTGTTATTAACAAAGAAGTTGATCTGATTTAATTTTCCTTTTAGGCCTTTCACATAAAAATCCACCAATTCGCCAGGTTTGGCCACCCCTGGTTCTGGATAGTTGACATAAAACCCGACTCCCAGCGGTTCTTTACCTCCTGCATAGGGATCTGTTCCGGTTACGATATCCTTGTTACAAGCAGCACATGTGATTAATACTACAAGCAGGACAGCTATTTTGGTTATTAAATTTCTTTTCATAGTAATATCAGATCGTTATTTTATGGGAAGTACACCCAACAAGTAAGCCTCATCTGCAAATTCATAATTCTGAAATCCAAAGGAATGTTTCGAAAATTGCAGCACATGTAATACACCATTGGTCGGTTGAATATCCGATGTTGCTACCGGCGCGGTAATATAAGGGACAAAAAAATCCTTAATCTCATCGGGTACACTAATCGAATACGGAAAATTCAAATATAGTTGACGATAACCCGCATATTTAATGACCTGTGTACCCCCAGAACTTTCGTTCTTACTGACAACATCATTATAGAGCACGCCAATATTCATATCGCCGCCAGCTAGACTCTTATACACCCCACCTGGAAAGGCTGCCAGATTCAGTGTATCGATCTGGCGATAATCTTTGGCTACATTCTTCCCTTTAAAAATATATCTGGACAGGTATTTTCTCCAAATTTCCGGTCTGATTTGCTCCAATTTGGTGATAGAATCCTGTCCTGAACGGAATAATGTCTGATTCAATAACCACACAGACTTTAAGATACAAGGATCAGGGGGAGCAAAGAAGGTTACTTCATCATTTTTCAGTACATCATCCAATTTGGCTACTTTCAACGCAACCATTAAGGTATCAAACAAATCTGGTCTTGATTCCAGATAATTCCAGATTGTACCATTAAACTTCGCTTCATAAATACCCGTATCGATATAATCTTCCTTTTTACACGCCGAAAACAGTGCAACTGCCATCAACAGTAAAAAAGTATATTTCCAAATCTTTTTCATGATCTATTCCTTTAGTTCCAGTAATTATTTAATTGCATATAGGGGTTATTTGTCAAAGCAGACTTATCAATTGGCCAGGTCCAACCACCCGAGTTAAAGGCTGCAACGGACATCGGTGCATAGGTGTACTCCGAATTAATGACTTTTTTCGTACGTACCAAATCGTAAAAGAAGTTTGCTTCTCCTAAGAGCTCTCTGACACGTTCCCACCAAATCGCATCTTTCAAATCATCCCCACTCTCCCGAATAGGAGCTGCTTTAGCACGCGTACGAATGACATTGACAACAGTCCTTGCCTCTTCATCCTTGCCTAATTCAGCCAAGGCCTCTGCTCGTAATAAAATTGGGTCAGGATAGCGGAAGACCATTTGATTATCATCGGGATTGTTATCTTCGCCCTCTTCCATGAATACGTTTGAAAATTTGAGACATTGAAAATCTCCATTTGTCGCATAGATATCTTTATCAAACCAGTATACTTTACGCTGATCATCCACTGTCGGTGGATACATCTTTTCCATAAACTTTGGATCGTAATAGATATAGGACTTTGTGGTCACTTTATTTGGTGCATGGAGCACATAATCCGAGTAAGATGCCGACAGGTGAAAACTTTCGCCATAATTAAAGTTTTGCACAATCTCAAACAGACCTTCCTTTGTACGGCCTTTAAAGATCTCTTTTGTTCTGCTAAGGTCCAACAAAGCATAAGCGCCGCCATTTTCTTCCATCAGCTCTCTTCCTAGATCGGCAACTTTCTGATAAAGCACTGCTTTATCCTCCGTTCCTAGACCCGCAATCCACATATTAATATGCATATTAAGTGCGATTGCGGCCCCACGCATGGCCTTCACAGCCACAACAGAAGGATCATCATAAGTCCAAGGCAGGTCTTTATAGGTGGCATCCAAATCGGCCGAAAGGTTTTTTAATACGGTAAACATATTTGTCCGTGGCAAAGGATTGGTATTTACATCCGTATAATAAGGAACATCACCATACAAACGTACCATGAAAAAATAAGCTAAGGACCGTAGAAAAACAGCTTCTGCTTTATAAGATTTTTTCATATTCTCACTAAGGAATGGCATATCCTTATTTTCTATTTGATAGATTACAATGTTCGCATTCTGCACCATCTTATAGAAGTTATTCCATTGCGTTATTCTCGGAAAGCCAAAATAAGAGAAGTCATTTTGTCGAGCCATTAGACCATTCAGGTCATTGTTTTTAAGATAGCTGATGTAATCCCTTCCCGATCCACTTGTTGCACTTGTTCTGTTGGTCGGTGCGCAACGCAAATCGCCCGATGCTGGAAAAAAGATATTAGACATGGTTGCTTCCCGAAAAGTGGAATAGATCCCGCCCATATACTGATCCACATCTGCTTGTCTGGTCCAATAGTTATTTCCTGTCAATTTATCAATCTGTGTAATATCGAGGAAACCCTTTCCACAGGAGCCTAGCCCTAAAGAGGCTCCTAGTATAAATAGATATAATAATTTCTTTCTCATGTTGTCTTTGAACTTAGAATTGTACACTTACACCCAATGAATAGGTTCTTCTACTTGGATAACCGTTTGAACCATCACGCCCTACACCTGTTACCAGTTCTGGATCTGGTCCAGAGTAGTTACTAAATGTATACACATTATTTGCTGTCAGGTTGATGCGGGCAGATGACACCCCAAAGCGACGTGCCCATCTTCTGTCAAAATTGTAACCCACAGTGACCGAATTAATTTTCACGTAAGAGCCATCCTCCATAAACATGGTTGAATTGTAACGGTATGGATTATACAATGATAAACGTGTAAAGTCTGAAACATTTGGATAATCCGCATTGTCACCCAACTGACGCCATACATTATAAGCATCCAAAGGAACATAAGCACCTGGTGCTCCAGCGCCGTAGTTCTGTCCACTTGGATCCGAATAGTTCCGGAAGCGATCGGTCAAAGCTGTATTTAAGATATCACGATCGATGGTATAGGATAATTGCGTCCGCAAAGACCAGTTTTTATAACGTGTATAGAGGTACAAACCACCTGTGATTGCTGGCTGCGAATTGCCAACATAGACCAAATCATTTTCGTCGAGCACATAGTCACCATTTAGATCTGTAAAAATAGGATCTCCAGCACGAAAAAATTTACCTTCGTTCATTTGGCCTCCTGCTCGGTAACGCAGTCCCGTTAATGGATTTACAGGTACTTGATCGTCCGCTTTATAAACGCCTTTATAATCATATAAGACAAAAGTAAATGCATTACGACCCAAACGATAGAATTGAGGAAGGTCATACCCTGATCCATCTGCTTGCACCAATTGACGTGCTCCATCTGGCAGCGAAGTAACATAATCTCTGTTTATCGCAAATGTTGCGTTCGCATTCAATTCCCAATCCGAACTTGCTAATTTTGGTCGATACTGAATACTTAATTCATGTCCTCTATTCACCATGGCTGTCTCGTTGGTCAGCACGTCAGAAAATGCGTTGTGATTCGCAATTGGCTTCTTGCGTAAAATTTTATCCGATTGCTTGTAATAAGTTTCGTAAGTCACATAGAGTGAGCTATTAAAAAAACCTAGCTCAGCAGCCATAGACCATTGGGTAGTCGATTGTGGAACTAGTCCAGGGTTTGGTGCAATGGCCAAATCCAATGAAGTTGTTGGTCTATTGTTATACCGACCATCATCAATCTTATACCAACCGTAGATATCCGACAAAGTTCCCGATGGTGAAATTGTCCGTCCGACCGATCCTCTCAAGAAACCTGTATCCCACCAGCTCACATTTTCCATAAATTTCTCTTTCTTGAAATTCCAACGCAAACCCGCCGAAGGATTTTTGGTCCAAGGTGTTGCACCACCAGTCAACGAGCTACCATCAATACGATAAGTCAAATCAAGAATATACTTTGAATCGTAATTATAGGAGAAGCTTCCCGCATAAGCCACTGATCTAAAATTATTCAATGAGTTTAACAAACCTCCAAGTGTATTTCGTGTATTGTAACTGATTCCCGTTTGAAATTGATCATTGGCCGTTCCACGAATTTTCGATAGGTCTTCGGAGGACGCGGATATTTCCATTTCCGTAAATCCATAGACACTAAAAAGATGTTTTTCTTTAATTGCTTTCACATAGGACAATTGATTCCGGTTATAGACTTTACTTTTGTTGCTATAATAACTATATACTTCTGAAGAGTTGCCCAAAAGCACCTCTGGTGTATAACGATCTTTTGTCGCAGTGGTATAATTATAGTTTAAGGTAACGGATGCGCGCACATCTTTAATAGGGACATACTGCAATTCTAGCTGCCCAACGTAATTTCCAGTTTTATTCTGATCATCTACACCCAATGCGGATAGCGCCCCCATACTTCCAGAAAATAGCGAAGGCGATGGATACAGCGAGGTTGTATTGACCGATTTACCTACTCCGGTTTGCATTAAGGCATTTCCTGAACCCATCTTATTTTGCGCCACATTGACATTGATATTGGTCATCATTCTGAAACGATCACTCGGCTCATATTGCATATTGGAGGTCATTGTGTATCTTTTAAAACCCGTATTCGCGATGATACCATTTTCATCGTAATAGTTCATATTGGCTTTGTAATTGAATGTACGTTCTCCTCCGGAAATACCAATATTATGTGTCTGGTTCATGGTATTGCGATAGAAATAAGACTGCCAATCGGTTGAATTATTATAATAGGGATTCAGGGAATCGGCCAGTATTGGAGAATCGTTGATACGACGTAGCGCGGCAGCCAATGTGGTATCATTCATCAAAATTTGTTCTAAACGAACCATACGTTCTCCCTTACCACCAATTACGCGACGCAATTGCGGCACTGCCGACAAGAAAAACTGACCTTGATAGTTTACGATAGGCACTTTTGAATTACCGCGTTTGGTACGCACCTGAATAACACCATAAGCACCACGCGATCCATACATCGCCGTTGCCTGTGCATCTTTCATGACGGTAATATCTTCGATATCCTCAGGTGGAATCATGGAAATTGGCGATACACCAGGGCCTGCAGTCTCAAATCCATATTCATAGCCCGAATTGTCATCGATAGGAACACCATCGATAACGAATAACGGCGAGGTCGGTGTCACAAAGGTATTATCACCGCTACCCGAAACATTGAAATTGGACATCCCCCGTACGGCCATTGTTCCGCGCATACCTGGGCTACCTGTATTGTTCTGAATATTTAAACCCGCAACCTTACCTTGTAAAAGGTCAACAAAGTTACCAGAGGGAATATCCTGTATTTCCTTACCGGAAATTGTTACCACGGATCCCGTCAAGGTTTCTCTTTTACGTTGCTGGTACCCGACAACAACAGTCTCTTCGAGCTCCTGAGCGGTCATTTCCAAAGTTACATTGTATTCTTTTTTCCCAGCAACAATCGTATATTTCTCTGTACGATAGCCCTGATAAGAAAATACCATAACCCCAGTGTTTGGGATTGAAATTACAAATCGCCCATCTTCGCCGGTTTTCCCTAAATCTCTTTTTGGGTTCTCCAGACGTATGGATACGCCGCCGAGCGCCCTATTATCGTTTCCTTTCACGACACCCTTGATCATGGTTTGTGCCCAAGCCTCCCCTACAAACAAGGTGCAAATGAAAGTAAATAGTATGCAAATTTGTTTCATAATTTTTAAGCTAATTAGTCCGTCCATCATCATTCAAATTTTGGTGTTTCATTGGTGAAGCGAAACTGTATCTCCCAATCCCCCTCCTCGTAGATCGCAAATGGCATCTCGATCCCGCAATCTTCAAGAAAACCAAACTGCCCTTTCCGACGGAATTTGAAATTCATTATGGCATAGGTGCCATCGCTTGAAGAGTAGTCGGTTTTAATCGATGCCAGTGGAATAGGATAAGCTACGTCATAAATCACCTTTCCATTTTCAAATCTATGGTTGAAACCATGCACTAATTTATCCCATTCTGTCGCTGCAAATTTCTTCACATCAATTGGGCGATTCAACGAATCCAAGAAACTGATGGTCAATGTTTTACTTCCCGCACCTTTGCTTTCCAATTTATTGAAATACACATTGATTAGACCTGGATAAATAAATTGATTCGTCCGTTCACCATACAAATTGTTGGTTCTGCTTGGGTGCGTATACGGTAAAGGTGATAAACCGGTAACCGGATCCATAATACTTGGTTCAAAAGCACGCTCACGATAAGGCTTCAATTTGAAATTTCGCAAATATCTGCGTCCACCAGTGTTGCTGATCTCAATATCAAACACGTAACCAGAATCTGGCTGTGCTTTGACAAAATTCGAGTTAACAGCTTGGCCCCAGAAGTTTATATTTCCCGATTTCTCCAAAATCTCAAGCACTGGACGATATTCAACCTTACGTTTGCTTTCAATTTCCGCAATAGATTTTTCCTCTCCACTATAAGCCTTTGTCCAGATTTTCACCGGAAATTTATCTTCAAAAAGTGTTGAAGGCTGTCCATCGATATCACGCACATTTACAATTTTAAAATTGAGGGGTTGTGATGTATTCTGACCAATATTGACAATATTATTGTAGAAGGTATTTCTTCCTAACAATGGCATAAATTCATTTGTGCTATACACCACGTCAGTACCGAGTGAGTCTTGGTCATCCGGAATATACTTATTACATGAGGCTAGCATGAAAAGTCCCATCCCGAGCACCAATAACTGTTTTGCCGATTTAAATATTTTCTTTTCCATGCTATTTGTTTAATAATTTAGCGAGTTTACTAAATCCGAAATTATGACTTGGCGCGAGTACATGTAACATCCCATTTTGTGTACGGATATTCACCACAGATGTTGCGCTTTCCTGCCAGTAGCGCTGAAAAATAGACTTATTCATATCGCTCAATATGATCTGTTGTTGACCGCCGCCTATAATTCCCGAAGCAGATGTCACTTTATATTTTAAGGTCATATTATAATCGTCAATGGCTTTAATCACTTTCCCTTCAACAAAATCACGTAGGTAAGGCGTATCATATTCACCATCAAAGGCATAATGATAGGTCAAGGAATCAAGGATCAATTGTGGAATATCTTCGAGATAAAGTGGAGATCTGTTTCCCACTTTACGTACGCCGTTCATGGCGTCCAAAGCATTGGTAAAACTGCTGTTCGTCATTGCAAAAAATGTCGTTTTTGCATTCGCATCTTTCAACTTAGCACGTACCGAAGGGACACGATCCAAGACTAACAACAAGGAGTCATACGTACTACCCTGTGATTCCAAAAATTCCAAGGAGGTTCCGTTAAATTCGGTATACTTAACCTGAAAATCTTCATAATAGGTATTCCCTTTTTTACAACTAGCAATACCTAGGAATAGTACGATTAGCGATAAGCCTAAAAAAATATGTTTGTTTTTCATGATTATCTATTCTATTATTTCCAATATGAATTCTGCACCAGTTTGGAGTTTCTCTCGAGTACGTCCGAGGAGATAGGCCAATAGATTCCTCCTTTTTGGATCAAATCATTCATGACGGGATTGTTTTTCTTAATTTTTGCCAGACGTATTTGATCGTACCATCGCCAGCCTTCCCCCATCAATTCGCGTCTTCTCTCCAAAAAGATCTCTTCCAATAAATCTTTCGGTGAGTTACTGATATATGGTTTTAGACCGCGACGCTCCTTAATCACATTGAGGTATTTAATGGCATCATCACGTTGGTTGAGAACCGCTTTGGCCTCCGCTTGCAGTAAATAGATTTCTTCAAGGCGCGTAAAAACCAAGTTCGATCCAAAAATGGAAAAATCAGAATCACCATTACCATTACGGATGACCTTGATTTTACTAAAAATTGGAATATCGCCGTTGTAATTGGTAAAGTAGTTGGTCCGTACCAATCCCGATATAGAGTCAATACCGAAACGTGTATCGTTGACATCATCAAACAATTTATTGATGGTATCCCGACTGACATAGATATCCGGTTTGGCTTTGGTAACAATTGGATAACCTAAAGTCAATGATTCAATATGACCTGTATTCGTCGCTTCGCCCAATTCGTAGGAAGAGCGAATCGCTAAAATCTGTGCTCGGGTACTCGGCCCGAATAGACCATCGCTTGGATTCACCAATGCAGGCGTCGTCATCAGCTCAAGATTCGCCTGTGAGTAATTATCGATAACAAATCGAGAATATACCTCCGCATTGATGTATTTTCCTTGCCAAGCGGCTACATGTGCCAACAGGGAATAAGCTGTAATTTTATTGACCAATACACCTACCCAAGTACCATAGTTCTCCCCATAATAACTTTGTGTCCCTACAGCATACCGATAAGGTAAATCCTGCGCCGCTGCCAATAGTTCGGTTTCTGCAAAAGCTAAAACAGTTGCTTCGGTTGATCGCGCAAGCTCCACAAAAGAACCGTTATCATAAGAATCTTTTAACAAAGGAACATCGCCCCAGATACGAACCATATAGAAATACATCAGGGCACGGATTGTACGTGCCTGCGCAACATCATATTTCATATCGCGCTCTGTATATCGCTTATCTTTGGCCATCACTTCGGGGGCCCGTTCGATAAAAAGTGATGCTGCATTGATGACCGCATAAAATCTACGCCAGTCTGTGAGATCTTTAAGTAAAGGATAAGCTGATCTCAGTTTATTTTCTTGGACGGCACGCAGATCAGCGCGGGAATACGGTGTAAAGTCACCGTAGCGCATCTCTCCATACACCCAATGCCCATAATTATCAACCAATGCTGCCCGCATCAGGCCATAAATGCCCATCAAGTGCGCGCGTGTATCAGATATGGACTGCCATTCCAGTTTCTCGGAGCCGAGATTGGATGCAACGATATCCAATTTTTTATTACATGAACTCGTAAAAGCAGTGATGCCCAGTGCCATCAGGAACATGACTGCCCATCGATTATATCTTTTCATACTCTTTCTACTATTAAATTATTACAGATCTAACTTAATACCTAATGAAACCATTGGAGATAATGGCAAGCCATACCCCGTATAATATCCATTAAAATCTATCAGTTCAGGATCCGCACCTGAAAACTTGGAAATCGTCAACAAATTGGTACCTGAAACGTAAACATAGGCTCTACGAATGCTCTTAATCTTGTCTTTTACATTGCTCAATTGAGCAAGATCGTAGCCTAAAGTCAAGGATCTCAACTTCAAGAAAGAAGCATTTTCCAAAAACAGATCTTGATCCACACGGTATGCAACAATCGGACTCCAAGGGTTATAAATTGGGTATTTATTGATATCGACATCTTGTTGCCAGTGGAATACTTCGCGAATCCCATCCAGAGAGTTGGTATTTTCGGTATTGATAAAGTTATACTTATTGGAAGCACGCTGATTTAAGGCTTTCTGCCCGAGCGCAAAATACCATTGCATATTTAGGTCGAAACCTTTGAATTTGAAATAGTTTTGAAATGAACCTGTCAGCTTAGGCATTGCATTTCCTTTCAGGACACGATCTTCGTCATTGATTTTAAAATCTCCGTTTTGATCTTTCCAGATTGGATCTCCCGCTGCAAAATCCACCCCGTCAAACTGCATTTTCTGACCGTTTTGAACTGGGATACTCGCTTCGGTGTCATAAGTTCCCCGGTTTTCGTATAACCAAAACCGATCAATGGCCTCGCCTACTTTTAATAGCCTATTACCAACCTTCAACTGTTGGCGTCCCTCCGGAAGTGCTATCAATTTATTTTGATTGTAATTTAAGTTAAGCGATGTATTCCATTGTAACGCTTCTGGATTGGCAAGTAGTTTTGCAGACAGATTGAAATCCACACCCGTGTTTTTAACACTGAGCCCATTTACAATTTGTCCAGAATAACCGTATTCAGCGGGAATGGGTGAATTAATCAATTGATTTACATCCTTCTTTTGGTATAAAGAGACGTCAAAATCAATTTTTCTCTCCAATAAAGTTCCGTCAACGGTCAATTCGGCATGGTCTGTATAGGGCCATTTGATATCATAGCCTACCCATCCTTCAGAATAAGGTCTGGATGCAACAGCAAAACCATTATAGGACACCAATGATTTTTCTGATCCCCAATTTAGATCAGCCGTATAATTTGGTCCGATAGCAAACTTACTTGTAAATACCGGTTTCCCAATTCTCGCCCAGGAGGCCTTTACACCCAAATGGCTAAATAAGTTTTCTTCATTTTCGGGAATCAAATGGTATTTCGCTGCGAAAGATGGTGTCATCAACCAACGCGAATCAGGTTGCATTGTTGAAGAACCATCATAACGTAGAACGGCATTTAGATCCAGAAGATTTTTATATTTATAAGCCGCGGCTAAGTACAGGGAATGTAATCGGAAATCTTCGCGGTTACTATAACGATTCACATATAACCCGCCTACTGGTGTCAAATAGCCAGCGTTATTAGGGTCGCCATCTACAACGTTAACCTTGATAAAATCATTTGGTCCATCATAAGCACGCGCATAATTGTAACGATAGAGATCTTGCGTATAAGAAGATCCTAAGGTCAAATCCAATTTATGCTGTTCTTGGAATTCCAAGTTATATTCCAAGCGGTTATTATACACCAAGCGTTGATTAAAACCAAAATAACTCGACATATAGTTATTGGTTTCCATCAATGAACCAGGGAAGAAAGCTTGTCTAACTCCTTCAGAATAATCAATCCCCAAGGAAGTATTAAATTTTAGATTTTTGAGAAAATAAAGGTCTAATGTGACTAAGGAATTCAAAAAATTGACCGTATTTTTATCTAAGGCAGCTTTATAGATGTCCAGATATTGTGCGTACATTTCCTTGTTTGGCGAAATAGGCACGGAAAGGTCAGGAACATAAGATGCTTCGCCGAATCGATCACGGAGACTACGATTCCGATCTCTCAAGCTGCGGCTTGCATTGATGGTGGCACCAAAATTCAACCATTTAAAGGGTGCCATATTGACGTTAAACAAGGCATTATACCGCTCGATATTTGTTTTGTCGGCTGAGCTTGCGTTCTTGGTATACCCCCCTACAAACGAAAAATTTGCGCGATCATTGCCCCCACGAATACCTATGCTTCCACCATAAATAGGTGTATTTTTATAATACTCTTCATTCCAGTTTGCTGGTCCATAATAATTTACGTTCGTCGAATCACTCAGATAACCAGGATAGTTCATACGATCCGTGACCGATCCATATTTATTATAGAATATTGATCGGAACATGTTTTCATATTGCGCATTTACAGGTGTTACTACCGGTTTTGTTGCTAGGCCAACATAGGTATCAATAGAAATTTGGCGCGCGCCCTCCCGGCCTGGTTTGGTAAGAATCCAAATAGCACCATTGGCAGCTAATGGTCCCAATTTTGCTAATTTAACAGGATCTTTTATTACCTCAATGGACTCTACTGTTGAGAGGTCTACACCAGCAAAGTTGTCTGTTCCTGGACCAATACGATTAAATTGATACTGTTGAATTGAATACGCAAAGTTGTTGTCTCTCGCAATGGGTATCCCATTTACAAATACCGCTGGTTGTACATTAACCGCATCTTTGATTTCGAACAATGGCGATCCTAAGCCCCGAAGCACCATATTCTTTGGCGTTCCTGGTTCACCTGTCGCTTCTTGTACGTAGAGACCGGCAATTTGCCCCTTCAAAACCTCCGGAATACTGACGAGAGGCAGTGTTTCAACGTTTCTTAAATTGAGACTGTCTTTGACACCCTGCTTTTGTAACAAGGTAGCCAATCGTCCTTTAAGCAATCGCTTGTCAACCTCATTGATTTCAGAAGTATCTTGTTTTGAAGTCCAAAAGTTAAGGTTGTTAGCCTTTACATTTGGAAACATAGGGACAAGAAATAAAAAACAAAATAGTCTTTTCATTCGATTTTATGTCTTTAGGCATTAAAAAAAATTGGTATTATTCGGCTAGCAAATAAATTAAGTTTCGGCATTAATTAGGTTGGACTTTATGTCCTGTAAATAATTGATAGTATATAACAATGATATAATAATATTTCTAAAGTCATACATAATAGCTGGAACGAAATCGATTGCGCAATTGAAGCAAACGTTTGCATAAATTATTCTCCATTGTCTATATCGCTGGCAGTTTTATAATTTTATGAAAGAAGTAAACGAAGTCATTCTATTTTATTAACAATCCAGCATATTTTAATGCATTCATTTTTTGACTGTTTTTTGTCACTTAGTGAAGAATTATGTAAGGATCGTCGTGCTATCCCTGCGTATTTTTTGGACAAAAAAAAACTCCGAATTGTTGATCACAATCGGAGTTTTGTCTGACATAAGACCGCTACCTAATCTCTTAATGCTGTAAGATCAACCTTAGGTTTGGGCAGGTTCATATTTTTAATTTCCAGACGACAGGCATCAATCATTTCCTGCGTCATGGTATAGGTATACTTTCCATAATCGTCGTATTCCAAGGTACCAACAAAAAAGAATCCGTATTTATCAAAGAAATCCGTCAAATCCAATTTGGCCACTTCGCAGGCTGTTTTAACAAAGTTCAGCTGATGAACGGCAGGATTACGCTCCCCCATCATGCGATCGGAGCTCCAATCTGAACGCTGTCTTCTTGGTTTATTCATATTCTGCTGACGGAAAGCCTCAAATAGATCGGCATAAAAATCGGGGCGTTTTCCCTCCCCCTCAAAATAGAGCTGTAACTGCCAAAAAGGAATCAAACGATCGAACACATCTGGATCGGACAAATAAGAAATTCGTTTTTCAATAATATTGGTCTTCGCTTTCTCAAAATTGTTCTGCTCTGAAACCCGAGTTTTATTACCAAACGAACGTGTTACATATAAGGAGAAGAGGTTGTTGCTCACTTCCCCCAAACCACCCCAATTAAACATTGGACGTGTCTGGTGTACGTGTCCTACCTCATGACTGAAACCCCAGCAAGGATCCCCTTTAATCACCGATTCCGGCGTTACCACCATCTTCATCGCGTAACCAACTTTATCGCCCATATAGGCAACACCATCACCATCACGAAACATATAATAATTATAGTTCACCCGCGCTAGAATACGATTTTTAGGTACTTTATTATACTTCTCCAGTCCCATTAAGCGATGTTGCCTATACACCAGCGAATCGTAATTACGAATTAGCTCGACGCCTTTTCCATAAGCATACTGTTTCAATGCCTCGATTGGATAAGCGGTCTGAATATGCTCGCCTTTTGCATCCATAATGGGGAATACAGCATGATCGACCAGACTATTCCACTCCTTATTTCCCTGCTTTTTAAGATCAAAGTAACCGTTTACCTGCCCTGTCGGGAAATGAACTGTAATCGGGTTTTCCTTTTCAGGTTCGTCGGAGAAATAGTCGATATAGGCTAAACTTCCGTAATCATCAAGCTGGATAATATTCACGCCATTCTGTAATCTGAATTCCTGTTTTTCCAGTCCCCAACCTTTTGGATCCTTTGTAGGCTCTTGCGGATTAGGGGCTTTTCGCAACCAGTTGGGTACAACAAGATTTACCTCTTTACCTGCTGCAATACCGTCCACGATAACAATATGTTTTCCTTTGGGAAGATACACACCGGTCATATTTTCATATTTACTATAACCGTCCCCAATACTTAATTGATGCCCTAATGTTGTCGGATTCAACAAGGCATAATAGGTTGCATACTTATACTCCTTATTATAGTTGCCATTAAGTATAGACTGCGCGACCCGGCGCAGGGTAGTATCAGCAATCTGATTGAGTTGCTTTTTCTTAATCCCCTTTTTTAGTTTTAACGCTAAAGGATCTTCAAATACAGCAAGATCGGCATAGGTTTGTTTAAAATCCTGAGCGGTTTGAGCTTTTAGATTGGCACTCGCCAGAAGCCCCAGCCCAAGTAACACGATTAGTTTCTTTCTCATAATTACTATAATTAGATTACGACATAGTATAATTAACATATCTAAAGCCGTAATAAATAGGAAACAAAAAAGGTTGAATACCTAAGTATCCAACCTTTCATTTTAAAGTTAATTATATACTCTCCTCGTGACCTGCGGCACGATCACATCAATTTGAAAATTTCCGCTCTCAAATGTCTGAAAAGAAAACCTCGCATTACAGGTATATGTATTATCTAGGATTCCCAATGCATCGTCAAAATGTACAAATTTGGTAGGGATACGATAATAATAATTGAACCCATTCCCTAAGGAGACCAAAGGGAATGGCACTACCCCGTATGTAAATTCGATACGATCATCATACAATACAGTGCCGACAGCATAATCCTGCATGGTCTGCAGGTACCCTCCTGCAGTCCCACTCTGTGGCCGACGAGTAATTTCTCCTTTTTTTGGATTGAAGACCGCTCCATTTTTATCCAAAAAACGTACTGTAATTTTATTGCCTTGTTTTGATAATTGCGTTACTTTAATATGGCTAGCATTACTGGGAATCGATTTTGATTTTGTTTCATCACCCACCATAATCGCAGAGGTAGAACGTACTGCTGGAACTTCAAAGGCCAACGCAGGGACAATTTTAAATTCTGCAATTCCAGGAAAAGACTTTGTGCCAGCAACGTTATTAACGTCCACATCGAACTTATACAACCCGAGAGGAAGATGCACAGTATTGTAATTTGCTTCTAGTTGTCCAGAAACGGAATTTAAGGTGATCGGATAAACCATAGAGTCCACCTGCTTTGCATCAATCAAAGCCTGTGTGGTATCCGTCTTAGGATCATATGGTTTTTTCCAAACTCGCTGCTGGTATTTTGTCAGAAAAAGACTAGTCACATCTTCGCCAGTTTCACTTTTATAAATCTTGATCAATTTAATTGTAATCGGCTTGGTAGAGCCTGCTGGATTAATTGCATCTGTCACAACTGGTCTTCCCTGCTTTATTTCCATCGGCTGCTGCTCATAACGGATAATGTCACTTAAATTGCCATCGGGAATTTTTTTACAACCTAAAATAGTCCCCAGGCTTCCAATCATTAAAAAATATAGGATCTTTTTCATAACTTTTATCGATAAAAGAATAAGATATGGCTATTGTTCAATACGTGAACAACGCCCGTTGTCGTTTGTGCATTTGAGGTTTGCACACGTGTCCTAACTCCAATAGGGAGCGCGATGTCTGACGCTGGCACATTATTATCTAGTGCCTGGAATAAATAGGAGAAGTATACTATTCGAGGTCGTACCGACGAAGCTTCATTATATCCTAAATTAGTGTCGTCTGTCGGTTCATATGAAACAACTACATCCTTACCTTTTGCATTTTTATATTTTGTACCATTTTCTGTCAAAAGATCATTTTGCAACGTTTGATTCACAATATACATATCGATAGAATCTGCAAAACGCGGCAATTCATATTTAATCATAGAATCAACAGTCCATTTCTTTTCTGGATCAATACGTTGCATCGCAATAGATCTCGCCTGAACATAATTGTAAATATCATAATCTGTAGGAGCAAAAAAGGTAATACCTTGTTTGTTAATTTTATCTTTTACCCCAGCTTTATCTATCAACATGATCACCGTATCGAACACGCCGTCTTTATTACTTTTTAGCCAGTCATATGTAGTCATATTTATTTTAGGATTATGCAAATCCCCACCAACAAAATATCCATCCTTTTTACAGGAATACATCATCGTCCCCAGGACAACTACCGTCAGTATTATATATATAAGTCTTTTCATTATGTTGTTCATTAATGATTTTTCCACCATGGGTTTTGTGTTAATTTCTCATTTTGTGGTAACAGATCACGCATGTTTAGCGGCCAATAATACCCTTGGTTAGCTATACGGTCTGCTGTGTAGTAACCCGAATATTCACTCAATTTACCTAAAAGCCCCATACGAATTAAGTCAAATTGCGTAGCTCCTTCACCAATTAATTCCCGTCGACGCTCATTGAAAATCTCTTCAAACAACTTTTCTCCACTCAAACTGATGTCCGAAAGTCCGGCACGTTTTCTAATCTTATTGAGATCTCCCAACGCCAGATTCTCCTGCCCAGTCTTAGCATAGGCTTCGGCACGTAATAAATAAATGTCAGCCAAACGCAGTAATACCAAATTATTACTCACCGCATAATCTGAAGTATTATTATTATAATACTTCACAACATCATATTTTTGCAACAGCCACACATTGGCAGAAACTTTTCTAAAAACAGCTGTCGGCCTTTGATCAGTTGAAGCTGGATCTTGTACTTTAAAGGACTCATTCAACAGATCGACATCTATTGGCCATGCAGAAGATAAGCTTTTGCTTTTTATCGTCGGGTCAGCAAGAAAGGCATTAAAGAAATCTTTAGTGAATTCATTTCCACTGTCTGAATAGGTCATTGGGAGTTCAAAAATCGTCTCTTCTGAATCTCCAGCCCAAATACTCTTATAATCTTTAATATCAACCAAATCAAAATCACCTTTGATTACTTCGGTTGCCATTTTTTCAGCATTTACATAATCATGGCGCCAAGCGTAGACATGTGCTAACAGTGCTTGTGCAGCTGCCTTGGACGCAAATCTTTTTGTAATCCCTTCATCCAGATTATCGACGGCATATTTTAGATCTTCCGTACAAAAATCCAATGTCTCCTTTTCAGGGCTTCGTGCCATATCAGGAATATTCTGCGGATCGGTAAAGACATTTTTAGTCAATAATACATCGCCCCAAACACGCTGCATATAGAAAAACGTATAGGCACGCAAA
The DNA here is from genome assembly GCF_000988325.1 of Sphingobacterium sp. Ag1. Classification (NCBI taxonomy): domain Bacteria; kingdom Pseudomonadati; phylum Bacteroidota; class Sphingobacteriia; order Sphingobacteriales; family Sphingobacteriaceae; genus Sphingobacterium; species Sphingobacterium sp. Ag1. Next base: position 164,881 of record NZ_LBGU01000037.1, on the reverse strand, counting down.
AAACGGGCTTCAGCAATAGCTTTTGTTTTTTCAGCTTCACCTCCTTCAAATAGGTTATTATCCATTGCTTCTGTATGTTCGACAATCAGATTACATTGGTTAATTATTTTATAAAATCGTGTCCAATTCCACAATGATCCTTCCAAATAGGGGGCATAGCTAAACTTAAATCCTCCCGCCTTAATCAGACTGGTATAATTCCAGTAATCACCACCAACCTGAAAATTTCCGGCAGCTAAATCTCCAAAAATAAAAAACGACCGACTATTGCGAAGTGCATCACGTAGCAACGAATAAGCGCCTAATTTTGCGCGATCAACATTACTGCCGTCTTTCCAAAAAACATCATCGTATGTACTATTTTGGGGTTCCAAGTTAAGATATTTCGAACAGGATGTTCCAAGCATCAAAATGCTTGCTATCCCGATATATTTTCCAATTGTTTTTAATTTCATCTTCTTTCCTATTAAAAATTAACTTCTAGACCAATTGTATATTTCTTTGGTAAAGGATAAGCACCGCCACTGTATTCCCCTTGAGGAGAAACCAACTCCGCATCAGGTACATGTGATTTTTGGAAGGTATGGACGTTATCAAGCATCGCATAAAAACGGATCAATCGCGCTCCAATTTTTAAGCGATCAACGATTGCTCGCGGAACAAGATATCCCAGCGTAATAGTCTTAATTTTGAAATAGCTTCCATTTTCATTAAACATCGTGCTGAATGGCAGAAATTGGTAAAAATAGCCACCAAATGGAGCAATTGATGGAAAGCCAGCTTGATAATTCGGATCTTTGGCTTTTTCTGGCGTCCAGTAATCAATCCCTTCCAAATCCGGCAAACGATTATTTGTGAAATTATAAATATTAGAACCGATTGAATTGAATTGATTACTTTTCAACGTATTGATAATATCACGGCCAATAGTAAATGTATTTAGAATACTGAAAGAAAAGTTTTTATAAGTAAACTCGTTATACAAGCCTCCAGTAAATTTTGGGTTAGGATTACCTGTTGGAACCAAATCACCATCTGCAGCTCCCTTATCTTCATCGCTCCATACATCCCAATCATTATTGACATCTAGCCAATTTGGATAACCTGGTTTTACAGGATTATTTCCTTTAAAATAGGTCAATGGTCTTCCAGTAATTGGATTTCCAGGAATTTGATCTTGATGACTATACACGCCTTGATAAATCATTTGAGCCCACTGATAAATTGGACTGCCCACGCGATACAAGAGTTGCTCGTTCCAACCTCTAGAATCAGCATAGAAACTACGGTTACCATAAGGCAAAGCCCCAATTCTATTTCTGTTATAAGTGACATTTAAATTGGTGTTCCATTGCAAGGCACTCGTCTTGGATAAATTACGGGTCGCGATCGTCAAATCAAATCCTTCATTATAAATCGTCATGGGAACGTTATAGGAAAGATTTGTATATCCGGTGTAATACGGAAATGGAAATGACATAATCGGATCTTTTGTAATCTTCCGATACGTATCAAAAGTTATATTCAACCTGTTATTGAATGTAAACAAATCAAAACCAATATTTGTCTGTTCGGATTTATTCCAAGTCAAGTTTGTTAATGTCAATGGCTTTCTAAAAGAAGGGACTGCAAATGTCGTTCCGTCATAGGCATTGGAAGAAAGTTCCCATACGTTGTAAGGTGCGTAGAAATCGGATGGCAATACGCCCGATTTACCCCAGCTTCCACGTAATTTAAACAAGTCCACCCACTTGAATTTACTCATGAAAGCTTCATCTGAGACAACCCAAGCTCCAGAGAGCGCTGGAAAATATCCCCATTTAGTATCCTTTCCGAAACGTGAAGAAGCATCCGCACGCCATGAAGCATTAAAAATATACTTTGATTTATAGTCATATGAAAACTGACCCATGTAAGATAACAAACCAGCTTCTTTAAAATCCGTACTACCACGAAGGTCTCTCGCTGCCACCCCCTGAATCACCTTAATATCATCCGTTGGAATATTGTAGCCCAATAAATAAGCAGACTTTTGTTTGTCATATTGAAAAGACTGCATTGCTGTAATTGCAATACTATGTTTATCTTGAAATGTACGCGCATAATTCAATACGTTCGCAAGATTGTAAGTGTAGGCATTTCTATTATTAGATTCTGCAAAAGAAACTCCATTATTCAGCTCTTTAGGCTGAAATTGATCCCGAGAATCAAGATTAATCTGTGCAGAAGCCTCTAGTGAATATTGCAATCCCTTGATAATATCTACATAAGTCTTTGAGAACAGATTGATGTTATCAGTTTGGTTGTCGTCTTTCAACTTATCATATTGACCATAGTAGAAATCATAATCTGCTTTGGCCAATCCAACAAAAGAAGACGGCATTTCTCCTTGATTGACCGGCACTACCTCATCAATTCCGCGTCCAAGACCGCGTTTCCTATTGATACGTGCCGTTGAAAACATAAAATCTGAGCGTATAATAGGCGCCAATTTAAAACCAAAGTTCCCTCGTAATGAGTAGCGTTTAAAGCCCGTATTTCGAACCACACCATCTTCATTATAGTATCCTCCGGACAAACGATAGTTTACCCCTTCGTTGCCACCAGAAATACTAGCATCCGCATTATCAATATTTCCAGTGGTATAAAATAGGTCTTGCCAATCTGTTGCATTATTATAGCTGTTATTTAAACTGTCAGTCAATGGTTGGGTAATGCCACCCATTTGCGCCCAACTAGCATATTGGGATATAATACCCATTTTTGCTCTTCTTTCAGCTGCTCCTCCAAGTGTCCTTTGTAATTGTGGCCTTTCTGTTACACCCTTATAATACGAAACACGCACTTGCGGCTTACCCACGTTTCCGGTCTTAGTTTTAATTACAATGACACCATTTGCTCCACGCGAACCCCAAACCGCTGTCGCAGACGCATCTTTTTGTACAACAATACTTTCGATATCATTGATATTGATGCCGGCGATATAATTTGTTCCAGTAGCTGTTGAGCTTGCCAAGTCGGTAATCGACAAAGGCATTCCGTCAATAATGTACAATGGGGAACTCATCGTATTAGCCAAATCGACTTCTGAGTTTAGATCTGGAGATATTGTCGTATTACCACGAATAGTAAAGGTATTCCGAGCTCCCGGCTCCCCTGTAAAGTTTTGGATATTAACCCCCGCGACCCTTCCTTGCAGCAAACTCTCAAAACTCGGCGCAGGAAGATCTTGAATGGTTTTCCCCGAAATAACTTGAACCGCACTGGTCGTTTTCTTAACAGACTGTCTTTGGTACCCGACAACCACAACTTCATCCAAAGATGAAGCATCGCTTCGAAGGATCACAGCTGTAGCCTGTTTTGTTGTCACATGGACCTCCTGCCTTTTAAAGCCGACACCAGAAAAAACCAATGTTACGGGAAGGCTCTTTACAGCCAAAGTGAATGAACCTTGCTGATTTGTCGACGCTTGATTCGCTGTTCCTCGTTCTGTGACGGTCATGCCCGCCAGCGGCTGCCCCTTTGCATCTCGAACAGTCCCTTCCACAGGGATTGTTTGGCCGAAAACATGAAAATAGGACATCACCACGAGAATAATAATAGGTAGAATTCTCTTCATATTAATTTAGTGTTAGTGAAGTGAAGGTAGATCAAAAATCCTGATGTCACAAAAAAGAAGGGACAAATAAATAACTATTAGAATATTAAATTTCAGAATAACACAATCAAACGATTGCGCTACTTTTACGCAATCGTTTGAGTAAATTTCACAAAACGCTGAATTTGTATCAACAGATTAAACTAGGGTTATTCAAACGTCATCTCAAGATGAACGCTGTAAAAATGCTTCACAAATATTAACAAACAGCACACACTTCTAAGTCACGTCGAAATATCCTATTAGTTAATTAAAACTATTCACTTTACATACTCGGTCATTTTAAAATTTAATCAATACAATCTAAAATTCTACGAACTTTTCGATGACTTAATTAATACAACTAATATAAAACAGAACGTCTATTAGCTAAGAGGTCAAATTAGGTTTTTATCTTCCGTTAGGCGATTTCGTTATCAAAGAAGTATCCACAAGAAAAAGAAAAAGGCTTATTAAACTAAAAATAGCGCCATCCTATCGTAAGCGCTATTTTTAGAACAACAAGTTGATTGGAAAACTGCTCATCAAGGAAACTCCACCACATACGTCCGGTTATCCCGAAAAGTATTGTACGTACTTTTTCCAACTTGATTGATCACATAGCCGTAGCCACGATTGGGACCATTGGATAAGCTGTTGTTGCAGATATGTTTGAGCCTTACACCGGGTTTTACCGGAACTTCCACCGAACTTTCGATGCGTATCGGATTGACCAGCACATCATATATTCCAAATGCATAGGCTTCATGTTGCTGCACCGTATCGGCGACCTTATAAGCCGCAAACCCATCGCGTGTCCCATTTTCGCTTCGGTATGCTGCCTGATTCGGCGCATCATAGGGGCTTTCACATTGAAAGAAGTAAGTACGGCCATAATTACCGGTCCAATAGGTTTGATATTCCTGAAAATGTTCATTGAACAAGGCATACATGGTCATATAGTCTCCATTGACCACCAACCCATTGCGTGTCGTATTGATATCCCAGCCAACACTGCCCTTCACCCCATGATCGGCACGCCATATCCAAAAGTGATCACCGATCACATCATTACTATTGATAATAACCGATTGATCGACATGAACTTTGTCGGCCCGAAATCCGCCAATACGCAGAAATAGATCCGCCAACAGGGTTGGGTTACTGTCATGTCTTATCATGCTCTTTTTCTGCCCCACCTGAATCAAACTATGGGAGCTATAATGTGCATCAAACATCAGCGAAGCAACAGTAACACCCGCGACATCATCAACGGCTATTGCGGTATGCGGATTTGCCGAGCCGGGTATCAAGGTAGCCAATCCAAGTCCGAGTATGATGGTATTGGCCTTGCTGACATGAAGGGGTTCGGATAACTCATACATCCCAGGCGTAATCAGCAAATGCTTGCCGCGCCGCAACTGTTGGTTCATTTCCGCTGCTGAATCGCCGGGCTTAACAACATAAAAATCCTTCTCCACATCAATAATATCTCCTGCTCCCATATTGTTCCGCGTATAGGATACACCTTTATGATTATGTTGTAATGCAGGACGAAAAACCTTATAACGCCCATCCTTATCAAAAAATAAAAAAGGCTTCTCGCGAATTATAGGTGTTGTTGGAATCACTGTCACATTCCCGCCTGCTACCCAATTATTTTGATAGCTATTTTTATCGACAGAAGGTCCAAAATCGACTCCCTGAAAGCAATAGTTGTATTTAATTTCTTCAAACTTCCCTCTTCCTTTGTTAAGAAATGAGTTTCGTGTATACCACTGCTGCTGATTTTTGGACCCTGCTGCTGCTTCAAAATAACAGTCTGCAGTATAACCTCCACTAACCCATCCATTTGCCCATTGATTGCGCACCACTCGTGTGGAATAAATACGACGTAGCGGGGCCGCTTGGGAAACCGCCCATTTAAATGTTTCCTCTTCCTCGTAGCTCTCGGGACCAATAACAGAAAGATTTTCGGCAGCACGCCAGAATGTACATGTCCCATTCCCATCGACAAGATGAGGCGGCGTATGTATATTTGAAACCGCAACATCATAAGGCACTTTGCCCAATCCAGCAATCTGCACATAAAAGGGTATCTTCAATAATCCTGCCGACTTGTAGTCTCCCGACTTGAAAAGTAATGCATAACGATTGGGACTGAATTCCTGTCCAAACATCTGCTCATGGAGCTGATTGACTTCTCTGCCGACACGATGCTGATGATCTGCTGGACTATAAATCAACGTATTTTCACCAAAAAGCTGGAGTTCCAAACTCAATCGTGCAACAAACTCTCCTTTTACCGTCTGGATTTCATAATAGTAGTCGTATGGACTACCTTCAAGCACTTGATCCATAAATTTGGTCTGCGTGACTTTGGCAATAGTTTGATAATCGCCCAGTCTGCCCAGGCTCCGCCGGATCAGAAAGGGCCCTTTCATCTTCTTATCGATCAGCCGTTTACTGAAGTTAAGGCCTATTCGTCCCTTTTGCATGAAGACTTCTGGACTGCCTGCTTGGGATTTATCTTTCACAGCAGCGGCTTGCGACCTGCCTTTCGCCGCAGCTATTTCACCTAGGCCATTTGGACTTTCCGCGAGTTCACGTGGATCAGGCTCATGTGCCGCGACGGCAGTTACTGTAGTTCTATGCTCCCCGGCATAGGTTGCTTTACTTAGATTAGCGCTTGTTTTTGCAAGAGCAGGCTGTATTATCAACACCGCTACAACAGGCTTAATATAGTTTCTAAATGGCTGCATAAATTTCATTTTTTATGGGTTGACTGACTGGTTTATCTTTTTTAATCGGATCGCATTTAGCATCGGCTCACCTTTCTTACGAATAAAAGAAATCGCCAAGTTGCCTTCGTCGTTCACTTTCAGTGGAAATTTTCGACGAAGCACCCTAAATGCCCCGACTTCACGCCGGACATTGACATCGGTAGCAAGAGCACGGTCGCCAATACGGATGTCAAAAACGCGATCTATCCCCTTTTGATCCTGTTTCTTCTCCCGTTGCTCGAGATCATACAAGAGATTCTCCTTATCATTCGGACCGTCCAATTCGGCAAAGAACAATTCGATCTCGTAATCGCCATTAGGCAGATCAAATCGGTAGGATTCCAGTCTCTGCAATTGTGTTTGGAAGAGCGGATCATCTCCTGTCCCTCTAATATTTACATCGGTCCCCAGGTTTTCCCGTCCTGTATTTTTCAGACGATACTTTTCGCCTTTTACATACCCCCAGCTTCCTCTTTCATAAGGCTGATCCGGGTACCACCGGTTTCCTAACGAGTCAATGTATTCCCGATTGTCACCAACATTGATGCGGAGTTCCTGCCATTCCTTATCCCTCTTCAGATCATAGGGTAATACCTCACAATCCAACATTGATTCATCCATACCGCTTAATTTTCCGTTATGGAAAGCCCGTGCTTTCACGGTATGTGATCCACGGCTTAGGCTTACAGGCCATATGACCATCCGATCCACAGGCTTTCTTGCGCCCAACGACACAGCATCCAGCAGGAGCTCTACGGAATCAGCATTACTGAATATGGGTAGCTGCAGCCATCCGGAGCCTAGCAAGGCGGAGTCAGCATCAGTCCGCACGCCCCATTTTTTCCCATGTGTGACACCTATCTTAATAAAAGGCTCGGGTCTTAAATAAGCCTGATAAAGGAAATAGGTGTTTTTTTCTTTCCTATCCCAAGTCAACAGACCTTTGGTATTGATGTGCGGCATACTTTCTTCGCGGGTTTCGGAATTAAAATCGGATAAATTCCAGGCCACTCCACCAGCGACAAAGGGCTTCTTGATCAGTTCGTTGAGATAGCCCTGGTGATAGCGGACTGCATACTCCACACTTTTGTCAAAACGTATCGGTTTATCGGCATGTATACGATAATCTGCATCTGCTCCATATTCGGTAACCAGGAGCGGCTTGCCGGGCAACTGTTGATGAATATGTTCTAGCTGTCTCCCAAAATCAGCAATTTTACCTCCGTACCAGCCCGGATACAAGTTCCAGCCCACAAGCATCGGGATTTTGGTCAGTCCTGTCCGATGATAGAGCTCAAAATTGCCATGGTTGGCAATCATGGTATAGCGGGTTGAATCTTCGTTACGGGTGAGCGTTTCCAATTGCTGGGCCAATGATACGACCGATTTAAAATATTTTTCCTGACGGTCTTTATCTTTTGGAAAATGGGGCCGAAGAAAGATTTCATTCATATAGCCCCAGATAATAATGCTTGGATGGTTAAAATATTGCCTGATCATCTCTTTCTGCATCTGAAAGCTGTGATCGGCAAAAGCAGGACTTTCTGAAATCTCATTCACAAGCGGAATTTCTACCGATGCCAACAGCCCCAAACTGTCACAGGCTTTCAGCACGGCAGGATCCTGCGGATAATGTGCTACTCGCAAGAAGTTTCCGCCCATTGCTTTTAACTTCACAAGATCCTGTACTTGCAGGCTATCGGGAACAGCATTGCCCATACCTTTAAAATCCTGATGCCGACTTGCACCGATTAGTTTCAGTGGTTTCCCGTTTAAAAAAAAGCCTTTCTGGGGATCGAATGAAAACCAGCGGAAGCCAACGGAATTATCCAGACGGTCCAGCTGCCGGCCCTTGGAATCATAAATCCGCGTTATCAAACGATACAAGTACGGCAGCTCTGGCGACCACAATTTTGGCTGCTCAATTTGAACCATGTTCAATTGGAAATTGCTGTGTGAATGGGGTTTCAGCTTTTCTTTCTGCTGCACTTTTTTTACCGTCACCCCATCGGCATCAACAAGCGTAGTTTCAATCAAAACCGCTTGTTGTAATGTTGAAGCATTCTGAATAGCTCCATCAAGATTAATTGTTGCATTTTGTCTGGCATCAAGTTTTGCTGTTAGGCGCAAACCGCTACTTCCGTACTGCGGATCAGCAAAATGAATTTGATCCAAGAGGAGCAAAGATACCTTTCGGTATATGCCACCAAAAAACGTAAAATCGCCACTTAATGGTGCAATATCTTGGTTGAAACGGTTGTTGACTTGAATGGCGATGGTATTCCGTGCATTTTCTTTTCGATGCAGATAATCGGTAATATCTACATTGAAAGCCGTATAGCCTCCACGATGGGCTTTTACTTCCTTTCCATTGACCAATAGCAGTGCTTCCTGGTTGGCTGCCCCCACATGAAGTACAATTCGTTTATTTTGCCAGCTCGTTTTCCAATCTAAGGTATTTTGGTATTGTGTGGCACCGCGATAATAGCCCGGCGTATCGTCCATGACATCAGCAATATTCCAGCTGTGCGGAAGGTTCACGGTTTGTTGCTTTTGCTTCGCTATCCGGTCCAGGGAATCATCGTCTTTCCTGAATTTCCAGTTTGACGAGAAATCAACTGAAACTCTTCCATCCAGTACCGTTTGCGCATGTAAGCTCCAAGAGAAAAATAGACAGCCTATAGCGCATAGGTTGATAAGTTGTTTAAATATAATATTCATGTATCGCATTTATGTTGGTCGGTCCAGTGCCTGCAGCACCAATCTTGTCCAACCTGATTTTTCATTTTTTTTATGTTTTTTACCGCTTGTTGTCAAGATGTCTTTTACCTTGCTGGCATAATTCCAACAGGTACTCTGCCGAATACCCAATTTCTGCGAAAGCTTATAGGAAGAGATGTCACCCTGATGGAAATGGACGAGATAAACCAGATAAAAAGCTTTATTAATTGGAATACGGACGTTTTCAAAAATCGTATTGTTCAACACAGATTCTTCATAGGTACACTTGGTGCATCTTCGGCTATAGGGTGTTTTACCAGCGCAATAGTTATCGTAACCACACTTTATACAACGATATTCTTTTTTCCATTTCAAATCGGACAAAACCTTATAACAGGTCTCCTTATCCGGATATTTTACCCCAAATTCTTCAAAATTCATTTCCTTGGAAAGCACCCGATCATCGGTAATCCGTTCAATATTGGTCTGTAAATTTTTATTATCCTTGGTCAACAACTGGTTCATGCGGCCAATTTCTTCCGACTGAGCCCATAATAGGCTATTCATCTCTTTCAGTTCGCGATTCTGATCGTTAATAATTTCGGACTTTTCAAGCAGTTCTTTTGATTTCTGCATCACCTCCAGCGTGCGCTCCTGCACTTTTCGTTCGAGGTCCCTGTTGTGCTTCTCCTGGAGTTTCTCGTTGATCTGCATCTGTTCAATGACTCTCTTTTGTGCCCGTTCTTTTTTGCTTTTCAGGAGCCGAACTTTGTCATGAATCGCGAATGAGAGAAAAGTCATCTCCAGCACAAAACCAAATGTAATGCTATAATGCCCGATCGAACTGGGTATAAAACGCGCATAGCCCAATACATAGACTACTTTCAACACAAAGCCCAGGAAAAGAAACGTATAAGCGAGCACGAAATACCGGGCTGGACGATAGTTTTTCTTCCAAAGCCATATCCCAGAAAAAAAGGCAACTGACAAGGGAACGACCTCAACAAATTTGTAGATAAACCAGTTCTGATTAAAACCTAAACAGTACAGAAAGAACGCTATTCTCAACATAATGACCAGATCCAACAAACGATTTAATTTGGGTTCTTTTTGCTTTACATGAAGCAGAGATTTCGTAAATAACAAGGCAAACACACTAACACAGCAGACAAAAACTGCTGTTGCGTATTGATTGAACCAGGGATTTTCGGGCCATAGGTACTGAAAAGCGATACCATCGGAAGACATTTCGTACAATCCAACACACAATATATAGAGGACATAGTATAGATATTGGCGTCCTCTAACGGCAAAATACATGAGTAAATTATTGAAACTAAACAGAACGATCATCCCATAGAACAGGCCGAATGTAAAATATTCAGTCAGCGTATATTGAACAAAACGATCTAGGGTACGATAGACCAAAATTACGTTGACCATCTGTCGCGATCGCACCTTAAAATAAGCCTCGTAAGTGCCTTTTTGCAATGCAGGAATTAGAAATTCAAAATTCTTATGCATAAATTGCCTATTCTCGAAATCGATCGAAGCGCCGGCCTGATAATGGACAAAACCGCCAGTTCCAGTCGGGATAAATGCCTCCACCATATCGGCAGTCTGATCGAATAATTCAATAATCCGGTCGCGGGATATGTGTTGATCAAAAGACATTCTCACCCTAAACCAATAGGTTGAGGATCTGTTAAAATTTTTGGGATAGTATCGCTCATTAGGTTTAAATTGTTGCGCCTGTTCCGGTGATCGTATTGCTGCAAACGACAGGGCGTTGCTGCTATCTTCAAGGTAGTATACTTCTGTAGTCTTAAAAATATGTTCGGCTGTACCGGGCAACAGCGTAATAGGCTTTTGGCCAAATAGCAATGCCATTTGAAAAAACAATATCAATAGCGCAAATCCCCGTATTTTCATTCTTGTTAAAGTATACATAGCTCGTCTCGCCTCTTTCTTTTGGTTATTTATAACCGGATAGGCATTCGTATTCGGAAACGCATCCTATCCGGTTTTAGAAGATCAAAATAACAAAATTATCAGAAAGCATCTAGTGCTCATTTACAAGCCGACCATCGCTCCTAATCAATTATCTTATCGAGCGGAGGCACATTGTTCTCTGCTCCCGCATAGCCTTGGTTCTGATTGATCATCCCGTTGGTATTAAACCGTTGTGCGGATGCGGGTACAGGCCATAGCACATGGTATGGCGCAATTTCATAATGTACACCCTGCACCGTGGGAACCTTGTTGCGATAAAAGGAATTTTTTTCAATAATACGGTCGTAAAAGAAATTTTTTTGCGCAAAGTTGGCCATGCTATATGTTTTGCCATTATAAGCCGGAATACCGGTCTGTGCAAAAATATAGGCGATACGTGTCAGCTCGGTTTTACGCGCTTCCTCCCAAAATAACTCTCTTGCCCGTTCATCCAGGACGGTACCAATATTCACTTTTGCTGCATTTTGTAAGAGTTGAGCATTTGCGCGCCCACGAACGGCATTGATATCTGCCATGGCTTGTGCCTGTTGACCTTTCCAGATGTAGGCTTCTGCACGTAATAAATACGTTTCTGCCAACCTGAATACATACCAGTCCGTGTTTGTTCCGCGCGGTGGATTCCAATTTGGATCTTCGGCATATGGATTGGTCGAATTGATAAAGACCTTGTAATGCGGCCAGCCAAACCAGTGCCGAATGGTATCCAACGAACCGTTGGTAAATACCTTATCGATATTTTGGTTCGTAAACTGTTGGATGGGTTTCCCATAAAGACTACTAATTGCAGGATCTTTCGAGGCCTTGATGGCTGGATTGTTATACACCAGATCGGTCATATCCATCCACATCCCCTTTGCATGCCGGTAATCTGTATTATCTGTCCATATTTCTTTGGTGCTGTAATACGTACCCCGATAGCGGCCAATACCACGGCCGTACATCCGTGTCAGTGGGATCTCTGCATTCACGGCATCGACAATCGCCTGGAGACCTCCCTGTGGGATTTTTAAATTTGCAAAATGCCAAGCCGGGACAGTATTTCGCATCAACTGAGAACCCAGGTCCGTACGCCCCTGCAATGTCTGACGGTCGATTACCAAAAATAGCGCTTCTTTATTGGCCGGTATCGCTTTATTATCCATGCGATGTAGATCCCAAACGACATTTTTTGTCAGGTCTGCAGCGGTACTGCCAAAACGGCTTTTCATTAAAGCATATTTACCCCCATCAATCACTCTGCTGCTCGCAGCTATAGCACCATCGAAGTCACCTAATGCCAGATCTATTTTTGCTAACAGATGATTTACTGCACCATTGGTCACATCCCCCTTATTGACGCCATCTTTCACCCATAGTTGTGCAAATTCCAAATCCTCTTTCATCTTTTTCAGAATGACCTCCCTTTTGGTTGAATAGAAATCGTATTTCGGTGCCGAAAGATCTTTCAGCTGCAGGGGCACATCACCAAATTCGTGCACTAATCTGTAATAAAAATAAGCGCGATAAAAATAGGCCGCTCCCAGGATTTCATTTTTTTGAGCGTCCGAGCTGTAGGTTGGACGGTCGATGTTGCTAATAATGGTATTTGCCGAACGGACCGCAGCGAAAAAGTTTGTCCAATACCAACCTATTTTATTAAAGTCATCACTATTGAGATTGGCATCTGGAGTAATCAAAGAGACCAAATTCTGCGCCGGTGTAGCCTTATCAGTCGTTCCTTCCACAGCGACATCTGAAAATATAGATTCAGACAACATGGGAGCAGCATCACCAAAAAATTCGCCCCGCGCTGCTTTTCCCAAAGCATTCAAGACTCCTTTAAGGGCATCGACGTTGTTTAGGTTATATGGAGAATATTGTGACAGCTGATCGGAGTCGAGAAAACTTTTTTTACATCCATTTGCCGCCAACAATGATATTGATGCGACAACGGCCGCTACTTTTAGAGTTATTTTCTTCATGTTCTTGATTTGATTAAAGGGATACGTTCAAGCCTAGTGTATAATACCGTGGTGTAGGTCCATCATTCTGCGGATCCCAATAGTTCCAAACTGGCGCATATACCGCCGCATTGTTTACATTGACATACACTTTAAGATTTCTTACCTTCATGCGTTCGGAAAGTGTTTTTGGCAAAGAGTAAGCGAGGGACACATTATTCAACCGAATAAAACTGTTTTTCCAATAAACATTAAAGCTGGTTCCGTTGGCACCGCTACCCAAACGTGCATAGTCATTTGTCGGATTTTCCGGTGTCCAATAGGGCTGAATGTAAGATGTGGAGCGCATAAAACCGACACTTCCGGGATTGTTCTTTGCCTGGTTGAATTGCTTTTTCTGCCCCCAATTGGAAATCAGCTGAAAGGAGAGGTCTATATTTTTGAAAATATTGAACTCATTGCGAAGCGACCAGGTAAAGCGGGGCGAGCGATAACCGATAAATTGTTTATCATCGTCATTGTACACATAATCACCGTTGACATCCTCGAGCTTGAAATCTCCCGGGCGAATGCTCGCCTTCGTATACTTTTTCGCTTCCTCAACCTCATTTTCCTGCCATACCCCTAAGACTTTGTAATCCCATATGACATCAATATCTTGCCCAATAAACCAGCCATTCCCCGGATCATCATTGGCTGTTGCCAGGCGAGAAATCTTATTGCGATTTAAGGAAAGAATAAAATTGGAATTCCATTTGACGTTCCCATCGACAATATTTCGACTGGTCAAACTGAGTTCGAGTCCTTTATTTTTCACTTCGGCCAAGTTGGAATAAACAAATTGGTAGCCCGACACACTGGAAAGCGTCTGTTTGACCAAAAGATCATTTGTCTTTTTGCTATATACATCGACCGATCCACTGATCCGATCTTTTAAGATCGAGAAATCCAAGCCTGCATTGAGTGAAGTTGTTTGTTCCCATTTGAGGTTTTCATTGCCCATTCGTGAACCGATTACTACGGTATTGACCTCGGCAGGAGTACCATTGGCATCCACTGTCTGATATTTATTGACCGTCAGTTGCGATAAAGCAGCATAGGGATCTACCGTTCCATTATCTGGATTACGCAGATCTCTATTCCCATTGATACCATAGGAAAGACGCAATTTACCGTAGTTGAGCCATGAAATATTTTTCATGAAGGACTCCTCCGTGAAGGTCCATGCTCCAGCTACCGCTGGGAAGGTCGCTCTTTTACTGTTCACCCCAAATACCGAGTATCCGTCGCGACGCACCGATAATGTTAAATTATAGCGATCCATAAGGCTATAATTAACGCGGGCCATCAGCGCATCGCCGGTATATACCTTGTCTTCACTATTGACAGTCGGCAGATTTCCACTGGCAAGATTATGGTAGCCAAGGTAGTCTCCAGGCACAAATCCCTGATTAGCCGCCTGCGTCCACCAGGTCTGGTATTTCTCGGAATTGGCCAAAAGTGTCACGTCTACGTTATGGATTTCAGCAAACTTGCGGTTCCATTTCAATAGGTTATCAATCTGCCAGTTGTAGCGTGTTTCCTGATCGCGGCTTGCCGAACCACCCACAATGGTCACATTGGGATTGGCGGAGGAGTTATGGTTAAACGTACGATACATATCGACTCCAGGGCTAAAATTAAACTGATAGCTAATGCCAAAAGGCAGATTAACTTTAGCAAAAAGACTTGCAAAAAGGGTATTCTGCTTGTTCATGCGTTCGTTGTACGTCATATTCAGGAAGGGGTTACGCGCATTCAATCCACTATCGTCTGTCGGTATTCTTCTCAATGTACCATCGGCGTTATATTTATCACCATAGGGGGATAAATTTGTCAACTGGGCCCAATCGGCTTCAATTGCCCCCTCATCGCGGTCAGCATATTGTACATTAGCACCCATGCGTAAGAAGTTCGTCACTTTTCCCTCGAGATTCAAGCGGGCGCGAAATGTACTGAACTCACCTCCTTCAATCAGATTTTGATTTTTATTATAGCCGACTGACATGTAGTAATTGACATCTTCTTTTCTTCCGCTCATACTGACGGTATGATCCTGACGGATCCCGGTTCTGAAGATCTCATCATACCAATCAATCGTCTTACCGGCCATGTAATTGGCTTTTTCATTCGCGACAAGACCAAGTCTATCTAACCAGATATCGACAGGGTCTAAATCTTTATTTCCCCCCGAAAGCCATTGCTCAAAAGTTACATCAGCGGGGAGGTTTCGTGGATCGTCATAAAAATAGGCAGGTTTGGTTCCTCCAGCGCGGCCTACATCCGCCCGCCATTGTAGGAAATGAGGTCCCTTATACACGCGCTGGTTCTGTGCAAGTGTTGCTAATCCCCAATTGGTATTAGCTGTTAGCAGAGGTTTATCGCTCGTTCCTTTCTTGGTCGTGATGGCAACAACACCCGTAGCAGCTTTCGCTCCGTAGACGGCCAATGAACTGGCATCCTTCAACACGTCTATGGTCTGTATATCGTTGGGGTTAATATCAGCAAGCTGTCCATTGTAGATGATTCCGTCCAACACGATCAAAGGAGAGGTTGATGCACTTAATGTCGTCTTACCCCGTACCAACAGATCTCCGCCTCCTTTCGCAGAAGTATTTTGTGAAACACTCAAACCAGCAATGTTGCCCTTCAGTAGGTCCGAAACACTCTGTGGATTCTCGTTTTCCAATTGCTCGGCCTTTACACTTGCGATAGATCCAGTGACATCCTTTCGGGAGGCTGTTCCATAGCCGACCACCACCACTTCGGTCAACTCGGTATTGCCGGGCTCCAGCGTTATATTTAAGGATGTCTGTCCGTCAACATCCTGTTCTTTGTTTAGAAAACCTACGCTTGAAAGCACAATGACTGACTTGGGATAAACGGGTAGAGAAAACCGCCCCTGATCATCTGTTGTCGTTCCCCCGGAACGATTTTTTAGTTTAATGGATACCTGTGGAATTGGCTTCCCCTGCCTATCTACCACTGTACCGCTGACTGTCCGATTTTGTGCATTTGCCATATAAGTGCATGCAATTACACTTGAAATCAAGAGCGTTAATTTTTTGGCCATAATTTATGGGAATTTAGCGTTCAAATAATTGTTAATTGGGTTATTTATGGGAGCTAAATTAATTCGATTGAATCAAAAAAACAATTAAAATAAACCGTAACAATCTATAAATTAGATAGTTACAAAAGCATATAATACACTTAAATCTCAAGTACTTCAACAAGTAACTGATTGAATTACAAAGTCTATCTGCCGTAATGATTGGAGGTTTTAATACGGTTAATCAGCAAGATTTTTTTTGCAGATTTTTTCTGCTGTACAGCGATCCACACGGAGCAATGGGGCTAATGAAAAAGAAAAAAGGGGAAATGATGCTGTTTATCATTTCCCCTTTTTCTTTTTAGGCTGCTGTTACCCTAATGGATACCTTTAAAAATTCTATTCCACCGTACTTTGGAAAGTCCATTACCATCTGCATTCCAGCTCATCCATGTAAACAATGCTTTTCCAACAATATGATCTTCCGGAACAAATCCCCAATCCCGCGCATCGAGCGAATTGTGCCTATTGTCGCCCATCATCCAATAATAATCCATTTTAAAGGTGTAGGAATCTGTTCGGTTTCCATTGATATAAAAGCCATCCGATTTCTTTTCCAATTGGTTATATTCATACACCCGGATAGCTCGTTCGTAGAGTGGAAAGGTCTGTGCATTTAGAGGAATAGTCATGCCTTTCTTAGGAATGACAAAGGGGCCAAAATTATCGTAGTTCCATTTGTATTGTGGATCGTTGGGAAAGGTATTCGCTTGTGCAACTCCCGGTTTTTCCAAGTTCATTTGCATGGATTTGACATTGGACCAGGTTTTCACCATTGCCGCCTGTTCTTGGGTTAAAAAGATGAGATAAGCGCCGGGCTGAATGGGAGAGACTTCTATTCCCATATCTTTCAAGCGCTGTTCGTCCAGACCAGTCTCATCGGTGATCACAATATAATCCATTTGACTTTCCGGAGCAACAAAACCTGGCTTGTCGTTCACAAACAATACTCCTTCTTTCATACCGATTTTATCTCCCGGCATTCCCACACATCGCTTAATCAAATGTTCACGTTTATCTACTGGGCGGGTCTGAATCGTAAATTGTTGATGTACGGCTTCACGTCCCATGCTACGCACCAAATCATAATAGGGCAAATCCTGATTTTCCACAGCAACCGTATCACCTGCTGGTGCATTAAAAACGATTACATCATTACGTTTGATCTCTTGAAAGCCCGGTAAGCGTTTATATGGCAGTTCAATAAGTTCAGAAAATGCTTTCCCCCCTATTAATGGCATCGTATGGTGTGCAAAAGGAAAGGCTATTGGTGTATTGGGGATGCGGGGACCATAATTTAGTTTACTCACAAAAAGATAATCGCCAATGAGTAGAGACTGTTGCATGGAACCCGAAGGAATCATAAATGCTTCCAATAGGAATCCCCGAATTAGCGTTGCAGCGATAGTTGCAAACACAATCGCGTCGGCCCATTCACGCACCATTGATTTTTTATAGGGATATTTCTTCTTATAGTCTATATACGATTCATGCGCAATTTCCAACTCAGCTTCCTTTGTCGCCCCGCGACCTTCGGCATGCGCTGCTTTCAGATTTTTGGCGTATAGGCCATTTAGAAATTGTACATTTTTATCCTTGCCCCAAAGAGGTAAAACGATAAAAGGGACCAGTACTGCGGCGCAGTTTTCCCAAAATCTTCTTTTACCAAAACAATGAATAAAATCGAGGTAGAGATTATAAAAGACAAAAATATTGACGATCGGAACAAGCAAAAGGATCAGCTGCCAGGTCTTCTTGCCCAGGATACGTGATTGGATCCACTGACTATAGACGGGCACAACTCCCTCCCAGCCTTTGCGTCCTGCCTTTTCAAATAGCAACCAAAAGCCGTAAGCGGCGACTATAGTCAGTACAATAAAGATTGTAAGTATCATAAATTCGTTTAATTGCAGAATCAGTAATTAAAAAAAATATCAATAAATAATAAGTTTCTTTCTCTCCTCGGAAGAGGTTTTTGAAAGTTGAAGCTCATTGTAGCGCATAACGTACTTTATAAAAAGATCATAATCGTACTTCTTTTCATTTTCAAACTCAGCAAATAGCTCCGGTTCGTCATTGATCAAACGCCCCAAAGCAATTGTCCGCTTCTTTTTGCTGTTGCTAAAAAGTCCATTCGTATTGCTATTTATTTCAATCACCTCACCGGTTGACTTTTTTAATGCATAGGCATATTTAGACTTACTGACTCCAATGGATAACATCGTACCACCACCGCCTGTACCAAACATCATTCCGCCGCCACCACCGAGATTCAAATTAGACACATAATAAACCATTATTTCTCCGTCAACCAACACTTCAGCAAAAGTTGGCTCCTCTGTATAATATCGGCCTATTTGAAATACTTGTGGAGAAGTTCCCTGAACAGGTTCCAAGCCATTTTCGACATAAGAGGGTGCATAGACTTTTCTTTTTGATTCCCAGTAAGCACGAAATACCTGGTCTGGGGTAAAAGTTAGCTTCTCTTTCTGTTGATTTTCAAATTTGAGTTTGTGATCCTTGATGGAGGAGATTTTTCCATAAAGGGTATCAGCGTTCATAAGCACTACGTAATCCAATTTTTTTGTGGCTTCCTGGGCGCTGGCTGTCATTAGTATACTGGCGCAGGAAGACAAAATCACAGCAGTTAAAATTGATATGGCTTTCATTGAAATCTGTTTTTGTCAATAGCTTTTGATCACATAAACTCTTTGACCGTATTCACTTATACTTGGCACTCTCCGCCAAGCTTCACGTAAAACTACATAAAAATATGAAATTCAAGTTCAGCCTAAGGAGTTTTAACGTTTGTTAGCATTTTGTTTTGCTAGGTGCTGTCCTACAATACTGCGCAAAGATTTTAGGATCCCTTGTTTCTCAAGCAACAATAGCTGCACGGCAAAAAACAAAACCACATCATTTTTGCTGATGTGGCTTACCGAACTGCGCATGCAATAATTTTAACTTTTATATTTACTTTCAAATGCTGTAGATGCTTTATTGACACCATTGCTCATATTTTCAAACGCTTTATTAATATTGTCAAGCAATGCAGACTCTTTGGCAGCATCTGGTGTTTTATTTTTTCGGAGCTCAATCAATTTGGGATAATCCTCCGTAACGATTTTCTTATACCCATTTAAGCCATCAAGCACTGCTTTTTGGAATGTCGCATCGCCTTTGAAATCTCCCAGATCTTCTACTTTCTTGATATCATCATTCAGAGATTTTTCCCAGTCTGCACGTACCTGTTCGGCTTTCGTATAATCGGAACCATTCATTGCAGCATTCATCTCCGTCACATGTGTTTCACTACTGTTGATAACAGTAATGATCGAATTGTTGTATGCTGCAGGATCTTTTTCTCCCGAACTACAACTTGACATAGTCAATACCGCTACGGTCACCATGCCAGTAATAATTTGTTTAATCATTGTTGATCTATTTTTTCTTTATATTTCAGCATTAAATGCTCATTTACACAAAGATAGTATTCAAAACATCGGGATTTCATCACGGAAATCAGGGATTTCCAGGGCTATTCAAGCTAAAGGAACATTAACTGATTGCGAAAGTTGTTATTGCCATTGCGTTGATCAAAACGGTCTGCAAGTTGATCCGCTAGTTTCCCATAATGGGTCGCCAGTTCGCTTGCGGTGTAGGTATTTTTCCCTTGAAAAAGATTATGCTGATTGCCAAGCTCAAGTATAAAAGGTTCGTCGGGACCGAAGTTCTTCATGGCTTCAGCGATGTAGCAGGCCAATTGAAACATGGATCTATTTTCGGGACCATCGGCCCAAGGTAAAAAACGTTCGATCCATCCCTTGGCTTTACCACTATCGGTATAAGAAAAATAGGTTGCTAGTTTAATCGCCGAGATCAAAATTGCAGAGTCCTTTTCTTTCTTAAAAATCTCCTTTTCTGCCAGCTGCGCCATTTTATCCGCTTGTTCGGTATCACCTTGCTTAAGACCTTCATAAGCCAGGTTCACGGCCGTACGCAAAGGGACATGCGAACAGGTAAACTGCCCTTCAATTAAGGGCAAGGCTTTCTCGGCAGCAGGAGTATATCCATACTGTAATAGTGTTGCTGATACTTCGGCATCCATTTCACAGGCTTCACAGTCGCTCATGTCATCTCTTTGCACAGCATTTACGCTGTGCAATGCGCGCTCGACAGCGGATATATCTTTTTGCGCAAGGGCATCACTTAACTCTTCATTGTGTATGGCACGCTTTCCATAACCGTTACGAATCAAGCGTTTTTCAAAGTCGCCCAAAGCTGCTTCAATCTGCTCACGGCTGACAGCAGGATTATCGTATAATTCGGACATCATCCATTTGTATTGCCATAAGAAATCTTCTTCATTAAAGAGTTCCGGATTTTCATCGTAAGCTTGTAATATCCATGCAAATGCGGGTAAAGACTCGGTTGAAAAAGCGAGGTCTATCTCTTCACTGATTAAATCTAAACGAAGGTCATATCCCCATTCAATATCTTGGTTTTCATCTGCAATCCGTATAGCCTGTGTCAATAGATTAACCTTCTCCAAGGTATTGTCTACGCGTGCAACCTGATTGCGCAGTTTCTGAATTTTAAGTGTATACATCTTCTTATTCTCTTCTTTTAATGAAATATTTCCTTTTTAAATAAGCTCTCTAAAAGGTAAAGGGAAATTCTGACCTAGTGTAGAAATCCCTCCACCGCGTTAAAGATTTACAAAATTATCCAGCCCCATTACAATGAGGCTCTTTAGGGCTTCGTTCATGACCTTCATTTCCCGTTCCTGGACAGGGTACTTGCCCAAAATAAGTGCCTGCACGTAAAGTACTTCCATGACTGAACGCAGCATGTAGGCATCTTTAATATCCATTAGGGTGATGATCAGCTGATTATCCGCATTTAAACATAAGGTATTCTGGATCTTACTCGGTCTGGATGTCTTGAGCACCTGCGCAAAGGGATTTGCATTTTCCTTTAATTGGCTAATCGTACTCTCTACACTATTTTGGTCCATTTTTGTAAAAATAGCCGGTGTATCAATCGGTTTAAACCGCCTAATTTCCAAGATGCAGCTGTAATCGTCCAAAATGCGCTGCGCTTCTTTCTGAAAAGAAACATATTGATTTTGCTCATCCTCATGAATCGGCTGAAATGTTTCCAGGAGCTGATTTGGCGACATCTCTGTTATCTTATAGTCGGGGTATCGTTGTTTGATCTTGCGGAGCAACTCCGTATCAAAGGTATAAGAAGCATTCACAAGAATCATTCCCTGTGTATCGGCCATACGGTCAATCTGTTTGAAATCCTCAAAATCAGCACAATAATAGAGCTGCTGTTGCTGATCGATGATATTTTGGAAACTCCGCTGTCCGCGATTGGTTTCAAACGGGATATCAGCTAAAAAAATAGCCAGGAAGTCGGGATCTTCGAGCGCAAAAGCTTTTAAATGGAGATAATGTGTCTGGATAATGCGTATATAAATATCGAAGTCTATCTTCTTCACTTGTTGCAGATACGTTTTGAGCACAGCTGCAATTTCTTTTCGCGCCTGCCGCAATAGATCATTTTTCATCAGAGACTCGCGTGAGGCAGTAGCACTAAGTTCCTCTGTATTGACAAGCATCCGGACAAAAAAGGCCCAATTTGGCAAAATAGACTGATCTTCTTCGGCAAGAAACATGCGCTTCAAGTAAATTCGGTGACGCTGCTTACTACTAAACTGGGTACGGAAAGGTAAAATATACAACACACCCTTTGCCTTACCCGCCGTCGTTTCAAATGGAATTGCATCCAAAAAGTTGACATGAAAGAGTTCTTTGCCTATAGCAAGCAATTCCGCCTTCGAAACCGATGGAGCCAGCCATTTAGGTGCTTCTTTATGGATGATCTTTTCGGCACCTCCCACCACGATAGAAATGGTTT
The DNA here is from genome assembly GCF_000988325.1 of Sphingobacterium sp. Ag1. Lineage (NCBI taxonomy): Bacteria > Pseudomonadati > Bacteroidota > Sphingobacteriia > Sphingobacteriales > Sphingobacteriaceae > Sphingobacterium > Sphingobacterium sp. Ag1. Next base: position 142,711 of record NZ_LBGU01000037.1, on the reverse strand, counting down.
CTCGCAGCGCATCTCCGTAAAACTTAATTTTTTTCTCAAAATAATCCCCTTCAAAAATATAGGTGAATTGCTTTTTAGGGTTTAGGATAACCCGTGTCCCGACAGGAATATCTTCTGTCAGACGCTCGATTTTATAGTCCCCTTCAGCTCTGGCCGTCCAACGTAGAGGCAGTTGTTCAAGAGCGGACTTTGTTTCAACAATAATCTCATCGCTGACCACAAAACAAGAAAGCAATCCAATACCAAACTTGCCGATAAAGTCCTGAGCATCCTTGATGTCCTTACTCTTTGAACTCTCCCCGATAACCGACAAAAATTGATGAATATCGGCCTCTTTTAGGCCTATTCCATTATCGCTGAACAGAAACTTCGGTTGTTCAGTGCTTGGCAGCTCAATAGTTATTTTTCCTTGATGCTGTTCATCCAAGTGTTTCAATGCTGTAATTGCATCCACACCATTTTGAAGCAGTTCCCGAATAAATGTATTGGGATCGCTATACAGGTGTTCTGAGAGCAGTGCTATCATTCCTTTCAGATTGACCTGAAAGGAATAGGATTTTTCTTCTTGCATGTTTTTCTTACTTTCTCGTTTTCTTTGTCAATCGAATAGCATCTTCATGTCCATTGGCTGCCGCCCGTTCAAACCACTCCAGGGCAAGATCTTCATTTTCTTCTACCCCATCCCCCATGAGATAACAGTTGGCCAGCTTATATTGTGCGTCAGCATGATCGGCTTCTGCGGCCTTCGTAAGCCATTCGACACCGTCTTGAAGGTCCATCTGTACGCCATCTCCTTCCAGCAGTTGCACCGCAACAAAGTAAGCGGCATACACATTCCCTTGCTGCGCTACTTCCATAAAATACCCATAGGCGGCTGCTTTATCGATCTCGGTACCTATTCCAAAATAATAACAACGGGCCAATCGGTAGCTCGCTTGCTGATTTCCTCGCTCCGCAGCTTGTGTATAATATCCAAATGCTTTTGCTGGCTGTGCTTCCACGCCGATACCAAACTCATAGCACATGCCAATTCCCTCCGTCAGATAGCCAAGTTTTTCGGCACGCATGTAGTAATCAAAACCTTTGTCGTATTCTTCCCGCTGATCATAGTCGAAGAAAAAGTAGTCGCCAAGCAGCACGAGTGCCTCAGCCACATTTTTTTGTGCTGCCTCTTCCAAAAGCTGAAGACCATGCGCTACATCCTGTTGCACCAAACCGGTCAAATAGTATCGTCCCAATACGTAAATTGCATAAGGGAACCCCAGATCAGCAGCTTTCTTAATATTTTCCTGTGCTTTAAATGTATCTTGGTTCAATCCATAACCATACTCATAACAGAGACCCAGATCAGTCAAAGCCTGTACATGATTTCGTTCAGCAGCCTGTTGGTATAAAGCAATCATCCGGTCCAGATTTATCTCCGTACCTATGCCCCCCCGGTAACATCGCGCCAGTTCATATATACTATTTAGCTCCTGCATCCCGGCTCCGGTTTCAAAGGCAGTAAAAGCTGCTTTCGGTTGGGGAGCTCCGGACTGGTGATAATCATTTTCCAAATAAATACCTTTTAAATAATAGGCATAGGGATAGCCAAGATCTGCCGCACGCGAGAAATAATCAAAGGCCAATTTATAATCCGGTTCGGATTTTAATTCAGCAGCTAAACCCATTTCAGTCAGCGCAGTAGCGTTATTATATACTGCCGCTTCCTCGAAGTAAGGCAATGCAGCTGCCAGATCAGGCGCATCATTATGGATTCCATACTTTAAGAATCTGCCGACTTGATATAAAGCTTGTGGCAGTTTATCTTTTGCGGCATCCTGATAATAATCAAAGGCGGCTTTGTAATCCGGAGCCAAACCCTCGTAACCAGATTCGAGCATATTGCCTAGACGCAACTTGGCGTAAGCAATATTTTTTTCTGCCATTGCGCTGAAGCGCTGGAATGCTGATGTTTCATTCCTAGGAAGGAACTGACCTTCGAGGAGGATTTCAGCAAGTTCAACCTGCGCTTCCACATAATTATCTTTCTCGTCGAGCAGATGCAATAAAGATAATCCCTTTTCGATGTCCTGCAGCGCGTTCTGATAGAGATAGAGACAAGCAAGACGATAGCCTGCATAATTGTTATTATAATCGTATGCTTTCTGGAGATACCACAGCGGTTCTTCGAAATCCTGTTTTTCCCTATTTTCATTGCCTAATACCTGAAGTTTGATAAGTGCTATTTGCACCGCAGCATCCATCATTCCGTATTCAAACAGCTCTTGATATTCCGGTATAAGAAGCTCCTGTTCAATTAAGGAAGTCGCCTCCGCACGTTTTATTTCATTCAGCACAAATCTGCAGTAACGAGATTCAGCCATCGCAATACCCTCTTCCAGGGTTTCCAGGCGTTTGCCCCTGTCCTCTTTACGCGCATAGTAAAATTGTAGCGCCTCATAATAATGACGCAGTAGTTTCCGCTCCGGAGACTGCTTGAGCACCTGTATACGATCAAAGACTTCTTCGTATTTATCGGTCCAGACATCGATATGGGCAGCACAAGCTATTCCCCAGCGATCTCCGCCCAACGCGAGCTCATCCAGTTCGGCCTTGGCGCTATCGCGGTCAATAGCAGCCAGCATGCCTAAATAATTGTAGTATAAATAAAGAGGTCTTGCCCATTCAACACCCGCATCGATGCCCCTCTTCAAATAAAGGGAAGCTTTTTCTTTATCCACCACATGTCGGCGGCATAAAATATACTGTAAGCCAAGCTCCACCCATGCGTGAGGATTGATTGCAGCATAGCGCTCCAATATTGTCCGTATTTTATCAATAAAAAAGGTGTAATCCTCTTCGTTCAGATATACGTTTGCTGCAAAATCAGTTCCTTTTTCAAATAATGCATCATAAAGTGCAGCCGCACTGGGTTGCTGCAAGTTGTGCTCAAAATAAATCAGGACATCAAGCCATATATCGGGCGTAATGGGTTTCGAAAGGTCAACTGTCAATTGATGTTCAGCCGATTGCAATGCGGCAACTTTAATAGAATATTCTTCACTTAACTTCATATATTATCGTATGTACTACTTGTAAAACATGCTTTTTATACTCTTCAGGCGCCAAAAAGCAACAAAAACTTTGCCACTGTATAGTTCAGTCAATTCTGTCTATTATAATGCAACTATATTGCTTTTAAAATCTTTTCCCTATATTTGTTGCAACTTAATTGCAATACATGTGAATAGGAATACATATGGATTGCACGCTTTACGAATCGAATACACATAGATGAATAGGTATATTATTTTTTCAATTATCGCAGCACAACAACTATTTTTTCCTTGCTATGGACAGGAGAAGAGCATCGAGCTTGAAGAAGTTAAAGTAGGCGGGCGACGTTATCACCGCGCAGCAGAGGGCGCATTATCGATCCAGCTGTTGACTGCCGACTCTATACAAAAATACCAAGGCGGGAGTTTAATACAGACATTAAGCCGACTTCCCGGTGTCAGCGCCATCGGCATAGGTGCCAATCAATCTAAACCGCAAATTAGAGGGCTCGGATTTAATCGTGTGGCCACGGTAGAAAATGGCATTAAACATGAAGGCCAGCAGTGGGGATTGGATCATGGACTGGAAATCGATCAATTCAGTGTGGGAAGTGCCGAGGTACTTAAGGGGGCCAGCTCATTTCTCTATGGCTCAGATGCTATTGGGGGTGTGGTTCGGTTAGCACCGTCAGCGGAACTACAGAAGACAGGTTTTAAAGGGCAGTTTAACCTATTGACAAAGTCAAACAACGCGACTTTTGGCGGATCGCTACAAGCACAGGGTAGAAAGGGGAATTGGGTATTTGGAGGCGGATTCACGCACCTGGAATACGGCGATTACCGAGTGCCCACAGATACCGTCTATGTCTACAATTATGCGGTACGCCTGAAAGATCGGCATGTTCGCAACACAGCAGGACGAGAAACACATTTTCAACTACGTGGTGGATATCTATCGGATCGTTTTTCTTCGATTTTCTACCTGAGTAATTATCATACAAAGCTTGGCTTCTTTGCCAATGCGCATGGCTTGGAACCGCGGGGCGTAGATACAGCTCTTTATGACAAATCCAGTCGTGACATTGGTTTCCCTTGCCAGACGGTCAATCACCTGAAGATTATTAACCGCAACTTTATCGATCTGGATAAGCATAAGCTTTGGATAGACCTGGGTTATCAGAAAAACTACCGCCAAGAGTACAACAATTACACCGCGCATGGTTATATGCCTCCCGTTTATCCAAACGATATGACTATCCCGATCAATTTGGAAAGGTTGTATGACAAACGGGTCTATAGTATCACTGTAAAAGACCAATTTGAGTTGGCTAGACATCGACTTACCCTAGGTGCAAATGGAGAGTATCAGGATAACCGGATCGATGGCTGGGGCTTCCTCATCCCCTCATTTAACCAAAAAGCAATGGGCATATTCGTCTACGATCAATACAAGCTCGCGGACCAAACGATGCTGTACGGGGCGTTGCGTTACGATTACAGCCATATTCAGACCTCACCTTATCAGGATTGGTTCGAATCACAGCTGGAAGACAATCAATCGGCTAGAATAGTTCGGGCTTCAGCCCTCAGTCGCCGTTTCAATAGCCTGGTTTGGTCTCTAGGAGCGGCACATCAATTCGGAGATCTGGAAACAAAAATCAATGTAGGAAAGAGTTTCAGGGCTCCTATTGCACAGGAGCTCGGTGCTAATGGTGTCAACTATCACTACTTCAGTTATGAAAAAGGTAATCAATCCTTGTCGCCCGAGCAATCCTACCAGCTGGATTTATCATTGACCTGGAGTCCCAGAAAAGTCTTTGTCGCCTTTACGCCGTTCTTTAATTACTTTTCTAATTATATCTACCTCAACCCCACGTCGCGCTACGATCAATATTATGGTGCCGGCAATCAAATCTTTGAATATATGGAAAGCCGTGTTCGCCGCTATGGAGCTGAATTGAAGCTCAGCTATCAACCTTTGAAACAATGGAAAGTAGAATTATTGGGCGAATACGTCCGATCAGAACAACTATCGGGTGCAAAGAAAGGCTATACACTTCCATTCTCTCCGGCGCCTTCAGCGTTGATGGACATCAGCTGGACAGCAAAAAACAGCAAACATTTTAAAGAGACCTACCTTTCCGTCGATTGCAAATGGACAGCTGCACAGCATCATATTGTTCCGCCAGAAGAGTCCACAGCAGCTTATCAGGTCTTCAACTTTCGAGCAGGAACACAGCTTCGGTTTTCGGGATCTGCCCTCCAATTACGCTTACAGGTTCAAAATCTATTTGATAAGAAGTATATGGATCATACCAGCTTTTATCGGCTGATCTCATTGCCTGAACAGGGAAGGAATTTTATGCTATCCATTGGAGTTCCCTTTGGAAAACAGTCCAGATCATAACATGAATCACCGCGAATGAAGAATAAAAATAACATCTACCGAAAGACAACCGCTTTAAATGAGCCTTTGATCGCAATGAATTACGTGAATCGAAGGGTACAGTGAATTCTTATACAATTTGTAACGAAGACACCTGAATAACCGAGCGTCACACAGGTATGCATACCAATAAAAGATATACGAATGAATAAAAATTTAAAAATGAAACTATTTCCTATGAAAACACTTCAAAAATACACCCTTATTACAGTGTTACTTACGATGGCCGTTGCCTGTAAGAAAGATAAGGAAAGTATCGACACCGAAAAACCGGTCATCACCATCGATTCCGAAACGGCCTTTCCAAAACAGTGCAGCACCATTAAACGCGGTACGAGCTTTACTTTCCACAGTAAGCTATCCGACAATGTAGCGCTCGGAAGCTATAGTATTGATGTACACCACAATTTTGATCATCATTCGCATAGCACAGAAATCGGAGAGTGTACTATAGAACCTATCAAAACGCCTATCAAACCTTTTACTTTAGTCAAGACGGTCAATATTCCGGGTCAGCCACAGCAATACGATGCCGAATTAAAGATTGATGTACCAGCCGATATCGATCCGGGCAATTATCATTTTATGATCCAGGTGACTGATCTGGCGGGATGGAGCAGCCAAAAAGGAATCAGCATCCGCATACTCGAATAATACCATACATATTTATCAACTCAATTTAATTAAATCCATTTTACATGAAAACTAGAAACATTCGCTTCTTCTTCCTGTTAAGTACAATTCTTTTCGGTTTTTTATCATCCTGCAAGAAAGATAACGAGGAAATTCCAGCACTTGCAAAGCCCCAGATCAGCGCACTCGAAATCGGCAGTGGCAATAACAAAACTGTTCAGGCGGGGTCAGACCTTCATCTTGAAGGTGATATTCTCGCCGAAGCACTCATTGCTAAGATCGAAATAGAGGTTCATCAGGAAGGTGGTGGTCAATATAAGTTCACAAAAGCCTATACGGATGGGAAATACATTGGTGTAAAAAATGCGACATTTCATGAACACATCGATGTTCCGGCGGATGCACCCGCAGGAGCCTATCATTTTCATTTTACAGTAACCGACAAAGCCGGAAATACAACTACAATAGAATCGCCATTAACCATACAAGGTACAGATGCCAAAGTTGCCTATAAGCTTATATTTACTGAAGTAGCTGGCGAAGCCCATGGAGACCATTTCCATGATCTTGCCGACAAAGAAAAGGTAGAACCAATTGTTATCAGCTTTGATGAGAAGGGAACAGCATTGGCAGGAGGACATGCTCACCTCCATCCCGCAGGTATCTATAAAATTGAATTAAAACAATTTGATGCTTCTTCAAAAGAAATCCAGGGGCAATACATTATCAATAAAGCAACAGCAGACTACTATAAGGCATTCCTTACAGGTGGTTCCTTTGTTCTTAATCCCAATAGCAGTACAGGAAGCGGAGCAATCTTTCAAACGAAAGAAACTACCTACGGTGATGGCTCTGCAGTCAATGGAGCAACGGAGACAACAGGAATCATCACGTACTTTACAGCAGGAAAAGATAATGAAGGCGAAAAAAATGTAGTCTTTGTACTTCGCAAGTTTAACGATGCAACCACAAAAGCAAAAGTTACCCGTGCTGACTGGAACTCTTCGGAATATACCGCTAAGTTTGCTGGTCAGGATCTCATAAAGCTATCTTTTGAACTCCACGCAGAGGAAGGAGAAGATTAGTCTCAAAACAAAAAACCGCCTTGCTATTCACAATTTGTTGGCAAGGTGGTTTTACACAGGTCATTTTCCCGACGTGCAAAGTTGGTAACATCATCAAAGCGTTATTGTTTACAGCAATATTGGTTTAGTCCCTTACCTTCGTCAGCACATTTCCCTGTGGATCGAGTACCAGCTTCCACTCCTCTTTGCCATTTTTCACTTCAAACGCATAACTCACTTTCTGCTCAGCGTTAATCTTTTTTGCGTCTTCAATGCGATAGCCCGGAAAATCTCTCTTCACTCGGTCCAGCACACTCTTCGGCAATTCTTTTTTGTTGATTTCAGTTTTATACCGCAAAACTTTTCCGTTAGGTTGAAACCAAGCTTCCTGGTCTGTACCAAATAAGCCCGTTTCAAATTCCACTTCATACACATTACCTTTCACCTCCCACTCCACTTTTTTGGCTTTTGGAAATTTCTGTTGGAAACTGTTCACCACCACAGCGGGCACTTGACTTTGTGGTATATCTTGCGCAATAGCTCCTGTTGTTGTCAGTGCAAGCACGAATGCACTCCAGATTAATTTACAATTCATGATTCTATTTTTTAGTATACTACAAAGTAAAAAAGCGAATCTGTAAAGATTTGGGAACACTTGCCTGCCGCTGGTATATTTTCTAAGGGAACATATTTACCTGAAAGCTATGCTGGTTATTTTCGTACTGGTAGACGATCACAAAACCATAGAGGTGACAGATGGCCTGCACAATGGCCAGCCCCAAGCCAGTACCTTTGGATGCTGCATCTGACTTATAAAAACGGGAAAATACCAGGTTAGCATCCAAGGCGGCATGTGTACTCGTATTGGACACGGTCAGTCCTTTGTTCGTAATACGGATATTCACCTCACCCCCCAATTTATTGTGGAACAACGCATTCCGCAGGAGATTTGACACAACGATATTGGCCAAAGCACTGTCCATTTGCACGTTCAGCTGATCTTCTTGAACAACATTTATACTGACCTTTTTAAACGCAGCAATAGCCTCCAACTCCGCCACAATATTCAGCACAAGGGCATTGAACGGAAGATCCGCGTTGTGCAAAAATTGTTTATTCTCAATTTTACTCAACAGCAACAAGGATTTATTGAGGCGAACAAGCCGCTCGGCAGTTGCTAATACCGCTGCCACAGTCTCCGCCTGTTCCTGGTTTAGCCCCTCCGTCTCCGCCATTATCTCCAATTTATTGATCATAATGGCCAACGGTGTCTGTAATTCATGCGAAGCATTGCCAATGAACTGTTTTTGCTGTTCATAGCTTTCTTCGTTATGGCGAATTAAAGTAGACACAGCTAGCTCGAGATCTTTAAATTCCTGTATCTGCGTATCCATAGCAGGCTTCTCCTTGGTTTTGCCCAAACGGAATCGTGTCAACTGATCCAAGAAAGTATATAATGGCCCCCATAAACGTTGTATTACGACTTTATTGATGGATACGATACTGATGACCAACAGAATAAATAAAATAACAACGGAATAAAAGAGATTCTTGATCAGATCACTTTCTTCAATCATCGAGTTGATGATCGAAAGTTCATAATAATGTCCTTGATGTTCGAATGCTGTCGTCAACATCCGGACGGGTTCCAGTTCCGGTTCGGGATCATCATCGTCCTGCATATACAGCATGGTATCCTTGTAAACATTTTGCATCTTAAGGGCTTGTTCTTCGGAGATCTGCCGCACCTTATAGTTATTTACCCCAAACTCCAAATCTGGAGCTACAGTGGGATTGCTGGAAAGCTCCTGAATAATGAGCCGTTTTTGGTTTTCGAGTTCCTCGTCGATATTATCATGGATCACCTCCAGCATAAATAAATAAAATAGGGTTGACCAGAGCGCGATGACCACCAGCACAGAGATCGAAAGATACTTTAGTGTTTGGTTGGCTAATTTCATTTTTCGACAAGTTTATAACCGATTCCGTACACCGCTTCGAAATCCACATCAGCATGATTAGCCAAGAATTTTTTGCGTAAGTTTTTTATTTGTGAATAGATGAAATCAAGATTATCCGCCTGGTCCGTATTATCGCCCCATACATGTTCTGCCAGTGCACTTTTGCTAACCAGTCTATTTTTGTTCAATAAGAAGTAGTTGAGCATATCAAACTCCTTCCTATTTAACGGTACGGGCTCCTGCCTAATGAATAAGCAGCGTTCATTGAGGTCCAACACGATGTTGCCCATTTCCAACGTATGCCTACCTTCCCGTTGTTTTCTTCGCAGCACGGCTTTAATCCGTGCGTTCAGCTCCGCAATGTGAAAGGGTTTTGTCAAATAGTCATCGGCTCCAAGCTCGAGTCCCTTTAGCTTATCGTCCAAAGAGTCCTTTGCCGAGATAATAATTACATTATCGGACTTGCATTCATTTTTGAGCTGACCGAGGATCTGCAGACCATTACCTCCAGGCAGCATGATGTCGAGCAATATACAATCGTAGTCATATACCGCAACCTTTTCAAGTGCTGCCCGGTAATCTCCGGCGGTTTCTACCGTATATTCTTCTTTGATTAATGACGCTTTGACTATTTCCCTTAAATCTTCTTCATCTTCAATTAGGAGTACTTTCATCTTACCTTCTTTAACGCAATGAGAACCTTTGTAAACAGCATCGATATGCCAACTATAAATGACAATTCACACACACAATTGTTTCTGACAAAGATACCTTGAATTTGGGAAAGATTTAGGAATACACTGCTGGCCTCCTATTTTAAACTGACATCCAGGTAAACCGAATGACGTCCGTAGGTATCATAAAACGGTTTATAAAGCACATCATCAATGTAAAATTCCAATGTTTCGGGATTCCCTTTAATCGACGTAGCAATATCGTTGGCGTCTAACGTTACTTTACGCCAGTCTTTTCTTGCTGCAGGTTCCTGAGCTGCCAATAAGATCGGCCCATAAAATAGGCTGGCAATATTGGGCTGATCCATAACTGGCTCCAGATGAAACTGAAATGGCATTTTAAGGGTGATCACATCGCCATCTTTCCAGCTACGGTTTAAGGTCAGGTAAGTTCCCGGCTCAGCCTTGACTTTTTGATCGACACCATTGATTGCAACAAAAAATCCCTTTGTTGCCCAGCTTGGCACCCGCACATGAAGTTCAAATTTGCCATTCCCCTTTATCTTAAGCGATGTATGATCCGCTTTCGGGAAACTTGTTTGTTGCTCGACGCTGATTCCGCGTTCTGTCCAATGTAAAGTAGAAGGAATATACAGATTGACATACAGCGCCTGATCATCCTTGCTCCTAAAATAGATCGTATTCTGCAATTTGGTACTGCTCTCAATAGCCGTACCGTTGCAGCAGGTAAAGCCTTTCATATCAGCATTTCCAAACTGCTTGATAGATCCCGCGCGTAAAGGCACATGATAGGTATTTGCTGGACTATTTTCTGCAACAGAAGCTAAGATATGATTGTATAATCCACGTTCATAATAATCCATTAGCTCTGTGCGTTGATCGAACATAAACAGGTCACTTGTCAATTTCAGCATGTTATAGGTTGCGCAGGTTTCGTTCTGTCCGCCTGCAGAAAATCCATTTTCATATAATGTCGCCGGCTCGCTAATAAAACATTCTGCATTGGCCGGATTTCTTGCCCCAGCCACACCACCGATACTATACATATAATCGTTGGTGGCTTTATACCAAAAATTATCTGCTATTTTATAATACTCGGGCTCATTGGACACCCGATATAGCTCCATACTGCCCACAATTTGAGGTATATGCTGATTGGCATGTAGCCCTCTAAAAGTATCTACATTTTTGGCCAGTCCATGTGCATGCGCTGCACTGCCGTAGAACATATCAATATTGTCAAATAAACGGGCGGTTTTTAAATAGTTCTCTTCACCCGTTATACGATATAACCTTGCCATCACTTCATTCATCCCGCCAAATTCGCCGGCTATATAAGTATTCCACATTTTGATCAGTGTGTCGGTCGGGACTTGATTTAAACGCGTATACACCCAATTGCCCATTCCCTGAGCGATCTGCAATGCTTTTTTATTTCCACTTACCTCATAAACATCCATCAGGCCGGCCAAGATCTTATGCAGGGTATAATAAGGAGCCCAAATTTGGTTCTTCTGCCCGCCATATTTTGCGCCATGCTCGAGCATAATAAACTGATCCGGGGGATAGGCGCTGATAAAACCTAGCCCCCAGTTCCAATAATCAGTGCGGATTCCTTCGTCACTCAGGTCAGAATCATAAGCCGATTTACCGGGACCATAAGGTACCGCAGCAGGATCTGCGACATAAGCCTGCCCCGCTTCTTTCTCTTGCCTCGGTGCGCCCGACAACTTTGACAAGGCATAAAGCACGTTGACCATGGTATCCATCTTTCCCCTAAATTTTGACTGGAGCGCTTTATCATACCCTGTACTCGCATACGCCTGTGCAATTGCCGTCAGGTAATGTCCTGTAGCATGACCCCGCAGTTTGATATCTTGACTGTCCCACACTTCCAAGGGCTGCGCACCTGCCGGTTGCTTCTGCCCAAACGCATGACGAAACATATAGAGGAATGAATTGGGATCCGATTTTGCCAATGTATCAATGAATTTATTCCGATTTTCAATAAACTTCGTTTGATGATGCTTTACATCCGTATTAAGGGAAACCTGATCCAAATGAAATGCTTCCAATTTTAAGTTAGGCAGGTTGGACTTTACCTTCCCTTTAACTGTAATGATGGCTTTCGGTTTCAGATCAGTCCCGGGAACACGCCCCGTGACTGTGTAAGCTGTTTGCTGCGAGACGGCACTATTGTCGGTTGGTGCAGGCCACAACACACGCACTTTCGGTCCTACCATACCGTCTTTATAGGTTCCGGCGACATAACTCGGCAATCGGGGCAGCTCACCAACCTCCGTTTCCACGGTCACGTCTGTTACCCCCGTTAAAAAGGCATTATAAAGCTCTGCTTTGTTCATTGGAAATCGCGGTAAGTCATCCTCAGCCTTACCCTTAGAAGTAATATCTTCACGAACACCCTTCAATGCATTTCTGTATACCATGCCGATCTGGTTTCGATTCAGTGGCACACGATAAATGCGAAAATCATGCAACAGTGCATTTAAACTTACACTGCCCCCCAACAGGGATTTTCCGATGTATAAAGTCCTCTTACTACCCGTCTGTCCAAAAACTTCAACCAACTCCTGTGGGATATTTTTAACCTCTCCAGCAGGCATACCATCCAAATAGGTTTGCATAGCCCCTGAAGCTATGTCAACCACAATGGCCAGATGCACCCATTTGTTTAATGGCACAGCCGAAGAGACTGCATTTTTTACGTCGGTCTTCTTTGGGGCGATTATCCCCATGTAGCCATTTTGCTGCGCTGTCCCCGTTGGTGTTCCAGCAAAATGCCGGGCGATGTCTTGTCCAAAATCGAATAAATACTGGCCAGACTGCGCGGCACGTAAGTACATCCAGCCTGTTATACTGATCGACTCGAGATCATTGAGCACTTGCGGTGGAAGTACGACAAAATCATCCTTTCCTCCTGCCAGAGACAGCACCTTTGTAAATTGCTTATCTGGCACAAACGAAGCTTTTGTGCCCTGAAATTTACCGTGTAATCCATTGCGCGACCAATCCTTAAAATCCCCATCAAAGACATAACGGGCCACCATGCCTGTCTCACCAATACCGTCCAAGATCTGATCTCCACTCTGTGCCACAGCTATAGCTGTCGTTTTGATAAAAATCGTAAGAAATGCTGCAAAATATATCGTATATTTTTTCATATCGCTATTTATTATTCGCTAATGATTTAATGTTTAATGATCACCTTCTAGCTGCATGAACGCTGTTACCGTATCTTTTCCTTTTATTTTCGTCAAAAGATGACAAACACGATAAAAAGCAGCCTATTAAGCCTCTAAAGTCGAAGAATATGTTTTGTATTGCTGTCTATTTGACATTTATAAAATTAATGACTCTACATCATTAAACATAGGTTTATTTTAGCCGATATTCTCCAGATTTTAACTACCGTCCGTCGCGTCTACTGTCGTCCACGGGCCCACAAATCCTCCTGTCCCCTAGCGGAGGTAACACCACCACTATAACTATGCCCATACAAACCTATGCAAACTCAGCGCGCTATGATCGATTACTCCGTGGTATTTTGTATTTTAGATTCGATATGATCTACTATGGATAAACGAAATTCAAAAATTTGGGCACCAGTAATCAGTCTGGATGGTTTCCGCAAGGAACAAACTGCAGGGCGCGACGAACTCCTATTTAATGAACTACATGGCGAACGGCTTATCGACAAACCGCATAAGCATGACTTTTTTATCATAAATCTGTTCGATAAAGCATCGGGGGTTCATACCATCGATTCGATTGACCATGTCATCAAAGATCATCAGGTTCATGTGCTCTTTCCCGGGCAAATGCACAAATGGCACGTCTATGCGGGTACTGTAGGCTATCAACTCATGATTGAACGATCTTTTTTTGAACACTTCGCTCCATTTTTCCGCTTTTCATTTACCAATTACCAAAACCATCCCGTCATTGACCTCACTGCAGATGCTTTTGCACAATTACATTATGAATTCGAATCTGTGAAGCAGGAGTTAAAAAGAGAAAATTCACTTATTCCATTGATAACCGCCCGAGCGGGAGTCATTGCTGCGATTGTAAGCCGCGAGGCGGAGTCTGCCTTCACCGAATTCAAAGTCTATCAATCTGTTCCACGACTGGCGAAGTTCAATATGCTCATTGATGAATTCTTTAGGGAGCAAAAGCTCGTGGCTTTTTATGCCGAAAAGCTTCATATTTCGCCCAATTACCTCAATATACTCTGCAAAAAAAATCTGAAAATATCAGCCACACAACTTATTCACCAACGGATCAGCATTGAAGCCAAACGTCTTTTGCAAAGCACCGAGCGATCCATCAAAGAAATTGCCTTTGAATTGGGTTTTGCAGATCAAGCTTATTTTTCGAACTTTTTTAAACAGCAAACCGGAGCAAGTCCGAGCGACTTTAGAGAAAATATTCATGTGGAGGAAGCACCTAAGTTCCTTGAAAGCAAAATCAAAAAGAGATAAATCACACAAAGAATGGCAGAAATATCCCAGCAAAAATGGGATACCGGCTATGTAACTTTGTAAAAGACTGGTAGACTTTTTATTCCGGTCACAAAATAACATAATAGGAAATCAAATGAAATCAACGGCCCTTTCTCGCAAGGAATTTATCAGAAACTCTGCTCTAGCGCTTGCGGGTGCTACATTCATCCCGGGAATGCTATTTGCAGAAAATCGACATAATATGGCTCATCAAGGACTTTTGAGTGGCTACCAAGGTAAAAAAAGCTATACGTTGAAAAACGTGCTATTGGAAACCGGATTTGAGTACGATGGTGATGGTAATGTAACCGCAACAAAGACCGGTCTTTTTTCCATTCAGATCGCAAACGGGAAAATCAAAAATATCAGTGCCAACAGCAACAGTGCTGATGCGATCGATGCAAAAGGGCTTTTGATGCTACCTTCTTTTAAAGATATGCATATCCATTTGGACAAGACCTATTATGGCGACAAATGGCAGGCAGTAAGACGTGGCCCCGGGGGGGTAAAGGGTATGATTGCTCTTGAACAGAAAATTTTGCCCGAACTGCTTAAAAACTCTACCCATAAAGCAGAAAAACTAATCGAACTGCTACAATCCAAGGGCACTGCCTTTGCACGTAGCCATGTCAATATTGAACCAACTTCCAAATTAGATTCTTTACATCATCTACAGCTGGCGCTTGAAAATAAGAAAAATGGATTTGGAGCTGAATTGGTTGCTTTTCCACAACACGGTGTTTTCTATACCGATTCGGTGCCTTATCTGAAGGAAGCAGCGAAAACCAATATTGATTTTATCGGTGGGGTCGATCCCTTTTCCATTGATGGCGCTATTGAAAAAACAATGGATTTTACGGTTCAGCTGGCATTAGATAACAACAAAGGAATTGATATTCACTTACACGAATCTGGAGAATCGGGTTTGAAAACTGTAGAATACTTAATTAATAAAGTAAACGAGAATCCTGTTCTCAAAGGCAAGACCTACCTCAGCCATTGTTTTGTGCTTGGTCGACTGGAAAAAGCCAAACAACAGGAAATGGCCGAGAAACTTGCTGCCGCACAAATCGGTATCGTTTCTACGATCCCATTCGGTGGCTTAATTATGCCTATTCCAACACTTATGGAAAACAACGTTAAGGTCATGACGGGCAATGACAGCATTGTAGACCATTGGAATACTTTCGGGACAGGCAGTGTACTACAAAAAGCTAATCTTGCAGCTCAGGTATACGGCCAGGCTACCGAATTTGCGCTATCCCGTATGCTGAAACTTGCTACCGCGGGCCCTACTCCATTGGATGACAAAGGCAATATGCAATGGCCAAAGATCGGCGACAGTGCAGATATTGCCTTTCTTGACGCGAGTTGCTCGGCAGAAGCTATTTCGAGAATATCGCCCGTAAAATCACTTATCTATCGAGGAAATCTTGTTTTCTAGCCGTAAGACAAAGTCGTAAACGATTCAGGACTTCAGCTTGGTTGCCAAAACAACCCAGCTAAAAAACTATATCTCCTATGAAAACCAGAAGGTTCGGGGTAATCATTACCTTCGGACCTTTTATTTATGCTTTAAACCGCTTTATAATCCATGGTTCAATCCGGTCGCTTAGCAGATAAGCAACCACAAGCATAAAACCAATAACAGCCGAAAGCAACAGGTATTTGTTTAAATAGGGGTGCAGATGGTTAAAAATGATAAAGCCGATGTGTTGATGGATTAAATACAGCGGATAGGTCAACATGCCAATTTTAACGAATTTCGGCGAATTGATCGCCTGGAGCTTTTTACAGGAAACCAGCAACATAAGCAGGTAAAACACAACGATGGTCGCTCCAATAATATAAGAAGAAAAGTCACTGTGGAAAGTCCGTTCCAGCCAATGAATGCGCCCCACGGCACCATCGATGGAAATGTACAAGCACCAAGGTAAGGCCACAAAATGCTGGACTTTGGGCCCATGTAAAAAGAGCTGACAAAATATAATTCCAGCAATAAAGTAGGCGCTCCAATCGAGCAAAAAGAACTCGTGGAGTGCGTCATAAATTTCCGAAGGCCCAACAAAAAAGCGCAAGTTGGACAATAGCAGCCAAAAATACACCAGGTAATCTAAACTTATTTTTTTAAATTGATTAAGAATAAGGAATAAGGCGATGATCAGGTAAAATTTCAACTCTACATAGAGCGACCAATAAGCGCCATCGACATCCCCCTGTCCCCATAGTTTTTGGACCATGGTTAGATTGGCCAATAGCTGTGTAAATGTGACATGATAATGTGGTGCGCCCCAAAAATAAGAAACGGTAAAAGTCAACAGCAAACAAATCCAATACATCGGATACAAACGCTTGAAACGGGAATAGCAGAACTTACGCAACGAAAGATGCTTGATGGAAAAAGCGATCACAAAACCACTGATGATAAAAAATAAGTCTACGCCCAGGTAGCCATATTTAAAATATTCTCCGACGCCATCGAAACCCAATAGCGACATATTTCCGGCAGCATACCCCCGATATAAATAATGATATAATACGACGGCAGATGCTGCAATAAAACGAAACAGATCGATTTGGTAAATTCTTTTGGACTCAGACATTTGGCTGCAAATATACGCTGTTTTTCGACAATTTTCAGGAGCGAACACACGCCATACAACAGATGCCATATCACCCCCTCTCACTCAACTTTATAACATCATTATGTGACATGTTTACATTGCATTTAGCGCAGTTGCTGAGTAACTTTACTAGAGTTTAATCCCATAAAATAGAGGAAATTATGAAAAAGAACCTATTTATACCCCTCATTGCACTTGCAGCCATATGTTTTGGAAATCAAGCCCAAGCCCAAGTGACGGCGACCTCCCAACCTGTTACTGTAAATATCAACTTGACAGATGCCATTTCGATTACATTGGGTGCAACCCCGACAGTTAATTTTACATATACCACTGCGGCAGATTACACCGCATCAAAAACTGTTGAGAAAGCAGGTCACTTTACCGTGGTGAGTAATAAACCGTATAATCTTACTGTTGCCGCGACTGCTGCATTTACGCCTGCAGGAGGGCCAGCATTAAATATTGTGACAGTTACAGTACCTGCAGCCAGTGCAAACGGAGGTACTCCAGTGGCAAATGTACCGCTAAGTACAACAGCAGCATCGCTGGTGACCAATTCAACAGCTTCTACAGGGGCAAGTTATACCGTAGATTATACCATAGCCAATCCAGCATCACTTTTGAATCTTGGCGCATCGGCCTATAGTACAACAGTCACTTATACAGCGACACAACTCTAACTAGAAAGATAATTTTATCCGTGCGATATTATTTAATACTATTCGTCCTTTATATCTGTAATACCCTGACCTATGGACAGGGTATTTCAATATCTCCATCCCGCATTTTTTTCACTGGCGAGCCGGGGCAGACCGTTTCTCAGGTAATTACGTTTAGCAACACCTCGAACGCGGAGCTCAATTTTGTCGCCAACCTCAAAGATTGGGACCGCGATTCCATTGGGGTAAAAAAATATTATTCTCCGGGCCAAAAACAGCAATCAAATGCGGCATGGCTTACGCTCTCAGAAAACACGGTACGCCTGGCTCCGGGAGAGACCAAATCGGTGAATCTTTCTATGACGATCCCCAAAGACCCAGCTCCACAGCAGCTAAGCAACACTATGCTTTTTTTCACACAAGTGAAAGAACAAAAAGCAGCTGTTCAACATGGCCTTAATATGAACGTGCTTATTGAGGTAGGCATTCAGGTTTACCATACTCCTTCCGGATTAAATCCTGGAGATCTGGAATTCCTTGCTTTTGAGGATAGGCATATTATTCCAAGTCAGACGGGGCAATCTGTGCGCCGGATGGATATACATGTTAAAAATACAGGACAGATTAACAAGGATGCTTATGTGCGTTTTGAGCTAACTAATACAGAGACAGGAGAGGAAATCCCTATTAAGGCTGTCGCTATCGCGATGCTCCCGAGCTCGGATCAATGGGTGCAAATTGACCTTCCGGAGAAACTTGCTGCAGGGCGCTATCTTGCCGTCGCCATATTAGATGCGGGCAGCCAATATGATTTAAAAATTGCAGAAAAAGAAATTACATATTAAGCGCAATGTTGCGGTTTGTTTCCTGGGCTTTTTTAGCTTCTCGGGGCAGCATATTCATGCACAAACGACGTCCATCACCTTACCTCAAGCGAACATACAGGCTGGAACCGACTATAATACAGCTATTAACGCGGGCAACTATACAAGTGTAATCACCTTACTTCCTTCTTTTTCAGTAAAATCAACTGCAGCGACTTTTACCAGCACAACCAGTGGAAGTTTTCCGGCCAGTTTAGTGCATATGAAACTTTCGAGTATTGGCAGTCTTGTATTACTTGGATTGGGCACAAATAATGAAGTCGCCCTATCAACTGGTGGCGGTGTACTCTATGCGGCAGTAGCTAGTGTCGCTTCGGGCGCGGTAACCGCCAATGCACGCATTGCTACAGCGAGCCAGACTTGGACTGCAGGGGTATTTACAAATGATGTCAGCTTTTACACGCAAGGAGTATTGGCGGGGTCAATCTCTCCAGCAAGCTTCACGCTATCCATCACCATCCCCGGATTTATCAGTCCCCCAAGTAGTATAGGAACAACGAATATAGCTGTAAACGATCTTAGTTTTTACCGTTCTGCGAATGGAATCAGCGCCAATCAGATTATACCGGTATCAAGCACCGTACCTTACGTCCCAAGTATCCGAACAAGCAGCGCTCAGTTTAGTTTTAGTACTGGCCTTCCCTACAATACATTGCCTGTTTCACCTGTCTCCACAGTGAGCACGACATTAAATGGAGTCGGCACAGCAACCGTGGCCAATCTGTCGACCAGTGATCAAGCACTGACAAGCGCTGCCGGAATAGCTGTTGCGACCAACAACAATAGCTCGATTACACATACCTATACAATCGGATCGGCCTTCCTTAAAAGCAATTTTATACAGGCCGGCACCTATACTGTCCCTCTCACTTACACCTGGAACAAGTCGTCATCGGCCACCTATCCAACAACACCGGTACAGGCGCAGGCCAGTGGGAATTTAACTATTGTGGTCAGCGACCTCGGAGAAATCGTCGCAAATCAGCAAACCGTTAACCTTCCTTTTACGACGACCAGTAATTATGTTAACGGAGTCAGTACAAATATGCCCAGCCATTTAAAACTGAGTAAGACAACGCCTTACAACTTATATGTTCGTGCCACTACTTCCAGTTTTACTTCTGGGGTCAACAGTATTCCACTAAGTGTTTTGCGTATCGGTCCAATGACTGGCCAAACGGGAGTAAACACAGTTACCCTGTCCACAACGGCCCAGCAGCTCATCCAAAATGCCGATCCCGTCATCGATCGCACACTCAATATGCAGTACAGCATCCCCGCTTCGCAGACCAGCAATCTGCTGGGTAAGCCGGCAGGTACTTATACCGCGAATATCATCTATAGCTTTGTAGCTCCTTAAAATCTTTTAATGCCAACTTTGCGCCGTTGATCCCGATAACGCAAGGATGGAAGCTCATTCAGTCCCTCGGCTTTCACTTCTGCTTCGCAATTCGAATTTTCAATAACAAAAGGCATCCCTTCCGAATCAACCGTCAACTTATAAAAGCCTACAGGCAAATAGAAAATATATGCGCCGTCCTCGTTGGTCAATGCATTATATTTCTTTCCCTGACGGTCAATGGCGGTGATGCGGATACCACTCAGATCAGGCTTAGACTCCAGGTATTTAGTGGCAATTAACTGTATTTTGCCCCTAGCAGATTTAGTTTTGATAAGGGGCATATCCACAGACTTGTTCTTGGTTAGCACAACGGTCGACGGTCCCTGCGAAATCCAGCCTTGATTGTTCTCCGCTTGAATTGAAAAAGAACCCGCTTCCATTTCAACAAATTTAACGCGTCCCTTCGCATCTGTGATGGCTGCTTCCTTTCCGATTCGAATCAACACAGATTCCACAAATGGCTCATCATCATCCCGGATTCCATTGTTGTTCTTATCGTCAAAACAAGTCAACGCTAAGCTATAGCCTTTATAACTACCTGTCCGTCCAAAACTCTTTTCTATCCCCACTCTGATCTGCCTGTTGTTAAACGAATAGCGATCTAGCGGCTGCGGTTGCGGCGGATTTATTGGATCTGTCATAAACAGTAATTTCCCTCTGATAAACGTATAAAAAATATCTGCAGTGAGACTCCAGTTGTCTTTCATTCGCCAACGCGCATTTCCATTGATGGACAAATTGTTACTCCGCGAAAAACCATAATAACTGTACATGGTCGCAACCTGTACCTGCAAATTATGACCGAATGCCTCAAAGTGTGTATTAGGTCCTAGCGAATACATGCTATAGTTCGAATTGGTATAGGTAGCCAAAAGATCACTCAAATAATAAGGATTGATCTGAACAAATGCATTAAAGCCAAAAAGTGCATGGTCATAGTTCCCCGATACCCGCAGGGAGTGAAAAGGAGCTATCGGCTTTTCAGCGGTATTTCTGTAGGTATAACCATAGTCGGTCTGAAGCGAGAAACGATGGGTTTGCGTAAAAAAATTGAGATCGACAACGGTTCTTACTGAACTCGACTTCCAGTTTACGGCATTACTTCCCAATCCTAACCAGCTGTGATAATCAGCACCTTGCTTCATCCAATAAGGCCGCAGATCAATATTCAGTCGCCGAAGCGCCGTACGGTAACCGAGCTCATAAATTTCAATACGATTACTATTGTTAAAAAAGTAATTCCGATCGCCAATTTGATACTTGGGCCGATTATCCATAAAGCTTATTCTGGCCGAGAGACTTTTGATGTCATCCAATGGAATAACAATACGTGAATCCGACTGCAGCAGCCCTCGCCTAAGCCCTACATAATAGGGTGAGGTATAATAATTGGAACTTGAAATCTGGAACTGCTCAAAAATCCCATTATAATTTATGCCAGCAGCTAACCCCGCCTTTTGACCGCCAATATCGACTTTTTCAATGCTTGTACCTGCTTCCCAGGTAAGACTTTGATTCTCCGACCAGTCTTTGTATCCTTTTCCACTGAGCAAGTCACTTCGGACATTGCGGTAATTGTCTTTACTGTGTAAATATGCCAGGCTACTTTCCTGGTTTTTCTCTGATTTAAACGCATACTTTAGTCCCAGCACGCCGCCGCCTGGGGAGAACGTGTTCAGCTGATTCCATAGGAAATAATTATTTTGCACAGCATATACACTAACGGATCGGGACTTATCAAATTTATAACTTGCTCTAAGTCCGCGGCCGTTAACATATTGATCCAAATTCTCGTAGATATTACCTGCTTTCAGTCCCCATTTTTCCGTTTGATAATCGAGGTAACTATCGTACATCGTAAAAGCACGCTGATCTTGAAAATAATCCACATTCATGCGATAGCTCAACGAGCGCTCTTTATTCAGCGCAAGATTGCCGTATCCCTGAAGCTGATACACCGCTATATCCTGCCCTATATTGAGATAACGTAAGGCAATCATATTATTGTAGGGCTGATTCTGCAAGTTCATGGCCGAGCCGAACCGTTTTACGCTGCCTACTGTCATAATACGCACTCGGCTCGTCGCAAGTTGTTTACCGCCTGCTTCAATAGCTATCATCGTTAGTTCTACATCCGTGGCTATTTTCTTTGTGCGCATACGAGCAGTAAATCTCAGTAAGGACTGCCCTCCTGCAGCCAATGTTACGGGTAATGTTTCACCGACGACCTCCAGTTCCGAAGGAAGGTTAGCAAACTGCAATTGAAAGGTAAAGGGTATTAAACCCATATTGACGGCGCGTACCAAAAATTGCGTTTGTCCTGTTGACTGATCAATAAAATACTCGGGCTGCTCAGACTGAATCAATAGCGCTGCCTGAACATCCAACTGGGTATAAAAAACTTGGACAGGCTGTACACTCACGGATGGATCCTTCGTCTGCAGACCAATACTAAACTTTTGCACTGCACTTGAAATCGTCCGCCGGTCGGTCATGTATTTCAAGGGAAAGCTTTTCGTTTCATGTGCTTTCAGCTGTATTAATGGTGGCAATTTGATCAATCCCTGCAATGCCTTCGTATCGTTGGACTCAGGGCTTAGCTCAATTGCTCGATCCGTGTAGTTAACAATAATTAATTTGTTTGAAAATGTTTGGGATGGCGTGATCCGAAGGGAATCGTATTCGAAATGATAGGCAATATCGTATCGTTGCTGACTTTTCGCTATGGATAAGAAAAGAGCAGTATAGCAGAAAAGAAACACAAAAATTAAAAGGCTTCTTATTGGCATCGCATATCATTCAAGTATCCATAAAAATCAGGCTAAATTTAAAGAGATCGAAATTTAGGCAGTCACATATTCATGTAACGAATTATTAAGCGGTCAATTGGGCGATCAGTTCACCTTTGCTATTGATCTGAAACTTTCTATAAATTCGCTTGATATAAATACGGACGGTATCCAAGGAAATCGCATATTTTTGGGCAATCATTTTATAACTAAGCCCCTCAATAATGCCATTGGCGATCTGCAACTCGCGCGCAGTCAGCAAATTTTCGGATTGTTTGGCGCTGAACGCCTGCTCAATCAAAGCACGATTGACAGAAGGACTAATAAAAGAACCATTTCCCAAGGTCATTGTTATCGCATTTTTTAACGATTGCAGACATGTCTTCTTCAGCATATAGCCCACAGCGCCTTGTCTAAAGCAGCTACGCACCACCTTTACATCGCAATTATTGGTCAGCACTAATATTTCGGCACGTGGAAACAGGCTCTTAACCCGTTCAACAATTAAGCTATCTTGATGATCAATATCGATAATCATCACATCAGGGATTTGGTTGCGACGGGAAGAAGCAAGTGTATCCTGATCAAACAGTACATGTATCGGTATTGTTGATTCAGATTTATCGTTTTTGGATATGTTTTCCTTTGTTTGTATCCGCTCTTTCTCATCTATGTCGATTATCCCAACTGTAATCATGATATTTCACATTTTATTAAATTGAAAACTATAAGCTTAACTAATTCTCACGCTATATTCATTCTAGTCTGTTCAACCTATTGTAGTAAAGACAAACCTATCCTTAAAATTGTTTCTAAAGAAAAAAATAATCAAGAAAAAATTTAAACAAAGTGAAATTAATCACGTTAGAAATGAATTTCACAATAATTTATATACAAACCAATAAATAGGCTAAAAACGATTTACATAAATATAATTTTTATTATTTAGAAATTGACATTTCTTCGATAGAAAATTAAGTGTTATAACATCATCACCCACGTTCAGCTATACAAGCTGCGATCCTTTTATGAACAGAAACTTAATTATATTTGAGAAAAAATACCGATGCGCCATCTATCTTTCCTATTTATTGTTATCGTAATTGTGATTTGTAACTTCCAGGCACAGGCCCAAAACAGTGGTTGGGACAAGTTGGATAAGCAGGTATCGGAGGCAAGTAACGATTCAACCCGGATATTGGCTTATTACAAAGTAGCGTCTGAAATCTACCGCAGCAATCCTACGGAGGCGCAAGAGATCGTTTCCAGAGGATTAGGGCTCGCTACCAACAAAAGATTTGAGGCGCTGCAAATTGATTTATTAAATTTACAGGGAGTTATATACCTGAAGCTAAATAATTTCGATGAAAGTGTAAAAACCCATTTTAACGTACTCAAAAAACGAGAGGAACGCAACGACAAAAAAGGGATGATGCTTTCTTTTCTGAATATAGGAAATGTGTTTAATAAGAGCTACGACCCCCAGCAGGCCTTAAAATATTATCAACGCGCACTAGATCTTGCGAAGGAACTGCGCGATACGAGGAATCGAGCCAATATATCGACCAATATTGGGAATATATATGCCCAAAACGCATTAAATGGAGAGAAGAAAGCGGATGTGAATCATGCCATCGATTATTTAGTAAAAACGGTTGAGTTCTGTAAAGTCAATGCGCCGGAAGTTGATCTTTTCAATACCTACATTTTATTGAGCTATCTCTATCTCAAGGCAGATAAACTCGAATGGAGCACCTATTATACCGATCTAGCGATAGACATCACCTCCAAGAAAAAAGATCCAGTTGGCGAAAGTTATGCCCGTATCAATCGGGCAAATATCTATATCAAAGAAAAGCGCTTTGATCTTGCCGCAAAAGAAGTCGCTCTCATTAAGACCATCATTGCTGAAAGCGGTTTTACCAATCTAACAGAAGACCTACAGGGAGATTTCGATAAAATAACAAAGGCGATCAAAGATCAAAATCAACACGTCATTCTCAGCGATCAGGACAGCTTGGACCGCAAATTTCATGAGGATGCTGCGACGCTTCGTGTTCGGATCCGGGAAGAACTTCGGGAAAAATATGAAAGCGAAAAAAAAGATCTTGAAAATAAGAACCTACTCTTAAAAAACGCGCATGTAGAACGAGAAGCCCATTGGATAAAGTTGATCGGATTATTAACCTTTTTTGTGCTCCTGATATTTTTGGTTATGGTTCTTTTACTCGTCAAAAATAATAGATTATTACGTGAAGAAAAACGGAAGGTAGATCAGCAAGCCGCTGAGATCAGGCATCAACATGGAGAACTCATCCAGGCAGATCGATTTCGGTCGAGCCTATTTTCCGTTGTATCACATGATCTGCGTAGCCCTATGGCGACTTTTCAGACCTTACTCGCTGTATCGAAAATCGTGGATTTGCCAACCAATGAAATCAAAGGAATGCTGCTTAGTATTGGTTATCAGGTAGAAGTTGCGGCAAAGATGCTGGACGATCTTTTGATCTGGTCCTCGCAGCAGATGGCCGATGAGAAGCTCGACATCCAAACGGTATATCCAATGCAGGTTGTCGAAGAATGCCAGCAGTTGTTTGCGGATAGAATTCTTTTAAAGAAATTAAATGTCCTGATCGATATCCCTTCCGAGCTGACCATCCAAACCGATTTAAAACGGTTTGAGTTTATCGTCCGGAATATCTTTAGCAATGCCATCAAATTCAGTCTCAGCGGGAAATCCGTCGTTATTGGTCAGCGGGAAAGCTCCGAAGGCATTATTATTTCTATTCGAGACGAAGGTTTGGGCATGGACGAAACTACCATCCGATCGCTGCAGGATAAGGGATTTCAAAAGAGTTTCGAAGGAACTTTTCATGAGAAAGGCACTGGAATCGGACTTCTATTATGTCATGAATTTGCAAAGCGAATTAATTGTACAATTTCCATCGAAAGCACGATTGGCTTTGGAAGCACATTCTATATTCAAATACAAAAAAATGGATAGCTTTGCTATCCATTCAAGTTTTATGATCAACTATTTTATTCGCTTAAGATATTCGCCGTAACCCGATTTACTCAACGGAGCTGCTATTTTTAGCAGCTGTTGCCGATCGATATAGCCCATGCGATACGCTACCTCTTCTATAGCACCTATTTTCATTCCTTGCCGTTCCTCAATCACTTGGACAAATTGTGCAGCCTGCATTAGTGACTGAATAGTCCCGGTATCCAACCAGGCCGTTCCGCGATCAAAAACGCCTACTTTTAATTTGCCCTGACGGAGGTATTCCTTATTAACATCGGTAATTTCCAATTCACCTCTTGAGGAAGGCTTTATACTTTTAGCAATAGCGACCACATCATTGTCATAGAAATAAACTCCTGGCACCGCATAGTTAGATTTCGGCTCTTTTGGTTTTTCCTCAATGGAAACGACCCGCTTTTCTTGGTCAAATTCAACTACTCCATACCGTTCAGGGTCCTGTACAGGATAAGCAAAAACAACTCCTCCATCGGGGTCAGCACAAGACTGTAAAATCTTTGATAAGCCCGATCCATAGAAAATATTATCACCTAAAATAAGGGCGACCTTATCGTTTCCAATAAACTCCTCACCCAATATGAAGGCTTGTGCCAATCCATCGGGACTCGGTTGCTCCTTATACTCAAACCGACAGCCTAATTCTGTACCATCACCCAGTAACTTCCTGAAATTCGGCAGATCCTGCGGTGTCGATATAATCAAAATTTCCCTTATCCCAGCCAGCATCAATGTTGACAGGGGATAATATATCATCGGCTTATCGTACACAGGCATCAATTGTTTACTTACAGCCAACGTAAGTGGATGTAGTCGTGTTCCTGAACCTCCGGCCAATATAATTCCTTTCATAGTCTTTGTTTAGATCCTTCCTAATTTTTAAATTCTTCGGCCAACATTTTAGCCAGACTTATTTCCCAATGGGGTACCTCAACTGCAAAAACAGCCTTGATCTTCGATTTATCAAGTAACGAGTACTTTGGCCTGCGAGCTGGTGTGGGGTACGCACTTGTCGGAATCGGTTTTACTTGACAGTCGAACGAACGGAAATCACGTATTGCTACAGCAAAGTCGTACCAAGAAATTTCACCTTCGTTACTATAATGATAAATACCGCCCTCCCTTTCGGAGGAATCCACTATTTTTACTATTGCCAAGGCTAGATCCTTCGCATAGGTCGGGCTTCCAATTTGATCGTTAATAACACCTACTTCTTCACGCTCATCCATTAAACGACACATGGTTTTAACAAAATTTTTGCCGTAAGTGGAATATACCCAAGAGGTACGTATGATGATTGCTGCAGGACACCATTTCTGGATTGCCTGTTCTCCGGCCAGTTTCGTCTGCCCATATACATTGATGGGTGCTGTTTCCGCCTTTTCAGTTAAAGCGGAAGCCGAAGTTCCATCAAAAACGTAATCAGTTGAAATCGCGATTAGGCCTGTACCATGGAGATGACAATACTGTGCGATCTCCTCGCAAGCCAAATGATTGACCAGATCAGCAGTTACCTGATCCTCCTCCGCCTTATCTACAGCTGTATAAGCTCCTGCATGAATAATAAGATCCGGCTCATACATCGCCAAAATTTGTTGTATGATCTGAATTTGATCCAATGGTAATTGTTTCCGATCCAAAAAATAACATTCCTTTTCGGGCTTGTCGAACAAAAGGTCTTTTAGTTCAGAGCCAAGTTGTCCTGAAGCTCCGGTGATAACAATCCGCATACCCTATGATATTAATTTCAAACCTAACCCTTCAAAGGATTGTGCCTCCTGATCTTTTTGAGAGAGAATCATTCGTTCACTAGGAATTTGCCAGTCTATCGAAAGTTCCATATCCAATGGATTTACACCATCTTCCGACTCTTTATGATAGTTGTTGTCACATTTATAGAAAAAGACCGCATGTTCGGACAATACAGAAAATCCGTGCAAAAAGCCCCTAGGGACAAATAATTGTTTTTTATTTTCAGCCGAAAGTTCAACCGAAACATGCTGCCCAAAAGTAGGTGATCCTGGACGCACATCGACAGCGACATCCAATACTTTACCTTCCACAACACGAACCAATTTTGCCTGCGCATGATCACCGGCCTGCAAATGTAGACCTCGAACGACACCAAACTGTGATTTGGATTGGTTATCCTGTACAAAATGCGGTGTGTAACCAAGTATGGCGGTTAGTTTTGTTTCATTAAATGATTCAAAAAAATAACCTCTTTCATCCTCAAAAACAGTCGGTTCAAGTATAAAGCAGCCTTTTAATTTAGTTTCTGTATACGTCATGCTATGCGTCTTTGTATTGGTTGTCGTAATATTTTTGATAATCACCAGAAGTCACGTGATCCAACCACTCCTGATTAGCCAAGAACCAGTCTATCGTCCGAGATAAACCTTCTTCAAAAGTTACCGAAGGTTTCCATCCCAATTCCTGATTGGTCTTCGTGGCATCAATGGCATAACGCAAATCATGACCTGGTCTGTCTTTCACAAAGGTAATCAACTGTGCTGAGGTACCTGCAGCACGGCCCAGTTTCTCATCCATTTGTTTGCACAGCTCCTTGATCAGGTCTATATTTTGCCACTCATTAAATCCACCTACATTATAAGAATCTCCATTTTTCCCTTCATGAAAAACTAAATCGATGGCTTTGGCATGATCAATAACATATAACCAATCGCGGGTATATTTTCCATCACCATAAACAGGCAGCGGTTTATGATTCAAAATATTATGAATGCATAATGGGATCAATTTCTCCGGGAAATGATTCGGCCCATAGTTGTTGGAGCAGTTTGTCAGAACAATAGGCAAGCCATAGGTATCATGATAAGCCCGCACAAAATGATCGGAGCTGGCTTTGGAAGCTGAATAGGGCGAATGCGGATCATACTTTGTTTCTTCCGTAAAAAAACCCGTGTCACCGAGCGCGCCAAACACCTCATCCGTTGACACATGATGAAAACGTTTTCCTTCCAGATTATCCTTCCAGATTATCCGGGCAGCGTTCAGTAAATTGACCGTTCCAATGACGTTTGTCATAACGAAAGCCATTGGATCGACAATAGAACGATCGACATGGGACTCCGCCGCCAAATGGATAATACCATCGGGCTGATATTCCTGAAAAATAACCGAGACAGCTTGCTGATCCGTAATATCCGCCTTAACAAAAGTGTAATTGGGCAAATGCTCTATATCTTTTAAATTCTCCAGATTCCCAGCATAGGTTAAAGCATCCAAATTTATAATTTGATATTCAGGGTATTTCAACACAAACTCACGGACAACGTGTGAACCTATAAAGCCTGCTCCTCCAGTAATTAAAATTGTTTTATTCATATAATGATTCTCGAATGTTTAGACCATTGGTCCGCGAATGATGAGTTCACCAAATAGTTCGCTAAAATTAGGATGATTTTTGTTAATTGACAAGTTTTAATCCATGAGTAAATGGAATAAACAAAAAAGCCTTCTATTCAGAGGGCTTTTCACTTCTTTATCGTGTTGTTATCTAAAACTTACCTGTCTTACAACAGCTTTACAATACATTCTTTACCAACGAATATACCGGTACCTCCGCTGCGGATTCATGAATCAATTCAATTTCTTTTTCCTCCGTCAATGCATCCAGCACCTCGTATTCCGAATTTTGGGATTTAAACTCGGGGACGATCTGCTTCATACCTGCGACAAGTTCCATAAAATCTGGCAACTGTGTATCTGCATCCAAAATCTGTCGGCAGATCGCATTAATACGCTCTGCTTTAAGCGACAATTCATCGTGGTTTACTTTCGCGATCATGATTTTTGGATGGTGTGTCTTTACCGTATTCTCATTATTTGCCAACAATTCCTCATAAATTTTCTCGCCAGGACGCAGCCCAACAATTTTAATATCAATATCTTCCGGGTAACGATAGCCCTTCAATTTGATCATTCGTTTTGCCAGATCAATGATTTTAACAGACTTGCCCATATCAAACACAAAGATCTCTCCTCCCTTACCCATCACACCAGCCTCTTGCACCAATTGACATGCTTCGGGTATCGTCATAAAGAATCGGGTGATTTCAGGATGGGTCAGGGTCAGCGGACCACCATCCGCCATCTGTTTCTCAAAGAGCGGAATAACCGAACCATTTGAACCCAATACATTTCCAAAACGTGTAATGATAAAACTGGTAGTTGATTTACCACTGCAGCTACTTACATAGATCTCAGCCATGCGTTTTGTCGCTCCCATGACATTCGTTGGATTGACAGCTTTATCCGTCGATACCATGACCATCTTTTTAGTGCCATATTGCATACAAAGATCAGCCACATTTTTGCTTCCCAATACATTGGTCTGAATAGACTCGTAGGGATTCGCCTCCATTAATGGCACATGTTTATAAGCCGCAGCATGAAAGACCAAATCGGGTTTGTATTGCGCAAATATCTTTTGCATAAAGGCATAATTACGCACATCACCTACCACGCAGTGCATCTGCTCAGGCTGTGTAGCCCTGATCGATTGCTGTATATCATATAGCGCAGACTCGGCTTGATCCAATAGAATCAAGGTTTTATAGTGACGTCTGGCGATCTGACGAGCCAATTCCGAACCGATGGATCCAGCAGCACCGGTCACCAAGATCACCTTCCCTTGCATCTCTTCTTCAATTTCCGGATGATCCAATTTGATCGGTTTACGTCCCAATAAATCTTCAATTTTTAACGGCCTGATCTCACGCTTGGCTCCAGAATTAAGTAAAATTCGTGCTGGAGGCATGATCTTCAATTCGAGTCCAATATTTTGGAACCAGTCTGACACATATTCCAAACGCTCGGGATCGTTGTTTTCAACAGCAATAATAACCTGAGAAATCTGATTTTTTTCAACAAATTCTTTTGAAATCTCTGTAATATCACGGATTTTCAATCCCGCAAGGCGCTTACCGATGCGCGAAATCTTATCTTCCACAAAAGCGACAACCTGATATTTGATCCGTTGATCTTCTTTTAATAAGGAATACGAAACCAAACCGGGTCTTGAAGCGCCAAAAATCAGAACGTTCTCGCCTTTTCTCGCCGGTAAAAAAAGATACTCATAAATTGTACGATAAACGACGCGCGCGCCGACCATAATCACCAGTAGAATACAGGCTTGCATGGTCAGGACGCCATATGATAGACGAAGGTAATCTCCGGCTAGGGTCCCTTTATCAAAAACAGCTTTGATCAAAAGGGTCAATACCATGAGCGCAAGATAGGCTGACGCTACTGTTTTAAATATTTTGATTGTATCACGAATTCCCGTTTGTCTAACAATACCTTTATAGGTGTTATAGCAGAGAAACGTGATAAAAAACACCGGTAATACCACAACAAGTTTCTTCAACATTAAAGCCACATCAAATACCCCTTTAAAGTTGTTGACCACGTAGTTTGAAAACACATAACTTCCAAACACAAACCACATATCGATTAATAAAATAACCCATCGTGGATTGTCCTTACGAAGACGTCTTTTTAAATCTCCTAGAGAACCCATCATAAATTTCCCTTTTTATTTCTATTTTTTTATTATACTGTCTTAGGCTTTTGTCTTAAACCCAGCATATATGGCTTTTGCAATATTTTAAAGAGAATGCCAAGATACTCAAAAATTAACAAGCAATTAAACAATCTCCTAAAATATCAATAACAAAAACCTATTCTTTGTTATTTGTCCACCATGGGGGGACAAGCAAGTATTATACCGAAACTGTTACAAACACGAATTAAATTGTAAAAAACATAAACAAAAGCAATTGGATGCTTGTTCCATTTCAAAATGCGTTTTCTCAGTTGTAGCTTCCAGCCTGATAAACAAAAAAACTGGCATATTGTTTGTAAAGTTCTTCGCTGGATACGACAAAGAAACTAATTGCCACCACGATCATATATTGTATAACCATCAAAATAGTATGTATCCCAATTTAACTTAGCATTTTTAAAACTATCATTATGGGCTTTTTTAGCAATTTGTTTGGTACCAATAAAAAATCATCCATTAGACCCTTGGCGCAGCTGGAATTTCTGGAAGTTGACATGCACAATCATCTGCTGCCGGGAATCGATGATGGCAGCAGTTCGGTACAAAATTCGCTCGCTTATATTGAAGGATTGCAACGCCTGGGATTGAAGAAATTTATCTGCACACCGCATATTATGGCTGGCGTTCATCCCAATACCAAATCAAATATAGAAGAAGCACAGTTTAATCTTGAAAGTGGTCTTAAGAATATCGGTAGTAAGGTTGAGATCTATGCCGCTGCCGAACATATGATTGACGATGGCCTTTCCGATCTTGTTCGGGATAATGAGCTTTGTGTTATGCCTGGAGGCTATGTACTCATCGAAATGTCCTATTTATCCGAGTCGAAAGCGTTGTTCCATACGATTCTTGCTATCCAAAAATTAGGTTATAAACCCATTCTTGCACATCCCGAAAGATATAATTATTATCATGGTAATTTTAACATGTATAAGCAAATTAAAGATGCCGGTTGCCTGCTACAGCTGAACCTGCTATCCATCAGCCGATATTATGGAGTCGACGTCAAAGCAATCGCGATGACTTTATTGAAATCAGGTATGTATGATTTTGTAGGCACTGACCTGCACCATGAAAAACATCTCAAAGCACTTACAGATATTGCTGAAAAATATCCTGTACGAGAAATGTTAAAAACATCTCCCATTTTGAACCAGTCCCTATTAGATCATATCAGTGATGTCAAATCTCAGCATATCGCCGGATAGCATTTTATTGTCCAAACCGTTTGACATTGACCTTTTTTGACTTCACTTTTAATACAAAAGGCTCAAGGACCAAGTCGGCATTAAGTTTCACCGTTCCCGATTGTGCCTCTTGATCGGTAAATACGTTTGTCGGGAAGCTCGCATTATCTAAATAGAAACTATAGGTGCCCTCCGGCAGGCCAAACTCAACATGTCCATCCTTATCGGTACGCATTTCGACGACCCTTCCGTTATTGTCTTTTGCCAACACTTTGTAAATATCCAAATTCAGATCAGTCTCCAAGCTGAGCCCTTGGGTATACTCGACGTGAACAGCTCCCTGTACCATCCCCCCACGCTGAAGCGGAATCTGGACTTCTAAATTTGACTGCTGTATCACGATTTCCTTCGAAACCGCCATATACTGTCCCTGCTTTGGCGAAAAAAACAAGTAAGAGCCATACGGTAATTTTTTAAAGGAAGCGTATCCCGCTTTATCTGTTACAAAAAGGATCCCTTTTACCGTAAAGCTATGGTCAACCATCGGAATATCCCCTTTATCAAATATGCCATTAAAATTTTTATCCTGAAAACAGAAAAAACGCGCATTCCCTGTCTTGATTGCTGGACGATCAAGATTTGATCCTTTTAAGTTTTGCCGAACACCAATGCGTAAATTATTGAAATCATAGTCATATCCGGTTTTCATGACACTGTAATTGTATTGAAAAAGACCGGTGAGCAAGGTATTTTTCAGCACACGGTAATTTATGCTCGCGTTCCCCCCAAAACTATTCCCATAACTGCTACTCAGATTCGCCCGGGCATTGGCCGCCCACTGTAATCTCTCCTGCAACAGGGTACCACTTACACGGGGCCCTAAAGAAAAACGGTTTCCAAACGAACGTCCTATTAATAGTGCACTTACCAGATCTGAAATTTGAAAAGCGCCCTGTTGGTAAGAAGCTGAAAGTCCCAAACTTTTGTAGTTGTAATTTAAATCTGTACGTACCGCGAAAAGCCCCGCAGCTTGATCGCTCATTGACACAAGCCCTGTCTCAGTAGTTACATTCAAGTTGTGCTGCAGGTTACGCGACCGCACATTCACCGTTGACAATAGGCGCCATGAGGTTGACTTCAGTTCACGAGTACCTGCGGCAAACATATAGGTTCCAACCTCCCGATTATAGTTTGGCAATACGGATAGTGTTACAAATGAACTCAAGGGGGTATACATGCTTAAATCCCAGCGGGAAGATTGGCTCGCATAATTGAGAAAACGTGTATTCAGGTAACTTGGGTTATAGCGGTAAAAGGTATAACTTAGCGCCGCTGATAACTTACCCCAATTTCGATTTAAACGTTCGACAAACTGCAAAGAACCACGACGATTACCTGTATAATAAGGAGAACTATAAAAATTATCGGAGCTAAAACTCCATTTGGCAAAACGCTGGTCCATTCGCATACCCAATGCCCATGAAGGCATGGATGAATCCCGCCCTACTTGTTGGCCGTTTTGGCTTTGAAGTCCAGCAGCGACAAATCCGCGCAGCACGGTGTTGCCTGCATATTTTTGTTTCAGAAAATCAAAAGAATTTGCCCATAGCAGGCTTGTTGTACTATCTAAACCATTGCGATCGTAAAAAAGCTGACCTTCGTAACGTCGGTGCTCAGGCTTATTTTCCCCCAGCACCACCTTTCCAAAAGCTGTATAACCGGGATCGCTGGAAGAGCTGTAATCCAGCAGATCCACAGCGCGCTGCAACAAGCCTACTGTAAAATTGGCGGCCCTTGCCGTATCGATATGATCAAATTTGACGCCTCTTCCGAAGGCCGAAGCCTCCATACTTTCCTGCAAATTTCCGACCGTGTAGGTATTATTTCCTTTCTGAAAGGCAGCAAAAGTATTGCTTAAAGCAGGCCGGTCCATCCCACCCGTTTTGGTCAGATAAGCACTGTATCTTAGCTGCCCATCGGCTAAGCGATATTCTCCCTCCGCCCGTAAATAAATGGACTTTTGTTCGCCGAGCAGGTTATCGAACTGCAAATCAAAAAAATTACGCGAATATGCGGCCAAATTACCCCGGTTGTCAAATAATTGCTGGTAATTTCGATCGGCCGCAATATTGGACAAGAGCACCGATAGATTTCCAAACACATCGCCGTTATCGTATAAACCTGTGACATTGAGCGTATACTGCGCCCTGTTTAACATGTATTTCTCCACAGCAAAACGGAGTATGAAAAGCGTATCACGCCCGGCTGGAAGGAAAAGGTTCTGTTCCTTAAATTTGGTATTGCCGATTCGATCCGGGGAGGAAAACAGGATTTTGATTTGTTCGTCCGTTGTACCATTATTTATCACCCGTGTCCGGATAAAGATGGAGTCACCCACATGCTTCAGATACTGCTGTTCCGAAACATCCTGCAGGATCACTGCTTTTTTGGGTGGCACATCGATAGCCATTGTCTTGTTGTCGACCATATGACCCTGTGAATCCCGAAGCTGAACACCAACAGTTTGTCCCCTAAGCTGAGCGGGCGCCTGGACTTGTAGACGTTGGGTAATAAATCGTTTTTTACCCGCAGCCACCGTAAATGTTAAACGATCCGACCCTAGGGCACGCAAACCCTGCGGCAACAGCAACTTGAGCTCGCCCATAAAATCCTGCTTGCTGTTGTTGATCAGCTGCAGATCGATACTATTGAGACCAGCTTCCAAACGAAGCTGCTCGGGCAAAACGAGTTGCACCGACTTTTCCTGCTGTGCCCAAACGAACTTGGCCAGCAGCAATAACAGCGCGAAGACTGTAAATCTAATCTTATGAGAAGAGCTTTTAAACACGCAGCGGAGATCAAACTATTGTGGAATCAATAAATAAAGGAGAGACACGCTATAGCTTCCAGATTTAGAAGCCGACACCTGATCAGCCGTCAGATTCGCTTTATACTCCACATTAAAGGTTTGCGCTTGCTTTTTATCCACCGAAGCCGCCGATACTGCAACTTGTTCCTGTGTCGTTAAAAACACTTTGGGGTTGGATCTTATCCTGTTTATTCCCGTTCCTGCAGTTAATTGAAGTGACAGTGTCGACAGCGGAAGTGTTCCTCCACCATTGCGAACAAGCTCACTATCGACCGACTTAACACGGAGCTCGTAGTCCGTTATAGAGTTCACGCGGATTGCATTTGCAACCAACGAACTCACTCCCTGCATATAATCTTTTTGTGTCGAAAACTGCAAGGTGGCATTCGTCGCATCTGCGGCAATCACCAAGCTGTAATCAGGCTCCATATCGACCATCCCACCGTCAGTCAGACGCGGCGGCAACTGCATTTCATAATTAATTTCCTGTGTCCCCAACACTTTTCCGCTTTCACTATACAGCGTAAACAATAAGGGAATGCGGTACTTTAGGTACGTATATTGATCAGGACTCAGATAATCATCCAGATACTTGCCTTGAGCAATGGTCAAGGCGCCATAAAGCTGATATTGCAGATAATAATTTCCATTGGAACTAATGGGTTGTTTCGCCCGGTTAATCAGCAGCACATCGTTACTATTTTGCAAAATAATCGGCGTGCGGCTTGCGCCGATACCATCAAGACGAAAATTCGCTTCATTGTTGTCTCCGGTCCAGCGCAGACTGATCTTGTCGACGGGAAATGTGTTGCCACTGCGATTCTTCCCACCAGCAATGGTCCGTATTGGAGCTAATAGGCGCACGGCGAGCGACCAATTTTTCTCGTTCACATTGAGACCATTCAGGTCAAATTGAAACACATTGAATCGATCCGGCGTTGTTTTACCCAAGTAGGAAGTCACTTCGAAATAATTATCCGACCAGACTGAAAAACGCAATTGCGCAACAAGAGGTAAGGCTGAAAACAAGCCACAAATTAAGAGTACTACTATTTTAGTTCTTTGCCACATGTTTAAATTCCAATTCCGCGATCTTCACCACATCCTGATCGCCATAAAACGCCAATACTGAAACGAGGTAATTCCCAGATTTCAACGATTTGGGAATTGCAATATATTGTTTACGCTTATCACCGGGCAAGCAGTAAAAATTAAGATTGTCCACCACTTCTTTTTCTCCTGTTTCCTGATTTAAAAACTCGGCACGCAATCTTCCTTCCAACCAGATATTGCCGGTCACATCGTAACTGACCTCGAGAAACTGCCCAACAGAATCCACATCTTTGTAAACCAGGTTTGTAATTTCAAGATCGGGCGTTTCCCTTCCATTGAAACGATGATAAACCTTTACTCCCGAACGAACAGCTAAACGGATATTAGCTCCTTCCTGTTTTTCTCTTGCCCTAGGGTTCAACTGCGTTACAAAAAGCATTGCCGTATGAACGGGTACTTCGGCCGTGAATTTTGCTTCCTTTGGCACCTGCATATTCAGTTGCAATCGTTTTGATTCACCAGGTTTCAGCGAGAAATACGATTCCGATACCGACAGCCAGTTTGCGCAGCTCGTTGGCAGCGTCCCTTTTGGACTCAGTTCATTATCACCAACGGCTGAATAAGACCAATCTTCAAAAGACACCCCCAATTCAAGTGTATAATCTTTGCTCGGATTTGTCACATCCACATATTGCGTTTGCGCCTGCCCGGCATCGCCCACAAAATACAATCTGGGCGGACCAACTGTCAATCCCGTTTGAGCAAAAGCTATTGTAGCCGTAAAAAGCAAGAAAAATGAGGCAATTAGGTTTTTCATAATAATACAATTTGGCATAAAAATACATAAAAAAGCAGGTATCTTCCGATACCTGCATCTATATGATTTTCATAGCGTAGAATAGGATCTACTAGTTTGCTGCGATTGTGTATACCACATCGATGGTATATTTTGCTTTTGTATCTTTACCACCATTACCCAACAATTCTTTTACAGTTGCTTCATTAAGTGGCTTACCAATGTATTTTACGTCCAATTCTTTGTTCAATACAGAAGATTCCGCTGTACTTGTGCTTCCAAAAGGACCAAACTCCATGTTTACATCTGTAGAAGCAGTTTTACCATCCACTTGAATTTCAATTAATTTTTTAGCATCGTATGTGTTCGCACCATTTCCAGCTACTTTATTGAATTGGCCGTTAGAAGACAAAGTCGCTTTCACTTTGTAACCAGAACCTACCGAAGATACTTTCAATTGTTTTGCGATCAATTTATTAACCCCATTTGTATAGTCAGCTGCCTTTTCGTATTTCAAGGTTACTTCGTCATCATAACCAGATGTAACCTGGCCATCTTGCCCAGCACCGCTACCAATTTCGATCGATTGAAAAGGATTCAATTCAACATTCACTTTTACTTTTGCTTGTGATTGTGCGTTTACTGCAGTTACTGAACCGATGATCGCTGCTGCGAAGAAAATAATTTTTTTCATTTTGAAGTTTTTATAATTTAATATGACTTATTCGTTATTATTTATCCTCTTTGGACAAAACAAAAGTACAGCAGGAAATGAGGCAAAAAGTATGAATTTGTGCCCAAAAAGTATGAAAAAGGGAGTGTGTAAAATGTTGTAGCTATACAGCTACAAAAGTCTGTAGCGTGATCACTACAGCGCAAGGTACTACAACAAAGGATTGAATTTAGGGAATATTATCTTGTTTCGATGCTATAGAGCACATCGTTTGTAAAAGTTACTGTATTGTTTTTCTCTACGTATTGCATTAAGCCGTCAGCTCCAGGACCAGTGTAGGTAACATCGAACAGTCCATTGAGTGTCGGGGAATCTGAAGAAATGATCGTTTCCTTATTGTTAGAAAGGACGCCGGTAGTAGTATTTACTGCTTGTCCTACATGAGTGGCAGTAGCTTTAACACGAATCAATGGTGCGGGAATTTTTTCTGTCTGTGCCTGACCGAGCTTTATAAAATCTTGATTGGCCAATTTGACCTTCACTTCATAGCCCGACGTACTAAATACTGAAAGATGTGCTTTTTGGACAGACTCAACGCCATTTTGATAATCTGCTAAGGTACGGTAGTCCAAGGTAACGGTCGATTGATCTGGATTAATAACAAGATGCTGCACATCGTAGAGCTCAATGTTCAATCGAACGCCTGTCTGTGCGAAGGCTGTGCCTCCTAAAAGAACCAATCCCAAAAACAATATTCCCTTTTTCATAGCCTACTATCTTGTCCTTTTAATAATTGTATAGACCATCTAAGATATGCCGTCCAACAGTCCTTATCTCTTTTGAATCTTTAGCAATTTTGACGCCAAAAGAACGTGAATTTTCACCGTGTGAATATTTCATACGCTTTCGTTGTTCTACTATAAATATACCTTTTATAAAAAAAACGAAAGAATAAGAACAATTCTTTTTAATAGGAAAACATGTATTATTTTTAATACAGAATGATTATTGCTGCCAGCGCTTACGGTATTCTGTTGGTGTGAGGGCCGTTTCTTTCAGAAAAAAGGTACTAAAGTTATTCACGTCTGTATACCCCAATTCCCAAGCTACTTGTTTGATACTGAGTGAAGATTCCACAAGAAGCTTCTTACTGACACGAAGCAATTCTTTGGTGATAAGTTCTTTGGGTGTGGTACCCAAGGTCTCTTTGGTGAGATTGGTTAGTTTTTTACTTCCTATATTTAATTGATCCGCGTAGAAAGCGACCTGTTTTTCTTTTTTTACATGTTTTTCAACCAGATCCTGGAAACGCCTTACCAAGGCCACATCTGTTCGTTGCCCCAGTAGCTCACCCGATTGCTTATCTTCTGCATAGATAGCAGCCAAGAGCACGATCTGCTTCACGATATTATGTGCCAGATCGCGGTAAATTGCTTGATTATAGTTTTGCTTAGAAAGTTTCAGCTGCATACCGACAAATTCATAATAGGTCGCATACTCCATAGGCACGCTCAATGTCCGATAGGTGTATTCATTTTTATTAAAGGACTTGAAGTTTCGAAGGAAGGCCGTATCGACCTCCGTACGCGCAAAAAAACTTTCCGAAAAATAGATAATTAAAAAGGCACGCTGCTCATTTGGGTTGGCTTCGATTTGTATCCCGCGCGGAATCAAAACCAGACTATATTCCTCAATCTCAGTGATCTGTTTATTAATCTGCATGCTACAGCCGCCACTTGACACAAAAAGAACGACATAATTCTCTTTAGCTGTCGCATCCTTAATTTCCGAATACTCCTGCGTTACACCAATGACCCGATGAACTCCAAATTCCATAATAATTATTTACCGCAATAATACCCAAATAACATTTTATAATGCTTAGACAGGGAGCAATTTAGCAAATAATTTTTGGAAGCAGTCAATTGGTCATGCAAAAAAGCATTCCCCAGATCGGGAAATGCTTTTTCATTAAATTTATTATCCAAATAAATTACCTCATCATTGATCGACCTATTATTTTCTTACGCACCGAATTTGATAAGCGTAATTTGCTTCAGCCGGACCAACATTGATTGACCATCCAGCATCACCTTTCGAACCCGTCATCTGTAGTCTTTGGTTACCTGCTAGTAAATACAAACCTTGAGACCCCATTCCATCACCACTATTGTTATCGTTATACGATCCACCGTAAGGTAAGTACAAGAATTTATAGCGATCAGCACCAGGGTTACCCTGCTTTCCAAAGAACATCCCCAAGTTGGTGTTTAATGTACCATCATACGTATCCACATATCGAGCAGGTGCCCATGCATTGACATCGTGAGGATTATCTTTTCCACCGCTATTCGTATTATTGATCAATTGGTTGATCTCATCAGCCGTCGGTAATCTCCAAGTATTTACAGGTAAAACCAACGAACACGGATCTTGAGCCGCCCCATTGATATCACGTGTTGGGCGTTGATTATTAACATCGAAAACCTTAGGTTTAGCATAATCCGAAAACCAATAGTTTCCATAAGTATCATTTGTTTTAGCAAAACCATAAACAGGGTTTCCATCGCCATCAAGCGCATAGGTTAAGTTACCCAAAGCCCAGACCTCATCTCCAATATTCACTTCAATCGGCTTTTTAAGTGTGATATCTAATTGATATTTCACACCTGGCTTAATATTCCATCCCCCTTTGGATAAATTCTTCGCAGCACTTCCGCTAATCGAAACACCAGAAAGTACGATTGTCCCGTTGGCTGTCGCGGCAGTTGTAATAAAAGTTGAGTCTGAATTGATGATCGCTCCACTCGTATTTTTCAAATTAAAAGCAACCGGATTAGCCACTCCGTTAAAAGTCAAGGCTCCGCTCGCCAAGGCTACATCCACTGATGCATTCGAAGGCGCAATTGTAGCACCACTGATGCTTGTTACCGTACCTAATGCAGAAGCATCAAATTTCATCGTTACCTGTGAAAACAAATGCTCCAAATCAGCATTCAACACATTTTGACCAGCTTTTACTTCAAAAGGAACCTGATCAAGCATAAAGTCTTTATCTGCGGTCAATCCTTCGAAATTAACTGAAGCCAATGTTGCTCCCACAGCAATCGATGGTAAAGTTTTATTAGTGCCTGAAGCGTAAACGACAAAAGTGTATTTCCCTTGATCGATTTTGAATTCTGGCGCTGTATTTCCCTGCGTAAAGGATTTTGTTTCTTTATAATTACCTGCGGCATCAAAAATTGCAACGTAATATATTGTTCCTTGTTTTAAAGGATCCTGTTCGCTTCCAGTTGATACCGTAGCAGCACGATTAGATGCTTTAAGACTTGAAGAAACTGTAGTTTCCGCAGTCAATGTAGCCACTAATGTATATTGATTATCAAATGGAATTTCAACAGTTTGCACTGCAGACGCATAGCTACGTCCTACCGCAGCGGTTTTGACAGGATCCGCTTTCGCATAAGCTTGACCTATATTTAGACGGACAGTTGTCCCTTCACTGATAGCGACATTATTATCTTTATTACAAGCTGAAACAAATAAAGCAAGTGCCAAGATTGATGTTATTCCAAATTTCATTGTAAACCTATTCATGAAAAAGATTGTTTATATTACTAATTAATTAAATATGACCAATATTACCATTCGACATCTTGACTCTGTGTTTCTGTTTGCCAAGATTCCGTAATCGAATTGTTGTGTACTGAACCTGCCGCTACACTATATTCCAATTCAACATGTTGTTTTGTGATGCGAGGAGCAACATACACCAATTGAGCATTTGAATTAATCAAGTTTTCTTTGTTCGTTTTCATTTTTATATCTTTTAAAATGTTCTAAAGCGTTTTGCATGTTAATTTTCCAGTCTTCTCCGTCGAAACAAAATCAGTTGACAAAGAATGTGTTATCATAGAAAATATGGCTCTCCTTTTTCAGAAGTTGCACGAAAGTAGATAATATTTGGATTTTGAAATAAGATTTTAACCGATGTTTATTTTATTGTAGCGAAGCCGCTACAAGCAAGCAATTATGGAGACAATTCCATGACACTTCCTATTAATATACCCTAATAATTAGTGTAGAAAAGGTAAAACTTATCGCCTAAAATAAGGCAATCACAACTTGGTATTTGAACACCATTTACTTTAGTTAACAAAGCAATATAGTTAGTTACAAACAACACCATAAATGCCATTATCTGACAAGAACAGATAAAACCGTCAAGTAAAGTTAAATTGTTAACCAAATCGACTAATTCACTTTTTTATTGATCCCCGAACCAAAATGCCCATACCACCTTAAAAATGGAGAAATCAAGCCATTTTATCCGCTAACCGAAATCACTAGGGCATCGTATTCGGTTAAAATAGTTGTCAATACAATTTACTTAATATGAAATAAATGAAAAATTAAGAGGTCGCCTGTTGTTTTTATTTTTTCAATAATTTTAAATCATAAAACAATAAAAAAATCATTAAATTACCGAAAAACAATAAAATAGATTTAAATTAGTGTTATATTTAGGCAACAAAATGATTAACAGAATAATCATTATCTACATGTTCTCAACAAATACTTTAAAATACACTAACAGATATTGCTATTCAAATAAGGAAACCTAGCTAAAAAATCATATTTGTTTAAACATATTAATTATAAAATAACAAATAGCCTCAAAATATTTTAAAACAGCTAAAACAAAATATAAACACACTTGTTAAAGCTATGTTAAACAACATATATAGAAACCAAAAAAATTACGAAAAGAGCCATTTTTTGATATAAATCGTATTGATTTAGAAAAAATAGGGCTATTATTTTACAAATGAGAAATTACTTTTATCGGTAAACCAATTTAGATTTAAAAAAAGTTTACAATTTTTTTTTGCACAAGTTGATATTAAGTCGTAATATTACAATTCAATTCGGAAAAGT
Organism: Sphingobacterium sp. Ag1; assembly: GCF_000988325.1. NCBI lineage: Bacteria > Pseudomonadati > Bacteroidota > Sphingobacteriia > Sphingobacteriales > Sphingobacteriaceae > Sphingobacterium > Sphingobacterium sp. Ag1. The sequence goes on along the minus strand of NZ_LBGU01000037.1, from coordinate 99,844 downwards.
ATTGCTAACCGACATTAGTATAGTATTAACAATTAAATTAGAAACATACAAACAGACAAATAAATTTAAAATACGTTCGTGAGAACAGCATCACTTGTCTATACGCAAAGACAAAGCTGTTTGGTAACGATTGTATTTTTAACATGAACAAAGGTTTAGAATTGTCCATTAAATTTAAACCCCACGCTGACAACGGCGTGGATTATCCAAATAATATTATCATGAATAAGAACGCAAAAAAAATGTACGTAGCTCCGTCCATCAAGGAGCACGTAGTTGAACTGGAGCAAGGTATTGCTGCTGGTTCTACCGGAACACCAGCACCGACTGACGGTGGCTTTGGAACAGGCACGGGAAGTGATCAACTCGGAGAAGGATAACAATTAGCTTAAAACAGCAAAAGAATTTATTAAATTATTTAAAGAAATTTATGAACTTTTCAACTATTAAAAAGGCTAATTGGATTGTCGCGACCGTTCTATTAGCCACTTCGGGAATGCTTGCAACAAGCTGTTCCAAAGATAAAAACGCTCCTGTCGAACAAGGAAGCGAACATGAAGGCACTAACCTCGTTTTATCCGTCAGCGGTATCAATGAAAACAATGACACTGTTGTTAAACAAGGATCAACAAACGGTAAAGCTGCAAAGTATAATGTGCAGTCCTTTTCTGATGTCGATGTCGCAACGACTGTTGACAATAATGTACCATTTGTTTCTGCTTCGGGTATCGCAGTAAAAGGGTATAATGGATCAAGTCAGGTAGCTGCTGCTGGTTCAAATCTGCGCGCCGCTCTTGCTAGTGGCGTTACTTACCGCCTATACCTTCTTTCATCAGATGGCACACAGGTTATTTCCTCTCAACAGTTTACTGTTGGTGGCAGCGGAACAATTGCTGTAACCCCAGGCACAACCTACAAATGGGTAGCGCTTTCGTACAACAACCAAGATGCCATCCCAACGATTACAACTGGAAACACTTCTTTATTGATGCCACAAAATAAAGATATTCTTTATGCAAGTGGTAATATCACTGTACCAAGTACTCCAGGATCTAACGTATCATTACCGATTACGTTCAATCACGCATTTTCTCGTTTAGCAATTGAACTAAACTCAATGGGCGTATTTGGGCCAATGAACTCAGGTACAGTTTCTGTGACCGGCTTAACATTGCGAACCGGAACAATCAACCTGGCGACAGGAGCAATTACACCTGAAGCAACTACATTTACACCAACGGTTAATTGGAGTAGCTTTACCAACATTGATCCTGCTTATTCAGATGCTAAAATTGTTTATGCTTATACCGCAGGAACAACAGCGATAAACAACATCGGCGTGTCGGTATCCAATCTGGCAATTACACATAGGGATAATAATACTGCACGTACATATGGATCGGCCACTCCTATCAATATGACATTTAGTGTAACTCCTGAGTTAGGCAAGAGCCACCGATTGTTGGCGAATATTGTGGAATCTACTTTAACTTCAAGCCGCAATACGGTAAAATGGGCAAGATCTAACTTGTATTATGATCCTAGTGTTGACAATGGCCATAATCCTTATAGATTCTATGCGAATAATACGCAAACTGCAACCACAGATGGAAGAGGCTATTTCTCTTTCGGAAGTGCCATTCCACGTAAATTTGTTTCCAGTACTGTTGCCAAACAAGACCCTTGTGCTTTAATTTATCCACAAGGACTTTGGAAACAACCTAGCAATACTGACTTCGCTCCGTACACGACTGGAAATGGCTTACTCGCAGATGTACTAGGAAACCTTTTAGCTTTAGTTATACCTGCACCTGCTCCAGGCGCTAGCGGTCTCGGCACCAATTACATGCAGTATACGCTTGCAGCAAGCAATAACGGAAGTGGAAATCCTGCTTTTGGCGCCAATTCCAATGTCTTAAGATTCTATCACAATGGTGAGATTACTAACGTCAATGTGTTGACAGATTTTGGTTCTGATGGTTTGGTCACCTTAAACCTTGGCAATAGCTATGGCAATGAGACGGCTTACTGGACAAATGTATCTGCAGTTAACTTATTGGGCTTAGCTGGTCTTGGTGGCTGGGGCTTCCATGGTGCAAACAAGAGTACAGCTCTTGGTTCGCAATTCGTAGGAGCTTTAGGCACAGCTGAACTCCTAGCAAATGTTGATCTCTTGGGACTAAATGTCGTTAGTTCAACATTCAAAAACGTACGTTGTGTACGCGCCAACTAAAATGCGCTAATACGGCAAAATCCTTTACGAAGCGGCTTGATGCATATCAAGCCGCTTTTTTTATAAAAATACTGTAGTTTCCTATCTACTTTTTACGATTTTATAAGATTACTAAAATTTTTTACATCGTAAGTTTCATATTATTTTTTACTTTTGGCTCGTCAAGTCATTTTTTTTGCGTTCGACTTGATAATATTAATGGATATAATGGGGCGAAGGCGTTCGCCCCATTTACTTTTTATCCCGTCATCAAAAGCACATTTCATACATAATTTTCAGCAAATTACAATTGATAGATCAGCCTCCAAAAGGCACTAAGCACTTTTTCTTTGCCACTAACCGGCAATCCCACAGCCATACCAATGGCTATTTTGTTGCTCAGCCCTAGCTTAATTTGGGGATGCAATGTCGTTTGTATCCCATCCGAAGAAATTTCCTGATTGACCTCAATACCAATAAAGTGATCTGTCTGCGGTATGGTATAATGAAATGAGGTATTCATCTGCCATGCCGTATCCATACCCGATGAACCATAACGATAGGCGAATTCTGGCCCCGTGTAAATCAATGCATGCCAATTGCTATACCAGTTTTTGGCGGCTATAAAAAATGGATTAAACACGGTACCACCATCCACAAAATCAAAGATCTGTGTATACCCAACAGCCAAGGTTGTTGCCTGCTTTTTAGAAACATAAAAGGAATACTGCGACGATAGACGCAACCTTTCCAATTGATTGCTGGATGACACATTGGCCATGCGGCTTTTTGAATATGCAAAATCTGTTTCAGCTTCCAATCCCAATCGATCTATAGGCGCAAATTCATACTCCATAAGGTAGCCAAATTCATCAGCCGAATGCATTCTTTTAATATCAGCGCCGACATTAAATTCCTTCTCCCCTTTCCGCGCACCGAGATCCCGGACAAGATCATTATATAAAGGTTCGGCATGATGCACTTTATCGGGTAAGGATTTATTTTCTTGGGCGAGAGCGCCAACCGAACAGGTTGTTGCAAATATAAATAAACATGCGCGCAAGCATCGAGAAGTAAATTTATTGTTTTCCATAGCACAAACATCCGTCTGAAATATGGAAAGAACTGGGAATCAGGAAAGGCCAAGCTTCAATCTAAAATCGGGGCTCAGCCCTGCTTTATGCAAAATTATTGTCAGGGTTTTAAAACGGACAAATTCTTTGGATACATACAGATATCCATGATATTCATTGGATTTCCCCCAAGAATTTTTAACGCGATAATATTCCTTTCCCTGCTGATCTTTTGCAAGCCCAACAATGTGCATCGCATGGTCATCGGTTGTTTCCCAATTGTCAAAGGCCGCTTGCCTTTCCGCTGCCGACACCTTTTTTTCTCGTTGAGGTTTAACGAACATGGCATCCTTTTCCTCAGCCGTCATCTGATTAATCGATTTTTCGGGAACATAGGCAACACCATAGTTCCAGGAAAATCCAGGATCTGAGATATCGGTTGTCCAGGCCACTGTAAACCCCTTTTCTAATGCATGATCAATAACAGTGGTCAGATCATCCATCTGTACGTTATAAAACCGGTCGAAGGACCAGTTGTCGGGTACCAATAACACAAATGGCTTGTAATAGGATTGGTCCGTTACCGAGGCTAAACCCACATAATCATCCGGATTTATCCCAATGAACTGATCCGCAAATGTGCGGGGGGTATACACCTTACCTTCATAATTGAATTGTGCTGGTAACTCCCCTAAGTAGGCATCCATTGTCGCGATATATGCTCGCTCCCAATTTGATGTCAGTCGTTTGTTTTTGACCAATACCTTAAGCATGGTATTCAAAGCCGGCGTCAGCTCACTAAAATCATTGTAAGTCGCCTCGCCTCGGAGTCCCGAATACGCCGACCTGGGCATTGCACCATATTTACGGTAGGTATTCAATACATCGTGTAACTGCCCACCTTCTTTCATTGACAGCCCGCCATGCAGCCGCACAAAGGTACGGGCTTTCTCCAGATAGGCCTGACGTGCCGTATATATCTGCGAAATATCAATTGGTTTTTTGCCCATTCTAATCATTTCAGATTCCAGGAAAGAATTGCCCGTATAGGACCAGCAGGTATTTGAGGCTCCCTGATTTTTGACCGAGGTGCAACCCAAATTGATCAGGTCTGTAAATACAAACTCAGATTTAATTCTCTTCTGTTGGCTTTTGTTGTATAATTTCAGTCCATATCTTACAAACAGTGACAGACAGGCCACTATCAACAAACCAACAATCCATTTATATTTTTTCATAAAATCCATTATCGTCCTCCACAAATGATAGCTGTAAATTTGGGCAAAAAGGACCGCATGATGCTATAGCTCAGCAATCCCAGTATTATTATAAGCGTAGGACAAGCAAAATATAAAAATAACAAGGCCACATCAGAATGTGGCCGCACTAATGTAAATAAGAATTTGATCACGAATACCAAGGGTAAACGATGATACGCAAAAACGAAAAAACTACCATGCGTCCAGAAGGGACCCATTTGCCATTTTTCTTTTTCAATAAAATGCGCGGACAATGCCACAGCGAACACAAGCCCCGTCATAATTCCAGCACAATACAGATAGCTCCACCAGTTGATACCTAAGAAATAAAATTGGGCGATCACCAATAACAAATACAGAACTCCTGATTGATACAGTACTGGTTTCATTATTTCTACAAAATTCTTTTTATTGATACTGAAATAGGCCCCCGCGGCAAAGAAAAAGTATGATACAGTGCTTAGTCCCGGCTGATAAAAATAAGGGTTGATGACCCAGATTATACCTAAGAGTATAACGGCATAAACTTTTAGCCTTTTAATGAGGAAATAAAGCAATGGGGATGTGAGCACCACCACCATCAGATCACGTATAAACCAAAATGGAGAATTGACGGGAAGAGTCTTTTCGACATGCGGGTTAATATGCGATGTATCCCAAAAAGACCAAATCCATTCCATCAAACTATAATCTGTTACTAATTTATTTCTTCCCGACATCAGACTTCCCGAGAGAAAAGTCTGTGCTAGAAAGAAGAAAAGGAGCACAACAACATTCCAAAAGATATAAGGAATGAACAACGAACGGAAACGTCCTTTTAATTTTTTCAGGTAAACTTTAAATGAAAAATTTTCCGTTTTGTAAAAGAACAAAAAGCCAGAAATTAAAAAAAAGAGCGGTACGCACACCTCGAAAATGACTTTGGAAAATAGAAAAAAAGCGTGTGTGAAAATGGGATAGTTAACCAAATTGATGCTTTTAACGCCTTTAATAACCACATCAGAGAAGTCGGTATGAATAAATACCACGCCAACAATTAGTGGGAAACGCAGAAAATCGATGGTCTTGGACAACAGCTGTTCGTCGTCCAGTTTACTATGATAATCTTTATCCATTCGTTAGATTTAAAGAAAATGATCAGTGCCTGTTAATTTACATATTTCTGTCGATATTAGCACACAGTTATTTAAATATAGACAAATTAAAACAACTGAATAACAACTACTTGCACCAAATCTCTATTGAACAGTTTTTACATAAAAGGTACCTTATCTTTAATAGTCAAAAGCTGACTCCTGCCTATTAATTCCGATTGTCACTTTCTTCCTCTTTTCCATCAGCAATCATTTCATTGACTTCGGTCATATCACCTTCCTCCAGGTGCTCAATATCTTCCGCCTGCTCTTCGGAGTAGCGGTCGATAAAAAAGGTACAGCCCATTGGAAAATGATCCGATCCAACAGAAGGATAAATAAAAAGTTTATCGATAAATACCGTTGGACTATGAAACAACAGATCCAAGGGTACCCTAAAAAACCAATAATTGGCATGAAAGGTGGAAAGAATACCCCGGCCAATACGTGCATCGATCAATTTGCTGGTTTTTTTGAACAAGAGCGAAGATTTGGCCCAAGCGACATTATTAAAATCCCCTGTAACAACCACGGGCATTTTATAATCGCGCACCCGCTTGGCCACACTGAGCAGATCGCCATCTCTTTCTTTGGAAGTTTCCTCTTCGGTCGGACTCGGCGGCGGTGGATGTACAGCAAAAAAGACAAAACGATGTCCATCGGCGGTTTCCAGTTCGGCTTCAATACTCGGAATATCATCCGCTACAAAATAATGCACCTGACATTTGTTGATCTTCAGATTGGAATAAAAATGCATACCATAGGTATTGTCCAGGGTTACCTTCTCAAAATTAGGATAATCACTTTCCAGCACACGTAAGGCTTTTTCCCATGCCGCATCGCTTTCCATGGTCAAAAAAATTTGCGGCTTTTCTTTCTGAATCAGGTCAATGAAGCGGTTATACGCCGTATTGAATTGCAGCACATTACAGGAGATCACTTTAATACTATCCGATGCATCTTTGCCCTTTTCATATTTTTCACGACGCCAAAATTTGGTGTAGCGTATCAATATATAGGCATGGTATACGATCAGCGCCAACTGTACTACCTGCAACCACCATATCCATGGGTCTTCCCCCACAAGATAAAAACCCATCGCCAATGCGGGCACCTGAAATACCAGCAGCTGCAGCTTGACAAATTCGGCTACCCGAAAGATCCAATGTTGGCTCTGGATGAAAGGTAATACACTCAGTAGAATTAATATTCCCGAGAATACAACGTAGAAAATCAACATATCGCTAACGCTAACATTTTAAACAAACTTAAATAAATTACACTTATTTTTCAACAGATTATCATTTCTCGATCGCTACCTAGCTATTACAGCCCCTTTTGCGTACTCTCCTGATAATCTACCCGTGTTCTGGCTAATGCATCCGGGAAATTCGTGTGGATATAGGCAATCATCTGTTCACGTATATAACAGCGTAGGTCAAAAGCCTGGCCTGAATTGCGGCAGCTCATCAGGCATCGGATCTCCATGGTACGTTCTTTAAGATCTGTCACCTGAAGCACGTTTACTTTACCGTCCCAAAGCGGATGCCCGGTGAGTAAGGCTGTCAGTTTCTCACGCAGTAGCACTACAGGTACGGTAAAATCCGTATAGATAAATACGGTTCCTAGTATCTCCGAAGTCGTGCGCGTCCAATTTTGAAATGGTTTTTCAATAAAATAGGTAATGGGCAGTACCAAGCGGCGTTTGTCCCAGATATTAACGACCACGTAGGTCAGATTGATTTCCTCCACACGGCCCCATTCCCCTTCAACAACCAGGACATCGTCCATGCGAATGGGCTGCGTAAAAGCGATCTGAAAACCAGCAAGCAAATTTCCAAGGGACTTCTGTGCTGCAAAACCGATAATGATACCGCCAACTCCCACACCTGTAAGTAGGCCAGCGCCGATCTTTTGCATGCTATCAAAACTGAGTAGGATGATTGCCAAGGAAATCACAATGATCAGAGTAACCACCACTTTTCGAATAAAGACAATTTGTGTCCTGATCTTCCGTTCCCGCAGGTTATTTTCCTTATTGACATCAAAACGATGGTAGAGGTAATCTTCAAAAACCTTGATTCCCTGGATCAGCACCACCGCAAAGAAGCTAACGAGCAAAAGCTCGTTGGTTTTGCTGACCACGCGGAGTGTTCGTTCATTAAATTGGGCAAAGGGCAGCAAACTATTAAAAACAATTAATGGTATAAAAATACTTAGCACGCGGTTAAAACGTCTTACAAAGGAACGAAATAAACTATAAGACTCCTGCTGGATGGCCTGTCTGCGCAAAAGTGGTATAAAAATCAGTTTGATCAAAAAACCTATTAAAAATGAAAAGAGGATTAATGCAATATTCCAGAGCCAAGCGGGCCAGGTCTGTGAAAGTTGAATTAATGTTTCGTTCATCATGCTGTTCTTTCTTTGTGTTTACGACTTACATCTTATTTAAAGTATAACTGCTAAGAAGGCCTAACGTTTGTTTTATTTTGAGAAAGATCGATTGGAGAGAACGAATTTTGACTGCTGTGGACTCCCGTTTTTTTAAAATTTGCAGGGAATGCAAACCTCTTTTGGTATGTTTTTTGAGTCTACAGAGCCAATTGCAGACAACTAACTAAATATGTGATTTATCGGATGTATACTATAGAAACAACATTGACCGTTTATTAAAACGGATATAGATGAGCGCATAAGCTTTCCAAGAAAATTAAACCAAAACATAATAGATTAACAATGAGCAAGAAAAAAGACAATTCTAGATGGCTGAATGTGGCCATATCCTGGGGAGCGAGTATCGTCATCATCGGGGTACTATTTAAGATTCTACATATTGGTGGCACCACAGCCAACTATATGATCGGAATCGGTTTAGGTGTAGAGGCCTTCCTTTTCTTTTTAATGGGTTTCAACCCGCCAGCACCAGAACCGGACTGGACCCGCGTTTATCCCGAATTGGACGACAATTTTAACGGCGAGCTTCCACAAAGAGGAAAAACTGTGGTTGCTCAACCGGCAGGGCCATCGGCAACTGCAGCTTTAGATAAAATGTTCGCCGATGCCAACATTGAACCGGCAAGCATTGAAAATCTAGGTCGTGGCCTACGTGATTTCAGTGAAAAGGTATCAGCTATCAATAAACTGTCTGATGTTTCATTAGCAACAGAGGAATTTACGAATAAGCTCAGAACAGCAACTTCCAAATTTGACAACCTGAGTCTCGCTTTCGAAAAAGCTTCGCAAAACCTAGTCGCCATGTCAAACACCTCTGGTGATACATCCAACTACCACGAGCAGGTAAAAAGTCTGACGACCAATCTAAGTCAATTAAATGCGATGTATGAACGTGAGTTACGCGATTCGGCATCACATTTACAATCGATGAACAAGTTTTATGAAAACCTAAGCTTTACCATGCAGAACTTCAACGAATCGCTGGATGATTCCAAAGCGTTTAAAGATGAAGTGGGCAAGCTAGCGAAAAACCTCAATGCCTTGAATGCCATCTATGGCAACATGTTGAGCGCGATGAATCAACCGCGTGTGTAATTAATTCTTGTATCACTTAAATCAAAAACAATGGCATTAGGAAGAGAAACTCCAAGACAAAGGATGATTGGCATCCTCTATCTGGTCTTGCTCGCCTTATTGGCGCTCAATGTACCGGATTCCATCTTGGATGCATTCAAAAATATCAACAACAGTCTCGAAACATCCAAGTCGAATGTCAGCACGGCCGTTCAGCAGCTGTTCACCGCATTCGAAAACACCAAATTAAAGGAAGAACCCGCACGTGCCAAGCCAATTTATGAGAAGGCTAAAAAAGCACAGGCTATTATTGGGGAACTCAATCAATATATCGCTTCCTTAAAAGAAGAGTTCGTTAAACAAGGCGGTGGCTATGATGAAGAAAAGGGCGATCTTGCCCAACGTGAAAACGAAGACATCTCCCCAAATTTGATGATCAACGAGAAAAAGGGTACCCAATTAAAAGACAAAATCAATACAACGCGTACCAAACTATTGGCCCTACTGACACCTGAAGAACAAAAAATGGTTTCATTCTCTTTGGAGGCAAAAGATCCGGAGAAGGCTGTAAACGGCAAGAAATCCTGGGAGGAAATTAATTTTGGCAGTGGTACCCCTTTGACCGCAGCCATGACGATTTTGACCAAAATACAGACCGACGCACAAAACGCCGAGTCTGATGTGGTTAAGCTTATTTTAGGTAAAATGGATCAGGCCGTCGTGAACCTGGACAAATTTGCAGCGGTTGCTGTGGCTCCGACTTCTTACTTGGTACAAGGCCAACCGTACAAAGCCGAAGTATTTCTGACGGCATCCGATTCCAAATCTGAACCGACCATTTCGGTCAATGGATCATCGCTTCAGGTGGTGGATGGAAAAGGTGTTTATTCGGTCAACACCAGCCGTGAAGGCATCTATACCTGGACTGGGGTAATTAAAGTCAAACAGACAGACGGATCTTATAAAGAATATCGTACACCTGTACAGACCTATCAAGTAGCTCGTCCTTCGGCAGTGGTATCACCAGACAAAATGAATGTACTGTATATTGGTGTAAACAACCCGATATCGGTATCAGCTCCCGGTACATCTACCGATAAAATCCGTGTCAGCATGAGTGGGGGTAGTATTTCCAGTTCCGGTGGTGGTAAGTATAATGTGAAAGTAAGTTCTCCGGGTACAGCACATATCTCGGTCTCGGCTGAGGTGGCACCGGGAAAAACACAAACTTTGAGTTCGACAGAATTCCGTGTGAAACGTATTCCGGATCCGATTGCCAAGTTTGCGGGCAAAACAGGCGGATCAATGGCTACCGTAGCATTGAAAGCACAAAATGCACTTTTTGCCAAACTGGATAACTTTGACTTTGATGCAACTTTTAGGGTCACCAAATTTACGATGATCATTGCTAAGCCGCGTGCGGATGCAATCGTACTGTCCACTTCTGGTGGCCAGCTGAGTTCAAGCATGTCATCAGCCCTTAATGGCATTGTACCAGGCACACGCGTTATCTTCGACAATATCGTTGCTGTAGGTCCTGATGGAACCTCTAGACAGCTCAATGCAGTTGCTTTGACGGCCAATTAATGTAAGCGACCTGTTTATAAATAACGAATGAAAGAGGCTATTCAACTGGATAGCCTCTTTTTTATGCAATTCTACGCAACTCTGAATAGCAGGATCGCACATAACAGCTTAGTTTAGCTTTACAAAAACATAACAGAATCTGCTTTCCCAGCTACAGTCTGATTACCGCCAATTTTGATGGTTGCCCTAATTGCCTCCCTAGGTATTAGATAAACAATAAAACCGAAACACAGTAATGCAAAGTTATGCCTAATAACAGTTTTCAATCAATTCTTACATAGTAATCAGTCAATGTTTATCCATTACACACTGAGTAATTACTGAACAAACACTGAACGAGCAATGAACGAGCAATGTCAAAAGGCTTAATTTGGCTACTATTTGCCATGGTTCTCTGCAGCTAAAAATTACTCAAACTTTCACTGCAATCGCATCTTATTTTTCCCCTTTAAAGGGTTTATATTAAAGGAGACTTTCCCTTCGACCTTACATTTCTTTTTGAAAAGTATTGAAAACAAAAATATATATCCACACATATAATAACTTTAAGTTATTATAACTATCTTTAAAATTATATTAAGCTTAAAAATCACACAGCTTGTTTACTCAAATCGCAAAAAACATGCAATTTAAAATGACTCTACGAACCCTGCTTTTTGTCTGCGCCATCGGCCTGTTTTTTAGTTCTTGCCAAAAGGACGACTCTACTGAGCCGAAAGATCATATCGATATTGAAACGAAAGATGCTACTTGGACGAAATTGAGTATCCCGGGACAGCTCAGAGGCACATCGGCTATTTACGGCAATATCGACGACACCCTGGTTGTGGCCACCATGTACAAGATTTATATGACTACAGATAAAGGAGCTTCATGGCAAATGGTCAGTGATGCAGGACTTGGCATACCAAGCTTCAGTATGTATCAGGGAGAACTGATGGCTTTAAGCAACTTCCAAGACCATTCGACAAGTCCATTTTTATTCTCATTGGATCATGGCAAAAGTTGGAGCACAAAAGGCAAATACGGCTACGAAGTCTATGATAAAGTACGGGTCAATCGAAAAGAAACAAAAATCAGTGAAAACGAATCTTACAAAATCGTCCCTCAGCCCAAAGAAATCATCGACAAAGAATATGGACGTCCGTTAATGCAGCCAGACAAAATAATGAGGGTTACTGATAAAGGGGAACAGCTGCTCGATTTTCCTTTCCGCCGACAACTGAACTATGTCTACCACGATAAGAAAAATCGACTTTACATTGGCGCTGAAGGAACTCGTTTTGAGTGGACTGTTAAAGGCAATGAACGTACTTATCCAACGTCCACAGATACAGCGATCATATATATCAGTAAACTCCCGATCAGCGGACAATGATATAATTAGCTATAACATCAGTCGCAATTTCTTCAAGTAAAACCGGTAATTCACCATTCTTATAGAGCATCTATTAAAAAAGTAAAAGCCTTCCCTTAACTGGGAAAGCTTTGATAGAGTTAACTAGGCCAATATCTTCTAATACTCAATAGTAATGGGAATAGACTTAAAAGTACTCATATTAAACGTGGTATTTTTATATAATATAACGAGATTGTATTGACTAGATTGCCATTGTCTCTCACCGGTAATCTGACTGCCTAAACCATCTGTCTCGGCACCGATTATAATGTCATCGCCACTTATCACGCCATTAACCAACTTGTAAGTATTGACTTTTGACGCCGGTCCCAGATCTTTATGCTCAACTTTAGAAATAATGATAGCCTTCGTTAGGTCAAGTTTATCAACCGTTTCAGGAAAATGATTCAGGCTTCGCCTGATCAATGCTGTATATAAAATACCATCCCCCTGTATTTGCTTAATCTGCGCACGTGCCGTAAACTTATCCCCTTTTTTGAAAACCAATGGATTCTCTACATAGGTATTCATATAGTATACCATATCATCGTTTCGGGAGAAGATATCACGGTCCACAATTGGGTCAACAGGCATATTAGCCGCATCGAAGATCTGAAAATCTTCCTTTAACTCAAGCTTTGATCCATTAACATCGTTTACGATAAATAAAAAATCAAATTTACCCTCAGGCGCTTCCACTGGAATGGTAAAATGTTTGTGCACATTGGCATTTTTTAATCCCATAAACTCTTCCCAAGCAATTTCCATTTTCCATGGCGATGAATTTATCAGCTCAGTCTTAGGCAAAATCTTGACTTGAACAGACTCGATTTTATCGCCGGCCAGAATATCTGCATTAAAATGAAAATCCCGCCCTCGGATTGCTTGCTTATTATTGGCATAGCCAATTTCTATATTTTCTGCTTTTGGAGAAACGACCTCCACTATTTCCCCTTCTTTTTTACAGGATACAAAAAGCTCAGATACGAGCATAAATGCTAGGATAATTTTTATTGGTTTGATCATATAGTATAGCTTTTGTTAATGCAATATAGTTGCAAATATAATAAAATCAACACAAAAGCAATACAGTTGCAATAAATAAATCAATATCTTCCTTTTACTGTATAGTTGAAACAGCTTATCATTGATTGATATCAACAGTCAAATTGTCTCAAAATACCCTCATATTGTCTCAATCAGCAGTGCCTATACTGCTAATGCTGTAAATTTAGTGTTCATATCACACGAATTATATGCAGTATCTTGAATTTGAATATATCCATTTTTTTTGGAGCCGACAGCTGACATTGACCATTCTCCAAAAATCCTGTCAAACTCATTTTTCGTAAACAACCAATATCCTTTAATAAACATTAGCACATGAATTTTAAAATCAACAGTTTTAAAGTGGCTACTAAATTATTGCTATCCAGCAGCAGTTTTTTTGCTGGAGCCGCTTATGCCCTACCCCATGCACCCTATGTGCAGCAGGCCCAAACTACAGTCAAGGGCAGTGTTAAGGACCAACAGGGCAATCCCCTAGCTGGAGCCACGGTGTCTGTAAAGGGAAGCAATAGTAGCACCTCCACCGACGCCAACGGAACTTTCACCCTGACTAACGTGGAGCGAAATGCTGTCCTCGTCGTTCGAATGATCGGCTTTAGCGCCAGGGAAATCACTTATACGGGTGGTTCCAGTGTAAACGTACAACTGGTATCTGACACGCAGCAGCTCGAGGAGGCTGTCGTCGTCGGTTATGGCTCCCTTGACAAGAAAGAATTGACCAGCGCCGTTTCAAGCATCAAACAGAAAGACATGGTCGCGGGTGCTGTCTCTCCACTTTTGGCGATCCAAGGTAAAGTACCTGGTCTCAGTGTCATATCCACCAATGGAACTGACCCTAATGCCGGTATCTCCTTGCAATTGCGCGGTGTCAATTCAGTAAACGCCTCACAGGGACCCCTCGTGGTTATTGATGGTGTTCCAGGCGGCGATATCAACTCCGTAGCGAAGGAAGATATTGAATCCATTAACGTGCTGCGCGACGCCTCTGCTGCCGCTATCTACGGAACGCGTGCCTCTGGCGGTGTGATCCTGATCACCACAAAACGACCACAGGTCGGAAAAGCACAGGTGAATTTTACCTCCGAATACTTTGTCGAATCCATCCGCAAACGTCCCAAGGTCCTATCGGCAGAGAAATTTGTGGAATATGGCCTCGGTGAAGACCTTGGACATCGCACCGACTGGTATGATGAGGTTACCAACAATAATCCATTCAGCCATCGGCAAGTCGCAAACATCAGCGGCGGTTCCGAAAATGCCAATGTCTATACCACCTTTACCAAACGCGACGCCGAAGGAATGGCGATCACCTCCAAGCGGGATGAAATCGGTGGACGGATCAATAGTGCCTTCAAATTTTTCGATGGCTTTGCGGAGTTGAATACCAATATCAGCTACAACCAGGTAAAAGCGTTTGGCTCCAATGGTGACATCTTTAACAACAATGACATTTTTAACATGGCCCTGGTGATGAATCCTACCGAAACACCTTATGATGCCAATGATGTCAGTGGATATAATGTACTGGAAGGCGGATATGACACCTGGAATCCTGTGGCTGAAGCCCGCCTGCGCAGCGATGAAAAGCAATTCAAATACCTTTTGGCCAATGCAACCTTAAAGTTAAACCTCACAGAACATCTGACCACAAGCGCAACCATCGGGATAAAGAACAACAGCGAACATGGCAACTATTACCGATCGGCACAACATCGCATTTCGCGGGAGAACAATGTAGACGGATTTGCCAAGCAATATTATAGCCGGTTCAATGACCGCGTCTTTGAATGGACCGCCAACTATACAAACCGTTGGGACTCTCATTCCCTAAATGCTGTGGCAGGTTATAGTTACCAGGATTTTAATGGACAAGGATTTTCGGCCGAAAACTCCAATTTCCCTGTTGATGGTATTGGCGAAAACGATATGGGAACAGGAACCTATTTACCTGACGGACGTGCAGGCATTGGCTCCTGGAAAAACCCTTGGGTCAAGCTTGCTGCTTTTTTCGGGCGTGTCAACTACTCGTATCTGGACCGCTATATCCTGACCGCAACGGCACGTTACGAAGGTTCCAGCAAATTTGCACCTAAAAACAGATGGGGATTCTTCCCGGGACTGTCCGCAGGCTGGCGTGTTTCCCAGGAACCCTTCCTACGGGATGTCAAATTTATCAATGACTTAAAATTACGCGCAGGCTATGGAGAAACGGGCAATGAAGGCTTTGATGCAAAAGTTGCCACCCGGATGTATAGCGCCGACACCTGGTTTTTGCAGGATGGCAAATGGTTTAGGACTTATGGCGTGATGCACAACCAAAATCCAAACATCAAATGGGAGGTCAAAAAAGAATACAACCTCGGTTTAGATTTCACCGTATTGAACAACCGTTTAAGCGGTCGTTTTGATATTTACAAACGCAAGATCGACGACCTGATTTATGACATCAGCGTTTCCCAACCGCCGGCGATCCACGATAAAACCACCATGAATGTGGGTAGCATGCAAAATGCCGGATATGAATTTGAACTGAATTTCAAAGCCGTAGACAATGATCATTTCAGTTATACCACCAGCATTGTCGCTTCACATAACAAAAGTAGGCTCAATACATTGTGGGGCAGTCAGACCTTTACCGACCGGAAAGACTTCCCGGCACCCGGTTCGCCAGGCTCCGCGGTAAGGCTGTACCCAGCGCAGGATATTGGCCAGTTTTTCCTATGGAAATTTGCCGGATTTACAGATGACGGCTATTGGAAACTCTATGACAAGGACGGAAATGCCTTTGATGTGCGGGACCACAACAAGACCGTTGGCGACAAGTCTTTTGTCGGCAATGCGATCCCGACCTTACAGCTTTCCTGGAACAACCAATTTACCTATAAAAACTGGGATGCAAGTATCTATATGCGTAGCTGGATCGGACACGATGTGTTCAATATGATCAATATGTACTATAGCCTGCCCAATGTAAAAGGACAGAATGTATTGGAAGAGGCCTACGACAAGCATAAAAATATCAAGGGAGAAAAAGAGTTGAGCGATTACTGGTTGGAAAAAGGCACTTTTCTAAAGGTTGACGCGCTGAACATCGGTTATCGTTTTAACCAAAATTGGATCAAACCACTGAAATCAATGCGTGTCTATGCTACTGCACGCGACCTTTTTGTGTTTACAAACTACAGTGGACTGGATCCCGAAGTCAATATCAATGGCCTCGAACCTGGCTTTGAAGAACGCAATGTCTATCCAAAGACCAGGACTTTTATGATGGGGTTACAAGTAAATTTTTAAACTAAACAAATATGAAAAAATACATTTCCATAGCAGCATTATCCGTAGCATTATTGCTATCAGGATGCACCAAATTGGATCAGGAATTTTATAGTTCGGTCACGCCGGACACCTTTTTCAAAAGTGAGAAAGACATCAAGGCGGCCTTGTTTAGACCATTTACCCATGCCAAATGGTATATGGGCGAAGACCGTTGGCGCCTACAGGAATATACGGCAGACAATTTTGCCATTACCACCAAGGGACGCCACTGGTATAATGGTGGCGAGAATGAGCGCTATCATTACCACCGTTGGACGGCAGATGACAATTGGATTTGGGGAAGCTGGCGCGGAACCCTGATGGGGGTTGCCCTCGCACTGGATACAAAAAGCGATCTAAGCAAATTGGACTACGGCAAATTTGCCCTGAGCGACGAGCGGAAAGCAGCAGATCTCGCACAATTGGATGCCTTGATCGCCTACTTTTATCTACGTGGATTAGATTATTTTGGCGGTATGCCTATTTTCGAATCCCTAGACCAAGAGTCCCTACCGCGCAATAGCGAACAGGAACTGTTTGCCCATATCGAAAAGCTGCTCAAAGCTGCTATTGAAAATCTTCCGGCAAAGAAGGCCGGCGACAAGGAAGAAGGGGCGATCCGAAAAGCTGCGGCAGCAGCCATGCTGGCACAGCTCTACTTCAATGCAGAGGCCTATATCGGTAAAGCGATGTATGCTGAAAGCCAAAAATTGGCACAGGATATTGTCAATAAGGTTTATGGAGATTATGCTCTAGATACCAAATGGAACGGCGTGCACGGGTTTAAAAACAATGAATCGCCCGAAATTATTTGGTCTATGCCATCCGAATTCAAGATGCTGGAGTACAATTGGTTTTATGCCGACTTCTATCATTACAACACGAAACAGTTCTTTGCACAGGACATGGGCGGCAACAATGGAGCCCATCTGACGCCGTCGAAGAAGCCCAACGGCTCACTTTACACAGCAGACTTTAAGCTAGGTTCACCTTTTGAAACCTTCGACCAAGGCGATCTACGCAAAGCACCCTACGTTTACCATGGCTCGGACCAATATGAGGGGATGTTTATCGTTGGTCCCCATAAAACACCGAGCGGCGAGGCTATTCTCGGCGGTGAGGAATATAAGGACAAGCCCTTGAACTTTGTCGACCAGGTCGGTCGCTTTTCAGAAGTTGGGCCAGGAAAAAAATACAGTTCCATCGATCAGCTGTCCTCCAAAATGTCCGAAGGTGAGGAAAACACAGGCGTACGTCTTGTGAAAGTACCCATCCCGAATCTCGCCAACAATACGTTACGCTGGGGAGCTGATATGCCGATTATCCGATTGGCAGAAGTCTACTATATGCTTGCCGAATGTGATTACAGATTAGGAAATAAGGAAAAGGCTGCGGAACTGTTCAATATCGTCCGAAAGCGCAACTTTGTCAATGCTGCCGATCCTAATCCCGTAACTGCTGCCAATATGGACAAGTACCGTATTCTGGATGAATGGAGTATTGAATTTCTAGGGGAAGGTCGACGACGCACGGATCTGATCCGGTGGAAAGCTTTCACGACAGAAAAGTGGTGGGATCATAATCCGAGTACTTCCACGCATCTGAATCGTTTTCCAGTACCTAATCAGGCCATTGCTGGTAACAGCAGCCTGGCACAGAATCCGGGATATTAAAAGTGATAAGGATTGACCTTTTAAAATGAGAAGTCATTCCAGATCAGATCGTTTTATAAAGTAAATATTTTCGGAGTTCCTGATATACATTGAAATAAAACTGGAAGACAAAAAAAAGAACCTCACCATAAATGGTGAGGTTCTTTTATAAAAAGGCTTTTAGATCGTTCCTTTAGTAAAGTGAAAATAACCACTTTACTATTTGAGCCGAAGATATCGCTCAACATTTTCCCTAGCAATTCCTTTCGCTTTTAATTCCTCATATTTATAAGCCTTCACTAAGATCCATATTGTATTAGATCTAAAAGGTGATTGTTGCCAGCCGTCTGAACCTGCTACACTAAATTTAAACTTAGTAGCGTTAGAACCTGTGGATGTAATATTACTTTCAACTCTTACGTCAAATAATCCATTCAAACCGATACTTACACTTGAAAATTTGTAATATTTCTTAGTATATTCACCGACCAATTCTTTCCATTGATTTAAACTTATGTTGTTGCTTAGCCCTTCATATCCCGGAGAAGCGGCAGCATAAGTAACAAAATACGTATTCGATGCATCTCCAGAAATCGTATATTCGTCAGTGAGAGAAGAATAGATCCAAATATTTCCATTTGGAGCACTAATGTAATTTTTACCCCAATCCGGTTTTATAATATAAACCGATACGCCATTTTCAGTATCGGATTTCAAACTGGTTGGATTTCCCCAACTACTTTCTGATTTTGGGCCGTAGATAGACATTTCTTTCAAATTAATATAAAAATCTCCAGCTCTACCGATAGAAATGGATGGCACCCCTTGCCCGGAAAGAATTGTTGCGCCAGGTATTCCTGTTGCACCTGTAGGACCTTTTAAATTAAATGCGGAGCCCCAACCTCCACTGGTTTTTGGTCCATATAAATCTCCATTTGAAAGGTTAAGATAAAAATCACCATTAACACCTACTGTTGTACTGGGTGCAATTTTTCCACTTAAAATGGTACTCCCATTTTGGCCGTTAACACCTTTTTCCCCTTGAGAACCTTTCTCACCTGGAGGTCCTTGTGGACCTGTTTCGCCGTCTTTTGAACATCCTAGAACAAAAACCAGCATAAAAATCGACAATAAACTCCTCATATTAGTTTTAAATTTCAAATAAAAATACAAAATAAATATTTTTAATTTCATAACATTTATAAATACCTTTCTAAGAAAATTTTCTATAATAGAATATTATAAATTTTCAGAAATAAGCATAATACTAAGATCAAAAAAATTAGCAATCTAAAGAAGTGAATATCGAATTCTGAGAACGGAATTCTGGTACAATATCTTTAACTAATTGCACTAGTTTCATTTTATCATCATTCGGATCCGCAGTCTTCGCGAGTGCACAAAGTTGTTCAATTCGCGCTTTTTGCAATGCGAGGTCCGGGGTGTTGACCTTTGCAATCATAATCTTCTCATGATAGGTCTTTTCGGTATTCTCCCCATTTGCCAGAAGCTCTTCAAATATCTTTTCACCCGGTCTGAGACCTACGACCTTAATGTCAATATCTTCGGGGTAATTGTAGCCTTTTAAGCGGATCATCTGTTTAGCGAGATCCATAATCTTAACGGGTTCGCCCATGTCAAAGACAAATATTTCACCGCCTTTACCCATCACTGCAGCTTCCTGTACCAATTGGCAGGCTTCGGGTATGGTCATAAAATAACGGGTGATATTCGGATCGGTAATTGTCAGCGGCCCACCTTTGAGCATTTGCTTTTCAAACAATGGAATGACTGAACCATTGGAGCCTAACACATTACCAAAACGCGTGACGATAAAGTTGGTTTTGGAGTTTATATTCACCGTCGATATAGCAATCTCCGCTACACGTTTGGTAGCCCCCATGACATTGGTCGGATTCACCGCCTTATCCGTGGAGATCATAACAAATTTAGCTACATTATATTTATCGGCCAGCAAAGCAACGTTATACGAACCCCATACATTTGTTAGAATAGATTCGTATGGATTGGCTTCCATCAAAGGTACATGTTTATAGGCAGCCGCATGAAAGACGTATGTCGGTATGTAGAACTGAAACAGTGTATCCATAAATACGGCATCCCGGACATTGCCCACCATAAATACGCAACGCGCAAAATTTGCGGAGGAGCTCAGCTCCTGTTGAATATCATACAAAGAAGATTCCGCTTGGTCTACCACAATAAGCTGTTTCAAATCTGTATGCGCGAGCTGGCGCACCAGTTCACCGCCAATAGAACCTGCTCCCCCTGTCACCAATACGATCTGTCCCTTCATCTCTGCAGCAATAGCAGGATTGTCTAGATCGATTGCTTTACGTCCCAGCAGGTCCTCTATGCGTAAACTACGTATTTGCCGGGTTGCCACTTCCCCTGCCATTAAACGAGCCGTATCTGGAATAATTTTAACGATTAAAGGAATCGGCTCGGCCAACTTAAAAATTCTGCTTAGTCGTTCGGGAGCCCTATTATCTATTGCAACGATAAGCTCAGCTGCATTGCCGTGCCGTTGAACAAATGCTTTATTTAGCTCGCTGATATCATGAATTTTAAAACCCTGGATTCGATTTCCGATGCGATGCGGATTATCATCCATAATGGCTACAATCCGATATTTGTTGCGCGATGTAGTATGGATAAAATGAAAGGTAGTATTACCCATATTACCTGCGCCAAATAAAATAACCGGAATACGGTTGTCTTTATTGCCCCACATCAACTCGTGGTACAGCGCTCGGTAGAGTACGCGGCTAAATGTCATTCCGAAACCCGCAATCAAGGCGTGAAAAAGCAATTGTGTATCTGAAAAAGGAAAGATCGTCGTTAAAAATTCGGGTTGTGACCATTCCAATATTTTAGAGACTATTACCGTAGAAAAGTAAGCCAGTACAATAGCCATAACGATTCGCTGCAATTCGCGGATACCTGTTTTATGGACTACACCTTTAAAAGTTCCCAGTAGACAGAAACAAATTAGGTATATGGTAGACACTAACACCCCCTGCTGTTGCATTGGCTCGATCTCAATACCACCTCTATGCTTAAAGATCAGCACATAGCTGGCAAAGAAGGCGATTGTGACTATGATCATATCCAACAACAGAATGATCCAACGTGGCTTGTTAATAGACAAGCCCTCTTTCCATACATTACTCATTAAAAAAATATTAAATCCCTTTCAAGGTTTAAGTTTGTGCAAAACTACCAAATAAAATGGTATAAATACAGTAAAAGTTCCCCAGTGATATCGGAGAACTTTTACTGCGTATATTAAATGAAATTGCTTTCTAAAAATCGAGATAAATACTTTCATCGACTACCTTTTTCTCTGGCCATAATCGTTCAGGATAGTGTCCGTCCTCAATTAACCGATGAATACTTTGTTGAACCTGCTCCTTGTCCTCCTTATATGTTACACCGAACCATTTCGCATTGGTTGGTAGCACTGAAAAATTGGCAACACCTTGCTTGACCATATAATCCGGTAAATCAGGAATAAAGAATTCGGATTTGGGATTCTCATGGTTTTTCTCCACAAAATCAGGAAACAAGCTTCGAGCAATCTCAAATATTTTAGGTGTAAATCCCCAAAAATTCATGGACACCCGAGTATCTCCAGGCAAAACGGTTTCTTTTTCATCCTGCGCGTAGACAATATCTTGGTCTTTACGATAGATGTTGGTTCTTTCGGTCACACTTTGTAAATGATCTGTCCCATTTACTTCACATACTCCGCGCGAGACATAGCCAAAGTCGGAAAGGGTATTACCGACTTCAAAACCGACCAGCGCCATCTCTTGATCATCCGCTCTTTGGGTCAGAAAATCGGCCATCTTTTGAAAAGCATCATAGCCATAGAAATCGTCCGCATTGATCACACAAAATGGTCTATCCACTTCATGCTCAGCACTCATTACTGCATGACCGGTACCCCAAGGTTTTTGGCGTTCAATTATTCTATCGATTCCAAATTTTTTCAGATCTAAATCCTGATAAGCATAGGCAACTTCGACCGATTCAGGAAGTTTAGAACCAACATTTGATTTCATGATTTCGAGAAATTCTTCCCGGATGACAAAAACAATCTTTCCGAATCCAGCACGAATGGCGTCATAAATCGAGTAATCAATTATTTTTTCACCAAATGGCCCAAAGCTTTCCACTTGCTTAGCCGATCCATAACGGCTCGCCATACCTGCGGCCAAAATAACTAGAATGGGCTTTTGTATATTTTCAATGCTGTTCTTCATTTCTATCTAAATGTGATTTTTATATTGCGCTCGCAATCAATAGCAATATTGGTACCAGTTTCATAATTTCCACATTATTAAATAATGAATTATTAAACAAAAGCGAGCTTTTCGATTTATAGAAAAGCTCGCTTCGTACAAAACGGATTATATCGTTTTACAATTTCTGTTCCGTTTCCTTTTGCTGGTTTTGGCTTTGTGAAGTTTTACTGTCACTGGACTGATTCCCTTCCAATTCCTCGGCTCTTACCCCTTTTGGATTGCTCCATAATTTTTTCTTATAAGCATCCAGTTTCTCTTCCACTTTTTTTCCGTCCAACTGCTGCCCACCGTTTTCAGTTTCTTTTAGATTCTGCAACATGCCCGGAGAAGATTCACGCACAATGGTACTCGCAAATTTGTTTTGCACAAAAAAATCATCCATGGTCATGTCATAAAGCCCCTTATCCGGATCAGAAATATCAACTTGGATAAGACTATATCGCAACTGTGGGAAATAGAGCCAGAATGCAGGAGTTGCACCCACCGATTCCGCAAGTTCCGCAGAAGTCGTAATATTCATTAGCGGAGCTACACCGATAATCCGTGTTTCCAATCGGCTCCGCTGCTTATCGAAGAAGATATCTTCTTTAATTCTAAATTTGGTCACGCGCGCAGGGTCAAATTCATTCAGTGCCATTTTCGAATCAATCTGATTACCTTCACCATCAAAAATTGGCACAAGTACGCTATCCGCAAATCTGGCCATCCCCTCTTGGGCACTCAGTCGGCCTTTAAAAGAATCGTCATTTGGACTATAGAGCGAAAGTTTGCCTTTTTCAATGGCTTTCATGACCACCTCGATCAGGGAATTACCCGGGATTGCAAGTATGTTATTCTTTTCATCTTTCAGATCAATATCACGCCATACACGTTTGTAAAAACGGATATTCTTCTTGTTTACCTCTGGATATGCAAAGGGGACAGCATCCTCCATGCTATTGGCCTGATAAAATCCATCAGTTAACGGGATTGTATCCTGAATGACTTCTCCTGATGTTATAGGAGTAGCTGAATTAACATTATTTAAAATGTTTTGATTTTTAGGGACTGTATCTATCGTTGTCTCTTGCTGGGCAAACAATGACCCAACTCCAAAAGTCATCGCAGCTATCAATACTATTTTTGTTTTCATTGTTATCGATTTTGGGGTTAAAACAGCGGGTTAGTACTTACGTGTTTTGCTCTGTACAGTAGGCATTTCAAAAGCCGACATGACACAGCGGAAACCGATATAAGAATGCGGTTCATAGTCTACCGAATAATTACGCGTCTCGCTATTCAATTGTTCACCATTGTCTTTCCATGATCCACCACGTACCACTTTACGTTTCAGGGCGTCACCATCTTTGGCATCCGCATCATACAGCAACGCAGGATTTAAATCGTTGACAAATACCACGGCTGAAGGGCTGTAAGCATCGAGCGTCCACTCAGACACATTTCCAGCCATATTGTATACCCCAAAAGCGTTCGGCATATAAGATTTCACGGGTAGTGTGAATGTAGCACCATCACGGGAATAGGTTCCTTCACCTTGTTTGAAGTTGACAGCCAGTTTCTTTTTGCCTTCCGTACCATCAATTGTCATGCGTGATCCTGCGATGGTATCTTGCGGATCCAATTTGCCTGAAGCAGCATATTGCCACTGCGCTTCGGTGGGCAAGCTCAAGCTCAGTTGGTATCCATTCAGATAAGAGTTTTTTAATATTGTTGCCGCCATCTCATTTGCTCTCCAGTCTGTAAATGCCCTAGCTTGTCTCCAGGTAACGCCTATTACTGGATAATAATCAAAAGAAGGATGCGTAAAGTAATTGGCATCCAAAGATGCTAGTTGCGCATTCGGAAAGTCTTTTGTCCAAATATCTTCGACAGGCATTACAGCAACTGTATCTGTCACATATTTCTTCTGCACGTTACCCTTAGACTGTAGGTAAGAGAAGCGGTATTTAATCACTTCGGGATTTAGTGCACGCCTGTTGCCATGCATTTCAAGCATAGGCGCTAAGCGCTCCTGAATACTTGGATCATTGCTTTTCCATATTGGCGATATCTTTTTAACCTTGGCCCAATTGATACGTTTTTGACCAACCTGTTCGCCGGCAATCTCCAGGAAGTATTGATCATCATTGAGATAATCTGTTACAGCAACCGAATCAGCTACCCAGTTTACAAATTCGCGATATTGTTTATTAGTGACTTCGGCTTCATCAATAAAGAAGGCGCTTACACTCACATTTTTCCCTACGTTGCCACTATCTAGGGATCCTTTAAAAAGAATAGTGCCGGAGGGAATATAAACCATCCCCGGGGGCGCTGGTAACTTTCCGCCTCGAAAGGCATTTACCTTTGGGGCTTTATACATTGCAGAATTAGATTTACATGCAGCAAAACCAATTAAAATAGCCAGCGAAAGAAGCCCAAGTAAACGACTGCTATAGAACCTTTTTAGTATATTCATCATTTCGTTTTATTAAAATTTTGATTTGCTTATTTACGGTTAAATAATCCATATTTCACACCCACTGAAATAAGACCATATTGGTCATTATTTTTATTGATGATACCATCCAGATTATCATTGAATGTCAAGGTATGTTGATAGTTTACATTGATTGCCCATTGAGGTCCATATAAAGTTCTACCGAAGGGAATATCTAAGCCTACATTTAAAGGGAGAACAAAGTGAATCTCGCCGTTATCTTTTGATATTTCGCCACCGACAGATTCCAGATAATTGGCATATAGAGCTGAGATACTTTTTGCAATTCGGTTTTTCACCAATCCGGCACCAGCTCCAACATAAACGTTGGAAAGAATCCGAGAAAAGGTATTTGCCTCTAAAGTATAATAGCTATAATTGTGGGCATTTCCCAAAAACTGACCTAAACGAATTTTTCCATTGACATTTCCCGCAAAATAAAGGTTTTTAAAATCACTTTCATAACCATTCCCAGCAAGGGTTCCTTTCTCCCCATGTAGTCCTACGGAAATATATGGTGTGATCAGATAATCGGCCTCGCCATAAAAAGCGAATTTCGGTTCTACATTTCCCAAGTCAGTTAGATTGATTGTGGCACCCACTCCAGCCCCAATACTAATAGGACGCGAAAACTGAGCCGACACGGAACCAATTGTAAGCAGAAGGGCCACTAAAAGTGTGTATATAAATTGTTTTTTCATAGATAAAATATTTAAAGGGCTTGTGTTTGAAATATCACGATTCCTTTCGTGCCGCAAATAATCGTTGTTGTGCATGATTTTGTACTGATTAGTAGTATGTAATTCAAAAACGGTTGATTTTGTCAATTAGTATAAATTGAAAAATCCCAAACCGAAGTATCGATTTGGGATTATACAACAATAAGGCCAAAATCTGCATTATTGTAGCTTTATTTTATATTTAGTCGATCTTTAATATCCTGCCATACCTTCGCTAAGCCTGTTTTCTTCTTTCCTTTATCGCCATAACCATAGCCATAACCATAACCGCGAGCAAAATCAACATCATTCACCACAGCAGCGAGATTATTCAATTTGCCATCGAAATATAACTCGCGCGGAACTTGTAACAAGCGCTTATCCAAATAATTAACACGAGACACATATAATGTTAAATCAGCATTATGAGCGATTAATAAAGTATCTGTTACCAAGCTCACTGGAGCAGTATCAACCAAAATATAATCGTAGTGTTCACGCGCATATTTAATTACATCATCGAAATGACCATTCATCAACAGTTCCGCTGGATTCGGTGCGATATAGCCTGAATAAACCACATCAAAATCATAATTGCCCGGCTTTTTGATAATGATATTATCCACATCCATATCGGGATTGATCAAAAATTGTGTAATACCGACATTTGTATGTTGTAAATGCGATAAACCCAGATAATCCAATACTTTAGGACTACGAATATCCGCGCCTATCAATAATACTTTCTTACCCGACATAGATAAAATCTGAGCTAAATTTGTGGTGACGAAAGACTTACCTTCCCCAGAAATAGTCGAAGTAACAAATATCACTTTAGATGCTTCTTTTTTATCCGCCCCAAACATAAAATTCATATTGGTACGAAGAATACGGAAAGCTTCAGCTAAAGAAGATCGGTCATTAAGATGTACGATAGTGTCCTCGGCTGTAGGGATCTCTCCCAGCACAGGGATTTTAACAATTTCTTCGATATCTTTCCGTGAATGAATTTTATTATCTAACAAAAATTTAAGATAGAGAGCAATAAATGGAATTAAAAATCCAAGTAGGATCGCACCTAGAATAACAATCGGCCTTTTCGGGGACACGGGAGTACCATTTCCATAGGCCGCATCTATAATTTTTAAATTATCAGGTGTAGCGGCTGCTTTTACCTCACTCTCCTCTCTTTTCTGCAATAATAATAAGTAAAGAGACTCAACTATCTTTTGTTGCCTCGATATTTTTTTAAATCCCTGTTCTTGGCTAGGAATTGAACTAATTCTTCCTTTTATCTCGTTAGATTTCCGTTCAATGCTATTTAAAGCCAGTTTAGTTACACGTTGATAATTAATTAACGATTGCCTTATATTTTTATCACTTTCAGCTATATTTTCATTCATAGCAATGACGGTAGGATTTTGTTCAGAAGCCGATTTTAGTAGATCATCACGTTCCAACACTAATTTATTATAAGCTTCAATAGAACTACCTATTGAGGCATCCTGTAGGCCAATATTTGAAGGTAAGAGCTTTCCAACTTCTTGATTCTTCAAATAATCGTTCATATGATCAACCAATTGTAACTGTGTTCGATATTCTAAGACCTTTTTATCATTATCCGAAGCTGTACTTAAGAATACTCCTGCTTCTGTAGCCATATCAACCATTGAATTCGCCGACTTAAATTCGGCGGCTTCCTCATCAGCTCCAGAAAGATCTTTAGATATAATCATCAATCTCTTATTGATAAAATCGGAGGTAGCCCGTGTCATCCGTAATTTATCGTTCGTTAGATCAGCATTATAGACTTCTATTAAACTATTAAGAACCAATGCTGCTTTCCTTTCTAAAGTTGACATCATTGAGAAATTAACAATATAAGATTGCAATTCCTTATTTGGTTTAATATTTATGGCCGCTAGATTAAGATCGACAGCCCAATCTTTCGGGATAACATTAATAATATACTCAGTTGCAGAACTGTTTTTGTTATTCCCACGTCGAAAAACTACACTACTTTTCCCTAATCTAACAACTTTATCAAAAGTAGTTTCTATTCTATCTCCACTATAAAGATCTGTAATATCTAGATTGGTACCCTTCTTTAGCACAATTCGCATATTGATCCTTATGCTATCTTGGTTACCTTGCGGTTGCACGACAAATGGCATGTCATCCTCCAAAACTTCTGAGGTACGAATACTCCCTTTAGAAGAATAGATTACATTAAGATGATGTTTATCGACAACCTTTCGCATTAGCCTGCGCGAAGACAGAACTTCTATCTGATCTGTGACAAAAGCTGTTCGCGTTCCACCAAATCCCATACTACTCGTTAACTCAGCAATTCCCGCCAGCTCACCGGCAGCGGCACTTTTCTCATCTTTTAAAAGAATCTTCGCCGTGGTACTGTAAGATTTTTGAGCATACCTTAAATATACTATGGCGCCTGCTAACGCAAGAATCAACGAGAGAACAAACCATTTCCAATAATATAAGTACTGTTCAAATAGTTGTCTTAAATTGATTTCCTCTTCTTGTTTATCGCGAATTTGTGTAGATCTTTGTTCCATGAAATTTATTATCGAGTCAATACTGAAATTACAGTAATTATTAATCCAGCGATGGATATGATAACATTTGTATTTGCCCCTAATTTTGAATTATTAATTTGAGATTTATTGGGCTCCACATAAATTACATCATTTTGGACCAAATAATAATATGGGGAGTTTAATGTATTTTGCTGTGTAAGATCTAAGCGGTGCATTGTTTTTTGGCCATCAATTTCTCGAATTAACATAACATTTTGCCGAACCCCTCGTATTGTCAAATCTCCTGCCATTCCTAATGCTTCTAATACAGTTACTCGCTCTGTAGGCATAATAAATGATCCTGGACGAGCAACCTCTCCTAAAACAGAAATTCTAAAGTTATTAAAATTTATGTTGACTCCAGGGTCTTTAATGTATTTACTTAAATCCAATCGTAACTTTTGGATCGCTTGAGTCCGTGTCATTCCAGCGACGTGGACTTCTCCTAACATCGGCAAAACAATATTTCCTTTTTCATCTACCGTGTACGTCGGACGAAGTGCCATATCAGTTTGCTGCGTTATACTCCCACTGATCATAGTACTCATTGGATTAAATGGGGCTGTTACTTTCGGATCAGCGGCAGTAACTACGATAGTCAATATATCACTTGGTTGAATCTTTGGAACATATTGCTCATATAAGGTATTGATTTGACTTGAGTCCGGCTGAAAATAAGCCATGCTCCTCCGAGAACCACAGGAATTAAAAAACATCAACGTAATAAGACAAAACGCTAACGTTAAACCATACTTAAAAATTAATCGCATGTTCTATTAATAATTTATAAAATTGATTTCTTGACTTGACAACAAAAATATACTTTTTTTCTCACTATTCTAAAAAATACCACTTAATAACGGTTTAAATTTGCAACCGCAACTTGTTAGCAAGATTTATGCCTAAAATTTCGTTCACCAATTTTAAGCACAATATTTCTGCCAAAAAAATAAATAGAGCGATCTGCAAAAAGAATAAAAATTACTAAATTTGATCTATTTAGATATTATATACAATGAATACTCAACTCAGAGATCCTCTTTTTAAATTATTGCAAATAGGCCTTTGGGGGCGAGGAAATTTAGATATTACTATCCCCTTGAGCGAAAGCGAATGGGCAGACCTATATAATTGGTCGGTTTCACATACAGTAGAGGGAATAATTTTTGACAGCTTTGCTTTTTTAAATGAAGATCAACTTCCTCCTCAGTCATTACGATTAAAATGGGCTGTCAAAGTTGACCAAATTGAGCGCCATAATATTGAGATGAATAAGGTTATTGCGTCTCAATATTCAGCCTTTAAAGAACTTGGTATACAGCCTATCTTGCAAAAAGGGCAAGGTGTTGCACAGTTATACCTTAATCCCTTACATAGAATATGCGGTGACATTGATTGGCATTTCGAGGATAATGGTTATGCCATAGCACGTAAATATATAAAAGAGAAGGGTATAATTGTAGAGGATACCAAAAGCTTTAGCTTACATTACAACTACGATAACCAGTTTATTGAACATCACAAACAGCTTTTTGATCTCCGAAACCCTCTTATACAACCCTATCTGCGTTCCATTTCTAAATACTATCGTGAAAAACAGGGTATCTTGAAAATTGAAGATGTCGCAGTCCGAATATTGGCACCGGAGCTACAGCTTTTTCAAGTAAACTCGCATATACTAAAACACTTAATTACATTTGGCATAGGGTTAAGACAATTTTGCGATTCGGCAAGATTGTATGCCCAATACAGTAATCAAATTGATGCGGAAGCTTTAAAAAAGATTTATCAAAAGACTGGAATTTTAAAATGGACGCATTTGCTCCACCAAATTCTAGTTAACTATATCGGACTGCCTAAGTCAAATCTACCTTTTCCATATCCTGAAAATATTGATTCAGCTTGGATGCTGGAAGAAATCTGGTTTGGCGGTAATTTTGGCTATCACGACAAACGTTATGCTGAGGGGAAAGTAAATAATGCAGTATCTGTACACCCAGATGGCGCTAAAAGACTTTGGCAAAATTTTAAGCGTTATTTACCTTATGCGCCACAAGAAGCTATATTCTTCCCTATTATGCATTTCTATTCCAAGTTCATCGGAATAGACAGAGACTAATTGAAACGAGCTTTCAATTTTCATTAAAAGCTCGTTTTACTTTATTTACTAAAAACTTGTTCGATTTTGGCACGAATACGCCCTCTCTCGACGTCTGTCAAGTTTGATCCTGAGGGTAAACAAAGTCCTGTGTCAAACAATTTTTCAGCTATATTGCTT
This sequence comes from Sphingobacterium sp. Ag1, assembly GCF_000988325.1. Classification (NCBI taxonomy): domain Bacteria; kingdom Pseudomonadati; phylum Bacteroidota; class Sphingobacteriia; order Sphingobacteriales; family Sphingobacteriaceae; genus Sphingobacterium; species Sphingobacterium sp. Ag1. Next base: position 69,214 of record NZ_LBGU01000037.1, on the reverse strand, counting down.
CCATAATATGGAGTGTTCTCAAACACAGGTTGTAAATGCATTGGCTTCCATAGTGGACGCGATTCAATATTATCTTCCAACAGCGCCAGGCGCAGATCTTCACGCGAGACACCTGTTATAGCCTCATCAATGGTAATAGCAGCCAACCAATGGTTAGAATAAAAATCATCGCTAGGCTCTGTCAACACACGGATTCCATCAATACTAGCAAATATATCAGAATAGAACTTTGTCATGCCGCGACGAGCTGTAACACGATGTGTTAATACCTCCATTTGGCCTCTTCCTATACCGGCACAAATATTAGACATTCTATAGTTATAACCAATATGAGAATGCTGATAATGAGGGGCATCGTCACGCGCTTGTGTCGAAAGGAATACGGCTTTGTCTTTATCTTCTTTTGTATGGCATACCAGAGCTCCACCACCGGAAGTTGTGATAATTTTATTACCATTAAAGCTTAATACACCGAAACGTCCAAAAGTACCACATGCTTTCCCTTTATAAGTCGAACCTAGAGCCTCTGCAGCATCTTCGATGACAGGAATATCGAATTCTTCGGCAACTGCTAATATTTCATCCATTTTGGCTGGCATACCATAAAGGTGAACCACAATAATTGCCTTTGGCTTCTTACCGTTGGCAAAGCGATCACGAATTGCATCTTTCAGCGCTAATGGACACATATTCCAGGTGTCAGCTTCGGAATCTACAAATACTGGTATCGCTCCCTGATAGGCGATCGGATTAGCTGATGCGGAGAAAGTCATTGACTGACAAATTACTTCGTCACCATAATTTACGCCGCATTCTATCAAGGCTAAATGCAAGGCTGCAGTTCCGGCGGAAAGGGCAGCTACCTGAACATCCGAATTTAGAAATCTTTCCAAATCTTCTTCAAAGCCATTGACATTGGGGCCTAAGGGAGCTACCCAATTATAATCAAACGCTTCATGGATGTATTTTAATTCATTCCCTCCCATATGAGGAGAAGATAACCATATTTTATCTGACATAGTGGTAAAAATTAACGTTACTTTTTTATTATTCTTCCAGGATTACCCACCACGGTACATCCATCTGGTATATCTCTAATAATCACAGCTCCAGCCCCTATTTTCACCCATTTTCCAATCGTTATCCCTTGGATTACACAAGCTCCTATACCGACATGTGTTCCCTCTCCAATATGCACATTTCCTGCCAGCGCTACATTTGGCGATAAATGTACAAAATCTTCGATAATACAATCATGATCTATGGAAGCATTTGTATTGATAATACAATGTTGACCTACATTCACGTCCACATTAATCGTTGCACCAGCCATTACTACTGTACCATTTCCTAAAATACTACGGCTAGAAATATTAGCCCTTGGATGTATTAAACTCGGATAAGTAAATGAACGTATCTCATTTACTATTCTTTTCCTTATTTCATTATTTCCAATAGCAATAATTGCTTCAATCGGTCTCTCCGGATTTCTATGAAAAACAGTATATTCCAATAACGACGATTTATTTAAATCGGTATCGATAAAGCCTTCTATTTTTAGGTTATTATGTTCAGCAATTTCTGCTATTACTTTTCCATGGCCACTTGCTCCAAACAAATACATCATTCAAATTTAGTTGTTTCCATTAAACGGTTCTATTGTAATATGTCCATCCGCCGAAATCCCCTCTCGCTTAAATACTTTTTTAAATGTTATAAAAAAGACCTTTAAATCGGTAAGAAAGGAGACATGGTCTACATACCAGACATCCAACTCAAATTTTTTTTCCCAAGAGATCGCATTTCTGCCATTGACCTGCGCCCAACCGGTAATACCCGGTCTTACTTCATGACGGCGCCGTTGCCTGTCATCGTATAAAGGTAGATATTGAATTAATAGCGGTCTAGGCCCTATAATTGCCATATCACCTTTGAGCACATTAATTAGCTGAGGAATCTCATCAAGCGATGTCTTTCTCACAAAAGACCCAATAGGTGTTAAGCGTTCTGCATCAGAAAGAAGATTGTCATTGGCATCCTTTTTATCATTCATTGTCTTGAACTTGATGATTTTAAAGATCCGTTCATTCAATCCTGGTCGCTCTTGAAAGAAAAATGGCTTGCCATCATTGGCAAAATAAAGCCCTATTGTCACAACAATAAAAACAGGACTAAGGATAGTCAAACCTATAAGTGCTATAAAAAAATCGAAGAATCTCTTAAAAAAATGCCTATACATTGTCTAATCCTCTATCTTTTAATAAACTTTTGTACTCAGTCAAAAGGGCATCCCAAACAACCTGCTGTTCGTAACGCTCGGTAATCATTCGTCTTGCATTTCCTTTCATCTGTAAATAAAACTCCTTATCTGTTATCATCATTTCCATTGCATCTTTAACCGCGTCCACATTCTTAACAGGAATAATTGTTCCATTTTTTCCTTCGATGATGATTTCGTTACAGCCATTTATATCTGATACGATAGCTGGTAGTTCCATAGCTCCAGCTTGCATAACCACATTTGGAAACCCCTCACGATAACTTGGAAATACCAATGCACTAGAAATAGCTAAGTAGGGGCGAACGTCTTTTTGAAAACCTACAGAAAGAATATTATTGCTCTCATTGATCCATTTTAGCGTATCATTATCCAAAGGGTCAAGATCACTCTCCAGTGGCCCAACTAACAGTAGCTTCACTGCAGAATGGTTTAACTTACAAAAAGCTTTTACCAGTTCATTGATACCTTTATCTCCAACAAGTCGACCAACGAATACAAAAACAAAATCATCATTACCAATACCCAATTCATTCTTTAATAAATTCTGTTGTTCTGCCGATATAGTTTCTTTTGAAAATAGGGCCGTATTGATGCCATTTGAGGAACCATTACCAATTACTTTTAATTTATTCAAAGACGTGTATCGATTGGATACAATAAAATCAAATAGTCCTTTTGAATTAGGATATACCTTTGTAGCCGCACCATAAGTAAGCCGTTCAACAAAGTCAAGAATCTTCCGTTTTACTCCCATTGTTTCCATTAAAGGCATACCCGCAACTGTATGTAATCGGATTGGAACTCCAGCAAGCTTAGCCCCTAGCATACCAATGATACCAGCCTTGGGGGTGTGAGAATGAACAATAGAAGGTTTTTCTTTCTTGCAAATCTTATAAAAATCCCATAAGGACTTTAAATCTTTAAGTGGTGAAATTGTTCTTGTCATTTCTATAGCATGAACTTCGATACCCTCACTTTTACTCACCTCTTTTAGCTCAATCCCCTGAGAGGCTATTCCTTTAACGGAAAGGCCATGTTCGTGCATAAATTTTAATTGACCTTTCAATAGAATTTTAAGTGAAATTGGAACAGTAGTAATGCGAATTAAGACACTCATAATTATTTTTCTAAATTATTATCTTTTTAAGTTCACTCCCGCTTTTAAGTAAAACTGATCGGACGTTTTTATTCCTTGTACTTCTATTCCTTCAACATTAACATTTTCAAAATTAGAACCATTATCATCATCAAATGATAGCCCTGCACGCATTAATGGGTACTGTCTATTATCAACAATAGCTATATTTTTTATTTGGACATTTCCCATTTTATTAAAGATAGCTTTTCTGGAATCTCTTCCAAAGGATATCCCTGCCCCCCATCTTGGCGACTTATTATTAGAACTATTGGAATTCTTGATTTTTGAATCTGAAATTGTCAGTTTTGGAGTATTAATAGATGCATAATTTTCAATAAAAATCCCATTTGTTTTATTATTAATATAATTAGAATTTTTTATTGAAATAGTCCCAACAAGTCTTCTAGCACTTGTTTCCAGATTAGATATATATAGTCCCATGGATCCGCCATTATCGGAATGTCCATTAAGAGAAATATTTACCTTACCAGCCCGTCCTACCAATTTATTTAACAAGATCATAACGCCAGCGCCCTCATTACTTGTCTCAAGATTATTTACAAAAATATTATTTATGACATCAGAACCATTATTTGGCTCAATATCCAGTCCCGCTTTGGGCATTGTTCCATCAGATTTAGAAATTTTCCCATCCTGAATAAAAACATTTTCCCCGGAAATAATCGAAATTCCATTCCTTCGACTGCTAATAATAGAGCAATTTAATATAAAAATATTTTCATTATGGACAGAATTTACGTTATCATCACCCAGATAAATTCCATCTCCCCAAGTATTTCGAACATTAGGATTATAAAAGACAACATTTCGTGACTCAACAATACGAATTCCCATTCCCCACTCCCCTATTTTTCCTTTATGCTGAAATCTATCTCCAATCAAATTCGCATTATAAATTTTCACATTCTCTTTTCGTTGAATATCCAATATTGCATAAGTCGACCGATCATTCGGGAGCATTATTAATGAAGATTGCTTTTGAAAAAAAACATCACTATTTGAGTTTATTGTTAAACCCTTAAAATTTATCAATACTGGAAAATTGGGCATTTTGACGGACTTATATTTATTAAGTCCCTTTTGAATAATATCAGTATAATCAACGGTGCCATTAACCACATAACCTTTGGGTAGCAACGTCGTCAAATCAAACGCATTATTTTGTAACTTCTCTATTTCAGCTTTTGTTTTGCTAACATTTGCTAAAGAAAAATCTTGTCCCTTTAAATCTTGAGCTAAAAGAAAAAGAGCGCTAATAAAAAAGATATTTAACAATTTCATTCGATTTGATTTAAAACAGTTCATAAAACTTATCAGTGTATTTTCGGTAATCAAATAATCTTGAGTTCAGACAGAATTCCTTTTTCAACAAAATATCTTCCTTAGAGGATGAAAGAGCAAGTTTTATACCGAGAATTAGCTCTTCGTCAGTCAAACTTTTAAAGACATATCCAATCATAGGATATTTTTCAAAATAAGTATGTAAATTACTAGAAGCATTCGTTATAACAGGTGTACCACAACTAATAGATTCAACAAATTTTGTAGGAAATCCTGCGGTATTGGTTAAATTACTGTCTCTAAAAAAAATAGAAAAATCCGCTTCTTTTATAAATTCTAGAGCTTTGCTATGAGAAACACGACCATTGAAATGAATATAAGTATCATCAATATTGTCGTTAAGAGTTGTTCCAAAATTTTCTAAAAATTGTTGTTTACTCAAGCCTATAATATTTATATGAATATCTTTCTTCAAATCAAGTCTAGCTTTATTAATTGAAGAAATAACCAAATCCAATCGATCTTTATTTCCAGCTCCTGGAGACCCAGCATACACTAAATTATAACGATCATTTAAAGGGTTACTATTCTTTTTCCACTTATCTTCGTAAACATCCACTAATGGGGGAATATTAATCAGCTTCTTAACCTTTCCCTTATAAAAGTTTTCTAAGTAGTCACTTATGACGATCAGACCATCAATTTGCGGAAGAATTATCTTCATCCTGAACCATACGTCAATTCGTTTTATTATAGAAACTAATGATACACCTGGAGCTTCATACCACTCAGTTATATCTCCAAAAACTATTTTCCCTTTAAATCTGCTTTTTAAACGACCTAATTTAAATGAAGGATAATTATAAAAAATTAGAACATCCGGATTAAATTGATTTATTAATTCGGATTCTTTCCTAATTGAAAACAAAAATGATACCCATGCTCTCTTACTCTGTGGATATATAATCTCATGGCAATCAAAACCCTCAAAATTAAACCTCCTTGGAACGGATTTAGTCAACCCGACAAAAATAATCTCATGTCCCAAATCTCTTAAAGCTTTTCCGTTAGAAAGTACTCGTTGGGCTGCCGCATTCTTGTCGGGTAATTCAAAACCTCCTATATATAGGATTCTCTTCATATTTAAATCTCTTTTGACCAAACAGTCCTTCTAATGTAATCCGTATAAGAAAGTATAATGCGAACTACTTTTTCCGAAACATTCGGCATAGAGTAATCTGCAACTTGACGAAAATTACGTTTTTTACCGACTTGTTGTCTCAGAACTTGGGTTAAACCTTGCAATACACGCACTGGAGAAAGTCCAACCATCATTACAGAAGCTTCTTCCATAGCTTCTGGTCGTTCATGGGCTTGACGTATATTTAATGCTCTAAAGTTTAATATCGACGATTCCTCGGAAATTGTCCCCGAATCGGAAAGTACAGCGTAAGAACGCATTTGTAACGCGTTATAATCGTGGAAGCCCAAAGGCTTCAAAAATTGAATTTCTGATCGCATTTCTATTTTCATTTTATCGATCATATTTCGAGTACGAGGATGAGTGGACACAATGACAGGATAACCGTATTGTTCGGCAATTGCATTTAAAGATTCCATTAAGCCTCTAAAATTTCTCTCGTTGTTAATATTCTCTTCGCGATGTGAAGAAACAACAAAAAACTTACCTTCCTCCAAGCCTAGTTTGCTCAATACATCGGAGCCTTCAATTTCAGGTAAATAGTGATTTAAAACTTCGAACATTGGAGAACCCGTTTTGATAATGCGATCTGCAGGCAAACCCTCTCGCAGCAAATATTCCCTTGCAATATCCGAATAAGTCAAATTTACGTCAGCGGTATGATCAACAATTTTACGATTGGTCTCCTCGGGCACGCGTTGATCAAAACAACGATTGCCCGCTTCCATATGAAAAATAGGTATTTGACGTTTTTTAGCAGGAATAGCACACAAACATGAATTTGTGTCACCCAAAACTAAAAATGCATCTGGTTTTAGATCTTCCAACAAAGGATCTATTGTAATTAGAATATTGCCAACGGTTTCCGTCGCAGTTTTACCTGCGGCGTTCAGGAAGTAATCTGGTTTACGAAGCCCCAAATCCTCAAAAAATATTTGATTTAACTCGTAATCATAATTTTGCCCGGTGTGTACAATAATATGATCAATTGCGTCAGAGCTATCTAATGCAGCTAAGACTCTTGATAATCTTATAATCTCTGGTCGTGTACCCACAACCGTCATCACTCTTAATTTTTTCATTTTATCTTTTTTACTTTAACACGTTCTAATTCGTAGCTATCTAGATCTAACAAATAGATATTTCCATTAACGTCTTTTCCGACAGGATATTTTTGTGCATAGATACTTCCAGCTGTCTTTGCAAATGTTGAATAAAACTGAGGTTCTTCATTCTCTATTTTAATATATAGATTTCTATACTTATTATCATAAAGTCCACCTTCATTATTTGTACTCTGCAAATATTCGTTTTCGCTGATTTGCTCTGAGCACCATAATGCACTATTAACCAAAGGATACTTCGTTACTTTATTTTGCTCAACATTCTGCTTTATTTCATTTCTACTAAGTTTAAGCATATACTGAGCAGAGGCAGCATCCGTAGTCCAGAATATGTTTTGTTTGGTAAAAAACATAGAAAGCGATCGCCATGTTTGATCACCCCCTCCCAAAACATTAAACGTTAAACCATTATCAGAAGAATAATAAATTGCACTTTCATAATTCAGATCACCATTTCCCAAAAATAGTAGATTTGAATAAGGATCCTTTAATAAGAAATGTATATGCCTCGTTGTCGGAAGCGCATTAGATGACTCATATTCTAACCTTGAATAAAATAGTTTTCGAATACTTGTTTTACCTGTAGAGAAATTATAAGCCCTAACAGCTTGTCTTTTGTAATTAGTCCCGGGATTATACTCTGAGAAAAGTAGCTCTTTTCCATTTTCATTATTGACTATAACCATCGATTCTTTTATGCCCCTGCTTTCTGAATAAATTAATTTCCAATTCTTAAGGTTTTCACTCACATATAAATTGTTGCCTGTTCTAACAGCATAGTGCTTTCCATCTGTTACCATTTGGTTATACATTAAATCTACTAAAGGAAAATCACATAAAAATTCTAAATCACCAGTTTTACCTCTTTTAATGTATAACTTGTTGTTAGAAAAAAAATAACTGTTATTGTTAAATGTGTATACAAAAAAATTCTGTTTTGGAAAGACTTCATAACGTTCTAAATAGTATTGATTATCAATCCATCCTTTAAGTTTGAATGTCAAAGTCTTCTTTTCTTTTGTAACTTTATTGGAAAAAGACAAAGTAAACTTTGCCTTATCCATATTAGACTGATTTAACAATATTAGTTTACCATCTTTGAAAGAGAAATTTTTTAAATTTTCTCCCTGAATCTCCCCAGTAGGCCAACCTAAAATCTTAATCAAATCAATAGAATCCTTATAGTAAAAGCATAAATCATCCTTGTTATCTATTTCTGAACTTAATGGAGTTCCATCTTCATCAACTATTTCAGACTTTTTGTTATCCCCAATAACCGCCTTATCTTTAGAACATCCCCATGTAAAGATTAGGACTACAAAAAAAACAATTCTTTTCATTTTATTAATAATGGCTTTTAAATTTGTTAAACTGTTTCGAAATAAGTATCTGGATCCTCAGGATTAAATGGTTCATTAATCCAAAAAATAGTATACAATTCCTCTTCCCCTATATTTTTTATATTATGTGTATACCATATAGGCATATCAACATACGCAGGCTCTTCTCCATTTAAATAAAAATCAATTATTTCATCATCCCCTATTTTACGAATTTGGATTAATGCCTTTCCTTTTATAACAGCGAACCGTTCTATCTTGCGTGTATGATAATGATTACCTCTTGTGATTCCTGGAACAGTAGTGGAAAAAGAACATTGACCACCAATTCCCAAACGAATAACTTCTACAAAAGCACCTCGAGGATCGATATGTTGGGTGAATTTTACAGGGAAATGCGTTTTATATTCGATATATGAACGATATGTATTAAATAGATTGTGTTCAAATGATCCATTAATAATGGGAATTTCCCCATTGTCAAGGTACTTTACTTTATAATCTATTAATAACTCTAATACTTCGGAAACCTTTCTAACAGCTGTAGGTTCTATAAAATACTCCGTTTCCGTTTTACTTTGTCTAATTTTTTCAATAATGGTATTAACTAATTCTTGAACATAGATTAGTTTAACTTCGCCATCTGTTGCTATGACAGGTGTATCACCATGCGTCAACTGATAACAGAAAGTCGAGATGAATGAATTATAGAAAGGTTTACCAAATGCACCAAAAACATTTGGAATAATCAACCCGGTAACTTTACCATTATTCTCTGTAGCCCATCTTATTAATGTCTCACGACCTTCTCTTTTTGATTTTCCATATAAATTATCCCTTTCTTCTTGTGTGGAAGAAGATATCATAACGTGAGCTTTAGAACCAGTTCTTTCTAATGACGCCACAAGTTTGTTTACCAAGCCTACATTCGTTTCATAAATGAATTGCTCACTTTCATGTCTATTCATTGCAGCGAGATGCACTATTACATCACATTGTGATACAAAATCGTCAAGCTCTTCGTCTTTTTCAAAGAATTCTTTCTGAAATATTATCCTCTCAAATTCATCCGGTAGAAGTCCCAATGAATTATATAAATGCTTCCCAACGAAACCATTTTGTCCTGTTATACCTATTCTCATTTACTCTATTTTTTTCTATTCACAAAATAATCCAGTGGATACGTGTAATCATCTATTTCAGCATTTTCAATACCATAATCGGCAAAAACCAATAACTCAGATTCCGGCTCCAAAGCTTGAAAAGCTGTACCATAACCAGAGGACAGATGTAAAACCTGGTTTTTAGAGGAATCTAGGATTATATTTTCCACACTGAGCTCAGTAGAGGTATGGGTCCAGTCATCTATTTTTACTACATCAACAGAGAATTTACCAGAAAGCGCATAAAACCACCTTTGTTCTATACGATGTGCCCGCCACCCCCGAACCAAATCAAGGTCTGTATTCTTGATAATATAAAAGCGTTTCACAGAAGACATATCGAAATCATTCGCAAAACGAATCTGCCCCCTCATATCCTTCGCTATGCCGCCTTGAATAAAATTAATCATAGTCGAAACATTAAATTAATATGGATACTGCATAACATCTTCCCCAAATACTTCCTTCCGAATCAATGGTAATTTAGAAACAAGTTTCTTAAGGCCTTCGACTCCTTGTTGCTCTGTATTATGTGAATGATAATCCTCTATTTTAGACACATCTTCTTCTCCTTCGGAAAAATACTTCGCATAATTTAAATCTCGATTGTCTGCTGGTACCCGATAGAAGTCTCCCATATCTTCTGCCTTCAACATTTCTTCTCGCGTACAAAGCGTTTCATAGAGCTTTTCCCCATGTCTAGTTCCAATCACTTTAATTGGCACTTCTTTACCCGTCAGACTGATTAATGCTTTTGCCAGATCACCAATAGATCCTGCAGGCGCCTTATTGACAAATAAATCTCCGGGATTAGCATGTTCAAAAGCGAAAAGAACTAAATCAACCGCATCTTCTAACGACATAAAAAAACGGGACATATTCGGATCCGTCACGGTAATTGGTTCCCCCTTTTTAATCTGATTTAAGAATAATGGGATTACAGAACCTCGGGAAGCCATGACATTACCATAACGTGTTAAACAAACCACAGTATCAGTAAGATTTCGAGCCTCAGCTACTGCAACCTTTTCCATCATAGCTTTAGAAATCCCCATAGCGTTAATAGGATATGCCGCTTTATCTGTACTTAAGCAGATTACTTTCTTTACTCCATTAGAAGCTGCAGCGCGAATCACATTTTGTGTTCCCTCAACATTCGTTTTCACAGCTTGCATTGGAAAGAACTCACAAGAAGGTACCTGTTTAAGTGCTGCCGCATGAAAAATATAATCTACTCCTCTAGTTGCAGGTTCTACGGAATTAAAATCTCTTACATCGCCTATATAGTATTTGATCTTATCATTTTTATATAAATTGCGCATATCATCCTGTTTCTTCTCATCTCTAGAAAAAATCCGAATTTCACGAAAATGATCAGTTTCCAAAAATCTATTTAAAACAGCTGTTCCAAAGGAACCGGTTCCCCCAGTAATTAATAATATTTTATTTTCTATTTCCATTTTGAATATTTTATTTTGAATATTTTATTTTGATAAAAATTAATCTAATAATAACTCTAATATTTTTTGAACTTGAACCTTCGCCGATTTATAATTCAAAATAAATTTTGAAGCGGAACTACCTAGTTCCATTCTTTCCCGTACATTTTTCTTCAAGATTTCCTCTATCCTTTGTCTTAAACCCTCTACACTGTAATCGTCTAAAACATAGCAATAGTTAAAATAAACTTCAGGTATACCCGGCAACCGATACATTAAAACAGGAGTGCCACTAGCAAAATATTCCATCGTTTTTGAGGGAAAGGAATATTTGGTATATTCACCTTCAGGTTGACGTGGATTAATTAATAGACTCGCTTCTTTTTGTAATGCTAATACTTCTTCATGAGGTACCTTTCCCTTAAAAATTATCCGTTCATCAAGCCTACAATAAGAAGTAACCAGTTCCTTAGCTTCCCCATCACCACAAATCACTAATCTGACATCAGGGGAGGCTATCTGATGAAAGGCATCAAGTAAATTTTGTAAACCATATTTAACGTTAAGTGCTCCAGAATATAATATCATTTCCTTATTATCTTTATAGGATATTTCCGAAGTATCAATAACATGCTTTGATTTGTAGATTCCCTCTATTACAACGTATTTATTTTTTTGAATGCAAAGTTTTTCAACCATCGCTTCTGTTAAAAGCACATATTGATCAAATGATTTCAGATTTAAATATATATATTCAATATTCTTTTTATAAATACCTAATATTTTATGAAACCGATTTGCTCCCATATATTCTGGTAAGTCCAAAATGATCAAACTCAATTTCAAATTCGGATATTTTTCTTTTGCTTCTATCGCGACCTTCATTAAATCTGCATTTAATGAATACACAATAATATGCAATTCTTCTTCAGTTCTATTAATCTTACACCACTTTAATACTTCTTTCTTAGCATTGTTAAACATGCTACTAAAAATAGGAAGATTTAATATCTTAATAGGCGCAACTGACACTATATCGTCAATATCACTTCGCTTAAAATTTAAAAATATTTTCTTATAACCGAACGGATATGTACTTAAAAACGGAAGGGTGACGATATGTAAATTAATATTGTTTTCAATAAATCCTCCTATTAATGCTTCTTGGAAGTTTTGAGCTGCAAATTGATAGCTTCTCTTACTGTCCGAAAACATCTGATCCTTATATGCTGGTGGATAGAGTCCACATAGAAACAATATTTTCATTTTGAATGTTTTATCCTTAATAAAATTTTACTATAAGAAATTCCTATGGCTAAAAAAAGAACCATATTATAAACCGAATAAATCATGTAATTAACCGTTGATAGCCCGATGAGCATAATAAAAGCCACCAAATAGCAAATATAGTACTCCAAATATTCTTCCCTACGCTTATACCAAAATATTGCCTTCAAACCCAAATACATTAAAGACACAATATAAATAATAAGGGCAATTATTCCATAATCATATAGAATTTCAAGAAAATCATTGTGACTTGGAATACCTATATCTCTAATAGTCGCAGCATACCCTAACCCAAAAAAAGTTTCAATACCGTCTCTCTTCGAAATCTTGCCTAATAATTCTTCATTGATTTCGTTCCGACCATTATCAGAAGAATTTTCAAACCTGTGCAAGACAGAATCTACAAACCCTATGTTTTCAATTTCATTTAAGAAATTAAAAGCCAATAACGCTAAAAATAATCCGATAAAAATCAATCGAGCCTTCGATCGCTCGGAATAATATAAGATTAAAGCTAATAAGATACTAAAGTTTACAACTAAGATTGCAGATCTCTTTTGGGACATAACAGTACAAATCATAATAACAACTGTTAACAATAGTCTCAATCTTTTTTTTTCAAAAAGAAATAGAAATGGAATGAACACAACTATAGAGAAAATTGCATCGTTAGAAACTACCGAAATAGAGCCAAACTTGAGATAATATGTTCCTATGTATTGAATTAATAAAATGATTATTATGATAGTAATAGCTCTGTTAAACACCTTAAAATCCTCTTTAACGTTACCCAATACTATTCCGTACCTGTAAATCAACACAAAAGAAAAAGTGTAAATTACACTTTTGAAAAAATCATTAAAATCTAAAAAGTTTATAAATAAAGATATACTGCACGCAAGTATGAAAAGATATAACCATTTTAGAGAAAAAATATTGATCGTTTTTCGATCAGTTAAAAATGAAAGGGTTAAGAATCCAAAAATAAAAACCCTAAGAATACTATATACTACACTTTCTTTTAGTTCACCACTATCCAAAACTAAAAGATATCTAGAAATTGTATCTACGGATAAAAATAATAGTCCCGTCAATAGGAATCCAACGATCGAAAAGTCATTGTAAAACCAGCCTGTTTTCTTACTTAGACCAAACCCCATAATCTTTCCTGTTTAAGATTTTCTGCAACTGAACATGTCCTATAAATGATTGGCATAGAAAAACCAATGAACTAACTAAAATAACTCCATAATAGCCATAAAGATTAGTAAAGTAAACCATTAATGGAATAGAAATGAGTGCAAAAACCAAATAGACTAACATTTGTATAGTAACTTTACCTATCCCATTTAGACAAAACATATACAAATTTGCCCTAGATAATAAGATCATATGTATTCCCATAGCAAATGAAAGCCAATAATCGATTTGAATATTCTTCGCTAGCCAATATTTGTAAACAAATGGTGCCATAAAAAATAATACAATAAAAATGGGCAAAACCAATGTCCATATTTTGGATAATTTATGGTATGTTTTTTTCATCCATTCTATTTCACCTTTTGCATATGCATCAGTAAAAGCTGACCAAAACGGTAAAAATACAATTCCCATAACCACATAAATCATACTAAAATATCGATAGGCTATATTATAGGTTGTCACTGACGCTGGCCCCATAACCCTAATCAAAATAAAGTTAGCGAATTGAAAAACAAATAGCATGGACAGTTGAATAATAAAAAACTTACTACCAAGGCCAATTATATTTTTTGTTAATGAAAAGTCTATGGATCCAATAGAAGGAGAATAATCCTTGAAATTTGACTTATACATTATAAAAGAAATAACTGCTAATGAAAAAGCAGGAACACCAACTAATGCAATAGCCAAATTTTCTAGACTTCCTGTTGTAAAATAACTTAAAAAATAGATAGCAACTAATGCCAACAACTGCCCAATGGTAACAACGGATGCAGAAAATGCAGGCTTTTGATCAGCCAAAAGCATAGTTGTAAACAAATTTAAAATCATTTGGAACGAGAAGAAAACAATTAAAAGATTAAAAACCTTCCTTAAAGTTACGTTCAGGTCTGGATTAACACTCAACAAAGAGCTCCAGTTCAGCCAATTATTAACAATCAACCCGATCACCATCAATGTCAAAAAGATCATTAAAAGAATAACATAACTTGTCGAAACATAACTTCTAGCCAATTCCACATTACCCTCAGCTTTTGCTTTTGTAAAGCTATTTCGAAATCCATGTGTAAGTCCAAAATCGAAGTAAACCATCCATGAAACAATAGAACTAATTGCTATCCAAATCCCATATTGAGATGAATCTACATAGCCAATTGTCGCTGGAATTAATTGGAATGAAATAAGAACTGCGAGTAATTTATTCGCAAATAATAAAATAACATTCTTCTGCGCGACCTTGGTGCGCAAATCATTAGACTTAAAAACACTTAATATCTTCATCAATTTTTGACACTACTCTTTAATAGGAATATTTAAAGTCTATTATCAGCCTTCTCTGCGATAATCCCCTTTACATCATAAATAACAGCACTTTCTTTCTTCAATGTATCAAGGTTTATATTTAAAAATTCATTGTGGGCTACCCCTAATACAACGGCATCAAATCTTTTATTTGGCAACTCACTAACGCTTTCAATTCCATATTCATGATGTACTTCGGCGGGGTTTGCCCAATGATCATAAGTTGTAACCTGAACACCATAATCCTCTAGCGCTCGAATTACATCGACAATCTTCGTATTACGAACATCAGGACAGTTCTCCTTAAAAGTAACACCTAGCATTAATACTTCAGCACCATTCACGTTTATCCCCTTTTTGATCATTGTCTTCACCACTTGTGAAGCGACATATTCACCCATAGAATCATTTAAACGACGGCCTGCCAAAATAATTTCTGGGTGGTAACCATGTTCTTGTGCCTTTTGAGCTAAATAATATGGATCTACTCCTATACAGTGACCACCTACCAATCCTGGTTTGAACGGTAAAAAATTCCATTTAGTACCTGCGGCTTCTAAAACGGCATGTGTATCAATATTTAAAATATTAAAGATCTTTGCCAATTCATTGACAAAGGCAATATTGATATCGCGTTGCGAGTTCTCGATCACTTTAGCTGCTTCTGCCACTTTAATACAGGGAGCTAAGTGTGTACCTGCTGTGATAACTTCTTTGTAAACGGCATCAACCTCTTCTCCGATCTCAGGCGTAGAACCTGACGTCACTTTTAATATTTTCTCAACGGTGTGTTGTTTATCTCCGGGATTGATACGCTCTGGCGAATAACCTGCAAAGAAATCTTCGTTAAATTTCAATCCTGAAATTTTTTCTAAGACAGGTATACATTCTTCTTCTGTAACTCCGGGGTACACCGTAGACTCGTAAACAACAATATCGCCTTTTTTCAGCACCTTACCTACTGTTTCTGACGCCTTATACAATGGTGTTAAATCGGGTCTATTATTTTTATCGACAGGGGTAGGCACCGTAACGACATAGAAATTTGCTTGCTCAATATCGCTTAGCTGATTTGAACAATATAAGCCATTACTATTATCTGAAAAAGGGTTATCGTTTGATAAAACAGCCTGAAGAATATCATCTTCCACTTCCAACGTTAAATCTTTTCCAGAACGCAATTCATTAATACGTTTCTGATTTATATCAAATCCAACTACTGGAAATTTCGTAGCAAATAATCTGGCCAAGGGAAGACCAACATATCCTAATCCAATTACAGCTATTTTTTTCATTTATATACGAGTTTATGATGATTAAATTATTATTTTAAATTATCCCAATACCATTTTACAGCTTCTTTCAGCCCTTCACGGATAACATGAGTCGGCTCATAGCCCAGTAATTGACGTGCTTTGTCAATGGAAGCCAACGAATGTGGGATATCTCCTTGTCTATTGGGACCATGAACGATCTCTACCTTCGCAATTTCAGCATCATATTCTGTCAGAAACTCTTTCAAGTACCCAACCAACTGATTTAAGGTTGTACGGTCGCCAACTGCCGTGTTATACACCGTGTTAATCGCATCTGGATTATTTGTAGTCATGGCACGCTCGTTCATCTGAATCACATTATCTACATAAGTAAAATCACGCGAGTAATCACCTGTACCGTTTATCACGGGGCTCTCATGGTTCATAAATTTTTTGACAAACAATGGGATAACAGCTGCATAAGCACCATTTGGGTCCTGACGACGACCAAATACGTTGAAATAGCGAAGACCAATAGTCTCTAATCCGTAAGTTTTTGAAAAGATATCGGCATAAAGTTCATTGACGTATTTAGTAATTGCATATGGAGATAAAGGCTTTCCAATAATATCTTCAACTTTTGGAAGGCTTTCAGAATCGCCGTAAGTAGAAGATGATGCGGCATAAATAAAGCGTTTTACGCCCGCATCACGAGCGGCAACTAACATATTTAAAAAACCTGTCACATTGACTTCGTTCGAAGTTTGTGGATCCTTGATGGAACGGGGCACTGAACCTAACGCAGCCTGATGGAGCACATAATCTGCACCTGCTACGGCTTTCTGACAATCGGCATTATTACGGATATCGCCTTCAATTAAAGTAAAATTAGGATTTTCACCGTGTTGTGCCAGATTATGACGATGACCTGTAGCAAAGTTATCCAATACAACGACCTGATGTCCTTTGCCTAAAAAATGTTCAACCAGATTAGAACCAATAAATCCTGCTCCTCCAGTAATTAATATCTTGCTCATCTTATTTTGAAATAATTATATCTTAGAGTTGTTTGTATACAAATTAATGTAACGCTGTTCTTCTTTAGATTTGACAAAGGAAATATTCACTTTCTTTTCTAATTTTTTCCCAACCTTGTCCGCTAACAGCAATAAATATGCCTGATTTATATCTTCACCTAAAATTAACACATCTATCTCACCGGAATCCACACCTGCAGCATAGTCTCCAATCAAGCTAACTTCTTGGATATCTCCAGCTTTTTGTAGAATATTATCTACGATTTCATCAATTCCCAAATAGGTATGAATTAGTTTTTGTATTGGCTTAAATAAGGAATTTTTGGTATTGGCCCGGTATAGTATTTTGTTTTTGTCTGTACTCTTTTCTAAATAACCAGCTTCTGACAATTGATTTAGTTCTTTGCGAATTGCATTGGTTGACTCCTGAAACTCCTCCGCCAGTCCACGTAGATGAGACTGATTACTTGCCGACACAAAAAATTTGATCAGCAGCTTTAATCGAGTCTTAGATGTAATTAAAGATTCCAGCATGGTTTAGTATAAATCGAGCAACAAAAGTACTCAATACAAATAATTAATGCAAATTAAGAAATTGTTATTAAATATTAAAGACACCTTAATTTGGGAAATAGCAGGTCATAAACTCGTCTATACACAAGCTCATACATCACCTTGAATTTAATTAATCCACGTGGAACAATCAGGGTAACTAATTGAAATACACAGGCACCTCTATTGAGATGTCTAAAAATGAAAAGACAAAAATTAATAAAATCACAGCGTTACATTTTGATATAAATCCGTAATAGGTAGTGTAGCAGTAAATGGCACAGATCGGCTCTGCTCAAAATTCATTACGCCAGATATATTTACGCGCCCACCTTTTAGATCTTCTATCCTTGCATTGCGTCTAACCACTTTAAAACGAACTGAAACATCAGCTTTAGGAATATCCTTTTGTTCAAATGGAATAACCAAAATTTGCTCCAGATTGACACCTAAAGCCGTATTCAGAGGTCTTACTTTACGAATAACAATATTTTTTAATTTATCGTCATTCCTTTCAGCTTTGAATACAAATACACCACTTTTAACATTGCGATCTCCACTGTATTGCCCAGGCCGTTCCTGAAACATATAATTGACAGTCATCCCTACGCTTCGATTGAATCGTTGCTCCTGTTGCCTTTTCCTTATCAAAAAATAAATGGTGATCAATACTAAGATAGATATCGTGATAGCAGGTGTCATAAGAATATGTTAAATAAATTTAAATGGCTTTTTCAGTTTCGATGTACGAATCCGATTACATTCAAATATAGTTCAACAGCTTCTTTTATCATCAAAATCTAACAGGGACAAACAAGGGACATTTCGTAACCAACTAATAATCAATAAAATACACAGTGTTATTTTATTATTAACAAATAGTTCTTTTGAAAAACAAATTAACAAAAAGATGAATTTAGGTTAAGGGAATATGGATAGGGAGCGCAATACCAGTACACCCCCTGAATAATTTTAGTCAATCAATTTGGACTGATGACGCTCAAGCGTATTATATATTTTTTTGACATCTTGGGATTTCTCTTTCTGCAAGACCAGAATGGCATCCTTGGTATGCACAAGAATACTATCACGCAGCCCGACAAAAGCAGTATAAACATCCGTACCAATGACCATATTCCCATTTTCATCAACAGGATGACCTGTTTGTTTTAAATAGTCATACATCGATTCGAAGGAACCTAAGTCCGACCATTGAAAGCTAGTAGCAACGACACGAATTTTCTTTGATCGTTCCATTACGGCATAATCGATGGAAATCGAAGGAATCTCTTTAGACAATTGCAAATCTAACTCGCCATCCTGACGATGTTGCCAAGCGTTAAAAGCAGTCGCGTATACCTTAGGCTCGAACGTCTGTAGTTCAGTCAAAAATGTATCTGCCCGAAAACAGAACATACCCGAATTCCAGAGAAAGTTGCCACGTTCAATAAAATCTTCCGCCGTATCCTGGTTGGGTTTCTCACGAAATGATAACACCTTATCATCCTTATATTCGATGTAACCATATCCAGTCTCTGGGCGTGTCGGCTGTATACCAAATGTAACAATATACCCTTTGTTCGCTTTTTCTATCCCAGCCTTAATTGCTGCCGCATACGCCTCATCCCCAACAATCACATGATCTGACGGAGTCACAATTAAAATATCATCGGGCTGCGCCGCAAAAGCCGCAAACGCGATCGCTGCAGCCGTGTTCCGAGGCGTCGCTTCGACAATATCAATATAGTCTATCTTATTATTCTCCATGACTTCACGGCTCAGACTGTGGTTGTCACAGTTGCCAACAACAATAACCTGCCCACATAAGGATTGATTACGCTTAACGGTCATCTCAAACAAAGAACCGTCCTTAAATAAATCAAGATATTGCTTCGGATAACTTTTACGTGAAAGTGGCCATAATCGACTACCTACTCCACCTGTCAAAACAACATGTATAATATTGCTCATAGTATATTAATGTTTCTCTGCTTCTTTATCAGCTACAACCTTACGTAAACCTGCACTCGAAAAACGATGCGTACGCTTGTTATAATAAATTTCAATATTTTCTTCCACGCAATATGTGCGTCCCGAAAAATCAGTATCCCGATATTCCTCACCAATAATTCGGATATGGATGGGTAAAGCCTTGATCATATCAATCAGATCCTGTTCGGTTTCGTAAGGAATGATTTCATCGACATAACGACAGCCCTCCAATTGGATATAACGCTCGACGATGGTCTGCGTGGGTTTCGCCTTCTCAGGAAACACTTCCGAAGGATCAGTATTGAGCCCAACAATTAAATAATCGCAATGGCGCTTTGCTTCCTCCAACATCATAATATGACCGGCGTGCAATAAATCAAAGACACCGAAAGTAATTCCAATTTTCATCGTATAATTTATCCTTTAATGGCTGATGAGAGCTCGCAAGCTCGGTTTCATTTAATTATCTCCTTTACTGCTTAAAAATATTTAAGTCTGTTTCTTCTTCCGAATTGGCATCCGCGACAATTTTGCGGAGCCCGGAGCTGGAAAACCGATGGTCTCGGCTATTAAAATACAACTCAATGCCAGATTCTTCACAATAGGCTCTGCCTGTAAAACTCTTTTCCCGATATTCGTCCCCCACAATCCGGACATCTATCTTAAAGGATCGAAGGATATCTTCTAAATCCTGTTCCGTTGCATAAGGAACAATCTGATCCACATATTTACAGCCTTTGAGCTGAATATAACGTTCGACAACCGTCTGAGCAGGTTTATTTTTCTCTGGACGATCTAAAGTAGGATCGGTCTGTAGACCACATATTAAATAATCACACTGTCTTTTCGCATCTTCGAGCATTTTAATATGCCCCGCATGCAATAAATCAAAGGCACTAAAAGTGATGCCAATACGTAAACCTTTTGCTGGAATATTAATCATAATCAAACTGCATTTAAAGGAATATAGATATCTCGTTTATCTATCAAAGATAAGCTTTATATTAGTAACAATACATGACAATGTTTTGTTCAGTGAATAAGAAAAGTATATATTATACCAAAGATGGGATATCGGCATGTCTTAAATATAATTGTGCACAGGCCCGTGCATCTGAAAGCGCTTCATGGTGGTTAAGTTCGATCCCAAGTACTTCACAGCAAGCATTTAGTCGTGCGGGCTTAAAGCCTTTCCCCTGATAAATCTTAAATGTACATTCCCATTTTTCCA
This sequence comes from Sphingobacterium sp. Ag1, assembly GCF_000988325.1. NCBI lineage: Bacteria > Pseudomonadati > Bacteroidota > Sphingobacteriia > Sphingobacteriales > Sphingobacteriaceae > Sphingobacterium > Sphingobacterium sp. Ag1. Next base: position 48,363 of record NZ_LBGU01000037.1, on the reverse strand, counting down.
TAAGTCCCAAATGATCGTAGGACAAATTGTAATACCCCATCGTCTTGCGAAGAACACCACGATCGAACAATTCATTATGGGCCACCATAATTCGATTATTGATGAGAGGATAGATACGTGGAAATAATTCTTTGAATGTGGGAGCCTGAGCTGTATCTTTAGGTTTAATACCGTGCACACGTGTAGTCTGCCACATATATTGATTTTGGGGCGGTTGAATCAGCGAATAAAATTCCTCGACAATAGTCCCTTGTTCAACAACGACCAGCCCAATAGCACAGGCAGAATTTTGGTTGGCTGTCGCCGTCTCGAAATCTATTGCTGTAAAACTTAATCCTGATTGCATAATCACTCCTCCTAACGTTGCGGTAAAATTACTACTTTTTTAATTCTACCCAAACTCATCGTCTAAAACATATCCATATTAGGATTGGAATCCATGACTATAAAATAATTGCTGTACAAAGAATATTACAAAGATCGGACTCCGCTGCGTAAGAGATCCTCTCCATTCTCCTTTCTTGGCATATCTATAATTTTTACGTCTTTATTCAATTTAACTTCTGGAACGAGGTATGCTTTCTTAAGTCGGCGTGCTTTTAACTTCTTTATACGTCTGTATCGAATCGAATAACGCTCTTCGCCTTTGATATAATAGTTATTGAAAATATATTGTTTCCAGATAAGATAAAATGCACTGAGTCCAGAAAGAGCAACAATAGCAAACGACCACTGCACCGAAGCTCCAAATTGCACGATATAAATAACAGAAGCACCTAGAACCAATTGAGCCAGTCCATATCCTAGAGAAACGAATAGACTATTGTAACCAACTTCGTTACTTAACATATGTAACAAAAAAGTACGGTGCGGCTCGAAAATATGGTATCCTTGATAAACCCGCCTTGCTACAGACCACCCTATTTCTATGCCATAGACGGCGAGGAAAAGAATATAGGTGAAGTCACCTGTTTTTAATATAAGCTTCCCTAAAGCAAATAACAACATAAAGGATAAGACTGCTGGCCCTACATCACCTGCAAAACAAGCTGCTTTTTTACGAAAGTTAAAAAATCCGAAAACGACAACCCCAAGTAAGGTATAGATCAGGAAATCTTGTTCGATATAGTTTACTTTGGTATTCACATAAAGTAAAAGTCCCCCCATCACTAAGGTGCAACTAGCCGTCATACCATTGATACCATCCATAAAATTATAGGCATTGATAACGCCGATGGTAAACACAAATGCTAATACAAGGTAATACCAGGGATAATTAAATACACCAAACTGATAAACCATAAGTAGCACTGAGGCAAAATGAACCGTTAATCTAGCCGTTGGATGAACTCCACGGATATCGTCCAAGAATGAAACATAAGTTAATAGCGAAAGTCCCAGAAAGAACCACGGTAATTCAAAATCATGATTTACGAAATACATCATTGAAGCGACATAAAAAATAATTCCAGCGCCTCGGATGGTCACCTTGGTATGTGAAGAACGCTCGTTAGGTTTATCTATGATATTAAACTTATCTGCAATCTTCAAGTACAGTAACTCTAGAACAAAAAGTATTATCAGCGTAAAAATATAAATCATAAAATATAATTAGTGAGTCAAATAAAGCTGTGCAAATATAAGAATATTAAGTTCTATTCAACAAACGTTACCCGAGTTTTAAACGCTACACTTTTGTGTATTTTTTTTTAATAAAGTGTATAAATTTCAATAACAAGAAACAAAAAAATACAACTCGCTAGAAATAAGAAATATGCAGAACAAATAGCATAACGAAAAAAAATAAAGGGGGGGCTGCTGCTTTCCCAGCTATTGTAATACCGTGGTTTCTATTTCAGAAAAGAGTTTCTGTTCGGAAAAATTTGTTGTTACAAAATCAACGCCATTTGCTCCATGGTTCTGCCTCAGTAGCGGATCAGCATAATAATAGCTTATCGCTTGAGCAATTGCAGGGCCGCTAATATCGGTATAAATACCGGTTACATCCTCCTCAATGGCATCGATACAGCCTGTGCTCCGAGTGGTAATAACTGGTAGCCCGCTGGCGGACGCTTCTAATATGGATATAGGGAAGCCCTCACGGTAGGAAGGCAAAATAAACACATCCATCTCGTTGTACAGGGCAGAAGTATCCGCCACATAGTCGAAAAAACGAATAGAAGGTGTATTCTTGATGATATCGAATGTCTCCTGTGGAATACCGTCACGCTTTTCCCAAGGCCCTATAATATGCAAGTAAACATTCTGCTTTCCGTTGACAAATTTCAACCAGCCATCAACTAATTCAAGAATACCTTTATCTCTAACAAGACGTCCGACATAGCCTACAACAAAAGTAGGATCGCTCTTAGGTCTATAGTGAAATCGATCAGTATCAATCCCTGTACAGGTACCCTTGCCCAGTAAGGTCATTTTAGCGGAGGGAGTCAAACGAAAATCCATTGACAATTGCTTCAAAGATTCACTAACGACAATCACATCTGTAGCAAGCCAGCTGACTATTTTTTCGATCAGGATAAATAATGCTTTTTTCAGGCCAGAGGATGTTTCAAAAATAACGCCATGTCTAAAAAATACACGTTTGGGGACGCCTGCTAGGTAGCTGGCGGTCATGCCAATAAGCCCGCCCTTAGGCGAATGGGCCACCACAACCGGAAACCTTTCTTGCCGTATCAGCCGATATAATCTGAAAATGGAACGGATATCCTGAACCGGAGAAATGGCCTTCAGAATCGGGACAGCAAAGGCTTTAAATCCTTTCGCTTCAGCTTGTTTATACAGTTCATCATCTTCTGTACAAGCTACGGTAAAATCGTAACCTTTCTTGGAAAAATAGGTGAATTGATTGCCAAAGAAATGGTTGATGACAAACGATACGTTGATAACGTGTAAAATTTTCTTCATTCGATCGAGATTATCGTCATTATTTTTTTTGATCTAAAGTTAGATAGAAAGAGAGCAACTGATCGGCGGTCTCCTCTACATCATATTGTTGGGCTTTTTCAAGGCCTCTTTTTTGAATAGCATGATAATTGTCTTGATTTTCAAGGGAGCTGATCTTTGCCGCAAGATCCATCGCATCCCCCACCTCAAATAACAAACCGCCTCCCGAAACCACTTGAGCCAGCCCGTGAACGCGAGATGCAATTGTCGGTATGCCGCAGGCCATTGCCTCAGCCGCAGCTAAACCAAAACCTTCCCAATGTGAACTCAATACAGCAATATCACACATTTTTAGGAGCGGATATATGTCTGTACGGCCCCCCAAAAAAGTTATTCTTTCACAGACATCCAGGTCCATGGCCAGCTGTTTAACAATTTCCAGGCGCTCGCCTTCGCCGATAAAAAGCAATTTATAAGGCGCAGGAAGTGACTGTAATGCGCGCACCGCGGTGTCTTGATCTTTTTCTTTCCGAAAGGCGGCTACCATGCAAATCAGTTTATCTCGCTGTTGAAAACCAAACTGGCTCCTGTCATAGATAGGTGCCTGGTTAATCTGGGCCAGCGATATACCATTGCTGATAACGACGCATTTGTCATCGGCCAGTCCGAGTTCTCGATGCAGCATGGCCTTGACACTCTCGCTAATACATACAATAGCTGTATATAGCGCATAGATCACACGCTCCATCGGGCGGTATATCCAATGTTGGAGCCTGCGGTTAGAGGTACTATGTTCGGTAAATATGATCTTCGTCTTACTAAACGATAACAGCTTTGCAAGGGCTACAAAATACATCGTCGGAAAAAGATGCACATGAATCAACTCATAACGCTTCAAATAGGGAATTAATCGAAAAATATAAAAGGGATTATAAATTGATCTTCCCAAGCTTTCTATCGCTATATCCGATCCGTTTTGCAATTCCTTTCGAAATGGGGTCTCTTCTCCATTGAGTAACAATAGATCGACATTCAGGCCTTTTCGTCTTAACAAGGGCAAGGTCGTGACCAGCAGCTTCTCAGCCCCTCCTGTATGTAAACTATTTATAATATGTAAAACTTTCAATATCTGTCTCTTTAATAAGGGTTAAAACTAATGGCGTTTGCGGCCGTCTAAAATGTTCTATTTTTAATGATCTTTTTTATCTTCATAATACGGGGGAAACTTATTAAAATTGTGGGCAGCAACAAAAGAACAGTTAATATTTTCCACCTGGAATATTTCAAGATATCCCCTAGTTTTTTGCCTCCAGCAACGGAGTAGCTGATATACTTAATATTGTTTATGACAGCCTCTTTTAAAGCTAGGGGCTGGGCCTCAAGCAGCTGCTTTTCTAGGATAAATCCGTGGATATTATTGGCCGCTAGACGCAGTGTACTCGCCGACAGACCATCTGCTAAATAGTCGCCAGCATATAAAAATTCATTAACGCACCGGAAGCTTCCGGCCTGCTGCATATGTATATAAATGACCCCTTCAGGAATAAGTTTTTCACCTGGAAAGGCTGCAACTAAGCTTTTTTTATAGCATACAGTCTCTACCACAAACAATTTGTCTCCTGAACAGCGATGCGGACCAAAATACATCTTTATATAGTTAGAGCTACGCAAACGAAATGCTGTCCCGACTATTTCTCCTAGACTATTTTGTTTGAGAAACACCATACCTATTTCCGCGGGCTGTAAGTCAGCAGTGTACTTTTTGATCAGATCCATTGCGTTGGGCAACAGGATATCATCCGAATCCAACACTAAAGTATAAGTTCCGCGGGGATTTTGTTCAAATCCTCGTATGACAGCATTTGTCTTTCCGCTATTGGCCTGCCTGACATACTTAAAATTCAACCGCTGCTCTTCCGCCCAGGGCTGCACGATCAACTCCGTATCGTCGGTAGAGCCATCGTCAACCAAAATCCATTCAAAATCATTTCGGTCGAACTGACTAAGCGACTGGTAAATTTTATGCAGGCAATAGCCTCTATTAAAACTTGGTGTAATGATAGAAAGTAACATCGGCTTATATCGTACGTTTTAAAAATAGCTTTAACAATAAGACTGTCCTACGCTTACCGATCCTAAAATTATACTTAAAAATATAACGTATTTTTTCGATAAAACTTAGTTCAGGAAATTTAAGATAGGCCTCAAAAACTTCAACCTGTTCAGGTGTAAGCCTTTGCCTAAATTTTTGATAGAACGATCTATTGGCATTGTAGTGATCACGATCTATGATAGGAACAGCGCGATTGAAAAGGTTATGTAATCGTCCCATTAACGATGTTGCAACATGCCCCGTCACATTATGATCGTGCTGCCGGTAGAGCATCAATGAAAGATCAATATAGTTTAGTTTGCCAAAAGTCACCGCGCCCATGGTAATATAATGGTCATGCATAACGATATATGCTGGAAAATCACGAAGTTGTTCAAGCAATCTGCGATTAAACATTAACGAACAACCTTGTACTCCACTGTTTAAAAACAAGCTATTGGCTAAACAATCTCTTTCAAAAAGTGAAACTTGATCTGCTGTGACGTGCACTCCGTTATAAGCATAGGCATTACAGTAGACGGCTGCGGGCTGATCAACTAATTTAATGGACTCATATAATACTTGTAGTTTTGACTCAAACCAGATATCATCCTGATCGCAAAAAATAAGATAATCGCCAGTGGCATATGACAGGAGGTGCAAAAAGTTACGGACTGCAGACCTACAGGTAATCCCATCCTCTACCAGATGAATACGTGGATCAATAGCCTGGTATTTTTTCAAAATTTGGAGGGTATCGTCTGCTGATCCATCGTCATGAACCACCAGCCGCCAATCCTTAAATTGCTGGCCGATAATAGAGAGTAACTGATTCTCTATGTATTGTCCGCCATTATAGGTTGCGAGCAGAATATCAATCATAAAAGGAGAAATTATAGGGTCTTACCAAATCAACATTGATCATCCGCAATCCATAGAACAGCAAAAACGAGGCAATCAACAAGTAGAAGATAAGAAAGAGGTATCGCTCTTTAACTCGCTCGCCGATTAAACTGATGATAATAGCAATCAATAGCGCCGCAAATTGAAAGAGAATAAATGAAAATCGTTGAAATATGGATATATTTATAAACAGAAAATTCATGGCCACAGCGATGGAAACCAATTTAAAATTATAATCGCCGGCTTTTATAAGCGTTGAATCGCTGTCAAGACTGGATGCCTTGTAGTTGGTCAGAAAAAAATAAAGCAAACATAAGCAATACCCAACCAAGGATATGGAAGCACTTCCTAGGCTTTCATCTTTCAGGTAAATATCCATGTGATCGGTACCGTTGCCAAAAACCGAAAATAGCAGTGGAAGCGTCAGCAATTTGCCAATAAAAATGCATGGTATCGGCACAATAATATACCAAATATCGCTTTTAAACAATCGGAGTATAAGAATAGCCAGGAGAAGAATGATCGCGGAATTATGAAAGCCTATGGCTAGGATAAATGTAATAAGCGCATAAATGTACTGCTTATTGAAGTAATAATTCATGCTCCACAGACAGATAGCTGCGCTTAAAGCGTAACGTATTTGCGTAAAATCACGATAGAGATAGAAAAAACTGATATAAAAAAGCAGGCTTAAAAAAAGATAGTCGGATTTTTTCCAAAAGTAGCTGTAATTAACCAATGCAGTAGCTATCGCCATCACCACAAAAAGCACTCTATAATTGCCTCCCAACAGCGCAATAAACCTATTGAGAAAGACATAGCCTCTTTCAGCATAACCGTATCCGCCGGCAATGATTTGATCAAAAGTAGAATTTCTGTACATACCAAACATCTCTTGATAAGCGATACTGTCATTGTCCAACCCTACCTCTCGAAATCCCACAATAAGGGTTATACAAGTACAGAAACAAAGGTACAGCAAAAACTTAATGGATCTTGATGCTGTAAAATCAAATAAGCAGAGCAGATAACTCGTTATAAATATGATGTAGTAGAGTATCATGGCCTTAATCCATTAATTAAAAATTCAAACCTGATAAAATCGAACTCCAATAAAATTGATCTCTATAAAGCAACACTTCTTTCTGCAACACACTGATCTCTTCCTTGTTGCTTGCTGCTATGAAATTAGTCCAATGATCAATAGGCAAAAAGCGGGCTAGGTTCTTGTGTGCTAGCACGGATTGTGTTTCCTCTAACCTCGTACACAATATTGGCAAACCGGCCGAGAGATAGAAGGATACCTTGGTCGGATAACAGATATTGTAGTACAATCTGCTATCATCATAAGGTATCACACCTATATCGCATAGCGATGAAATTTGAAGTGCGGTGGAATCATCAAAAACTCCCAGATAGCTGACATTATGAACACCTTTGTGCGCTAATGCTTCTTGAATCCATTCACCATCTGGCCCTAGCAAAAATAGCTGGTGCGTTGATTGTGCAAAAATTCGGATCAAATGTTCGATCTGCCGCCCCTTATTTAAAGAACCTACATATACATACTTCAATTTTTCGGCCTGTCGCCCCAGCATCGATTCATATACAACTGGATCGAATTCCATTAGAATATCCGAGCCATTCAATAGAACAGCGCAGTTTTGAGGGTTTAAGTGATATTTCTTTTGTGCATAATCGCGCATACGGTTAGAGGCAAAGTCATACTTGATGTCTTTCAGATCAAATAGTTTATCTTGAAACAATTGGTAAAAGGAAGAATCAGGCGTTTCCAAATCCCGGCTTTGCTCAAAAGGCAAATCATTCACCTCTATTTGTAATGTATGCTGTTTTGACAGTCGATCCAAAAACCTAAAAATAAGCCTTGATAAACCTGTACGAAATAAAAATGTTGGAAACAACACAAAGATGGCTCCTAGGTGAAAATAAATCTGATCGTTTTGCCTGCGTTTAAAATAGATGATAAACCAAAGCGTATGAAAGATTCTATGGAAAATAGTTGTAGAAGAGATATCTATGATCTTCACATCGGAACGCTTTTGGAAATGTCGGTAAAATGCCTGATTACGAACAGCGCCTCCTTCAGATACAGCTCCACTAAAATGCTTTAAATAATACTTCATTAAACCGTCTTTTTCTTCAAACTTTTCACCGCCCAATACAGCTTAGGAAAGCATACGATGAAAATACATGAAAATTTCATCTTTAATGGAATGTTTCCTTGCCGAAGGACAGTGGATAGGTACTGCTTTAACAATTGTCTTGTTCGAACATTGTTATATGTTGTTGCCAAAAGAGCGATATTCAGCACTTTAGCTTTATCATTATTTTCAACTAGGTGAGTGTAGCCATTCCGCTTAAAATAGGAACTGCGTAAATCAAAAATGGCTAATGTATCGTCGATCCGCTTGCCAGATATTTCTTTAGTAATACTCGCTTCTCGCTGACGGTAATAGTACAACGATGCTGGGGTATACGCAATGCGCGGCGTTCTGGCATACAGTTCATGTATGATATATTCATCCTCATGCAAGACGCCGATTTGATACCTTACGCCTTCCCAAACACTGCTATGATAAAGTTTGTTGCAGGCTATGACATTTTTAGGAACCCAATCCTTGTTGTAGAGATTATTCAGCATATAATCTCCTGAATAAACTTCAATCGCAATCCGATGATCACTCAAATGATGATGAGCAGGCACTGCCGCTGTAAATGTAGCATATGAACACATGGAAATACTTGCTGCCGAGTCTACCAATAGCTGATACAGAATATAAACAAAATTAGGGTCGATCACATCGTCAGAATCTATAAATGAAATATACGCTCCAGTGGCGCAATCCAAGCCCTTATTGCGCGCAGCTGAAAGTCCTCCATTCGCTTGATTTACAACTTTTATACGTTGATCCTGTTCGGAATATTCCACGCAAATTTTTCCTGAGCCATCTGTAGAACCGTCATTGACCAAAATGACCTCCAAACGGCTATAGGTTTGTTGAATGACGCTGTCGAGGCAGGCACGAAGATAAGCCTCTACATTATAAACGGGAATAATGATAGAGATCAACGGATCGTTTAAATTGCTGTGGATAGTTTTTTTCATTAACGTTTTAATTTACCATAAATAGCCACTAAACGTTCAAATCTTTTTTGCCCTAATACTTTCAGCAAAAATTCATTTCTGTTCCACTTTCGCTTAACAGGCAACCATGATCCTGCAAAATGATGGATACAATATGTATTGGATGTGATATTTATTTCCCTTGTTAGCCAGCTCTTTGGGCAAAAATAGGTACTGGGATAAATGGTGCAATAACCCACTATCTCCTGAAAGGAATTGTCAATAGTGATCCCTTTACTCCTCATAAATTGGGTGATCGCTTCAACATTTGTCGTCAGGTCCAATGATTTATCCGGAAGGTAAAATCTTCTATTCGTATACTGATCCAAAAGCTCGGTTACCCATCGCCCTCCTTTTTCGCTTGCCATCAAACCACTGGTCAAATAGTTGTTGTCCTCTACCCCTGAAAAAGCCCGGTGCTTTGCCAAAAATTCATCTAGGCTCTTTAAAATCTCTACGTCTGTATCAAGATACACTCCGCCATAAGTTTTCAGAGCGTATAACCGACATACATCGGCTACAAATGCATATTTACGCGCTGCATAGGCTTCAGCCGCATAAGGAAATAAATCAATATCAAAATTATCTTCATTCCAAAGACGTAATTCATATGCCGGCAGGTATTTGCGCCAGGTGTCTATACATCGTAGCTCCAAATCTGGCATTTGCCCACGCCCAAACCAGCAATAGTGTATTATTTTAGGGATCATAATTTTAATTTTCCTTTCATTTCTACATACATTTTACCCAAAATGGATTTATCAAATAAGACGAAAGCACATACTATTAGTAAAATGACTGTCAAAGTTGACAAACTTAATATAAAACCTAACCAACTTTCTACAGGTATCAAGGAGAGATATTTCCATAAAAAAGCAATAAGCATCAACATCAAAAAGCTTCCTATTCCTTTTGCTATACGCTTATAGAAATAGGTCTTTTTTTCATCCAGACAGCAGGCAGCATAAATTGGCGTAAAGGTAAGATGACTGAACATACCTGTCAGAAGCGCACCTATGGGTATCGCATAAAGCCCCAGTGTAGAGAATCTACACAATAAAACGACTGTAATAACACTCAGAACAGAAATAAATATCCCCCAAAAGGAAGCTAGCCTCAATTTATTCGTAATAACAAAAACATGATGTATCGTCTCGATGGTCCCGTGTATAATAAAGGGTACCAAAGTGATAATAGAGAGCAAATACAGCTGTTGAGAGTTCTCATGGGGAAGCCAAAGTCGAAAAAATTCTTGCCCAAAAACAAAAAAAATAGCTATTGGAAGTAATAGAACAATAAAAATAGCTTTAAAAGAAAAATCCAGATTAGCTTTCATTTTCTTCAGATCATTATTAGCGTAGGCTTTTAACAGTTCAGGAAGAAATAAGGGCACGATAATTCCCAGCAACATCTGTAGGGCAATAGGTACCATTTTTGTTAAGGAGAGTATTCCCATATCACTTGCTCCAAAAAAGCGATTGGCTAGGATAAGATCCAATTGTGTATTTATTACATTGGATAAGGCTAACACCGAATTCCAAACGCCCGCTCCAATCAGCGTATAGATAGCAACCCACGAAAAATTTTTGAAAGAAAAAACAATCTCTGGCATTATCTTTTTAGTGAGACGGTAATTTGCAAACATATAATACAGGGAAGAAAACAACGAGGCAACGCCCAAAAAGTAAATACGCGGAACAAAGAAATAGAACAAAAGAACGATAATCAATAATCGAATTAGGTTCATCACGATATTAATCAGGGCGAGCCTATCGAAACGATTGAGTGCAAATGCACTTACGGAGAATATGGAAGAAGATACGTTGATCACTAATCCCAGAAATACAAAAACAAATAATAGCTTGACGTCAAAAGCAATAGGGGTAGGTATCGCAAGAATGTACTGCGCAAAATAACAAAACAATCCGCCAGTAATGATAAAAAAAAGAGAAACAAACAAATTGCCAAATAGAACAGAATTGAAATATATATTAACTTGCTGGATCTCTTTTTTTTCAAGACTAATGGTAATGAATCGGCTTGCCATCGAATTTAAAGCAGTTGTCAATATACCAGCATACATGATAAAGTTGTTAGACAGCGGATAAAAGCCATAGGCTTCCTTACCTAGGGTATCAACCAGATAAGGTGTCAAAAAAAAAGTTAACCCTACTCCCGTTACAGCACTCATGCAGTTGGACAATAGGTTTACTATAAAACGCCTTACATCCATCTGAATCTGATTAATTAGCCATTAAGTCTTTATACGACTTAATTCCCAACAAAATAATCACACATAGGAAACATGCTAAAAATCCTCCAATAACAAGACCTTTTAATTTGCCCGATTTGATGATTTGAAGCGGGTAAATTGGCTCATCTACCACTTGAATAAGCGGTGTTTCTTTGAGCAAAGCCATTTTAGACATCTCTAAGTTTTGCACCAGTTGACCTAATATCGCGCGATTTGTCTCAGCAGAGAACTGGGATCGCTGGGTCGGTATCAAGCGCTGTGATTGCCGCGTTGGATTGAGATTGGGAGTTGCATCAGCAACTACCGCTGATGCGGCAATAGCGCCGTTCATCACTGCACGAACCGAATCAGTCTTTCGCTGTAAAATCGCTATATTGTCTAAAGATTTCTTTGTTTTTGTGTTTATATAAAAATTATTTACCTGATCGACGATTGCCTCATTGAATTCTTTGGAAAACACTTCATCGCTTGAATTTACATCAACTTTTATAATAGAGGACTTTTTGTCAAGATGACCTACCTCTAAATTATTTTTATTGATATTTTGCACAGCTTGCTGCAGAATACTATCCCGCAAACGTGCCTTTGGCGAGCTTGTATCTTTTAAAAAATCAATTTTCAATAATTCAGGATTCGATTTACCCCAACCTTCCCTTTCTTGACTTAACGCTAAATAACGGTCTAATAGAAGCTTGGAACTATCGCTTCCGGATCGCTGCAGGAGGGCAGACTCGATCATTTTTCTGGATCTATATAATTCGAATAGATTATCACCTTGAAAGATACCTCCGCCCGATTGCCCTAGATCAACACCCGCTAGGGCCGCAAGACCTGCTACTTGACCTAGCCCTCCACCGCTGCTCTCTCCTGATTCCAATACAAACGTCGTAGTGGAACGATAGGAAGGAATTTGCATCTTGGCGTAAAAAAAACCGACAATTGCGCCTAAGATACCCACGATTAAGATGAGATACCACTTGGAAAAAAGGTAGGCAAATAATGCTTCTAATTTTAAGAAGATCTCTTTTAAACTTATTTTATCTTTACTATGTTTATTGCTCACTATATCGTTCATCTTATCTTAATAAACTAACAATAATAGCCGCTAATGAGGCAATCCCTGTGCCCAGACCAATCCAACCTTGCGCATTAAGTTTTTCTCGTGGGGCTCTCTTAGGAACCACAATCTCTGCTCCAGGTTTCACCTCGGGATACCCACCAGACTTTCCTTGAACAGCACCATTCGCATATTGAACAAACACACGCTTTTTCAAGGCATTATCTGTAAATCCTCCAGCTTGGTTAATATAGTATTTAAGGCTCTTGCCTTTTACATAAACTACATTATTTGGATTCAATACTTCCCCGACAACTTTCACCGTCTCTAGTTCCTTTGGCACATTGATAATATCGCCGTCTAAAACGAGAAGGTCTCCCTTTTCATACGGTTTTTCTAAAATTTTATTTAATTCTATCCCCACAAGGTCACTCGGTTCAATATCTGAAGCGGACATTCCCTGTTGCGAAACCTTCGCTAAAGCGGAACTTTTTGCTTTGGAACCGTCATTATCCTTGTCGGCATCTTTATCTAAGCTAGAATCTTTGGAATTGCCGTTTTCATTGACATTATCTCTTTCCAGTTCTTTCTTCAAACGCTCCTGCTCCTTTTTTTCCGCCGCCTGTAATTTAGACATACCTGTGCGTTTCAGGGAAGCTCCTTCCGTATAAGCATACGGTGTAAGCCCTCCCGCACGTTTAATAATATCCGAAATACGTTCATCTTCCCGTGAGATGGTATAGAAACCCGGGTAAAGGACCTCACCCTCAATCTTCACCTGACGCTGTGTACGAAAACCAGCATCGCCCAAAATAGAAATCACATCATAAGGCTGTAATATCATATTCGGATCGGTCAATACACCCTCCTTAATATCCACCAAAATAGTCTTCGATGAGCGGTGATCGGTTACGTCCAGGTTTTTGATGCGTCGGGCGATTTCTATCCGGGCATTCTTAGCACCCTCGGTCAATCCACCGGCTTTCTGAATAAGATCGCCCAACGTCGCATTGCTGGCAAACGGGAAATCACCTGGAAAACGAACCTCGCCCTGAACAGTAAATTTATATTCGTCTCTTAAATCAAAGATGGACGAAATTTCAATCTTATCTTCTCTTTTTAATGGAATATCTGCAGTTGTTCCGGCTAGGACATCGCGTACATTAAAATTGATCAATTCCGAAGTATTATCTGCTTTAAGACGATTGATCATACCGCGTTCCAAGAAGGCATCTTCACGCACGCCATCCGCCATCTCCAGCACTTGTTTTAACGTCATACCGGGCTCTAAACCGAATATGCCAGGACGAAATACGGCCCCTAATACACTAATACGATTGGCAAAACGGTCCAAAATAGGTTCTACGATATATTGATCGCCGCTTTTCGGGGTGTAGTTTGCAAACTGGTCAGCGTAGATATCTTGTACACTCCGCTCGCGGCCTGTTGTTTGAAGAACTTTAACTTTGGCGCTGTAGGCGTTCTCAGTAAAATCTCCAGCATAGCGCAAGATATCCGATAGCGATTCGCCAGGTACCGTTTCAAAAATTGCCGGACGCTTAACTTCGCCTTCAAACTGCACTCTCGCTCCATAAACGGGAATATGAATAATATCTTGGTCCTGCAGACGGATATTTCCTTGCTGTATACCATTCGCCAAGAAATCATAGACATCAATCGTGCTTACCACACGGTTACCTCGGATCACCTGAATTTTACGATAGGTCCCGTTTTTATTCGGTCCTCCAGAAGCATATAATGCATTGAATACCGTCGCTAGCGAGGGTAAGCTATAGGTCCCGGGCTTCGTCACAGCTCCTGTCAAAGTCACGCGAATGGTGCGGATGTTGCCAATATTTACGCTCACCTGGGTTCTTCCCGAACGTAGCGCTGGATAAGTCCCACTCAAACGTTGCTCAATCTTACTTTTTGCCGCTGCAATGGATAATCCGGCCACATTGATCTGGCCCACATATTCTACTTTAATGGTTCCATCCGGACTTACTGGAAGTTTGTAGGATGCTTCATTATCCCCTGTGATATCCAATAAAATCTCATCATCAGGACCGATAATATACGAACTTGGGGTCGCCATACGTAAGTTCGGTTCAAAGGTAATCGCATTATTCCTAAACAGGTCTGAACCGAATATTTTTAGCTTTCCTTCTTCATTTTCGATGGAGTCGCGTTTATTTAATTGCTTAGTTTGCAATGAATCGGCATTTGATGTTCCTCCAACCTGACGGCCATTGCGCTGACTATTGCGAGATTGAGCTGATGATCCCTGCAACTGATCCGGCTGCTGTTTTTTACGTTTGATTTTCGCTAAACGTTCTTTAAGCTTCTGAACCTCGCCGGCAGACACACCTTGTGCTCGGGCAAAACCATCCAGCTGGCTTTCATCGTAGCCCATTAATGCGGCCTGTTTCACATATTGCTCGATCTGAGCATCACTAAGATTATCAACTTTTATATTTGCAGGATTGGTCTGTGCATGTACTGTGCCCACAAATCCTGCTATACATAACCATAATATTATTCTTTTCATTCGATACACGTCGGCATTTTTCCGCAAAAATAGTAAAACTATTTAATTAAATGGTTTAAAGATTTACTCAACAGAGCGCCTCTATCCCTTATTATATTTCCTTTAACTTAGTTGGATTAAAAGCTCATCAAATTTTCATAACGTAGTTACAAGGGTATTCGCTACTTGCTATTTTTAAATCAATACAATATTATTTAAGTAGGCGATCACATTCTATCCCCGCCTCTATTTTGAGTGTATTTTAGGATATTTTCCATATTATTCCCTATTTTATTCTTATCGTCAATAAAAACTTACAGAACAGGAATTAGTTCACTCAGGTAGAATCCTGAAAGTTTTATTAACTTCGTAAAGTTAAGCATAAATTAAATGAAAAGTCCAATCTTTAGCTTTTGGCTACCCATATGTGTAGTAATCTTGTTTTGTTGTTCTTGCAAGGACAGTACAAAAAGTAAGCAACAAAGTACTCCGGAACAGCAAAATGGAAAATCGGTGAGTACTGCAGACAGTGCCTTATTCCATTTTTGGGATAAGCTTGACATGCTGGATACCGCTCAAGTTAAAAACCCGGAAAAAGGAGAACAACAGCTTGCTGATTTTATTCAACTACTCTCACAAAATCCTGATTCAGCCACAAGGGATAAAGCTGTCGACCTCATGTTAGACAAAGCAAAAACCAATCGGATAAGCTTTGATTATTTCGTTAAACAATACGAGCATTATCTATACGATGGTAATTCGCCCATGCGGAATGACATCGTGTACGAATCGGTATTACGTTATCTGATTAAAACAGATTTGCTTTCAGACCTTGAAAAAGAAGCCTATAGACCAACGTATAAATTGGTCCTTCGAAATAAAGAGGGAAAAACTGCCGAAGACTTTACATATGAATTGGCAAATGGCAAAAAACAAAAACTATCGGAGACAAAAGCTAAATATACCTTCTTGATCTTTTACGATCCGGACTGCTCACATTGCAAAGAAACCATCCAACAACTTCGTGATACACCGCAATTGGTGCAGCTCTTTACTCAGCTACAGGTACAAGTACTCGCTATCGACCCATGGGGCGACCGCACGAAATGGAAGAATTATCAAACTGAGTTATCGTACCAATGGATTAATGGCTTTGACAGCGAAAGTAAAATATTGTCTTTCAATTTATACGACCTCAAAGCTTCGCCAACCATTTACCTGTTGGATGAGAATAAAAAGGTGCTATTAAAAGATACCTACTTGCAGCAGGTCATTGCTTATTTTGTTAAAACTAATTCTTAGCTGATGTCCGAAAACACAAGCGACAGCAAAACGCGGGTTATTTCAAACACAGACTATTTTGCCGAGGTGCAACGCATCCTTCGTGAAGGTAAGGAGGTACGCATACGTGTCAAGGGCAATAGCATGCTTCCATTTATCCAGGATGGAGATGCTGTGCTTCTACGGGCTTATCAGGGTGAACGCTTGGCCTTAGGCTGCAATGTACTCGCCAAAGACAAGGATAAATTTGTCTTTCATCGCTATGTCGGCAAGAAAAATAATCTATATATATTGGCTGGAGATGGGAATCTTGTACTTCGTGAATATGTAGAAGCAACAGACATCATCGCTATCGCTTATACGCTTTATCCACAAGATAAAGATAAAGCGGTAACGATCGATCGCCTCTGGCCAAGATTAAGGGGAATGGGCTGGTACCATATCCGTTTGTTACGCCGTATTGCAGCTAAATTGACCCGCTGAGAAAGAAAATTGTTAACTTTGCCTTAAAAGAACAAAAAGAACTTAGGAATTCGCTGATATATATGAAAGAATATGTTTTATTTTATGCATAAATTACAACTGGAGCAGCTTTCTATAACATAAACAACATTTGAATTACCTGGGCTCTTTATAGCCATTAAAGCTGCCGAAGGCAGCATAAATAAAAAAGAAAAACAGTTCATGAATAAACAAAATGCAAAGCATTCATGAACACCATTGGATACAGACACGGATAAATAATTATTAATATGAAATTAAGATCGGATTTAGTTTTGAGAACAATCGGTTCAGATCATTTGATCGTAGACCCGAGCCAGGATATGGTTGATCTATCGACAGTATACACCTTAAATAGCTCTGCAGCATGGCTATGGGAACAGCTCAAAGGAAAAGAATTCACAAGTGACACCATTGTCGACTTACTTTGTGAAAACTACGACGTAGACATTGATCAGGCAAAATCTGATGCGGAAATCCTGCTACAGGACTTCCAAAAACAGGGTTTGTTGGAAAAATGAAATGAACAACAATAGCTTGAAGCAACACCTGCGTTGGGCTTGGTCAATCACCCAGGGATACCGAAGCAAACTGTTCCTCTATTTCATACTGGAACTGATATGCATTGGCCTTTCCCTCGCTTTTGTGTTTTTATCCAAAAAAGCTGTTGACACCGCCACATCCCACGGAGATCTGCCATTGAAATGGCTGCTTATTGGTATCGTTGGAAGTATTGCTCTGAATGTGGGAATCAAGGGCTATTCGGGCCGTATGATGGAGCAGATCAAATTGAAGCTTACACTCCAGCTCCAACGGACTATGCTCGACGCACAGATGCTCTCCATATGGCAATTAGTCAAGAACTGGCATACGGGCGATATTCAGATCCGCATCCAGACGGACTGTGAGGAAGTCGCCAATACCATCGCCAATACATTCCTGTCTTTTATATTGACCACAATCCAGCTATTGGCATCGGTCGGTTTCCTGTGGTACATGGACCCGATGCTGGCGCTGATGATACTGGCCATCTCGCCCCTTTTTGTATTTTCAAAATTGTATTTCCGCAAGATGCGTAAGCTCAGCAAGGAAGTCAAGGAGGAAGAAAGCAATTTTTCAAAGGTACTGCAGGAAAATCTACGTTTTCGGCTGCTCATTCGGGCAATGGGCATCTTCCCCAAAAGAAGAGAGAAACTCTTAGCGAGCCAGCATCAACTGCTTTTGTTGAAAATACGCCAGCTCAACTTTTCCACCTATACGCAAGGCGCCATGAAAGTGGCCATGAACGCCGGTTATTTAGTTGCTTTTATCTGGGGGATCTATCGGTTGCAATCCGGTCAGATTTCATTCGGTACCATGACCGCTTTCCTGCAATTGGTAGCAAGAATACAATCACCCATCCTCGCACTGATTGCTTATATCCCCGGCTTTGTGCGTTTCCGGGTATCCGCAGACCGTCTACTTGAACTACAAGCTGGAGAAATCGAGCCACAAGTAACACAGCAACGTCTCCATGAGACACAGGAACTTCGTATCAATGATCTCTCCTTCCGCTATGAAGATAAATGGGTGTTACAAAATTTAAACCTTTCCTTAAAGGCGGGTGAGCCAACCGCTATCATCGGACCCAGCGGAAAAGGAAAGACAACATTGATCCGTTTACTGCTGGCACTGCTAAAAGCTGAAAAAGGAGAAATTTCACTCATAGACAGGAATGGTGAAAGGCCGCTAACCGCCAGCCATCGGATCAACCTCGCTTATATTCCGCAGGGAAATTCGCTGTTCAGCGGTACCATTCGTGAGAATTTACTGCTTCACGTCAAAGAAGAAGGAACAATGGATATGCAAAAAGCGCTTTGGCTTGCTTGTGCGGAATTTGTATTTGACCTACCCGACGGCATCGATACTGTCGTCGGTGAATCTGGCATCGGCCTATCGGAAGGACAGGCACAGCGCGTTGCGATTGCCCGCGCACTCATGCACGACGGTGACATATGGCTCTTCGATGAGGTTACTTCCGCATTGGATAAGACGACATCGGATACGTTAATTCAACGACTATTGGAACATGGAAAGCACAAAATCTGCTTGTTTGTAACTCATGACTTGCACCTGGCCGAAAAATGCCAGCAACATATTTATCTCGACTAAGCATTATTCGAGCAATATAGCGGATCAATAAGAGGCATATCGGCACAATAGACAAATGAAAAGAAGTAGCTGACAACAGCCATGAAATAAAAAGAAATGACCGGCAAATACTTAAGCCTGATTTTCGAACAAATTTTTAAAAGAAAAAACGGGCATTGCGCACCCACGACATAATTATTTAAACATGAATTTGACGACATCATCCGAATTATCCCAGACACGCTATCGCATCGCGGAATTAATACTGGAGTTTAATCATCCCGTAAATTACCCGCTAGCAAAGCTCCTTCCTTCGTTTCGGGACTTCCAATGGCTAGACTCCAGCGACAAAACAGATATCAGCATCACAGTCAGTTTAGCAAAAGCACCGATACCTGAGGATATGGGCACACTTCGGACGGACGAATCTATTGCATGGGGAGATCGCTTTCGCTTTTATGAAAAAGAAGATACCTTCATCACAACAATTGTCAACGAGCAGGGCAACGGGCTTTGGTACCTCCAAAGTGATCGCAATTTTGAACATTCAACGCTGTATGTCCCTGCAAGCTCAGCAGATGAACAGGGCGGTGTTATTACCTGGATGGCCATGATGATCTTTGGGCAGGCGAGTCTTTTACACAATACAATCATGATCCATGCTTCTGTAGCGAACCACAACGGCAGAGGTGTCGCTTTCTTAGGCAAGAGCGGCACCGGTAAGAGCACACATAGTCGACTTTGGTTACAACATATTCCAAACACCTCTTTACTCAACGACGATAATCCAGCCATTCGAATAACTGATGAAGGTGTATTAATCTATGGAACACCATGGAGCGGAAAGACGCCTTGTTATAAAAATGAACTACTACCCTTGCAGGGGTTTGTTCGCTTACAACAGGCACCAATGAATGAATTTGAATGGCAGAAAGGCTTAAAAGGCTTTATTGCGGTATTGCCCAGCTGTACTTCTATCCGGTGGAACAAGGAATTATTTTCCAACATGAATACCATTTTGGAAAAAATCATCGCTCAGGTTCCTGTCGGCTACTTAAAATGCTTACCGGATGCTGCTGCGGCAGAACTATGCCATTCTTATCTTTTTTCGAACGAATAAAAGGGACCTGATTCGTACCTGCTTCGGACTTGCTTCGACCGCGGACAGACGTTGACCCAATATGCAACAGACCTTGACCAGATCCCGAACAGGAATTATCTGGTCAGGTACTGTACAAAGACTGTACAGCCTCTGTTCGCGCCCGAACGCTGTGCGAACAAGGTACGAACACAAGGCGAAACTAACGTTTCTTGATCATACCCCGGTCAGGTCGTATATTGACCTCCCCTTGGTTAAGCGTACGATACCCCTTCCGGCTTATGGCATTGATAGAAGCTTTGGTGGTAATACCCGGTGCAGCATCGTTCAAGGCTGTCGCCAACATCGTTTCTTTCTTGTCACCCACATCAACAAATACATAATCTGTTATATTGCTTTTATCGGGAACCAAGCCATCCCAATAGTCTGAAAAATTCGCAGAATTCTTCAAAAGAAAGGAAACTGGCCAGAAAGATACCTTCTTTTGGACAACCTGCTCAAAGAAACCTACAGGTTTACCGTATGTACGTGTACCGGAGGCGATGATCTGCACCTGCAGATAGGGCTTGAGCACATTAATAATCATTTCCGCTGCCGATGCTGTGCGGTCACTCACCAGAAAATAGACTTTACTCAAGTTCAAATTGCTCTTGCCTTCAAACTTTGTATCCTGAAACATCTTATTGATGCTCGGCGTCGCTTTGATATAATCGTTCACCTCATAGGTGAGCATCAGCTTTCCTTTGGTAATGGCTCCCCCAATTTTATCGGCGACATAAGCAGACGCATCTACATAACCGCCGCCATTGTAGCGTAAATCAACAATTAAACTTTTAATCTGCTGGGTCTGGAATTTTTCAAAAGCGGCATCGATCTTTTGTTGGTTGACATTATTATTTTCGATTTCTTCAAAAGACGATAGTGCAAGATAGCCTACGTTGTTTCCATTATAGGTATAGACCGAATCTTTATAAATGGGATCAATGGTATAACCATTCGCATAAGTAAGATCTTTGGTCGTTGTTGTGCCGTCTTGATGTTTCACTTGAAGTTTAAGCGTACCAGCGTCCAGGGCAGCATTCAGTTTATTCATCATTTTATCCCGGGCACTTGCATCATTAATCGTACAGCCAGTCGTCGTACAGGTGACGGCGATCGAATAATCGGAATCACCGTTGACTGCCGTAATAAAATCGGAACGCTTAAAACCCGCCTTTTGCGCCGGTGATCCACCTTCTACAAAATAGATAATGGGCTGTGCCGTTTTTTCGTCTTCTGTCCCCAATTGAACATAGATGCCATACCCGTCGTTCGTATCCATTTTAAGCCTGCCTGAAGCCGTTGTTCCTGTATTATAGCCATCTAGCCCCAGCATATACGAAAATCGGTCAAAGACCCCGTTTGGATAAGCCGCATGTGCCGGTGTCAGCTTCTTCAGCGCATCGAGCACCATATCTGCTGAACCATATTTATCCGTGAATTGAGAAGGATCACTGGTATAATCAGGGATGGATTTGTCCCAAAGTGAATATAGCTTATAATACTTATAGATATCATCCTTAATCAACTGCGCTTCGGTACGCTCGACTGGTTCGGGCTCGGGTTCAGGTTTAGGGGTATCCTTTTTGCAAGAAAAGACAAAAAGTCCAGTCAGTGCTATGGTGGCCAAACGTCCTGTTTGTTTTAAAGGCTCTAAGTTCATAGTTGAAACATTTGTAAAAACAAACATAAATAATTTAAGTTGATCCGCAATAAAAAAAACACGCTGACCATGGGGAGTGCCAGCGTGTTTACTACCTATTGAAAAACGTTAGGAGAACAAGCAAAGGCATAAGATAGTTTTAACAAAATCAAAAAATACCTGCCAAGCCTATTTTTTATGACATATTGATTTAATACTTATATTTTTCCTTCCATTTGTCCCGTAAACTTTGTCTTAGTTTTTCCTCCTGCGAATTTTGCCCGGGCTCATACAATTTGACACCACTAATTTCTTTGGGCAGAAATTCCTGAACAACAAAATTCCCCGGATAGGCATGTGCATATTTGTATTCGGCACCGTAATTTAAGTCCTTCATCAATTTGGTCGGTGCATTACGGATATGCAGCGGTACAGACAGATCTCCAGTTTGTTTCACCAAGGCCTGCGCCTTATTGATCGCTTCATAGGAAGCATTGCTTTTAACCGAAGTAGCCAGATAGATCACCGTTTGCGACAGAATGATACGTGATTCGGGCCATCCAATAACATTGACTGCCTGAAAACAATTGTTGGCCAACAACAGGGCATTGGGGTTGGCATTGCCAATATCCTCAGAAGCCAAAATCAACAACCTTCGGGCAATAAAGGACGGATCCTCCCCCCCTTCGATCATCCGTGCAAGCCAATAGACAGCGGCATTCGGATCAGACCCACGGATAGATTTAATAAAGGCCGAAATAATATCGTAATGCTGTTCACCCGCTTTATCATAAATGGCCATATTTTGCTGTACCTGTTTCAGTACAAAGGCATTTGTAATTGGCTCTTTGTGCAATACTGCAGCATTGACAACCAGCTCGAGCACATTTAACAATTTACGTGCGTCGCCACCAGACAGCCGCAACAAGGCCTCATATTCTTCGACAACAATTGCCTGTTTCTGTAAATATTCATCTTCATGTAATGCTTTTTGGATCAATCCAATAAGATCTTCTTCCGAAAGATGTTCCAATACATACACCTGGCAACGCGAGAGCAATGCGGAGATAACTTCAAACGAGGGGTTTTCTGTTGTTGCACCAATAAGTGTCACCAGCCCACGTTCAACAGCCCCTAAAAGTGAATCTTGCTGCGACTTGGAAAAACGGTGAATCTCGTCAATAAATAAAATAGGTTGATCTTGGTTGAAGTTCATCAGCCGTTCGGCTTTTTCGATGACTTCACGAATATCCTTCACCCCGGCCTGAATCGCACTTAATGAAAAGAACGGCCGGTCGAGCTCTCTTGCGATCAGCAAGGCCAAGCTTGTTTTCCCAACCCCCGGGGGGCCCCACAGAATCATGGATGGAATATTTTTTTGCTGGATCGCATGGTAGAGTACTGCATCTGGGCCCACAATATGTTGTTGTCCCACATAATCGCTCAATTGCCGCGGTCTAAGTCGTTCTGCTAATGGAATTCGTGTCGCCATAACACAAAGTTAAAAATTAAACGGCACAGCGACTAAATATTTTAGCTTTAATCATCGAAGCTCTTCGACGAAGAGTACGGTAAAGCGATAAGCTTCAGGCTTTCACAAGCATAATTTTAAAGGTCAGCATTCGCCGCCCGATATTACTTTAACATTTTTTCACATAATTTTTCGTCATATTTGCTCTATTATATATGTAAATTGCTTTTGGCAGAGCATAATCGAACGTACAGGTTTATCGAATCAAGGAGTAGATTGCTCAAATATGCCCTTTAGCTAAATTTATGTGGACGTTAATGATAACGTAATATTTTATGAGAATGACAAAATACTGGATTTCTATATTTACCGCTTTGACTGCATTCATGAATATACCATGTCAGGTAATCGCACAGGATGCCGCCAAAGATTATACAGGTGCAATCAAACAATACGATGCTTCCTTTAAGGGTATCGGTCCTGAGGTCTATTTTTTACCACCTCCAAAAACGGCCAATGAAATACTAGCAGAGAACTATGCGGACAAGAAGTCTTTCAGCAAAGAAATTGCAAGACAGCTCCTGCTCCAGCGACTGTTATTGCAACTGCGGAGCACCAATAACTTGGGGCATTTTCAATATTTAATGAATCCGATGCCTTCTACAGCGAATGTTTGGAATGACGCGATTGAAGCGCAAAAGAACGCTCAAAATTGGATCTCAAGCTATGCCTTATCGAATGAAGCCGCCTTATTTTCAATTAAAAATAACGATAGCAGCAATGCGTCAAAGTTTTTATATCAGGCACTTTCTTTGGCAAATCGTACCGATAACAAGGATGATATAGCCACCATCAATATGAACATCAGCAATTTCCAGTTGTATCGTGGCGACTTTGTACGTGCAGAAGAAAGTGCACAAAATTATCATACCTATGCCATGACGAGTAAAAGCTATGCGGAACAAGCCAACGCCTGGCTGTTAATTGCCATGGCTCGAGCCGGTCAGGGAAATTATAAAGCGGCCGAAAATAATATTATCCGCAGTGCAATCCCCCTATTCAATAAGGCCAAAGCCTATGAAGGGAAAATTTTTGCCTGGGAAATGCTTGCTGAGATTTATTTTAAGCAAAATAAATTTACCGAGGCACAGTGGTTTCTGCTACAGGCCCGTGATTTGGCCAATGCCAAAAAACTAAGTAGTGAGCTCGCTGAAATCGAGTACCTGCTGGCCTCATCCAAGCAAAGAGATGGAAATTATAAGGTAGCGATCAAAGAATTTGTGCAGGCTGCTGAACTGGCTTCTGATGAAAATAACAAACAGCTCTCACTCGCGATATTGGACAAACTCGGCGAGGTGTATCTTGTGCTAAAAGATTATCCATCTGCTGATCAGACCTACAAGGCCTATACGCAGTTAAAAAATGAACTGTACAATTGATATTTAAAAACAATCTACCTCTTCGCGTGGTCTGTTGTAAGGACAGTCTACAAAGAGATTTTAAGCTTTTTGTAAATATTAAAGGATAAATCAAATAAATTTTTAGATTCTGCGGTAATGTGCTATGAATTTCACTAAATTTAGCACGCTCATCAATAGGAGCTGAATATTTTTTAAAAAGAATGATTATTAAAACCGTCGAAAATATGTTTAGGAAACTCATATTTGCACTTTTTGTTGTATCCATTGTTTCTTGTGGTTCAAAACCACGGGTAGCGCTTCCTGATGACGGAGGGCTTAAACCAAGCACACAACATCAAATTATCGCTAAGGAAGTCTCGGGATTATTGGAAAATGCGAGCTACAAAAAGGTCAAAATGAATGATTCGATATCGGGTATTATATACGATAATCTGATCAAAAGTTTAGATCAAGGAAAAAATTACTTGCTTCAATCGGATATCGATGAATTTCAAGCGTACAGAAGCAATCTTGCGCAGGATATCAAAAATGGAGATCTTTCTGCGGCATTTCATATTTTTAATGTCTATTCCAAGAGATACCTGGACAGAATGCAATATGCGCTTTCAGAAATCGATAAGAAACAGGATTATACCAAAGATGAATATTACCAACCTAACCGCGAAAAATTGGGCTGGTTCAAAACAGCAGATGAAGCCAACGACCAATGGCGTAAGCGTGTAAAATACGATCTGCTTAACTTGGAAACCGCGAGTGGTAAATCTACTGATAGCGCGAGGACCAAACAGGTGGAAACGCTAAAAAAACGCTATGTTAATTTGATCTCGCAGGCAAAGAAAACCAATGCCAACGATGCCTTTCAGGTGGTCATGCAAGCATTGACAGATGCTGTTGACCCACATACATCTTATTTTAACCCATCCTTTGCACAGGCATTCAATGAAGGCATGGCCAATACGTTTGAAGGTATCGGAGCAAGACTTGTCGTCGACAATGAGGCCGTAAGCATCTTCGAAATTATCCCGGGTGGACCGATATTCAAAGACAAGAGCATTCACGTCAATGATAAGATTATTGCTGTAGCCCAAGGTAAAGATGGTGAATTCGAAGACATTATTGGTTGGAGACTTGATGCTGCTGTAGCAAAAATCAAAGGTCCAAAAGGAACGATTGTCCGCCTGAAAATTATACCTGCCGGTCAGCCCATGAACTCTCATCCGCGCATTGTATCTTTAGTACGTGAGAAAATCGTCGTTGAAGAAGAATCTGCGAAGAAAGAGATTATGAACGTCAAAGGTGCCGATGGAAAAATGTACAAAGTGGGTATCATCAATATTCCCAAGTTCTACATGGATTTTGAAGCTTACAGAAGACGCGATCCAAACTATAAGAGCACAACAAGGGACGTTAGGTTAATCTTAGACACGTTGAAACAAGAAAAAGTAGATGCTGTGGTCATCGACTTGCGGTTCAATGGTGGTGGATCCTTACCAGAAGCCATTGATTTAACCGGTTTATTTATCGATAAAGGTCCAGTTGTACAAGTAAGAGATACAAAGAATAACATCGATGTCGAAGAAGATAAAAACGCGGGCGTATCTTGGGATGGTCCATTGGGCATCATGATCAACCGCTTCTCGGCTTCAGCTTCTGAAATCTTTGCCGGAGCTATCCAGGATTATGGAAGAGGTATTATCTTAGGATCTCAAAGTTATGGCAAAGGAACAGTGCAATCAGCAATCGATATGTCACGTGTCATCAGCCCGACTAGCCGCTTACTCCTAAAGGCCTCCGGTGAAAAGGATCCAGATACCCCAGAAGGTGCTCCTCAATATGGACAAATCAATATCACATTGGGTAAATTCTATCGTGTAAACGGTAGCAGTACGCAACATAAAGGGGTTACACCGGATATCGTCTTCCCTTCTCAGTTTTCTGCAGAGAAATTTGGCGAGAGCTCAGAAAAATCAGCACTTCCTTGGGATCAAATCCAATCGAGCAACTTTAAAAAAGTGGCTGATCTAAATGGCGTTGACAAGAAATTAGAAACAATGCACGAGGCACGCATTAAAAACTCGCTTGAATATAAATATCTGAAAGAGGATATTGAAGAAGCTCAAAAAGATGAGGATGTGAAAATTCCATTGGAGCTGAACAAATTCAAGAAAGAGAAAGATGACAACCTCAAGAAAAATAGAGACCGCATCAACGCTTTGTTGAAATTGCAGGGCAAACCGGCGTGGGAAGAAGGAAAATCCCAACCGAAAATTGATCTTGATTTTGTGAAAGATGAAAGTGCCAAAGTGATGACCGATTATATCATCAACTTTGGAACAAAAAAACCGTTGTAATTTCAACGTTTCAAAAGCTAGAAAATGAAAGGCAACCGTAACTGCGGTTGCCTTTTTTTATGACCCTCATCACAATAGGGAGAGTTTAACATTAAATTCACGTTTTCTTTGTAACTTATCGCTACATTCATTGTTTTAGTAATATACCGGTACTGCTTGAAGTCCAAATGATTCCCTTAGCTCATACGCTAAAGATTTGGCAGGACAGAATGCACCAACCAGGTTATAGAAGTTAAACGTATAAAAAAGAACATCATGAAACGTATCCTCCTGTTAACTGACTTTTCAGAAAATGCTCTTCTGGCAGCAAAACAAGTTGCGCTGTGTACAGAAGCCTGGAAAACGCAAAAGGTTATTGTCTACCATACTTACAATAGTGTTACCATTGTCAATAACGAACCTATTGTCATTGTCAATGATGAGGTTAAAGAAACCAAAGAGAAAGAACTCACAGCATGGTTTGATCAAATCAGACTGTTGTTCCCACCCCAAGTGGAATTAACGCATCAGATGGAAGATGTTGATTTGCCGATAGGAGTCAATGACATGTGTAAGTCGCACGACATCGACCTTGTCGCATTGGGCATCACCGGACAAACAGGTTTTGCTAAGATCCTGGTCGGAAGTAATGCCATTACGCTGATGGACATCTGCAATAAGCCCATGCTTATTGTTTCCCATAAAGTAAATCCGGCCGTCCCAAAAAATGTGTTGGCGACCACCGACTTGAAAGAGGTAGACCGAAAATTGGATTTATTCAACTTAGATCAGGTTTTAGATACCTTCAATGCACAATTGTATGTGTTGAATGTTGCTAAAAAAGAAGGTTCGGCCGCCGACTTGGCACAAGAGTTAAAGCATCTCCATGAGCGCTTAGACAAATATCATCCGATTTACGATTACATCAGCCATGATGATATTACACTAGGTATTGAAGAATATGCCAAAGAGAAACACATAGACCTCATACTGTCATTTCATAAAAAGCAAGGCCTATTAGCGAGCCTATTCAAAACAAGCATATCTAAAAAGATTGCCTGGAATGGCGCCGCCAACTTGCTGGTTATCCCCATGGATAGGTCGTAGGAGAAAAAATAACAAAGCCGCAATCTAGCTTAAATTGCGGCTTTTGTCGTATAGTTCTTCCCCCGGGAAGTCTTTCCTTTGGGATTCTCTTATTTCTTATCAACCGAATGTTTACCCGGCCCAATAAGGATAAGTCCTAAAAACACAAAGCAAAGCTCAATCGCATGGGATGCACCAGAGATACCATCCCCTTTAGAAAGATGCATTAATCCAGCAATGACCATCGTAAATGCAAGCAATAATGCCGCTGGTCTGAAAAAGAGTCCCAGCAGTAAAAATAGACCACCAACAGTTTCGGTCGCAGCAGCCATAAAGCCCCAAAAAGTAGGCATAAAATGAATACCGATATTACCCATTGATTTACCAACCCCAGCCCAGAGCTCAGGGCCGCCCTGTAACTTAGGAAGACCGTGCATGATCATCATCACCCCCAGTCCGACTCGTAATATCAACAGTCCTGTATCGCGATATTTACCCAATGAATTCCAAATTGCCATAAAAAACGGTTAAATTATTAAAACTTAAATTACCAATCACCCTAAATTAGTGAAATTATTTAGATTGAACGCCTCCCAGCACCCATCCTATAAATAAAGCTATTGCATTTATAATACTTAATGCGTAATTTAATAGCTATAGACCCGATTATGATGCTTTGGAATGTCTAAGACAGCGTAAAAATCCTTAGCTGCGGATTATGGATAAACAAATAACTAATAAGGATGAAAAACCTACTCTTGTTAACAGACTTTTCGGACAATGCCTATGCTGCTGCCCGCTATGCCGCACAATTAGCTCCACTCTGGGGTATTGAAAAGGTTGTCCTATACCATACATACGAACTAATCCCCACCGTAGGTACCGAACCTGTTGTCATAAGCAATTCAGAAATCCTGGAAGAAAAACAAAAGGATCTCAATACCTGGCAGCAGGAACTGATGTTGCTTTTCCCTGAGGGTATTGCCTGGAAGTCAGTTCTTGAAGAATATGAACTTAGCTATGGTGTAAACCGGACCTGTGCTGAGGAGGACATTGACCTTGTCATCGTCGGAACTGCAGGTAAAAGTGGCTTAAAGAAACTGCTTCTTGGAAGTAATACCCTCAAGCTGATCGAAAATTGTCACACG
The DNA here is from genome assembly GCF_000988325.1 of Sphingobacterium sp. Ag1. Classification (NCBI taxonomy): domain Bacteria; kingdom Pseudomonadati; phylum Bacteroidota; class Sphingobacteriia; order Sphingobacteriales; family Sphingobacteriaceae; genus Sphingobacterium; species Sphingobacterium sp. Ag1. The sequence continues at coordinate 19,333 of NZ_LBGU01000037.1, read as the reverse complement.
CCATTACTGGTGGTCCCCGCACGGGCAGAGTTTAGGGTACCCAAAAAGATGTTGATCGCCACCAATCTCAAAGAAGTCAAACTAAAATTAAACCGTCTCCTGGTGAATGCGTCGGAAGTATTACGTAAAAGTGAGGTCTATGTCGTCCATGTGACCAAAGAAGATCCTGCAAATAAAGCGGTAAATGCCGAAATAACGATCATGCAGGACTTATTGGCTCCTTATCATCCCATCTATAGCTATATCCTCCATGCGGACATTGCTTCAGGGATCAACCAATACATCAACGAAAACCATATCGACATGATGGTCACTTTCCATCGGGACAAGGGTCTATTAAGCCGAATTTTCAATACGAGTATTGCGCAAAAAATGGCCTGGAAGAGTCAGGCTGCCATGATGGTCATCCCTGTACATTCGGGATAATCTGCAGATAAATGATGCAGCCAGATGCTGTTCGGTTATCCCTACAAATAGGTTAACTGAACAGAATTTTCTGTCGTCTCCAATGTTACTTTTCGCCCAAACATGAGGGCGTGATTGTCATCAATATGCCCTGCGGGGTAACCAAATGCTACCGGAAAATCATATTCTTTCACTTTATCCCATACAATTTCCGCTATACTTTGCCCAAAAGCTGGATCATTGTCTTTCATGGCGGAAAAGCCCCCTACTAGGAGACCATTCAATTTTTTGAGTTTCCCAGCACGCTTCAATGCCCATAGCATTCTGTCGATGGAGTAATAGGCTTCCCCTACGTCCTCTATAAATAAAATTTTATTCTTGTAATTGACATCCGAATCGGAAGCAAGTACCGAAAGCAAGATGGCTAAATTTCCGCCGATCAATTTGCCTTCGCCTGTACCCGCACGATTGGGGAACAATGTCTGTTCGTAGGCAAAGTCCATATTATGGCCAAACAATGCATTTTTCAAGGTTTCCAAAGAGGCTGTTGTCCCCGTTTCAAAAGACTTGGGCATCTGTCCATGTATTGTTGCAATTTTATAATTGCGTTGGATATGACTATGCAATACGGTTATATCGCTAAAACCCACCAACCACTTGGGATTTTTTTCAAAGTTTGAAAAATCGATTTCGTCGACAATACGAACACAGCCGTAACCTCCGCGCGCCGCAAAAACAGCTTTAATCGACGGGTCATCCAGCGCCCACTGCAGATCGGCGGTGCGTAAATTGTCATCTCCGGCAAACTGATGAAACGATGCTCCAACAGTCTTACCAATGACAACCTCCAGTCCCCAACTCTCTAATGTTTTTATGCCAACATCAATGGATCCACGTATAAAACTCGCAGGACAAACAATAGCGACTTTATCGCCTTCTTTCAGAAAATCAGGAATTTTGGACATATTTTTTTATCGCTAATGATCAAACAAAAACTTCATGACTTCGAAGACATCAACAGCTATACAAGCGAACTGAAGAATCTTTCTGGCCAATAACATCAAACACTTTCAAAAAAAAGGACCTCTATATTGCAAAGTCCGATTAGAAATATACTTGATATATGGTGCTTATATGTACAAATAAACGTAAATTTATCTAAGTTTTCTACCGCTATGTTGAATAATATTTCTACGATAACAAGACGTTAAATAGCAGCGTATTTTAATCAAGTTGCCGTAATCATAGAAATCAGCCAAAACAAGAATTCAAGAATAAATTGTTCGATATGACATGCATTTATATTGCATATAAACAGCAATTTATCTAAGTTTGCCAAAGGAAACAAGTACACACTTTAATATACTTTCAAGCATTGAGTATTCTAGATAAAAAACGTTATACCATCACATCGGCATTACCTTATGCCAATGGTCCTTTACATATTGGACACCTTGCCGGAGCTTATATCCCAGGGGATATCTTTGTCCGTTATCTGCGTCTAAATCAAAAAGATGTAGTCTATGTATGTGGTTCAGATGAGCATGGTGCGGCGATTACCATCCGTGCAAAAAAAGAGGGCATCACCCCACAGCAAATCATTGACAAATACAACAAACAAATCAAAGAAAGCTTTGAGGAGTTTGGTATTTCTTTCGATATCTATCACCGTACATCGGAGCCCATACATCACCAGTTATCGCAGGATTTCTTCTTGAATCTTTACAACAAAGGTGAATTTGTCGAGAAATTTTCGGAGCAGTACTACGATGAGGAATACCATCAGTTTTTGGCCGACCGCTATATTACGGGAACTTGTCCAAATTGTAAATCCGAAGGTGCCTATGGTGACCAATGTGAGAAATGTGGAACATCACTTAGCCCAACAGATCTGATCAACCCGATTTCAACATTGAGCGGAAAGACACCGGTTTTGAAAGAAACAAAACATTGGTATCTTCCATTGGACAAATACCAGCCTTGGCTTGAAAAATGGCTGATCGAAGGAAAGAAAAATATCCTGAAGTCCAACGTTTTTGGCCAGTGTCAATCGTGGCTTAAATCCGGTTTACAGCCGCGTTCAATGACAAGAGATCTGGACTGGGGCGTTGATGTGCCTTTGGCTGAAGCAGAGGGTAAAAAACTCTATGTTTGGTTAGATGCGCCTATCGGTTATATCTCAGCAACAAAACAATGGGCTTTGGATCATGGTAAAAACTGGGAAGACTATTGGAAAACCCATGAAAACCCAGCAGACGATTCTACGCTGATCCATTTTATTGGAAAAGATAATATTGTTTTCCACTGCATTATTTTCCCGGCGATTCTTCATGCACACGGCGACTATATTTTACCAGAAAATATTCCGGCCAACGAATTCCTGAACCTGGAAGGCGATAAGCTGTCCACTTCTCGAAACCATGCCGTTTGGTTACATGAATACCTACAGGAATTCCCGGATAAACAGGATGAATTGCGTTATGTATTGACATCCATCTTACCGGAAACTTCAGATGCGGAGTTTACCTGGAAAGATTTCCAAGCTCGGATCAACAATGAACTTGTGGCGATCTTTGGAAACTTTGTCAACCGTGTATTGGTCCTTTCCCACAAATATTTTGATGGCAAAGTATTGAATGGCTCTCCACTGACAGCTGTAGATCAAGCGGTACTGGATGAACTAAAAGCATACCCTGCTTCTATTAAATCGTCTTTGGAGCAGTTCCGCTTCCGTGAGGCATTGGCAGAATTTATGAATGTAGCTCGTCTGGGCAACAAGTATCTTGCCGATGAAGAACCATGGAAGATCATCAAGACAGATGAGGAACGTGTCAAAACAATCTTACATGTAGCCGCTCAAATCGTTGCGAATCTTGCAGTTCTTGCACAACCATTTTTACCAAAAACAGCAATCAAACTATTTGAAATGCTCAATTTCCCTCAGGGAAACTGGAATGACGCAGGTTCGGATACATTGATCCAAACTGGACACCAATTGGGTGAAGTGCAATTGTTATTTGACAAAATAACCGATGAGCAAGTCGACTTCCAGCTCAACAAACTTGCCGAAGCAAAAGCGAAAAACCTTGCCGATAATGCCAAGGTTGCTCCTGCGAAAGAAAACATCAGCTTCGATGATTTTGTTAAAATGGATATCCGTGTCGGAACCATTGCAGCCGCTGAAAAAGTTGCCAAAACCAAGAAATTGTTAAAATTGACGATAGACACCGGCTTAGATACACGCACTGTCGTTTCGGGTATCGCAGAGTTCTTCAGTCCTGAGGAAATCGTAGGCCGTCAGGTATCTATCTTGGTCAACCTTGAACCTCGTGAAATCAAAGGAATTATGTCGCAGGGAATGATCCTGATGGCAGAAGACGCTGATGGACGATTGGATTTTGTCAAACCAGATACAACCATTAAAGTAGGAAGTACGGTACGTTAATATAAAACCGGCATTCCTTTTATACAAAAAGCCTGTTCGTATGAACAGGCTTTTTTATAATCTCGACGGGACAAGATTACCCCCTAAAAGAGTATACTCTGCAATCGCTTCTTAAAATCCTTCTCATCCAGATAATCATAAACGGTGTCTTTCAGCTTCTTTATGATCTCCGTTCTGGATTCTGCCACAACTTTTTTCTTTTTAGTGAGTACATTTGAAACTGGCGTATTGGTGATCTCTACCTTTGTAGCAAACATATTGACATTCATGCTCGGGATGGATACCCCCATCACCAGCCCGGGGAGCCCATGGATAAGCTCTGGACCACCCGAGACAGGAATTTGTCCCGCGAAAAAGGCTACTACATAGACCGAATCTTGAATAATTCCATTGGCTCTCCGACAATCATATCCCGCAATATTTCGGTATTCATCCGTATATTTCCATTTAACCACAGGCAAAGAATCTTTGAGCAACAACTGGTCATCTCCAAAAGGGAGCAGCTTTAAAAACTCCTGATTTTGGAAATTAATGTATGTTTTTGAATCGGGTAGAATAGAATTATACCTGGTCACATTACGATAGGTCGCCGGATAATCCTCCTGAACGGTTTCAAATAAGGTTTCATTATCGTAAAATTTCAAAATATGATGGGTCACCACCTCGGTAGGCCCATTTTTCACGGCATTGTCGACCATCAGCTTATCCCAAGTATCTAAATCTGGCTTGCTGAGATAATTACGTTTTAAGAAGTTCTGCACATGAAACTTCCGTTCATAAGTCACCGTTCCGCTGCTCGGAAAATAAGCATGTTGTGCATGGGCTGTACCCACGCACAGCAATAATACCCAAACCATCAGCTTGATATACTTACTCATTTGGCATCTCCTTTCATTGTTGTAAAATTGTAGATTACTTTTAGCATTCCATACCGACGCAATACGTTGTCGCTGGTCTGGATAAATGAAGTTCCATTCTGATAACGATACACTCCATTATTTTTGTTCAAAATATCGTTGACAAATACCTGAACTTCCAGGGACTTATCTTTCAATAATTTCTTAGAGACATACCCATTCATATTAATGATATTAATGGATTCAAGCGTTTTCGTCGCGGCCTGATAATTCTGGTTTGTCGACAGGGAAATTTTAAAGTCTTTTGGCAGATAATACGTAAACTGCGAATAAGACGCAAACTTAAAGGTCGTTCGATTCAACTCGGGCTGTAAAAAAGAACTCATTTGCTCGACCCCAGGCATCAACGAAATATAAAAGTCCATCTTATTTGCCTTATATCTATTAAAACCTATTTCAGGTGTTATACTCTTCGTCTGATTTCTATTGAGCTTTGGTTCTTCGTTATACGATGATAAATAACTGAATTGACTATTATATTGACCGTTGATACCAATATTCATCTTCAGTCCCCATTTCTTTTGTAGCACAAAACCGTAAGATCCACTACCATAAATACGCCAATTATCCTTATCAATATTGACGTAGGAAATTTGTTGCGTACCCTCGTCCAGGTTATAGCGTACATTGGTATTAATATTCTTTTTACCCTGATCTGCACTCGCATAAAAATAGAATCCCTGATCTTTCAACTGCTTATAACTATTGTAATTAATCGAATAAGAATTGTTAAAACCGGCCTTTAAGTTTGGATTGTCCAAATATTCTACAAGTGGCTGGGAATTTTGTTTCAATGGCTCTATTTGCGTCAACGAAGGCTGGCTAGTGCGGCCGCTATAACGAAATCCTAAATTTTTGCTCTTCGAAAGTTTGTAATTCACCGAGAAATTTGGGTTAATCGACGTCTGATTGCGTTGTAATGTTGTATTGAGGTTGTTATAGGTTCTCTTTACATCCTCAAAATCCACTCTATTGCTTAAATTGACCGTTAGAGTGCTAGACTTATAATTCAAGGAGGCGTTGACACCATTTTTCAAACTGGAGAAATCGAAATCATTTAATAGATTTTGATCCAGGACAGTGTATTTACCTGTAACAGGATCTTTATCGAATGATTGATTGAGTGTTTCCGATTTATTGCTATTGAATGAATACCCAACAGCGGCAGTCAGTCGTTTCGACAAAGGCTCAGAATAAGTTACTGAAGCCCCGTACGCATTGTTTGCCAGCTTATCATTTTTATATTGATCGATCAAGGTCGTATTACCCGAACTTTGGAAGAAGTTCTCGGAAAAATATTGGGTTTTGGACCTATTTTGATCGGTATTTGCATTTACATTAAATGTAACAGAGCGACGTTCCTTTTTGAAACGACGTGTTAACATCGCATTGACGTTAAATCGATCCTGATCGCCATTCAAATCGGTTTTCGAGGTCGTCTTTGTGATCAGGGTTCCGTCCAACGTGCGTTGATCAGCATCAGAATTGGAGGAGTTATCACGACTTGACTTGGTGAAGCCCATATTAACGGTCAAATCGGAAAGTGAATCTAACTTCAGATCATATCTTAAATTTGCAACATTGGATTTGTTTTCGTTCTCGGATTTAGTCACATTATTATCTACCTGTGCGCGTTCAGGAAGGTTATTCTGTGCGTTGTATGTACTTGTATTGTTGACATTGATCTGATTCCGCTTGAAGTTGACATTTATCTTATGCTTATCATCTTTGGACTTATCTGAATAGCTTGCTCCCATGTTGACAGCCTTAGGAACGCCGCCACCATAATATTTACCGTCCCATCCCCCATCAGAACCATCACCGCCAGAGGAAATCATAATGCCTCCGCCGTCCATCATCTGCACATTGCTACTTCCGCCCACACCATATTTTTGGCTATCTTCAAACCCCAATCCGACCATTCCATCATTGGCCAAAATACCATAAGCAGCAATTTTCTGCGAGCCCTTAAACTTATTGAGCATGACTTTTCCGCCATAATAGTTGTCTGTACCAGCTCCCGCAACAGCCTGACCGAACATTCCCTTTTTCTTATCTTCTTTGAGCTTGATATCAATTGTCTGTGTACGTTCTCCGTCATCCACGCCGGTACGGACGGCAAGATCCGATTTCTTTTCATAAACCTGTACTTTGCTGACCATATCTGACCGGATGTTTTTGGTAATCAGCGTTGGGTCATCGCCAAAAAACTCTTCACCGTCAAGCAACACCTTTTTCACTTCCTTCCCCTGCGCGATGATCTTGCCTGACCCATCCATTGTAATACCCGGTAATACCTTCAGCAGGTCTTCCACTTTAGCATCCTTCTCTACTTTAAAACTACCTGCATCATATTCTATTGTATCGCCTTTGATCACCACCGGAATTTTACCATTTACCTGAACCTCTTCCAGCAGTAGAGCTGCCTTGGATAGCTTTACAATACCGACATCTAAGTCTTGGGCAGCCACATGGATATCCTTTACCAAGTCAGCATACTGTGGATAGGAAACCACCATTTTATAGGTACCTGTGTCTAGATTAGCAATTTGGAATGTTCCATTTTCCTTCGTCCGGCCAAATTTAACCAAAATCGAATCTTTGGGATTGAGCAGCGCGATTGAAGCTTGATGTAGTTTTGCAAGATCTTTGATATCTGCCACCGATCCCACAAGTTTATGTTGTGCATAGGACTTGGAACCCAGAACAGAAAATAAAAGAAACAAAACTAGGGAATAGGTTAGTTTCATAAAATTTCGTTTATATATTGTCGGGGTAAATATAGATATGTTGCTACGGAAAATTCGTAAAATAATGTTAAATAATTGTATAATTAATAAAATAAATTTAAATCTTTCCAATAAAACGCCACAATCGACTATATACCAGTTATTTCAGCACATAAAAAAAGAGGCGTAACTTATTTGTTACGCCTCCAGTATAAATAGAAAAATATATTTTATTTCCTTTAATCTACATTCAGGTTCAATTCTTTTTCCTTATTGATTAAATGGGCAATACTTGTATCGTTTAAAATCTGCAACATGGCATTTCTCACTTCTACAAACGTATCGCGTATGCCACAGGCATGCTCTTGGGTACACTCTTCGCACGAGCGGTAGAAGTTTAAGCTCACGCAGGGGAGCAAGGCTATGGGTCCATCGATCAGGCGCATTACCTGCGATAAAAAAACATCTTCGGGAGCTTTATTAAGGCTATAACCACCGCCAGCACCTTTTTTGCTGTAGAGAATTCCGGCATTTCGCATTTCAAGCAGAATTTGTTCCAAGAATTTTTTTGGAATATTCTCTTCCTGCGCAATCTTCACGATTTGCATCGGCTCATTACCGTAATTACGACCAAGCACCATCAGTGCTTTTATTGCATATTTTGTTTTTTTGGAAAGCATAGTTTGTTTACCCCCTGTTGAATTGCAAATTTACGTTTTTTATTCAATAGAATAAAACCTGCCAGATTTAGCAGGTACCAACAGTCTCCTTATTGACCCAGCACCGCCGTGATCGGTTTGCCGATGCTACCATTGGGCTCAGTAATGTGCAATAGCGAAGAGATTGTCGGTGCAATATCCACAATATGCACCTCTGTATTAGATACACCTGGTTTAATTCCCCAGCCCATAAATACCAACGGAATATGGGAATCATAGCCAGACCAGGTACCATGTGTTGTACCAGTCGAGCGCGGCGTACCGTCATACCATTGCGGTTCACAAACAATCTGAATTGCACCACTACGTTTAAAGTTGTAACCATTGATCATTTTCTCGCGAATAGGCGCCGGAATCATCAGACTTTCTCCTTTTTCCATATCAGCCACATAAGCGACACCTTCTGTATGGCGAAGTTCACGAATGATGGTTTCTTTTATTTTTTCACGATCCAAATTCAACGAATCAATCTTTTGATTAGCGAGATGCACCTGATAGTTCATCAAGCTTGTCACCAGCTTCTCTTGTCCAAATTTCTCTTTAAGGGTTTTGTTAAGTCCTGTGATAATCTGACGGGAATAGAAATAACCGCCATTTCCTTTCATGTCCATAAAGAACCGAGAGTTATAAGAAGCCCCATGATCTGCAGTCAGGAAGAAGGTATAGTTTCCTTTACCCACGGTCTTGTCCAAATAGTTGAAGAAATCGGCAAGTTGTTTATCAAGCTGCAGGTAGATATCTTCAATCTCCACTGCTGTCAATGAATAGCGGTGTCCGACGTAATCTGTTGCTGAAAGGCTCACACAAAGGAAGTCGGTATTTTTAGTTGGGTTATTTCCCATCTGTTCATTTTTGATTGCTTCCATTGCCAGATCCAAGGTAAACTGATTTCCCATTGGTGTGGTTTTGATGAGCTCATAGCCTTCGTCTTTCATCAGCTTAGAAGTCGCGCGCGGCAAAGTCGGTTTTTCTTCGCCAGGGTATTTACCTTCGTAGATATTATCATCTGCAATACTGTTGGCAGCATAGGTGCTGATATCATACATGGGCTTCCAGTCGCCTTTCAGGTATTTTTCGGCCAATTTTCTCTTGTTGAAGTCTACCACCCATTTTGGCAGTTTATCCATGTAGAAATTAGAGGTGATCCAATCACCTGATTTTGCTTCGAACCAATACGCTGCATCAGCAAAATGCCCCGCAGGCAGAATACCACCACGGTCTTTAATCGCGATACCGATCACTTTCGATTTAAAGTTAGAAGCGAGTTTCAATTGATCCGTTACAGTCGACGCAAGCAAATTACGTGGGGACTGCTGCCCTTCCTTGGCGGTAGTCCCTACACCGACAACATTATCGTCCTGCGTACAGTACATATTCTTTCCCGTCTGTTCTTCGATCCAGTCATTGCCCGCAATACCATGTATGGAGGGAACTGAGCCTGTATATACCGAACTGTGCCCAATGGCTGTGTATGTCGGAATATAATTAATCAATGTATTTTCACAGGAAAATCCTTCTTTCAAAAGTCGTTTGAAACCATCATTTCCATATCGATCCGCAAAACGATATAAATAATCCCAACGCATTTGATCCACCATCAGGCCGACAACCAATTTTGGTCTTTCCGGTTGCTGCGCCATGGACGAAAGTGCTGCTATTCCAAGGACGACACTTAAAAAAAATCTTTTAATCATAATCGTATTAAGTATTAAAATATTAGTTTTTTATTTCGTGTAAAGTATTCCATCAGGCCTTAACAAAAGGAACAATAAATCGTAACTTATTGGTAGCCCAAGTCTCCTGATATCGATTACTTCACTTCGCTAAAGTAGGGTTTAATCTTTTAAATGTGCTTTTAAAAATTGACCTGTATAAGAATCTTTACAATGGATAAGTTCTTCCGGAAGACCCGCAAAGACTAGCTTTCCGCCTTTATTTCCACCCTCAGGACCAATATCGATCACCCAATCTGCCGATTTGATCATATCCATATTGTGCTCGATCACCAATATACTGTTGCCTAGGGCAATCAGTGCATCAAATGATTTCAATAACTTTTTAATATCCTGAAAATGTAAGCCTGTTGTTGGCTCATCAAAGATAAAAAGTGTCTTCTTGCTGTTATTACCCTTAATGAGGAAAGAGGCCAGTTTAATCCGCTGTGCTTCACCGCCAGACAATGTACTTGACGATTGCCCGAGCTTAACGTAGCCTAATCCAACATCCTGTAAAGGCTGCAATTTAGCCAATATTTTAGGCTGGTCTTCAAAGAATACAATCGCTTCATCAACACTCAGCTCGAGAACATCTGCGACCGACTTGTTCTTGTAATGTATATCAAGCACAAATTGTTTAAATCGTTTCCCTCCACAGGCCTCACATGGCAGAACGATATCGGCCATAAATTGCATTTCAATTTTAACTTCACCTTCGCCCTGACAAACATCACAACGTCCACCTTCAACATTAAATGAAAATGCAGCAGGTTTCAATCCAGCAGCTTTGGCTGGCGCCTGATTGGCATACAAGGCCCTGATTTCATCCCAGGCTTTCACGTAAGTAACAGGGTTGGATCGCGAAGAACGACCGATTGGATTTTGATCGACCATTTCAACTTGTTCAACCTGGGTAATATCTCCCTCAATCGCATCATAGACGCCCGTCTGCTCGCCAGAGTAATTGCCGATCGACTTCTGCAGTGCCGGGTAAAGGATACGTTTGACCAACGAGGTCTTACCTGATCCCGAAACACCCGTTACCACAGTAAAGGTATTCAATGGAAATTGTACATCAATCCCTTTGAGGTTATTCTCATGTGCCCCTTTAATGGTTACACTATTGGACCATGGACGACGTTTTTGGGGTACCTCAATCTGGCTTTTACCACTGAGGTATTGACCCGTAAGACTTTTTGTATCTTTCAGAATCTGTTGATATGTACCCGCAAAGACCATCTCGCCGCCATTAATTCCCGCTTCTGGTCCGATATCGATCAGGTAATCGGCAGCTTCCATCATTTCCTGCTCATGCTCGACCACTACAACCGTATTGCCAACATCGCGGAGGGATTTCAGTACAGAAATCAGGCGCTGTGTATCACGTGGATGGAGCCCAATACTGGGTTCGTCCAACACATAGATAGAACCTACGAGCGAACTCCCTAATGAAGTGGCCAGGTTGATCCGCTGCGACTCACCCCCTGAAAGGGTATTCGACAGCCGGTTCAACGTCAGATAACTTAATCCAACATCGCACAAAAATTGCAACCTGTTATTAATTTCAGCAAGAAGTCTTTTGGCAATGACCAGCTCATTGCCGACCAGCGGTAAAGTTTTAAAAAAATCCAAGGCTTCTTCAAGCGGCATCAATACGATATCGGTGATAGACTTGCCCCCTACTTTCACGTAGGTAGCATCTTTTCGCAATCGGGTACCGCGGCAATCCGGGCAATCGGTCTTCCCACGGTAGCGCGATAACATCACACGGTATTGAATTTTATAGGTTTGGGCTTCAAGTTCTTCGAAGAACTGGGTAAGGCCTTCAAAATATTGATTTCCCGTCCACAGTAGCTCTTTCTGCGCCGCAGTCAGGTCCATGTATGCACGATGTATCGGAAAATCAAATTTCAGTGAACTTTTGACAAGTCTCTGTAGCCACTCGCCCATTTTCTCTCCTCGCCAAGGTGCAATCGCGCCATCGTAAACCGATCGGCTCTTGTCTGGAATAACAAGATCGGGATCAATACCAATGATCTTCCCGTAACCTTCACATCGGCGACAGGCACCATAAGGATTATTGAAACTGAAGAAATTTGGTGTAGGTTCTTCAAAGGTTATTCCATCAAGTTCAAATTTATGGGAGAAATGATGTCGCTGACCATTTTCCTCCATATAGAGCTCGCCTTTACCCTCGAAAAAACCTGTTTGGACCGAGTCAGAAAGTCGATTGACGGTATCATCGTCCTGTTCAATGCGAACCCGGTCGACGACAATAAGTACTTCACCATCCTGGAGGTCTTTGTTGGCGATGGACTTATCATCGATAATAGTTTCGATTTTCTGCATACTATCACCATAGAAGACACGCACAAAACCTTTCTGCAACAGGAGCGACAGTTCTTCCTTGAGCTTACGTCCGTGTGAAGGCATAAGCGGTGCAAGAAGTGTCACGGTTGTCCCCTCCGCTAAATTCAACGCAAAATCCACCACTGAACTCACACTATCTTTGGTCACCTCGCGGCCCGATATAGGAGAAATTGTCTTGCCGATCCGGGCATACAACAATTTCAGATAATCGTAGATCTCAGTGGATGTCCCCACCGTCGAGCGAGGGTTGGACGTAATGACGCGTTGTTCTATGGCAATCGCTGGAGCAATACCTTTGATGTAATCCACCTCCGGTTTATTCATCCGTCCCATAAACTGTCGTGCGTACGAAGAAAGACTCTCGACATAACGTCGTTGTCCTTCGGCGTAGAGCGTATCAAAAGCTAAGGATGATTTTCCTGAGCCCGACATTCCAGTGATAACAACTAATTTATTTTTTGGGATATCAACGTCAATATTCTTTAAGTTATTAACTCTTGCACCCTTTATCTGAATATATTCTTTTGGAGTGTGCTCCACCTGTTTACTCATAATAATCCTTATCTCACACAAAGTTACGTATTCTTGGCTGATTATATTCCTGCGAATTAAAAAGCTATTCGGTTTTCTATCACCTGAATTTCAAAAAAAGAGCTGCCGTTCTAAACTTGGCTAAAGTTTACCAAAAGGGTTCATCCTGGCAAATCACTAATTTTAAACTCTGCTTATAATGCAAAACATAATATTTCATTTAGTTTACCAAACAATTATTTTTTGATATTTTTCGATTTACAATTAATCCTTTCGAAAACAATATAGTCCTATAGGTGTTAATCTTCTATAAAAATGTAGCATTTTTTGTAGACACAGCGTTTAAACAACAAATTAATTAAGGCATATTGATATTATTGACTGAAAAACACAAAACAGATGAATAACAAATATGCCTTTAAAAATCAAATAACAGTGATATGAAAAAAAATGTATTTCAAGTAATGATGCTATTAGTAATTGCATTAGTATCCTCAACAACTATTAGTAAAGCGCAAATGGTTATCGACAAAATAGACTTAAGCATTTTTCCGAGCCCCGAAAAAGGATATAAAAAAATGGTGATCGAAGTTCCCTATTCAGAAAGCGATAAAAACAAAAAAATAGAATTTTCGGTAGGTAAATGGATGGAAGTAGATGGATGTAACTCCTTTAACCTATCGGGCACGTTGGAGAAAAAGGATCTTCAAGGCTGGGGTTATGACTATTATGTATTCAAAACAAATGGCAATGTTGCCAGCACCATGATGGCTTGTCCAGACAAAGAAAAAAGAAACCTTTTTGTTTCGGCACAACCGGAGACTGTACGTTACAATGGCAGAATGCCGATTGTGGTTTATGTACCGGAAGCTTATGATGTGCAGTTCAAAATCTACACAACGGACGGTGACACGTACCGTGCAGCAGAGGTAAGAACAAAAAAGTAAAATTGTAAGCGCTATTTGGCGCAGAAAACAAATAACAGGCAAATAAAAAAGCCTTCGAACAATGTTCGAAGGCTTTTTTATTATCGCTTTTCGCTATGGACTATTGAAATTTCTTCGCGTTTACTTTACGCTCGTTTTCAGTCAAATAGATTTTACGTAGACGCATTGATTGCGGTGTCACCTCAATATACTCATCAGCTTGAATATACTCCATACATTCTTCCAAGGAGAATTTGATTGCTGGTGCAATACGTACGTTGTCGTCAGAACCAGAAGCACGCATATTTGTCAACTGTTTTCCTTTGGTAACGTTGATCGTTAAATCATTGTCACGGATATGTTCACCTAAAATTTGTCCTTCATATACATCCACACCTGGATCTACGAAGAAACGACCACGGTCTTGTAACTTATCGATGGAGTATGCTGTTGTTGAACCTGTATCCAAAGAGATCAATACACCAGCCAAACGACCAGGAATTGTACCTTTCCAAGGCTCGTAACCTTTCAAACGGTGTGCCATAACAGCTTCACCAGCTGTTGCTGTCAACACGTTGTTACGTAAACCGATGATACCGCGAGAAGGGATAGAGAACTCAAGATGTTGCATATCTCCTCTAGCTTCCATAATCAACAACTCACCTTTACGTTGGGTCACCAACTCAATTACTTTTCCTGACACATCAGAAGGAACGTCAACAACAAGTTCTTCGATTGGCTCACATTTTTGACCATCAATTTCTTTGATGATAACTTGTGGCTGGCCTACTTGCAACTCATAACCTTCACGACGCATTGTTTCGATCAATACCGACAAGTGAAGGATACCACGTCCGTATACCAACCAAGCATCTGGAGATTCTGTAGGAACGACACGTAGTGCTAAGTTTTTCTCCAACTCTTTTTGTAAACGATCGTAGATGTTACGTGATGTTACCAATTTACCTTCTTTACCGAAGAAAGGAGAGTTATTGATGGTAAACAACATGTTCATTGTTGGTTCATCAATGCTGATAACTTCCAATTGCTCTGGATTTTCAAAATCTGCAATGGTATCACCGATATCGAAACCTTCGATACCTACTACGGCACAGATATCACCTGCATTTACTTCAGGCACTTTGATGCGGCCAAGGCCTTCAAATACCTGTAGTTCTTTTACACGTGATTTCACAACTTTTCCGTCACGTTTCACCAAAGAAACCGGTTGGTTTTCCTTGATCGTACCACGCGCAACACGACCGATAGCGATACGTCCTACGAACGTCGAATAATCTAACGATGTTACCTGCATTTGCAAAGTACCTTCAGATACTTCTGGTGCAGGGATATATTTGATGATGGCTTCCAACAAGTCCGTGAAGTCTTCAGTACGATTTTTCCAATCTGTAGACATCCATCCCTGTTTTGAAGAACCGTACAATACTGGGAAGTCCAATTGCTCTTCAGTAGCACCTAAGTTGAAGAATAGGTCAAAAACATGTTCGTATACTTCTTCAGGACGACAGTTTTCTTTATCGACTTTATTGACAACGACGATAGGTTTGATACCTAATCCCAAAGCTTTACCTGTAACGAAACGTGTTTGAGGCATTGGTCCTTCGAAAGCATCGACCAATAGCACTACTCCATCAGCCATCTTCAATACACGCTCTACTTCACCACCGAAATCGGCGTGACCTGGGGTATCGATGATGTTGATTTTAACACCTTTATATGTTACTGATACGTTTTTAGATACAATAGTGATCCCGCGCTCACGCTCTAAATCATTATTGTCTAGGATTAATTCACCAGCATTTTCATTTTCTCTGAATTGATTGGTAAAATATAAAATTTTGTCTACAAGCGTAGTTTTACCGTGGTCGACGTGAGCGATGATCGCAATGTTTCTAATGTTTTGCATTGAGCAAGAATATTTTTATAAAATTTTAGGGTGCAAAGATAAACATTTTGCACCATAAAATTTATAACTATGTGTATTTTATTTAATTACACCTAATTCTTTACCTACTTTGGTAAAGGCGGCGATTGCTTTATCCAGGTGAGCAACTTCGTGTCCTGCCGAAATCTGTACACGGATACGGGCTTTTCCCTGAGGTACAACAGGATAGTAGAAACCAATCACATAAATTCCCTCGTCCAACATCTTGGATGCGAATTCTTGCGCTAATTTCGCGTCATAAAGCATTACAGGCACGATTGGGTGGAAACCTGGTTTGATATCAAATCCAGCAGCTGTCATTTTTTCACGGAAATAAGTTGTATTTGATTCCAATTTATCGCGTAATGCAGTTGTCTCACTCAGCATATCTAAAACCGCTACAGAAGCTCCTGCAATTGCTGGTGCCAGGGTATTAGAAAATAGGTATGGACGTGAACGCTGACGTAACAAATCGATGATTTCTTTTTTACCGGAAGTGAAACCACCAGAAGCACCGCCTAAGGCTTTGCCCAAAGTGCCCGTAATAATGTCTACACGATCGATAACATTGAAAAGCTCGTGTGTACCACGTCCCGTTGCACCGATAAATCCAGTACAGTGCGACTCATCGATCATCACTAGCGCCTGGTATTTATCCGCTAGATCACAGATCTGATCCAATGGAGCTACAGATCCATCCATCGAAAACGCGCCATCTGTAACAATGATTTTATGTCTAGCACCGGATGCAGCCTGCAATTGTGCTTCCAAATCAGCCATATCTGCATTTTTATAACGGAAACGTTGTGCTTTACATAAACGAACACCGTCAATGATAGAGGCGTGATTCAATTCGTCAGAAATTATAGCATCTTCAGCACCAAATAAGGGTTCGAACACACCACCATTCGCGTCGAATGCTGCCGCATATAAAATAGTATCTTCTGTTCCGAGGAACTTTGAAATTTTTGCTTCTAATTCTTTATGCACATCTTGGGTTCCACAGATGAAACGTACGGATGACATTCCATAACCATGTGTATCAATCGCTTTCTTAGCTGCTTCGATTACTTTGGGGTGCGAAGACAGACCCAAATAATTGTTAGCACAAAAATTGACAACTTCCTGTCCTGTACTCACTTTGATGTCTGCTCCTTGAGGCGTAACGATTACACGCTCTTGTTTATACAATCCCGCTTCTTTGATTGCTTCCAATTCCTTTTCTAAAACTGGTTGTAATGTATTGTACATAATTCGATTTTATTTTTTTATACAATATTACAGTTTTTTCATTGGAATAAGTTGCTTTACCTTTCGAGAAAAGGGCTATTCACGGAGAATTCACCCCAAATCAATGATTTGGTAACATTAAACCGATTGCATAAAATTCCTTTTTCCAGCTGATTCAATTTCCTGCTGTCATCGATCCGCTTTGCTGCCATCAATCCGCTTGCTGCCAAAGAACGGTCGTTACAGGGTCAGTCTATCGCACATACAGGCAGCTAGATAAATGAAGGGTTATTCGTAACGAAGCGCGTCGACGGGATCCAGTTTAGATGCTTTTGAGGCGGGGTAATAGCCCGATAGCATACCAACGAGTCCACATACCGCAAAACCCAAAATAATCGCTCCCCAAGGTATAATAAAGGATGTGCCGAGCTGTAGCGCCAGGATATTACCGATCAGGATACCAATAAAGATTCCGGCCACACCACCGATCATACAGATCACGATGGCTTCCATCAAAAATTGTTTCCGTATAACACTCGGTGTTGCACCGATCGCCTTGCGTATGCCGATCTCCCGGGTACGTTCAGTAACCGAGACTAGCATAATGTTCATCAATCCGATTGAAGCACCCACAAGGGTTATAAAAGCAATCACCACGGCTCCCAAAGTAACCATGGCCATATTTTGCATCAGCATCTGGGCAACCGCATCTGATTTGGTGATTTCAAAATCATTGGACTGCCGTGATGTCAATCCGCGGATGTTTCTAAAGACGATGGTAGCTTCGCCGATTGCGGCTTCCAATCGCATGGGATCATTGGAAGAAACAGTTATCACATAGGAGGGCTCGGTACCCTGCATCACTGCCCGGGCCTTGACCAGGGGAATAAAGCAGGCTCTATCCCCGCCCATCCCGGCAGAAGAACCTTTACTTTTTAAGACTCCTATCACCAAATAGCGGATATTGTTAACCGTAATAAACTGCCCTATTGGATCAATAATTTCGTTGAATAGCATTTTACTCACTTCACTACCGATGATAATCACGCCACTACCTGTTTCAACCTCCCGTGTAGAAAAATTACGGCCTTCGCTAACAACATACCCTGATGTCTGCAGATAATTTTCATCTGTCCCGATCAGGCCGATATTGGGGTTTGTTTTTTTGGATTGATATTTTGCGGTCGTATTCCAGCTTACATTGGCACTGATCGATGTCAGCGCATTAAAGTGAAAATCCTGTCTGAATCTTGCAGATTGTGCATAGGTAATATTAGCAAAGACTTTTGAGCGAGTCCCTTCATTACCGATCCGGACATTTAATCCCCGGTTGCGTATGTTGAAGGAATTTGACCCCATGGATGAAAAGGAATCTGTCAGTGAGTTTTTCATGGCATCGATCGAGGTCAATACTCCTATTAATGCCATCATCCCTATGGCAATGATCAGTGCTGTTAAAAATGTCCGCAGCTTATTCCCTACAATGGACTGTAGTGCAAGCTTGACATTTTCAACATAAGACATTTTTACGGCCATAGAGCTGGTATTTATAATTTGTAGGGATGAAAATACTGTAATTCCAGCACAAAACCAAAAAGGCAATTTACTTCCAAGAAATAAATTGCCTTTTGGATGGAATCTGACCTATCCATGCAAGCGGATTACATTGATTTTGTGGCCATTTCCTGCCTTAATTAATTCTTTTCCATGTCTCGGTGCGTCCAAGCAAGCTCACACCGACATAGCCTCTGATATCAAGTTTATCTCCTTTTAAGGTCATCTTGCAGCTATACGTTTTACCCGATTTCGGATCGTAGATCTTTCCATCAACATAGGTATTGCCATCTTTATCAAAATTGGTCAAGATTTCGAGCCCTTGCACATTTCTGCTCTGCAATGCTTTATCTGGATTTTTTATATCTTTCTTGGGCTGACCGGCTTCATTATTTGGAAATTTCAGCCAATAGAGTTTTCCAAAAAACTTATCGCCTTTCTTGTAAATTTCAACACGACCTTCGCCGCTTGGGTTTTCCCACTTTCCGATAATGGGATCGGTCTGCGCAAATAATGCCACTGTAGTCAGCAGCATTATGAATGACATCATAATTTTCTTCATGGGTCTATTATTTTATGAACTTAATTCTTTCAATTTTCCCTGCTATTGGTGATCAGATCGCTTGTTTAAACGATGTAAGTACGGCTTTCAATTCTTTTCCACCACTGGCAATCGTCATACATAACACGCATAATCGTTGATGACTATACGGCTATAGCATGCATAGCTTCTGAATAAATATACAAAATATTTACTATGCTTGCATATATTTTCTATTTCAGTATTGCTATTTATCAATCAGCCCCAGTTATTAATACAAGTTAACGATCCATCCATCCATCCATC
>NZ_LBGU01000041.1:0-305582 GCF_000988325.1 Sphingobacterium sp. Ag1 | reverse complement strand
CATGGTTTCTTTAACACCTGTATCCAACAGGAAGTTCATCATATATCCGTTTACCTGCACAGGTATAATGACTAGGTTATGGACAAAAAGAAAAGGAAATTTAACATTCTTTTTCTCGTTTAAGACAAAGCCCACTTGTCCCTGCGTCATGAAAAAACACAACAGTGCCAGCGATAAAAAAACTGTTTTCATCCAAGTTTATATTTGGTATTTCCAATTTAAACAAGATTATTCAGATTAACGAAAGTTTATAAAAAAAAGCTGATATTGTGTATTGCCAAATTTGACGGTAGTCGATTTACCCTTTTTATTACACCACATACAACGGCCGCCTTTTTGTGATATAAGTATTGCTCCTTTAATTTTTCTCTTTTCATTTTTAACAGTAGCAAATTCGGATCAAAGAGCAATCGTATTAACTCTTTAGACACTGCTTGTTCAGTGCTTGTTCAGTGCTCGTCCAGTGCTTGCTCAGTGACAACTGAACAAACAGTGATTAATCACTGTCTAAAAACTGCTTGAAAATTGGTATTAGGTACACGCTGGTATTAGGATATATCCGTTTTATTGTCTATCTTGATAAGTTGTTATCGGGGTATTGTAGCAATCGTCAGGTCAGAAAAACATAGGTGTATAAAAAAAAGCCACTTTACATATTGTAAAGTGGCTTTTAGTACCCGGAGCCGATATAATTAAACAACATATTATCAAACACTTACCTATCAAGGTGTACAAAAGGTGTACACAGAACATTATTTTTCCACCTTTTTCAATTTGTCATAAGCCGACATGATCCTACGGATATCATCCACCTGTGTACCGCTTAGCTTTCTATCAATGTATTTTTCGCCCTCTAAGCGTATTTTTACATCTCCGGAAGTTGTGGAAATGTTACGCATCATAGCCATTATTTTAGGAGTGGCATCAAGGTAAACCCATTCCTTTACAGTAGAGCCTGTAAAGACGTCTTGTTTTACGTCACGGTCAAAAATAATATCATATAGGTCTTCATCTGTCATAATGGATGCTCGATTCATAAATAACCAGTCACTACCTCGATAGTTTATTGCTAGTTTTAAATACACATTCACGCCATCAACAATCAAAAATGGTGATAGTGGAGAAAACTTAGCATTTTTAGCTTCAATTAAATAATGCATTTTGAACTCATCCCAAGATCGCTTTAACCCCTTCATATCCACTTTGCTAAGCGAGTCAATATGCTTAGTATGTGCATTACCAAATTCCATTGCCGCTAAGTCTTGGCGATATGCAATATATGAAGCCCGGTATGGGCTCCCTTCCGTCATTTCTGACAATCGTTCATCCAGCATTTTTAATTGATGATTACGACCAGATTCGCTAACTGGTCCTATTTCTTTTAACGCGGTTATGAAGGTAGAATCGGGAAGCCCTCCTCTTGCTTGCCCCAAAGCTGTCCCACCAGCCAACAACAGTAACCCTATAAAAAACTTTTTCATAAAATAATTTTGATTAACGTTTAAACATTGATACTAACTTCTGCAAATTGTTATTCTCTGCACGCAGAAGTTTAATTTCCTGTGCCTGTTTTTCAAAAATAGATTTCATATTATCTAAAAGGATATCGAACATCTCAGAATCCTCAGGTTCGTCAACAAGAAAATCCTCATGAACCGAGAAATTTTCTTGCGTTTTTGGACGATGTACAGTTTCTTCATAATAAGATTCACTTTGATTAAACATCGATCCTACTCCACGCGTTAACCATTCACGATTGACATTATATGCCTCTTCTAACTTCAATAGAAATTTCGCAGTAATATCCCTCACCCCTTTTTCATAAGCGGATATTGAAGCTTGCCTCACTCCCGTATCTTCCGCCATCTCGAATTGTGATTTTTTCAATTTGCTTCGCAAAAATTTAAATCGTTCAATAATTTTTTCTTTCTGAATATCAGCCATTTATTAAATAATTTACAACAATTGTTGTTACGGTTTACCATAATACTACATTTGTTGTATATATTTGTTGTAACAAAAAGGAAATACAAACAAAAACAACAATTAATATTAACAAAACGTAACAACAAAATGTCACGACAAAAAAACAACAGCACGGAAACAACAAAAGTCATGCCACAAAATGACAAAAGTTGTATAACTATTGATCCTGAAGAACTATTGTTTTTCTACCAAAACGTAGATGCACCGATTAAAAAGTTAGTAAGAGATGAACTCTTAAGGAATGGTATAAAAGTATCAAGACAACTAGTAGACAAAGAGTTAAGAACTCATAAACCGAAGCATGATAGAAATATTATAACAACTGCTCGTGAGATTCTATTTAGAGTTAAGCAAATAAGTTTTAATTCTTAATTCTTTTAAAACAACAAAAAAAGTACATCAACTTTGTTGTATATCTGACAACTGTATGGATTGTGGTACAACTGACGTGACACATCTGTATTATAAATACACCAAAATAAAAATAACCCCCACTAGAATACGGTAATTATTTAAAGTTCTTTATACCGGGGATCCTCAAGCTAGAAATAGAGCTGGGAAAACGTATGTCAAAAAATACAACATTTGTAATATTTAAAAAAACAAATACAACAAAATGAACAAAACACAGGTAACAGTCTACATAGCTGGCCCTATATCGGGGCATGATGATCTTAATCGGTCAGCATTCAAAACTATGCAAGACGAGCTGGAAAGCTTAGGATTTCACACGCTTAATCCCCACGAATTTTGCGAATCAATAAAATCCCCGAACCCATCAGATCCAAAATACTATCGTGCAGGCATGATCACATTGGCCAGCCAAGCTACTGATATCATTTTCCTAGACGGATGGCAGTATTCCGCAGGCGCTCAATTAGAGCATAAAGCCGCCGCACTATTCGGCATAGGCATCCACTTCAGCACAGAAGATCTAATCCGTAAATACTCAAATCAATAACATCATGAAAAAAGGATATATCATTATTGGCTCAAATGAAGCAGATAGAACCATACTAGCGAGACAGTTACTAAAAGACAAAAGGTATCTGCATGTTGGTGGACCCGAAAGTGTAGACGTTGAAATGATCACGGAACAGACAAGTTTTGTCGAATCCGATAGGCCAGCATTCAACTTTCTTCTCATCCACGATTTAAAATCATCTACAAAATTAAAGCAGTTAGTAAGCGGTTTGCCAAATGAGTATCGTGTGAATAATCTAAAAGGTCTTTGGATGTACAACGTCACCACAAAGAACGTATTTACATGCGAGCTTAAAGGGCTTGACTACGTTCTTTTCGACCATAACGCTTCTTGGCTGGAAGGCTACAGTGTGATAGACACAAATCTAAATTCAGTGCAATCAATTATTCAGTTCATCCAAGAGACTCGATAGTTATGAAAAAAGGATATGTAATTATCGGATCAAACACGGATAAGATTGATGCCATCGTTAACCATGTTTTATTGCGCAAAAGTTTCTTACACATTCAATCGGATAACACCGATATAATTCACCGGGACATCTGTTATGGAGGATCTTGCACGGCTCCATTTGACTATCTATTTATTGGTCCTGTTTCTAATGGTTTCAAACTGGCCAATGTAGTTAGAAATATCGGAGAAGTTTTTTGTGTGAACCCGCGTGGTAAAGAACGGTTTACCGTGACTCCAAAAAAGATCTTCACATGCGGCATTTCAATGGACGAATTGATGGAGCTAAAGATTTCGGCAACGTTGATCGTCACCTATCACGTAATCGACACTGATTTAGATTCAGTGCAATCAATTATTCAATTAATCGATCCAACCCCTTCGTCATGGAAAAAGCACTATTAATTGTGAGCCTAGCCACAAACATTGCCTTGTTTTTCATAGCGATCACAATGGCAAAAGCTATGATCAACATAGCCCGTTCCCGTACAAATAGAGTTAAAAGCATGACAGAAAAATTTATCAGTCTAGTGAAAACTCATTCATACAGGATAGAGAGATTTCAGACTGAATTAAAAATACCAAAACACGAATGTGAACCGCTGTTTCGATATGCTTATCGTCATCATCCTTATGACAGACTTGAATTTAAAAGTTTACCGAACTGGATCCAGCGACTTATCATCCAAGAACATGCGAAGGGAATTGCTGCAAATATAAAACTAAACAGTGAGATGATCCAAGCTCAGGTCTATGCTTCGGCAGAGTCCTATGACCTGACCGTGTATACGGAGATTTATTACAGCTTAATGAGCCCTCCTGATCACGTAGAGTTTTTCGCGAATGGTCTTAAAGACCAATATCCAAACATTTAATCCTAACTACGATGAAAACTGAATTATTAACATCACTTGTCAAAACGCAGGACGAGATCATAAAATTACAGGCTTCGCAAATCACAACATTAAAGCACGTAATAATTTTCCTGATCGTTTTCGGAATGGTCTTTTTCCTAGCACTATCCCTTATCATTTTATCACGTAAACCCGAAATAGAGGACTAAATCATGTCAGAATATCGCATAGACATACAGGACATTTTCGACGCTACCAACGGCGGACTGGATATCATCATTGATTTATATCCGGACGCAGAGGAAAGTGCTCGGAACCGCAATAAAAAATTCAAGCTACGCACTGAAAAAACAGCGTCTGCAAATCTGTTCAAGAATCAAAATGACATTTGGATAGTAACGGATTTTGGGGGCGGTCAAGAAGCAAAGGGCAAGAATGCGGTAGAATTCTACAGGACGGAAAACGGAATTGATTTCGTAACCGCGATCAATGAACTGGCCTTGAGATACAACGTCCAAGGTGCGGATCCTTCCAAGGCTCCGAAGCCGATCAAAACAACGCAACCAGCAGCTAGCGATCAGGACGAAAAGCAATATTACTACAAGGTCAAAGAAACTTTGAGTGAAAAGGAAATTGAACACCTTTTTCCGCGTTACGCATTGACAGCAATCGGGTGGAGAACCGGGGCAGATGATCACGCGGTAAATGCCCGTAAGGCAGCTGCAAAAAAGGTCCATGAGGTATGTAAGAAATACAATTTTTGGGCACTGGAATCATATAGCTATATAGATAACCGTATAGCCAATGTGTACAGCTCTACGGATGATTACCCGATGTTTGCTTGGATAGAAAAGCTAAATGACAAAGAAACTTTTGCTAAGATCTATGTGCCAAAACACATCAACAAAGGCAATAGGTTCAGATATTCGGGGCAGCGTCCGAAAGATTTTCTACATGGTTTGTCGCAGGCACAGCAAGAATTCAGACGGCGTGAACTGGAAGCGGAAAAAGATAACAAATCCGACGATGAGGAAACCGATCATGAGGGGAATCCGCTGCCGTCCAAAAAGAAGAAAGTCGTAGCCGAAAAGATTGATGAGCTTTTGTATTTAAGCGGTGGCAGCGATGCGCTCACAGCAGCACTATTGGGCTACTGGGTAACCTGGCCTAACTCCGAAACGGCTACACTCACACAGCAGCAATATTGGAATATGTCTTATATCGCTGACAAAGTCATCCAATTACAGGATATTGATGACACAGGTATCGCACAGGCCCATATCAAAGCAATGGACTACCTTGACCTTTTGACAGCAGAACTTCCAAAAGAGCTTACAAAGAAAAAAGACCGCCGTGGTGGAAGCTGCAAAGACCTTCGGGACTTCTTCAATCATTACAAAAATCAGGATTTTAAGGCTGTTCTAAATACCGCCCTTCCCTATCGTTTTTGGGACATTCGTCCGAAGTTCAGCGGCAAAGGCGAAGACCGGATCCAAACGGGATTTACGTTTGATTTCAACAACGTACATGCCTATAATTTTTTAGGTAAGAACGGTTTCTATCGTCTCAATTCGCCTGCTGAAAAAAACGGGTATATGTTCATTAAGATCGAAGGTAACATTGTCACCAAGATCGAACCAAATGAGGTTAAAAACTTTGTCCACAATTTCCTGCAGGAACGCCGTCTATCTACGGATCTGCGTAATGCGATGTACCGCACAACACAACTGTCGGAAAACAGTCTTTCAAACTTACCCCTTATTGAGGTCGACTTTAATGACACAGGTAAACATGAACAGTTTTACATGTTCCCAAATACCACTTTGCGCATTACAGCAGCTGGTATCGAACAGTACAATCCGGGATCTGTAAAACGGTTCATCTGGAAGGAAGATGTCATCGAGCACCATTTCAAATTAAATAAGGAAGAACCTTTCACGATTTGGATGGACGATAACACGGGACAATACGATATCCGGATCAACACAAAAGATGACCTGTTCCTCAATTACCTTATCCAAACATCAAGGATCCACTGGCGTACCGAACTGGAAACAAGATTGCAGAATCTTTCTCCTGCTGAACGTGAGGAATACAAAAAGGAAAACAAGTTCAATATCGCTGGCCCATTACTGACCCCGGAGGAAATAACCGAACAGAAACTGCACCTGATCAATAAAATCTTTGCGATCGGCTACATGATGCATAGGTTCAAGGATCCTGACAAACCGTGGTGCATTTTCGGGATGGACAACAAGATCAATGAGGACGGCGGATCTTATGGAGGTTCGGGAAAATCCATCGCACTGAATATTGCTTTATCCAAGGTGATGCGCAAGCGCTTCTATATTGGCGGCCGTAATCCGAAGATTACAGAAAATCAGTTTATCTACCACGGACTGACCGAGTACCACCGCTATGTATGTATTGATGATGCGCACGAATATCTGAATTTCCATTTCTTTTTTGACGTGATCACTGGGTCGCTTACTGTCAATCCAAAGAACACGGCACCGTATGAAATTCCTTATGCCAAGGTTGCCAAATTCTGCATTTCGTCCAATTATACGTTGCGCGATATCGACCCGTCCGTAGAGCGCAGGATCCTTTACACAGTATTCAGCGACTACTACCATAACAAAGGCGAAAGGGATGACTATAACGAGATCCGCAAGCCCTCACACGATTTTGGCAAGAACCTTTTCGACGATTTCACGCGCGAAGAATGGAATGCTTTCTACAATACAATGATGTACTGCGTACGGTTTTACCTGACCGTAGCCGAGAAACTGGACCCACCGATGTCGAACGTCAACATCCGGAATCTAAAAGCGGAAATGGGCCCTGATTTCGAAGAATGGGCAGCGGCTTACTTTGACGAGGGATCCACAAACGTAGACCGCCTTATCGTCCGCGAAGAGGCCTTCAAGGATTTCGATTATAAGTATCGCAAAGGATGGAAGACACAGCGTTTTTCGAAAGCTCTGCGCGCATTCTGTAAGCTCAATAATTACGAGCTATCACCTAAAGAACTGCATAACTCCAAAGGAAACAGGATCATTCACAAGACACCTGAAAAGCAGATACAGCGTGATGGCAGCTGGACAGAAACCGGACGTATGGTCAGCAAGGAATTTATGTACATCAAGACAAAGCACGATGTACCTCTGAATGTCAATGTAGATCCAGTAGCGGCAAAAGAAGCCATGAACAGACATGTAGATCTTCCGCCAGTACCAAAAGATAAACAGGAACAAATCAATTTTTAAAATTTTAATAACACAAAAATGAAATCAATTACACAAATCCACGTAGACGTTTCTACTCCTAAAAAAGCGAAAAAAGTTGCAGCTATTTTAATGTCTTTCCCTACACGAGTAAAAAAAATCGTATTGCACAGGCTTTCAGAGGGAGCCGTACCATACAGCCGCTATGCACTGATCGGATGTGTAGGCAGATTACAGATCTGGGACTTCGTTGAGCCAAGCGGCACGCACGAAGTGATCAGTCCTAAAAAACTTAAAAAGATGCTTTCCGGAACTTCATCCGGTAAGGCAGCTGATCCAATTAAAGATCTGCCCAAAGATATCCACGATATGATAAAGGAGTCGCTCGAATGTCCACCTTTTTCAACCCCGAAACCGTTTCCTACAAACGGCGTATCAATTAGGAAAATTTTTATTGACGAAGGAAAAGGCATTGACGGTATGACCTTGGAGCGTTTGCACAAACTTTGGCAATCATCTGATCGCACTCAAACAGTTGTGTCAGATTTTGCAAAGAAAATGGCAAATGATCATCCGATTAGAGTCCGTTTTTCTCCAATTATTCCATTCAGCGAATTCTTTGCTAAGCAATCGCCATCATTCCCACAGCCTTTTATAGACCATTGGAAAAATACACTTTTTAATTTTCCTCTCCCGCCCTTTAAAAACGTGCTTAAGGAATGGTTGAAATCGGAAGAAGAAAAAGCGATTGCTATGAAAATTCAAAAAGAAGCTGTGCTTATGCCAAAAGTCGGCGATTTAGTTAAGGCTTACGACGATGTCAATATAGGAATGACCGTAGATTTCGGACGAGAAAGACCAATTGAAGACAAATATTGTACGGTAGGGATATTGACAGATATTTCCTTTAATGGATCAGCCCGAGAATTTAGGGTGAACGATGGTCATTACTGGAATTATGCCGAAACGATTACACTGGAGGAAGCAAGAAATATTTACGGTATTAAAAAATCCTGCTAGCAATGAAGTACACCAATATCCTATTGGCTAAGCTGCCACATAAGCACTCCCGCCCGCTTCACGGAGGCACCGAGATCCGGACGTACAATTTGGAGCAGTCACGTGCAGAGGCGCAAAAGATCATCGATTCGGAAAAGCTACCGCTTACGATCGGGAACATTGATATCAGGGTCAGATCCTTTGTTGTCTACGAAAATGAGACCGAAGTACAATCCAAATGACAGGATCCGCATTCGTCTAGGTGTTCGATTTATCGATCACCTAGGCCGGATCTTTCAGGTCTACGAGACATTCCTTGGTCCTATAGATTCTATCAAATGGACAATGGAACTTATCGACGGCACCAAGATCCACGGATCTGACCGAAACGGTGACATACAGACGGCCATTGGTTTTTATCAGATGGACACTGAATACAATATCCCTACTGGGGATCTGATTATCCGGAAAATCGAATATATCGAAAAACTGCTGGACAATGACAACTTAAGAATCATTTAAATGAAATATCAATTCTTAATCCTCAATCATGAAAAATGGCACGAATGCACTAAATGCCATGAAATATTTGACATGCGCTTAGAGGGGCTCCATTGCCCTAGATGTGGCGCAGCTAACACAAAGTAATGAACAGACTGACGGACAAACAGCGGGATGAACTTTTTGAAGCCTGGTTATCGGGAACCTATACCATCTATCATTTGGGACAGATCTATAATGTCAGTCAGTCAACCGTAAGTAACATCATTAGTAAAAAATTGAAACAAAAACAAAATGAACACAATCAACACAAAAACACATAACGTTACAGGAAAAACCACACAGGAACACCAAGCCGATGCGATCCGGAAACTGCAGACAACAATCTGCGATATCGTTGGAATGGCAGGAGCACTTAAGTATTTTGTTTCGGAAGAATACGAAGCCAAGATCGAACTATTTGCCTATGCCCTACGCGGTACAAGATTGATCGGATTAAAGGATCTTGGCAAACAGATTGACAAGCATCTAACCGGGTTAAAAGAGATCGCAACAAGACTGGAAATCCGATTGATATTACCGGAACGCCATGCTATTGTTCAGGATACGCATTATGGTGTTTTACTTGCGTTAAAAGCATTATTAAACCTTCCTGAGAACCGGATCTACGAAGAGGCAATATTGCTTTCACAAAAGCCGATCCCTTACACACGCCGTCACCATTTTATTTTCTTCCTTGAGCAAGTATTGGATAAGGCACGTACGTCGGATCACGATGCCATCCAAATGGTGAAGGCTCTTTTGAATGACCTTAAGGAAGCCAATATCGAACCTGTAAAGGTCAATGCGCACAAACAAATGGAAATCAAAACAATGAAACCATTCGAGGGCTAGATCATGCAGGCGACAAAACAGAAGAAAAGATCTATCAGGTTTTTTAATAAGAAACAGTTTCATCTTGAATTTCCGAACGGCATAAAACCGAGAAAGGGAAAGGTGACCATGGGGGAATTTTTTGCAGGTGGCGGCGGATGGACATCCGGGGCCGAAGCTGTTCGGGATATCCAAACACTCTGGATCCTCAACCACGACGCCGTGGCTATCCGTACAAACGCCTTTCATCACAAAGGAACAAAAGTATATTGGGCAGATTTCTTTGCGCAGGACGAGCACCTTTTGGAGCCAGTTGACATCCTGCATGCGTCGGTGGAATGCCAGCCCCATAGCAATGCCAATGGCGGAAAGATCCGCGATATCGGTAGCTATATGATGGCCGACGAGCTGGTGCGCTACGTACGTCACCTTATGCCGCTAGTTCTTACCGTTGAAAACGTGCCTGAATTCAAAACGCAATGGGGGCCACTGGATGAAAACGGCAAACGGATCAAAGGGCGCGAGAACGAATATTTCAAACGCTGGGTTGCAACAATTCAGTCCCTTGGTTATGAATATACCGAGGACATCCGTAATGCCGCCGACGATGGCATCGCACAGCGCCGTGTACGCTACTTCGGAATGTTCCATCGACCAGGTATCAAAGTATCTTTTCCAAAGCGTACACATTCAAAAGATGGCAAAAATGGATTAAAGAAATGGGTTCCATGCCGTGACTTTATTAACCTTAATAAAGAAGGCCATAGTATTTTCGGCCGCCAGTTCAATAAAGCACTACCCCCACAGCACCGGAAACCTTTAGTGCCAAATTCGCTTGCTCGTATCGCCGGGGGCCTGCTCCGCCTATATCCCGAAGTTCACCAGTTTTTGGTACAATATTATGGTGGCGATAATTACGAGCGCTTCCAGACGCTAGATGAACCGCTTTTCACAGCACGCACCGCCAACTGCCATCAGTTGGTGACCACTACGGAGAAATTACGGTTCATTATGGACTACTGCCGGGGTGATATCTACACGAAGATTGAAGAGCCATTGAATACGCAGCTGACCTGGCAGACAAAAAACTTTGTCAATTTCGAGGGATTTATTTCTAGCTATCACGGGGGATCCATACAGGTGCAGCCACTTACCATTCCATTGGCCACGACTGACTGTAACGACCGTCACCCGCTTGTACGCCTTGAGAAACTACAGTTCATAGCGCAGTATTTCAACAGCAACGGCCATCCGGACAGAAATGTTTCATCCATCGACGAACCTCTGCCCCCCGTTATGACGAATTTCAAAAGCCAACTTGTAACCATATTGGACAATTTCGATATCAAAGTGCGCTTTTTGGATGCAGAGGAACTTGCTGGTTGCTCTTCGTTCGCACCTGGTTATTTCACGGATCCGGATCTGAAACTGTCGCATAAAGATGCTGTCCGTATGATCGGTAATGCTGTCCCACCGTTGTGGGCCACAAGGATCCTAAAGTACAACATCAAATCAATAAAATTATTTAAACAATCCCAACTTAACTAACTAATGGATCTCAATTATGACAAATATATCATTGCTTTTAGTGGCGGGAAGGATTCGGTCGCCCTAGTACTCTATCTATTAGATCTAGGTATTGACCCTGCCAAAATTGAACTATGGCATCACGATATTGATGGAAACGACAATGCATTTATGGACTGGGAATGCACCCATGACTATTGCCAAAAATTTGCCGACGCTTTCGGCCTGCAGATATATTTCAGCTGGAAGGAAGGGGGATTCAAACGTGAAATGCTTCGCGATAATCAACGAACGGCCCCAACTTGGTTCGAGGCTCCGGGTAATATCCTGAAAAAAGTTGGCGGCATCGTTGGAAAATTGGCTACTCGCTTAAAATTCCCTCAGGTTGCAGTTGACTTAAAAGTACGTTGGTGTTCGGCTTATTTAAAAATCGATGTCTGTTCTATTGCTATCCGTAATCAAGAACGCTTTAATGGATTAAAAACCGTCGTGCTATCAGGTGAACGAGGCGAAGAAAGTAGCGCAAGATCTAGGTACAAAATCTTAGAGGTAGACCGTTCGGATTCCAGAAACGGCAAATTAAAAAGGCATGTGGATCGCTGGCGTCCATTACGTGACTGGAAAGAATCTGAAGTGTGGCATATCATCAAAAAGTACCGTGTTCGTGTACATCCATGCTATTATATGGGCTGGTCACGTTGTAGCTGTAAGTTTTGCATATTCGGAAATGCAGATCAGTTTGCAAGCGCCTTTTCTGTAAGCCCAGATCAAGGCAATGAAATTATGTCCTACGAGGAACTGTTCGGAGTTACAATAAAAAGGAACACAGATCTCCGGTCGCTGATCAGTTGCGGGAATCCATACCCAAACATAACTAAGGAGTTGGCCAAACTTGCCACATCCAATATTTATGACCAACAAATAATATTTAATACCAATGAAGAATGGGTGCTTCCAGCTGGTGCATATGGCGAAAGCTGTGGCCCTCAATAATCAATTTATATAAACAATCGCTATTTAGTTAAAAATGAAAGCTACATTAAAAACACCCCCAAAGCAAAAGGCATTTACAAATGACCAATTAATTGATGCCGCTAATCAGCATGCTTTATCAGTACTTGGAGAGGATCAATTTAAATCCAATCCTGAAGCAGCCAAAATGATAGCTAACGATTTCATCAAAGGCGCCCTCTATGTGTTGGATGTATTCACCGACGCTGATCAGGATTTAGTCAATCTAGTGGATAAAGATTTGGAAGTATAATTAAACCGAGCCCGGCGGTCAAACTGGGCATATTACAAAATGGCAATTAAAATAACGAACTACCACTGCAATGCTTGTGAAAACGGCATCTTAATGGTCAAGAAAAAAGAAGTCGGACGACGTATAGATTTAAAATTTGAAGACTGCAACGTATGCAAAAAGCCTTTTGGTTTAAAACGAGTCGGTGATCTCAAACCAGTATCTAACGAATTAAAATCAAGGATAGATGAATAAAATTATATTAGACGCCTGCTGTGGATCAAAGATGATGTGGTTTGACAAAGACAATCCAAAAACAGCTTTTATGGATATACGGAAGGAAGATCATATACTATGTGATGAACGGAAATTGGTGATCAATCCAGATGTTGTAGGCGACTTTCGAAATATACCTTATCAATCCGAAACCTTTAAACTTGCTGTATTTGATCCTCCACATTTGATCAAAGCCGGTAAAGACTCATGGCTCGCAAAAAAGTACGGCTTATTGTCGGAAAATTGGAAAGATGATATCAGGAAAGGATTCAGGGAATGTTTCCGTGTTTTAAAGTCCAATGGCATACTGATATTCAAGTGGAATGAAGACCAGATCAAGGTCAGGGAGATATTAAAATTAACTGAAACGCCTCCTCTGTTCGGCCACACAACGGGCAGACATGGGAAAACCCACTGGATAACATTTATGAAAGATTAAACTTAGTGCAGCCAACAGGCTGCATTTTTTATTTACCGTATTTCCGCTCACTACAAAAACTAAATATATTAGTAATTTTGCATTATGGAAATATTGGAATTGTCTTATAAAGGAAAAGACCTACAGATACCATACGAGATTGATCTGGATTGCGTGGGGAAAAACGTTCAAGATTACAAACTTTTTGGAAAGAATGGCCAGCGGTTTATTGTGCGCCAAGATTATATGGAATGGTTCATGCTCGAAGGTAATCTCCCAGCTGACCTGTCCGATGCGATCATAGACAAACTTATTCTTACGTATGAGAAAAACTTACTGGCGCTATGTTACTACGGCGGAGAGCGTCAGATCCTGTCGATTTCAAACCTTGATAATATGGGCCACGATTACGCCTACCACCTCATGTTAAACAGGAGCGATCTAGGATATCTTACTTGGAGTGCTGCATACGGTTGGAAGATTGACACCCGGCTTAAATTTAAAGGCCAGTGGATCACCATAGCAGATCTGGACATCATTGTCGAAAACATTGAAAAGGGAGAGATCCCCTGGCTAAAGAAGCTCCCGAAAACCATGGCCCTAAACTCCCCTTCTAACCCCTCCTAACAGCTGTAACCCTGTAACAGTGTAACGGCCTTAAAACCCGCCCGCCCCTTCCAAGTCCCAGTCACATTTCAATCCCTCGATCAAGTGTCCGCGCTTCGCGGTTACGCTTGATCATTCCCCCCTGCGCCCCCCCCTTACCCATAAAAAGAGAAATTCAATTGTAACTCATCTTAACAGTTACACTATTTAAACAGACACGATAGTAAGGGGGCGACGGGGGAAAATCGTTTAAATGCGCGAAATAGCCAAAAATCTTTAAAAAAAATGAAGCACTAAAAGTATACTATTTACTTGTAACTTTGTAACGAACTTATAATAATAGAATATAATAATATTAATTTATAAATAGTTAAGTTGGTTACAGTAAACTAAAACTTTAATGTAACAAAAGTTACATCGTTACAAAAGTTTTGTAACCGTCATTCCGGCCATCAAGGTAGCTTCCCACTGATACCCTGCCGTTACAAAATGAAATACCCCCGGTTACAAACTGGTTTTTCACACTACCGTTTCTTATCGCCCGATGAGGGCAGTTTATACAGCTGTTACAAAAACACAAAAGTTTGGTGTACTTTTTTAGAGAGCCAAAAGTTTTACCGGAATAAAAACTGGATCAGGATTTACCCAAAAGAAAATTTTAAAAAATTTCACACAGCGTTTAAGATTTTCAATCTTAAATTGTGTTATATTTGTACAAACCAGCACATTAACTATATGTACGTAAAGTGTAACATTAAATCAGAACTTTTCCGTAATTACCTCAACTTCCATTTTGCCAACGTCGACGGACGCTTCGAGCTCTTCCGGTCAATCCCCCTGGCCCGGTTTATTATTTCCCACCTCAGATTTTCAGAAACAAAACCACCCTACGAAGACAGCGACCAGACGGTTGTTTTCAAATTGCCAAAAACTTCACAGCTCCCCAGCATACAGAGCCAGTTCGCCTATTTCACTCCGCAGGATATGGTTCAGATCGAAGACCATATCAAAGAAGTTTATAACATTGATTTCCAGTCTTACTATTACTGGTCAATAAACCATGGTCTACAGCAGAAGCAGGCAATCCAAAATTTCATCATCACCCGGAAGCTGATCAACAAGCTGGGCGATATCGACACGCTGAAAAAGTTTGAGTACAGACAGGAAAAGAAACGGCTGGAAACCCTGACGCGGAAATTTATCAATCAGGTGGTCTACCAGAACCGGATCATTCAGGACTCTATCAACAAATACAATCACACCTTAAACAGTAAACAGAAACTACGATGAACCCAAACCTAACCCCGATCTACCGAATGAAATTTATACCAGCCCACCTGGTAACTGATTATCTGGAATATCCCGACGGCACCGTACAGATCAAGACTTTCGAATCCCTACGCCCCATAAGCTTTGCAACGGGTTCGCAATCATTCCAGTCGACTTCTAAACCAAGCAAAGCCGGGCAGCTTTTCAGCAGCACGATATCAACGACCTTACGGGAGGCTATCGGCTACATTGGCCCCGTCATTGTACTGATACAGCTGTGCGACAGCAAAATTCTGGTCTTTGGAAACCCCGACATACCAATCTATTTCAGCCATACCCATACCGATCAGTCACGTGCTTTTCAGGTAGACTATGACAGCGACAAACCCCTTTTACAATTAAAGAACACCGACTTATTTAACGATTAGGCGTCCCCAAAACGTCCTTTATCAGCCCCCCTCAAAGGGCAACCTTTGCATAGATCACACCTCTACCTATGCAAAGAAAACTACACGCCAACTGGCGGGCACTGTATCAAGAAGAATTATTGCGGGGGCAATTCCTAATCCATTCCAACCTAGCCGCTGGAATTCCCTCGCAATTGCTTTCCCTGATCCAAGGGAAAGACAAGGAAACAACCAACGAGTCCGACCTTCATATTGACGTCCGGTCCTATGATTATGACGGTAACGAATACGAAGACTTTGGCGGATCTGAATCACAGCAGACCGTGGTTGCCGTTATCCCCATCAAGGGCACCATGTACAAATATGGATCATGGCGTACCTATGGCGCCTTGGACATTGCCGAAATCATTATCGAAGCGGCAGGCATGGAAAACGTGTCGGCAATCGTTTTGGATATCGACAGCGGCGGCGGATCCACAGCCGCGATCCCTCCCCTAAAAGATGCCATCCTATACGCTAAATCCGTGGGCAAAATAGTTGTTGCCCACGGCGACATGACCTGTTCAGCGGCTTACTGGATCGCATCCCTCTGCAATTACATTTTTGTCAACAACAACCTGACCTCTACCTATGGATCCATCGGTGTCATGATCTCATTTGCAGATTACAAACCGTATTTCGAGCAATTGGGGGTAGTCTTCCATGAGATCTACGCCGACGAATCCGATCAGAAAAACAAAGTTTTCACCGAAGCCGAACAGGGCAAATACGAGCTGATCAAAAAGGAAATGCTTTCGCCGCTGGCCGTGGCTTTTCAGGAAGAGATCAGGGCCAACCGTGCAGGGAAGCTCGTCGCTACTACTGACGGGATCCTCTCCGGAAAAACATTTACTGGGGCCACGATCGTGGAAATCGGGCTGGCAGATGAAGTGGGAAACCTATCCATGGCCATCAAATACGCCGCTAACCAATCAATCGCACAAGACTTTATCAACAATTTTTAACCAACCAACCCTATGAAGTTATCATTCAAACAGTATGCCTCCATGGTTATGGGATTTTTGAAAATCTCCGCTTTTACGGACAAAAAACTGACAGCCGAACAGGCTGAATCCCTAAAGGCAGCATTCGGCGAAAAGTTCGCCAGTAAATTCTCTACCGCCATCGCTGAACAGACGGACGATGAGCAGACCAATGAGGAAACGCACGCTGAAGGATTGCACGAGGCAATTACGGCGCATTTCGCTGCGCAGACAGAATCTGCAACCTCTACCATTGCCGCACAATTAGCCGAAGCAATTGCACAGAACAATCTTAAAGATGGTCAGATCGCACTTTTAAAGGCTGAATCCGAAACAGATCCGTTTCCGGTTTCAGGTCAGGGATGGATCGGAAAAGAAGGTGTCGCAAAGGTTCTGACCGTTGCCCGTAAGGCTGCGCACTATGCTGCTGTCTTCGCATCTATCGCATTGGGTCAGGGTACCGTAGTCGCAGGGACAAAAACAATCGACGTAGACAATCTACGTACAGAGTTCGGCACATACTTAAGCCAAAACGGAACAAACGTTGCCATTACGGCGCAGATCTTCAAAGGATTCTCTTCCGCATCCGAATTCCGTACTGTTCCTGCCGTCACAGAATATCAGGCTATCCAGTCACAGATCAACAGCGTTTCACAACAGTTTTCCGCAAAATGGACACCGTCCGGGGAAACCAAGTTCACGCCGCTGACGATCAAGAATTACCGTCACAAGATCAACGTTGCCATTATCCCTGCCGATGTACTTGATTCGTATATCTTCCATTTATACGACGAAGGCTTGGCACCAGATCAGATGCCGATCACCAAATACATCTGGCATTCCCTTGTTTTCCCGAAACTATTGGAAGACATCGAATATCGCATGATCTTCAAAGGCAAGTATGTAGCCAATTCGACTACACTGCGCCCCGAAGATTCGATGAACGGTATCGAGCAGATCCTTGTGGATGAAAAAGCAAGTGGGACATCACGCATCAATTTCTTTGGTCAGGACATCGACTGGACGACAGCGACTGACAAGCAGGTTGTTGACTTCATCAATGCATTTGCCGATGCTGTGGACGACGATCTTACTATATCAAAGATCTACACGTCAAAGTTTGTCAAAAAGCGCTACCAGCGCGCCTATGAAAACCTTTACGGTGCCAATAACAAAGTTGTAGGCGGTCTTAACCAGACGGCAGAGGTCGACTTCGTAAACATGAGCCTGCATGAGCTGAAAGGGATGGGCAATTCGCCGATCATTTTCGCTACCACTCCGGGCAACATGGTCAAGCTTCGCCACAAGAACGAAGCGCCTAACGTCATCAACGACGTACAGAAAAACGGCTACGAAGTCCGCCTGTTCGGCGAGTACTGGTTGGGCGTCGGCTTTGAGATTGCAGAATTGGTTTTTGCATACGTACCTGCCAATTACAATCCACAAGTAGGACTTAAACCATCCAAACAGTTTCCTGATGGCACACAGCCGGAAGATGACGAAGCATCCGACGGATTGTAAACCTAATAGCTAGGCTTTCAGGCCTAGCTTATCTACCTAACCCAAATCAACAAGAAACAAAAACCTTAAACTAATCAAGATGGCATACAAACCAGTATCGATCGCAAAGGGCGCAGGATCGCCCGGGGCTCCCACAGCCAAGGATCCTAACATTATCGCAATCAGAACACGTGATATCCTTTCGATGCCTGCCCGTGTGGGCGTTAAAATCACCCAGAACATTACCCTTAAGCCCGGCGCACAGGCCATCGGTATCTATCTGACACCGTCGACAATCTCGCGTAATGACAACAGTGAAGGCGATCCGGACAAAGAAGGATGGATCCAGAATGTTGCTGGCGCACATCCCGGGGATTCTGTCGAGATCAACGAATTCGAGCAGGCCAATATCGGCGAAGACTTTGTCCTGATCACACGTGAATGTAGCGAGACTGCCAGTGTCAAAGTACACGGATCACTTTGCGCTCCTATGAAGCTTGTCGTTGAGGGACAGGACAACAACGAAGGTGTAGCGCATACACTGACATGGAAATCAGCATTGCGTACTTCCGAAAAATCAGCATTCTACACAGGTACAATTCCGGCGCTGGCTCCTATTGCCGGGGATGGATCGTCTGACGATGGCTTATAGAACCGACTAATCATTATTAACCCAAACCGAAAGGGGCTCAACCCGAGCCCCTTTTTCCTTAAAACACCATGTATACAATGGAAAATCTGACCGAAAAAGAAAAAGCAATATACGAAGCGATCAAAGCCGGATTCTTAACTGTAGATACCATCACGGTAGCTACTGAAATGAAAAAAGCATCCGTGGCAACGCTGGTCAATTCGCTCGTGAAAAAAGGACTGATCACTAAATCGGAAGGCGGTACGATATCACTGACAGATCCAGGCAGCCAGGCTGTAGGACAAGGAGAAATCAAACCGGGCCCTGATGAAAAAGAAAATCAGGAAAACGGCACGCCTGTAACCCTTAAGGGATTAACCACAGATGCTGTTATCATGGACTGGCCTAATAAAAACGGCAACCTACCTCAAACGGACACACGTCTGGATCCGGATAAACCGACATTGATCATTCCCTATTATAAAGGCGGGGCAGTATCGACCGAACTTAAACTGGCTCTGCGCAGCTGGGCCAAACATTTTGGCGATATCAACGTCGTGATTGTTGGTGACAGCGAAGACTGGTTTTCTGATCATGTTATCCATATCGAGCACAACGGCCACCAGGTGATCAGGCATTGCAATGGCTGCGCGGCTCCACAGACCGAACAACATCCGCAGGCCGATAGCACGCACAAACTGTTTTCCGCTATTGCCCTGCTCAATATCAAAGGCCCCATAATCCTGTCAAATGATGATATTTTCCTTTTGCGCGATGTGACAATGGACGATATCGCAAGCCCAAAATATTTTGGAGACCTAAAGGATGCCGCAGAGAAAAAAAATACCCGGTTCAACGAAGCACAGCTGAATACCGCATGGATCTTGGATCAGCTCGGTCATCCAACTGTACGTTACGGAACACACACGCCTGTCCTGCTTGATGCCGCAAAAGTATTAGAGGTTATCGAAACCTACAACGCGACAGAGGTCGGCTTGCTCTTTACCTCGCTCTATTTCAATACCCACACGCCGGAAGGGGAACCGAGCAAGATCACAGGCGGAACAGAGGACAAGATCCTCGCATCCATCTACCGCCCCGATATCGGTCAGGATGTACTGGACAAAGTCCGGAGCGAAAGGCTGTTCATGAACTGCAACGATAAAGGGTGGCTATCGGTCCGTACGCTTTTACGTGCTGATTTTTCCGAAAAATCAAAATACGAGATCTAATGAAAACAATTTTTATTACTGCCGGGCATCATAACCGAGATAGTGGCGCCATCGGAAACGGATATCAGGAAAATGTACTGACCAAAGAACTACGTGATCTGATCACATCCAAATTGCGCGAAATAGCCTGCCTGAAAATATGGAATGACAACGATGATGATACCTTGTCGCAGGTCATCGCTAAGATAAACAAAGTAGCTACTGCAGATGACTTCCTGTTGGAGATCCATTTTGATTCTGACGAACGTATTTCGGCATCGGGCACAACGGCACTTGTTGCATCCGGTGCGCGTGAAAAGTCAAAGGATTTTGCAGGCCAGCTGGCAGGCGATGTCGCAGCCATCGTGGGTATAACGAACCGCGGTGTCAAGTCGGAAACGGAATCTAACCGCGGAAGGCTCGGAATTCTGCATACAAAAGCATCGTCCTGCCTTTTGGAGGTCGCCTTTATTTCCAACCATTCGGATATGGAAAAATATCAGCAGTACAAGGAACCGCTCGCACTGGCCATTGCGACCACGATCCGTGACACCATGCTAAAATACTGATCGATGACACCATCGTTTTTAATTTACAACTGGCTGAACACTGGCTCCGATCCGCTGGTCGGGGTCCAGCTGTTCAATACCTATATCAATCCTGATCCAGTTGTACTGGGGATATTGGAGAAAGATCCGGCCGCTCATCTGCATATCCTCAAAATTGCGCTCTCCGCTTTTATGGATAAACAGGTAGCGGGGCAACAAGTTAACTTAGTAGCGGGCGATCATAGAGAACTATCCCAAAAGCTGGCAAGTTTACAGGCCGAAAACGAGGAACTGGCCTATATCAACGAGGAACTGCAGGAACAGAACTTTGAACTTGAAGACCAGGTAAACAGCAGTCAGGAAAACAGTAAAAAGAAAACCATCGGTCTACGGGAACAGTTTCCGTTTCTTGCGGACAGTGACTGCCCAAATGAGCTAAAGATACTTGCGGCTGACAAGATCACGGCGTACCATAAAGTGATCGAATACTACAACGCTATTGATGAATGTACCACAGATGATCAGCTTTTTTCCGCCGTGCGAAACCTCGTACACTGGTATAAGGTAAACCATAAGATCAAAAAGGAGTTTGTCCATTACAAAAACAACAAAACCGTACTGGGAAAGCATGAGATTTTTGTGGAGTACAGGGATCTTGAAGATTTAAAAAAGCTGTCCCCCCTACAGCTGGCAGACCTGAAAGCACAGACCGAAAACAATATCAGGCACCTTGAAAAACAGATCAAAAAGAATGACCGCCCAGATCTGCTGATCCGCAGGGAGGAAAAATTGCGTGGCTACCGGATGAAATTGAACGCAATCATCGCCCTGCTGAAATAACCCTACGGAAATCCGTAAAATTTAAGACGATATCCATCCGATCTTTGATCCATGAAGATTACACTACCGGAACATATTATTCCAATGCTCGAAACGGCAAAGGAAGAATGCTTGGCCATTATGGGACTATACCACAAATATGATGTCGATATCGATGGGATCACCGTGACCCTGACGCCAAAATTAGGCTATGAGGAATCCTTTCAGGACGCTTTTGCCCTTGGATGGTATATGAGGGAATACAACAGCTATTAAGCGCAATACAACAAGTCCCGTGTCCTTTAAATGCCCCTAAATCAGGGGCATTTTTGTTTTATGGAAATCTACCTTAACCTAATACACCTAACCGACGAGGAATGGGAAAAGCTAGAAGTACTCTCCGCGCTCGAATATTCCAATAGGCGCATCGCAGAATATTTCAATCTTCCGGTCGAAGTATTTGACCGGGAAGCCAGCAACCCAAATTCCAAAGTCGCTACCCATTTGCGGATCGGGCGGGAAAAACAGGACATCGACGAACGTTTCGCCCTATATAACCTGGCTAAAGGAAGCGGCAAGGAAGCCGTTTCTGCACAGAAACAGATCTTTGAGGTCAAGCGGACAAAAGCTTTCAAAATATCCAAGCTGGATATCATCGGCGGTTTTGATAATGACGGTATGCTCGAACGCCTGATGGACTACGTCCAGTCCGGTGAGCTCAAGGATGTGACCGTTGAGGAACAGATCTATATCGACGCCCTACGTTTTATCAAGGATATGGACGCCCAGTACGGCCAGCGCGCAACGATCAAATACATCATTGATGTGCTCAAGCTAAAAGCCCAGAGGGCGCAGGAAATGTACTCGGAAGCGCTGAACCTGTTTTATTCGGACAACAACGTGACCAAACAGGCACTGCGTAATAAGTACGCAGCGATGATCGAATCCGCAGCCATTGTCGTCCGTGAAAATGCACTGACCCCGGTTGACCTGAAGATCCATTCGGAAATGATCATGCAGGTTACCAAACTGCGTGAACTTGACAAAGCAGATCCGGAGAAAATCCCGAACGAACTTTACCTCAAACCTGTGCGTGTACTTACGCTTGACCCGGTCAAAGCCAAGCTACCGCCAATCAACCGACAGGTCCTTGCTGCCGAAATCGATCTTCTGGAACTCCCCGAGGCCATTAAGGCCGATCTACGGCAGGATGCCCTTATTGATGATCCAAATATCCCAGCCAAACTTGACCGAATCCTAGCCAATAACAATGAGTAAGCCAAAATCAACCAAATACCGTCCGAAGATCAACGAATCCTATAAGGATGCCAATGTCGCTTTTATGAACTGGCTTTCACAGATGTGTACCATGATCATGCCCAAGCGGTTTGCGGCTGTGCTGGGGCGTGGATCCGCAAAGACAACAGATATCATTGCCGAACGGCTTATTGAAATGGCTTATGATATGCCGGGAGCTCCTATTGCTTGGGTTGCAGACACCTATTCCAACCTACAGAAAAACGTGCTTCCTTCCATTATGGAGGGGCTGGAACGTAAAGGGTACAAAGAAGGCGTTCATTATATCCTAGGAAAGGAACCCCCAAAATTCAAACAGTCCGAACTTGAGGGGCTGGATCCGTCCATCCGGGAACATTTTTGGAAGCCCTACAATAAGCTGGCAACATACAAACATACGCTGATTTTCTTCACTGGTCTGAATATCACTTTCGGATCCCTTGACAAACCTGCATCCCTTGCCGGACGTTCCTATGTCCACGTCATCGGTGATGAGGTGAAATATTTCCCGGAAGCCAAAATCGAAAACATCCTGCGGGCAAACCGGGGCTATGCTGTCAAGTATGCGCATTCTGTTTTTTACCTCGGACAGACCTTTACGACGGATATGCCAAATACGGGCCGTATAGGCGAATACGACTGGATATTGAAGCAAGGCAAGAAAATGGACAAAGAGGGCATCCTGCGCGTTCTAAAGACCGCTATGGTATACAATGAATGCGTGCAGGAACGTTTGTACTATCAGGCGAAAGGCGACAAGGAAGAAACCGCCAAAAAGCTGCGTACGGAATTGCGCTGGCTGGAAATGTGGAAGACGGTCCGCAAGCACAAGTCCGCGCATAATTTCTTTTGGACGGCATCGTCACTGGTCAACATTGATATCCTTACGCCTGACTGGTTCATTGATGCCATCAATACGGATCTTGGGGATCCCGAAGTGTCCGTGCTGGGATTAAGGCCGCAGCTTTCGTCGGGGGAACGCTTTTACGCCAATATTTCTGCGGATCACTTTTACGATGACGGGCTGAATCCGCGTTATGACTTTGGTATTGCAGAAATGCCGGACTGTCGGGAGCTGAAATATCTTGATCGAAATAAGGCTATCGACCTGGGCATGGACTTTGGTAACATGATATCCATGTCGGTAGCACAAGCAAACAGCAAAGACTACAGGATCCTGAAATTTATCCACACCCTTTCGCCGAACTGGATCCCGGAGATAGCAAAAGAGTTTCTGACCTACTTTAAGACCCAAAAAGAAAAGACGATCAATCTCTACTATGACAGGGCAGCCAACAATTACAAGGAAGCTGGTGTCGACCTTGCTTCTGCGATGAAAAAGGCTTTAGAGTATGAATCTGACGGCAAGACGAAAACAGGCTGGAAGGTAAATCTAATGTCGCTCAATCAGGGTAATATCGGCCAGTTTGAGGAATTTGTGTTCATGCAGGAACTTTTGAGCGGATCCAATCCAAAACTGCCAAAGGTGATGATCGACCGTTTTCAGTGTAAATTTCTCAAAGCATCCATCGAAGGGGCAAAAACAAAGATTGTACAGAATTCCAAAGGGCAATCGATCACAGCCAAGGATAAGTCATCGGAAAAATTGGAGCTGGAACGCCTGCCGATGGAATCGACAAACGCGTCTGATAGTTTTAAATATCTAATGATGCGAAGGTTATGGCGGAATATCGTGCGGATCAAGCCTAAATCATCGGTTATGAGTTCAACTGTAAGGTAGTTATGTCCCCGACATTGATGTCAGGGACATAAACAAACTGTCCTTTAATAGCCATCCAATTAAAATGACATTTGGGCAATCATTTAAAACGCACACATTGACAACATACGAAGCCATAAAAGAAATGCGCAGACTGACGAAAGAAGGGAAATCCTTTTCTTTCGTCTTTGTGTCATTTGACGAAACCCGGAATACATCGCAAGGCATGATCGAAGTACCCCGTGCACGGCTCCGAAACCGTGGGGTACTTAAATACAACCAAAATGCAGAGATGCAGGAAGAATATATCAACCTAGACACCAACGAGCCGAGACGCTTCTGGCACTGTAACCTGCGCTCATTCAATGGACAGAAACTGACGATAATCTAAACTACCTATGAAAACAACCAACCGAAAGAAAACCCGATCAAATATCCCAAAATCAATTGCGCAGCCAGCAACGCAGGCAGGAAAAGGAGGTATTAGGCCATCTTTTCAGCGGATCGGAAAGGATTCCGCAGCCATCCAAACTGGCGGAAAGGTCTACACCGTTTCCATGTCATCCTTTTCAAGCAATTTTTCACAGCTGTTTGACAGCTCCAATTGGGAGATGGCCCCCCAGGTGTACAATGGTGTAAAGATCGTACCACACGGGGCAAACAATGACCTCCCGGAGATCGTCAGGGATATCATGGCGGAAAACAACCTGGCGCCCGGTATCTTGGAAAGACAGATCGGGCTTTTGTATGCCAATGGTCCGGGGCTTTATCGTCTGAATTATGATAACGGGCAGATAACACGTGAATATTTGTACGATAAGGAAATACACGATTGGTTGAAAACATGGGACTGGCGCAGATTCCTAGATATGGCACTTGTTGAATACAAGCATCTTAAAGGTTTCTATGTAAAGTCTTACAGGAACAAAGCAAGCCGTATCGGTGAGCGTGGTTTTATCAATAGCTTGCAGGTTGTTCCCGGCACCGATGCCCGTCTGGGATGGCCCGAGTTCGGAGCGGCACGTTTGGAAAATGTAAAGACAATCTATGTCGGTGACTTTTTCAACAACATCTTAGGGACTGGCCTTACAGCTTATCCGGTATTCAACCCGAACGAACCGTTCCGCTATGGC
The DNA here is from genome assembly GCF_000988325.1 of Sphingobacterium sp. Ag1. NCBI lineage: Bacteria > Pseudomonadati > Bacteroidota > Sphingobacteriia > Sphingobacteriales > Sphingobacteriaceae > Sphingobacterium > Sphingobacterium sp. Ag1. Next base: position 280,081 of record NZ_LBGU01000041.1, on the reverse strand, counting down.
GTGTCCATGTCTTACCATAATACCTACTCTTTTGCCTATCGTTTTTATTCGGTTCCCTCCTTTTTCGGTACGTTCAAGTGGCTATGGCGGTCGTCGGAAATCCCCGATATCCTTAAATATCTTGGAAAAAATGGGATATCAGCGGCCTTTCACATCCATAGCCCACAGGGTTACTGGGAGTCAAAGCGCCTGAAACTGGAAGAACAGCATCAGGGAAAGACTGCCGAAGAAATCGAAGAATTGCTACAAGATCTAAAGGATCAGCTCTTCGGCGACATTTCAGCAGCTCTCGCAGGCAATGAGAATGCCGGAAAGTTTATCGAAACGGTCGATTTTTATGACGATGAGGGTAACCTCTGCCAGTGGAAAATCGAAGCCATTGACCAAAAGATCGGTGATTTTATCGAAGCACAGCTGGAAGTCGGTAAACAGGCAGACAGTGCGTCCACATCCGGGATGGGATTACACCCTTCCCTAGCCAATATTATCATTCCGGGGCAACTGGGATCGGGTTCACAGATGTTATACGCATTGAAATTGTTTTGGGCGGCTGAAACTGCGATCCCAGAATCGGTGATCTTTGAAGCGATAAACCGGGCAATCACTGCGAACTGGCCACAAAAAGACGGCATTCAGATGGGATTTTACCGACCTATTGTCGAAAAGGAAGATAATGTCAGTTCTAAAGACCGTTTAACCAATAACATCTAATCCAATGAAACTACTAATAAATACCCCGTCTGAACTACGCCGATTATCGGGGACTTTTTCGGCAAATATCAATTTTGAGCGCGTGGAAACCGATGTACTATTGGCAAGTGAGAAAGTGATATTGCTCATCGGCCAGCCGATCTACGATAAGGCGGTTGTCATACTTGAAAAGGGCGATAACGCCACAGACGAAGAAAAGAAACTTTTACAGCACATACAGCTGCCCATCGCCGTGTATGCAGCGTACCAATATTATCAGGGCAACAACCTTGGCCACGATGAAAATGGACGTAAATCGAAAGTTGACAGGGAAAACGAAGCGCAGGCATGGCAGTGGCAGATTGACCGGGACGATGAAGCGGCTTTTCGTAAATACCGGGAATCGCTCGACCGCCTTGTCAGGCATCTGGACAGATCAGAAGATCCTGACTGGATCGATACCGAATTACGGCACAGCTCGCGTGAACTGTTCCTGAACAACACATCCATTTTCAGCAAGTATTTCTATATCGACGATTCCGCCAGCTTCTATTATTCGCTGGTACCACTGATCAACGAGGTACAGCAATCAAAGATAAAGGCCGTTTTGGGGGATGATTACACGATGATCCTCAAAAACTTTCAGGAAGACACGACGTCCAGCGACATGGATGGGCAGCTTCCATTGATCCAAAAAGCTTTGGCGCTGTATTCAATGGCTTTGGCGGTCAAAAGGTTTACGCTCAAAGTGATGCCGGAAGGTGTGGTCCAGCAGTACAAGACCTACGAACAGGGACTGACCAGCAGCAATATTGCCCAGCAGCCGGCCATTGAGTGGTATATGCTCTATTTATCACGCGATGCCGATAAGGCGCTTGATGACCTTCGTAAATTCCGCTCCAAATCTACTTTTGTCGCGCCTTTGATACCAAAGAACGACCCAAGTAACAAATATGCACGCACATCATAAAAATCACTTATGCATACCCTAGAAATCCCCGAAGCAAACAAAAAGATCGAACTGCCTTCCACCTGGAACGAATGCACAACCGACCAGGTGATGGATATCGTCAGCGAAGCATTTTTGGTCATGAACGGCGACCAAAAGATCGAAGACTTTACGCGACGTACATTCTGCAGGCTGACCGGTTTAAAATCTAGTGTCCGCTATCAGTTTAAGCGCCGTTTGGGTACTACCTACCGTCAGGATGAAATGCTGTGCATATTGGCTGCACAGTTGTGCCAATGGCCCTTCCGGATGAAAAAAGAAAACGGACAGAAGATTTACGAGTTCCAGTTTGATACCGCAGTGAATTTTTTCAGGGAAATCACTGTCGGGAAACAAACTGTATATGGTCCCGAAGATCTTTTGCAGGACATCACTTTTTCTGAATTCCAGTGGGCAAATAATTATTTTAAGGAGCACGACAAGTGCAACAAGGAAAATGACTTTGAGGGCGCTATGGAAAGTCTCGACCAGTTTGTCGCATGCTTTTACCGTCCGGGAACAAATGGCAAACGATCGCCTTTTGATCACGGATCTTTGTGGGAAACCCTTCCGCTGATTGGCAAAGTCCCGTATATCAAAAAATTCTGTATACTGCTGTGGTACAGCTATTGCGTACAGGTTATCCAAACAACACCTTTAGATATCCAAGGTATTGAAATAAATTTTTCGATCCTCTTTCCGCAGCCCACAAAAGCGGAACTGCTCGGGCTTGAAAAGCGAAAACAGGGTCTTGGATGGCAGGGTACTTTATTCGATATCTCTGAAAGCGGCGTATTCGGAAATATTGAACAGACCGAACAGACGAAGCTGTTTACCATCTTGGTCTACATGTACAAAAAACAGATCGAAAACCTAAAAGCATCCCAAAAATGAAGATAAGAGACTTTGAAAATCTTTGTAAAAAGCTCAAAGCGATTACGGCCGCAAAAGACTATTGCCGCTGTGCGCATGACGGCCATGCCGTAAACAGGCTAGCAGATCGTGAGGGCTTACAGATTGCCTGCGTTATGCCACAGAAGGGTTTTTCGGGCGGCACCGATAATTATAAGACGCATGATACTTTTATAATCTATGCACTGGAAAAGGACGATAGCGGACAGACTCCTGAATCTGAACTGGAACAGTACGAACGTACCGAAGATGCGATCTTCAAGATCTTTCAATACCTCACCGAGGGTGAACGCCCCGGTGCCTGCCTGCCCTTTCCCAATATCAACGTAAAAGGAATAACCATCGATCCAGAATATAGGGAATTCGGCGGCTGGAACGGTTATTCAATTACAGTTTCAGTTTAATTGAAATTCATTTATAATTATAAATGAATAATTTATAAATTTGAATGTTCATTTTGTAATGCCTGCCGCGTTCGTTTTTGGCGCGGTAGGTTTTTAAATAATCCAGCCTATGTCATTACTCAAGAAATTAAAAACAAAGCAGAAGAAAAAGCCAGTTTCCAATGCCCTGAAACTGGTCACTTTCTTCCAAAAACTCGAAGAACAGGGATTAATAGTATTTAAAAATAACGCTGTATACATTTATCGTGTGTTGTTAACATTGGGAGAAAAGCCCCAGCTTTTCGAACAGAATCTTTATTCCTATGCCGTAACGACCCGCCGTATTGTAAGGGGTTTTCCCTTAAAAATCATCGACATCGAAACCGACGCAGTCATAAAATAAAATACCGAAACAAACCACACTAACTGAACGCCGATACCACAATCGGCGTTTTTTTGTGCCCCTTAGTACCAAGTTTAACCTGAAAAATACCGAAAAATAGCACTTTTTACGGATCACAAACACGTAAACACCTGAAAACGAGCATAATTTTCCTGTTTTAAAATATTCAAAATTTGCTCTCCGCAGAATCTGCCCAGCCGCCCAGAGAATTTTTTACCCCCCTAAAAAAAGGCCTTTTTTAAGGATATATGACGAAAACCGCCTTTAAACACCTTTAAACAGCGATTTCAACCCCATGTCCTTTAGCAGCGACCCGTTAAGGATGACCTTTGATGCATCAACCTACATCTACATCTATGTCACAGCTAAAGAAGCTATTCATCCGCGGTGTATTGGAAGAGGAAGGCCGTCGCTACCTGTCCAATCAGGGCCGCGAGATCCGCGCTAAGCTCCACTTTCACACACGCCGATTATTCAACGACCGCACGATGAACGTCGTGAGCGCAAGCGATAGGTATGAGGGCAAACTGATCATCACCTTTCCTAACTACCTGCGCCTGCTGGATGCCCGCCGAAACGTCAAGGACCGTACGGGCAAACGTTCGCGAAAGGGTTATCAGCTCTACAACAAGTTTGCAATGGGCCATTACTATGCAATAGCGCACCGATTGCAGAACGACTTCACCGATGATGTAGCGCTCAACCTGCGCAGACAATGGCAACAATCTAATCCCTAATATCAATGGCATCTAACAATTTAAAGAACGAGGATCTTGTACTCAACATCATCGTTAACGGCAATAGCGCACAGTCCGAGATCGGAAGGCTTAGCCGCGCGATGGTGGATAATAAGAATAAACTCAAGGCGGCCAAAAGTGAAATGCAGTTACTGGAACGGCAGGGACAGACCAACAGCACCCGGTACCGTCAATTGCAGCAGGACGTGACCAGGTACAACCAGCTGTTGGATGCATATCGCAATAGGCTCGCACAGGTCAGGCAGTCGCTTAGACTGGAAGACCAGACCATCGGTGATCTCGAAAAGACCTTGAAGCGGTTGACGCAGCTGCGTAAACAGGCCACGCCGGGTTCGGAGACTTACAACCGCCTGACCCAGCAGATGGCTGCTGTCTCATCCCGGCTGGCAGAACTGCGCGGTCAGGTACAGTCAACGGGCGGCATCTTGGCATCCATGCAGAATCAGGTCAAAGCCTATTTTAACAGCTGGGTATCCGGCGCCCTCGCACTCGGCGCGGCTATATCGGGAATCAGAAAGGCGACCGAGGACTTTGCTAAGTTCGATGATCAGCTGTCCGATGTAATGAAAACAACCAACCTGAACAAGGAAGGTGTAAAAGGACTTAATGCAGAGCTTGAAAAGATCGATACACGTACTAAACAGGAAGACCTGCTCGGTCTTGCGCGGATCTCGGGTAAGCTGGGCTATACAGAGATTAACGATATCGTTGAATTCGTCAGGGCCAATAATCAGCTGGTCGTAGCCCTGAATGAGGATCTCGGGGGCAACGTGGAAGAGACCGTCAATGCTGTCGGTAAGCTGGTGGATATCTTCAAGCTAAAGGATACCCTGTCAACAGAACAGGCGTTTTTAAAAGTCGGATCCGCTATCAATGAACTTGGTATGGCCTCGACTGCGAATGAAGGCTACATCGTTGATTTTACCAAAAGGCTTTCGGGTATCGCTCCACTGACGGGCATGACCATCCAGCAGGTTATGGGACTCGGTGCAACCCTCGATGCCCTCGGGCAGTCCGAAGAGGTGTCCAGCACTGCCCTATCCAAGCTGTTTGTCAAGATGGCCAGTAACGCGGATGTCTATTCAAAATATGCCGGGCTTAAGCTCAATGAATTTAAAGACCTATTGGAGAAGGACTTTATGTCTGCCTTTATCCGCGTCATGGAGGGCGTTAAAAAGAACTCCAACGGTATAAATGAATTAGCAGCAACCCTCGGAGACCTGGGCGAAGACGGCGGGCGTACGATCGGTGTGATCGGTAAATTGTCCGAAAACACGGAAATGCTGACGCAGCAGATCAACTTATCTAACAGGGCTTTTGCGGATGGTACTTCCCTTACACAGGAATACAATGTAAAAAATGAAAACTCCGCTGCCAAACTGGAAATGGCTAGAAAGGAAGTGGCGAAATACTGGCGTGAACTTGGCGAAAAGCTGTTCCCGATATTGACATCCGGGATCAACCTGACAACTCTTTTCATCCGTGTATTGGGCACCCTTGTCAACTTCATAGCAAATAACATCGGTGTGATCAGCACATTGACAGCAGCTGTCGTGGCCTACTATACTGCCGTCAAAATTCAGACACAGTGGGAAACGATAGCCATAGCAGTAAAAGGAGCGCTACGGGTAACGACGCTCGCATTATCAATGGCCTATAATGCACTTACAGGAAATACAATTAGGGCAAGGGCCGCACAAAAACTGCTCAATGTTGAAATGGCGCTAAACCCTTACGGGCTTGTTGCTGTTGCTGTCGTGGCACTGACAGCCATGATGGTTAAAATGGTCAATAGTATCTACGATGCAAAAGAAGCCCAAAAGATTGTCAATGATGAAATGCAACGGGCCAAAGAGCTCTCCGATAACCTCAAGACATCGACACAGGAACTTTCGTCCGCAATCAATGATTCCTCTTTAACACGGTATGCGCAGAGTAAAGCTTTCGTCGAGCTCCAAAAACTCTATCCGGATCTACTGGAAAACATGAGTCTTGAAGAGTTTCAGGCGAAAGGTGCTGCCGAATCCCTATTCGAGCTCAACAAAGCGCGTGAGGAACAGGAAAAGGCGCTTTTAAGAACCAATTACGATCAGGCTATCAGTGAGCAAAAACGCTTAAAGGAAGAGTACACCGCCTTAAGCGAGATGATGCGTGCGAACAAGAATGAGGCAATGCCATCCCGTTTGATCCGCTTGCTCAACGAGCTGACCGTCGCAGAGGAACGGGTTAAAGAATACGGTAAAAAAGTTGCCGATTTGGATAAGGCCGAATTTGGCGCTAAACCACTGATCGAACAATTGGCCTATTACAATAAGATCCGTGACGCGATCAAGAGACAGATCGACGAAATGGAAAAACAGGATGGCCTGATCAAGCAGATGAACCGTGGCTGGGATAACTTTCAGAGCCGAGTTAACAGCATTCGTTTGGATAGTCTATACGCCCAATTAAAAGATGTTGGCCAAAAAATAAATAGTCTCACACCAAATAAGCCCGAATCTGTCGAAAAAGAGATTAAAACCGTAGGTGAACGTCGTGCCTATCTCGAAAAAAAGCTACAGGAGTTAAAAGCGGCATTTGAAACCCTGAACGAAAAGGATATCGCCGGAAGGAGAAAGAACCTGGCAGAAAGAAAGCGTATTCAGACGCAACTGGATGCTTTAGACATGAAAGAATCCACAGGAAGCAGCAGCAATAATGCTACTGAAAAGGCAGCGCGTGCAGCAAATAAAGCCAGGTTACGGGAGCTTGAAGTTGAGAAAAAGAGCTATCAGGATAAACTCAAAGCAGAGGGGTTATTTCAGCGGGATCGCAATTCACTCACAGCTGATGAACTGGAAAAGCGGGCGAAGATTACGGAAGATCATATCAAGCGGGAAAATGATATTAACACAAAATACAATCATTCCCAGCGCGAACAGACCAATAAGGACGAAGCGGAACTCGATCGTCGGGCCAAAAATGAAAGGAAATACCGGGATAAGCTTATTGATAAAACAGATCCGCTCATCCAACAGGAAAACGAAGCCTACGAACAAAGACTGATCAGCGCGGGGCTATTCGAGGTCAAACGAGAAAATATGACCGAAGAGCAATTGCGCGCAATGGAAGTACTGGAAAATAACCATCAAGTTGCTATCAATAAGATCGATGCAGAAGCGATTGCCCAAAGAACAGATCTACTACTGAAATCTTCAAAAGAAGAGATCACAGACCTTAAAATCAAACATAACGAGGAATTGCAAGCGGTAACCTCGTTGCAACAAGCTAAAGAAATTTTAGCTACGACACTCTCAGTAAGAGAACTGAATAAGATTAAAACCCTCGGACAAGCGAAAAAGCTAATAAGAAATAAACAGGATTTAGAAGAACAGGCAGCCCTTAAACGCCATCTTGACGAACTGCTTGAAAAATTACAAATGACTCTTAGCAGTGGTCAGATGGATGGCATAAATCTATCTGACAGCATTCTATCAGAAGAGGAAAAAAAAGTATTGCTCGCAAAAATCCGTGAAATTAAAGAGCAGTTGGCCGGACTTACAGGTAAAGATTTGACCGAAAATTTAAAAGTAGACGAACGAAGCAAAACGGATCTTCTTGGAATGACCGTCGAAGACTGGGAGAAACTCTTTACAAATTTGGATGGTAGCAGAGAAAGCCTTGCAAGAGTCTACGGTGCTGTTGAGGGTTTAATACAAGTATGGTCTCAATACAATTCTTTTGTTGCAGCAGGTGAAAACGCGCAATTGCAAAAAGATGAACAGGCTAACAAAAAGAAAAAATCTAATCTAGATCAGCGTTTAAAAGCGGGAACTATTACGCAAGAGGCATACAATGCACAGGTTGAGAAGCTGGACAAGGATATGGAACATAAAAAGTCCGTAGTTGCCCACAACCAAGCGAAAAGAGAACGAAATGTCGCTTTAATGACAGCAATTGTAAATACAGCGTCTGGAATCACTAAAGCATTCCCGAATCCATGGTTGATGGCCTTGATCGCTGCTGTTGGAGCATTGCAAATTGGTACAATTATAAAAACACCCCTTCCTGCAATTGAAGGTAAAGAAGAGGGTGGCTATTTGAACGTCACCCGATCACAGGATGGCCGTAAATTCCGTGCTAAATCAGATCCTGCCAAACGTGGCTATGTCTCGACACCAACCGTAATAGTTGGCGAAAGTGGCGATGAGTTCGTCGCCAACAATGATGCAGTAAGCAATCCTCAGGTTAGACCGATCCTTGACATCTTGGATATTGCCCAGCGAAACGGCACGATATCGTCCCTAAAAATAACCGATATCATACGTTCAACGATGCCGGGGCGAGCTAATGGCGGATATGTTTCCAATTCGACGTCAAACGCTCCGACAACAATTATCCAGTCCGGATCCAATGAGGAAATCACGGCACTGATCGCAGAGGGAAACCGGATCAATGCTGCCCTTCATGAAGTACTTCGAAACGGCGTTTCAGTCGCTTTGCTGGGACCTAATGGTTTTAATGCAAAGCAAGCCGAACTACAACGCATTCAGAACAATGCCGATTTATAGTGTCCTTTATTAACCTACGATGTACCGCGATTTTTGCGGTACATCTTTATGAATTGTCATGCTGAAGATCTATAAACAAAACAAACGGTTAACCCTATCCCCTAATATCCAAATTGGCGTCGTCATCGAAAACCCGATGATGGTCGATGAACGCCTTCCGGTGCCTTATACCCTAACTTTTGAGGCTCCCGACACTCCCGAAAATCTGCGTGAGTTCGGATATCCGGATCGGTTTGGCGCGCATGAAGGCAACAAACTTTTTATGGCCAGCGAATCCCGTATTGAATTCGGTTCTATCTCAATATTCCATGGAACTTTGTCCCTGATTGAATATGACGAAACCTTAAAGCTAACTTTCAAAGGCGTAGACTTCAACGAGAGCCTGAAGAAAGCCATGTTCGGTAAGGACTTCGGCGAAGTGGTTTTCGATGGATCGACATCGCTATTTGACTGGGATGATCCTGCAAGTTACTACTATCATTATAAAAACTGGATGAATCCGTTGGCTTACAACACGCACCCGGATTATGTAGCAGCTCCTATCCACATTAAAACGAATAATTCGGCATTCCGTTGGTATTATAACCGAACTGATGCGCGGGATCAGGAGTACACCCGAAAGACAACGGTGTACCGAGAAATGAAATCGCAATACCTGAACTGCTTTAATCCGGGCGATCAAAGCTTCTTATTTCCGGGGAGACCAACATTTGCCGCGCCTATCTTCCCGTTGTTCCGCTTAAAATATCTGATCAACAAGCTTGTTGGTGATAAATTGGAGAATTCTCCTTTTGATGCCACGGAAATGCGCGATGTACTGGTTCCAACATTTTACTTTAAATATTGGGATGAGGTTGAAACGGTGCTATTGAGCAGTCCGTGGCGTGTAGATCCGGGCTTCCTAAAATTTGAGGACTATATGCCGAATTTCCCTGCTAACACCTTTTTAAAGACTATCCTGAATCTGTTCTGTATGACACTGACGGCCCACAAGGGTAATTTCGTCATCACATCCAACAAGGATATTTTCGCGCGGCCAGTAAAACATAACTGGTCCAAGAAATTAATTGGCAAGGCTGTTCCGACCAGCATAGAAGGTCAGATGTATGATTATGGATTTTCAGATCCGAATTATTACAAGCCTGACGAAGAGGCTGTAATAAAAACAGTAGCTACGCTGGAAGCTATGCGCGACGCTTCCTTTAATCTGGTCGACAACGATGACAGTTACAGCGAACTGTTCTATATTAATGAAACGGAACAGTACTTTGTTAAGTCTGCGTTCTACAGCTCTTATCTATCTGCCGGAAATACGCTTTACGAGTTGGTTGTCGATTATGAATTCAAGGGGTATAAAGAGATCATCAAAAAGGAAGAGGTCGCAGATCAGGATAAGTTCAACGCCAAAGCCGATATCAAACAACTATACCTGCAGCCAGCGATCTATTGGACCGGGCAGGAAGATACGGAAAACAAAAAGTATTGGATCGTTCCCCGATGGGACCCACAGACACCTACCGACACGAAAAAAACAGCCCGACAGATCCGCCCGACAGATCTCTCCTTGTTGCTATACGCCGGGGCCAAGACAGTAAACGGAAAAAACTATCCCTTTTTAAGTCCCTATAAAAATGATGCTATTTCGCTTAAATGGGACGGCAACGACGGACTGATCACCAGGTACCACCAAGATTTCAAAACATGGATTGAAAAACCAAAGCTTAAGGTCAAGGGATCGTTTTTGCTGTCTGCCCTCGATCTGAACAATTTGACTATAACCGATAAAGTACACGTCAATGGCCGCAATTTTTTTATTGAACGGATTGAATACACCATCCAGCATGACCGTATTGATCCTGCCAACGTCGAGCTGATCGAAGTATAATGAATGTCCTTTACCATAAATATTAACCTATGCACCTTTACACCAACAATCAACACGATGACCGAACTAATTAAATCACTATTCCCCATGTTACTGAAAGGCTTTTCGAAATACTTCAAGCCTACAGTATTCGTGCTATTGGTCATCCTCATTATTTGGCTTATGTCCAACGACCGGGAGGACAAGACTATAAGCGACCAAAACTGCAAAGACCAATTGCAGGCCGCACAGGCGGAGCTGTCGGACACCCGAAAACAGCTATTACAATATGTTCTGCAGTCAGAACAGCGACAGCAGAACACGGCCAAAAATGACTCATCACTCCGTAAACAATACAAAAACATAATGCCATGAAAACACTCCTAATCTCAATCATCGTAATCTGTTTGGTTGCAATTGGCATCCAGTTCAACGCTAACAGAGAATTAAAAAAACAGAATATCGAACTGGCGGCACAGCCTGCACAGTCAATCTACATCCCGGTCATTGACACGATCCGAGACACCACTAAGGGCGAAACGATCTTTAAATTCCGTCCTGTCGAATCCACGCTGTCTCTCGACCAGTATGTCAGCAAAGGGCTTGCCGACACGCTTGCCGATGCCCTTCGCCTAACGAAATCAGAACGTGACAACTGGATGCGCAGGGCAAAGTCTTACGAGGCTTTTACAGTCGTCCTGCAAGATTCTTTACATGGAATAAAATACAGCGACGGCCGTGGCCAATGGGCGCATCTAAAGGATAAAACATTCGATATCCGGTATAACATCGACTCGAATATTTGGATCCCTAAAGTAAATCTTACAGCTCGAAAAATCGTCTACCCGGAGCGCAAAAGCATTTTTCAGCAATACCGATATAATGCGGCATGGATCTTTGACGATGACCGTGTCCAGATCAGCAACTTACAGGACTACACAAAAGTTAAACAGCCGTCTCGCTGGGGCATTTCTGCAATCGGCGGACCGGTTGTAACGCCAAACGGTTTTACCTACGGATTCGGCCTTGGATTATCCTATGATATAATCAGTTTCTAACTATGATCACGATCGTTTCACAGCCCCAAGAACTTAACTACACATTGAGCCTGCCGACCCTTTTATACAAGAGCGACAAGGCTTCAACAACTGTAACGTTGTATCGTGGCACGGTCAAGATCTTGGAAGAGAAATATTTTCCTTTTGATGCTAGCACGCCTTTGGAGCTGTATTTTGATACCCTGATCGATGGACTACAGACTATTGATTATCCGAAAACCGAAGAGATCATAACACATGCCAATGCGGCAGGAACATATAAAATTATTGTTGCTGACTCGGATGGATCTAAAGCTATCAACTTCACTGCGATGAAAGGTTTCCACTATTCGCAGCCAATGGACCTAAACCTGTTCTTCTCGACTGCATGGCTGAATATTCCGACCTTACGCCGTCAGGTTAGATCGTTCCAGCCTGTCCACCTTACAGCATTCGCACGTCAGAAGATAAATATCAAAGTGAAAGTGTTTTTTGAGGATAACTCAACACAGACATTTTCATTCGGTACAATGGTATCCGGATCCGTTCAGACTGTCGACATTTCACCATACCTGGTGCAACAGCGGTCGACCAAAAAAATCGTAGAATATTCAGTATTTGGTGCAGACGATACAGGAAAACTTAATATGCGGATGTGCAACTATGTAATTGATCCGATGGATATATATAAGGACGATTATTTCGTTTTTCTGAACCGACTCGGTGGCTGGGAAAGCATTTCGCTTACAGGTCAAAAAACGAATAGCTACAAAAGTGTTCCGTCGGTCGCGCTCTTTGATAAGCGGATAATAAAATATGCAGATGACCGGACTAGAACAGTAAAGAAAAACACGGGGTATATAACTGGTCACACCGATAGGATCCTGATCATCGAAATGATCAATAGTGATCAATGTTACCACATATTGGATGGTGCAGCCAGGCTGATCAACTTCAAAGAACCGACGGTCGACCTTACTGACGGCACACTTAACGAGGCGGATCTCGAATTTACCTATTCGGATCCTCTTTTGGCCAACCCTAGAATCGAAAAACAACCTAACTATCTAACTATATAAAAACATGAGTGAAGTATTAGACTCAAACTTTAACGGTTATCCCAAAGTCACGGACTGGGATAAAGTTTATTTTCTCTTACAGCAGGCAAACTCAAAGGGATTCAATTCAGCTACAAAAAAAGAAATTGTTACAGAATTATTCGGTGACGTCTCTATTCAGGGAGCTGACTATTATGATTTACCAGTCGCGACCTCGTCTGCTACTGTTGCTCTTCCTATTCCAACAACTGCTAACAAATTTGGCTTCTTAGCTAATGGTAAATATACCCAACCAACTGGGGGCACTTTGGAATATTCAGCCACACAATGGGGATTGGTCCTTTTTGACGGATCAAAATGGGGAAAGAAATTTACCCTCGATCTTCCTGCTGGCAAAGATGGCATTAATGGGACTAACGGGATCAACGGAACCAATGGAACCAATGGACTTGATGGGAACAAAATAATTGCTGCGACAGGTATACCTGGCTCCACCACAGGAAATACTGGAGATATTTATATTGATAAAAAGGACCTGATCTTATATGGGCCAAAAATATCTACCGGCTGGGGAATTGGAATAAGCCTTATTCCAGATAAGGTATCTTATAAAACTGGCCAAAATATCTTTAATGGTTATGGTGGAGACCAGGGAAAAGTGCTTAACAGTAGCGGCATACTCGTCCCAGCTACGGATTGGTATACCTCACCGCCAATTTATTGGGGGAATCAAACTGACGCATCCATTACTTCTAGAGCATGGGCGCAATTCGATGAAAATGGTGTTGTAACCTCCAGCTGGTATAATAGCTCTGCAACTTCAATTGAACAGCATCTAGTTAAGGATCCAAATGCAGTTTTTTTTAAAACCAGTGTCGGCATGACAGGTCGAGAAATCACTAGGGCGAATTTTGGTTTAACATTACTTCCATTTACTAGATTTTACAATAAAATTCAGAGTATATATGGAGCTCCTTTATATGTTGATCGAGAGCCAAAGGAGAATTTAAAAGAAATGTTCTTTTCAGAAAGTTTTCAGCCCCAATCAGCAACTTATACTGATGGGGTAATAAATTCCCCGATCAATGTCATTTGGGCTGACGGTTTTTTGGGTGTAATTACTCTGACCAGAAATACTAACGGCTCAGTCACCTCCGCAATTGCTACACATATTAAAGACGACATAACAAGAACATTGACTGTTACCATCACTAGAGATGCAGATGACAATGTAACTAATGTAACTACCACTGTAAACCAATAAATCAATATAAAAAAATGGGAATTTTAGACACAAATCTATCAAGGGTCCAGTTTAAAGAAAAAAGTAACCCTGAAATAAACTTAACGATTGCAGGCAGTTCCTCAATTGATTGCCGTTCGTATAACACACTCAATCTTTCTATGCTGGCCATTTCTACAGCGCAGGATGTTGAAGTGATCGGGACATATCCAAATGGATCGACTTCCAAATATACCTATGCTCTGAAAGGTATTGATATCTCAGGGGAAGTACGTGCAAGTAAGGAAATAACATCCGTTCCTTTGAATTCTTGGTCACAATACCTAATTGACGTTTCGATGTTTAATTCGGTTACAATCTCTAAAATCACTACTTCCGGTGAATTAAAGTTCGTTAGTTATTTATCGGCAAGAATGCTAAACGATTCTGATTATTTTGGATATAACAATTTTTCTAAGTTCAAAAGAAGTGCAGGGGTATTTAATGCATCTGACTTGATCCCAATCACTCAAGCAGTAAAAGAAAATGCTATTATAGTTAAAATAAGCAACACAGAAGATATTACTTCGTTCAGGCTATTTGTTGAGGATGCCCAATTCACTAAAAGATGGTATAATATTACCAAAGGCGAATACATGCAGAACCGAGACACATTACCTGCAGGAACTACCTACATAGCTATTCCTATAGAAACGAAGGAAAGTATAGCATTTACTAATGTTGGTGGTGGTACAATAACTGGTTCGTATAAATTCGAAAACTTTGACTTTAAATTGGACGGCAATCGCCTCTATTGGGAAAAACAGAACGGAGCTGTTGGAAGTGCCAATGAAATCAAAAAGCCAAAAGAAGCGAAATGGGCCAAGGTAACGCTATTTGGACCGTCATCAGCCGGAATGTCAATCGTATTGTATGGCAAAAAAGCCTCTATTTTAGCTGCTAATCCCAATTCACTTTTAAGATATCACCTAACATCAAATCTACCCCTATACAACGCAATTTCGAAAGCTAGGATATTCGATTCCGTTGTCCCTATAACCACTGATCAGACGGCGTATTATTTTAACGTAGAAAATTTTGACACCATTTCTCTAGCGTCTGGAACAGGAAGCCCCCTAGTAGATCTCAAGACAATCTTTAATTTCTATTCTGACCTAGAAAGCACTATAAAAGACGCTATAATTGGCACCAGCAATACCGCAGATAATACAGATAAGTATTTTCAGAATGCCAATATCCTTCCGTTTTTCGAGGATAGCAAGATGGTTGTCTTGAAGGATATATCTTCAAAACGATTGAGGGGCTTATTTAAAGATATCGCAGTTTGGCATAATTCCACGTCCTTGTCAATTTCTCGTACAGGCATTGATGGAGAACAGGTTGTAGTAGATCTAACATCAGCAAATTTTCCAAACCTTATTTCAGGAAGCACAATCGAGCATGTAATTATATTACATTGGACAAGATATAATAACACAGTTCCGAGTGAAAGCTACCGTATCAATGTTATTACGACAAAAGGACAGGTCTATCACAATCACCCATCTAGAGCCCTCACGCACGACGGAGCGGAACAGGCTAACGACTGGTTCACTTTCGAAGAAAGCGTAATTTGGGACATTGAAAATAAAACTACACCAGTAAAAACCAGGTCAGGTAATGATGCCGTTTTGATTTCTACAGGTAAGTATAATTACTTTCCGGCTTTGCCCGATGAAGCTTATGAATTTCATCCTGCTATTGATCAACCAAGTCCATACGGGAATTCAGGATTTGGTTCAGTTTCAGAAAAAACGCAGGCCGATAACACGACTATTAAGTTTTCAAGGTTTTATTTTACTGATCGAAGTAATGGACTTCAAGCCAATCCATTTGGATTTATGGGTGGTTTTGCCACACATCCGAAATTATCCATGCTGGCAACATACAAATCAAATAGTGACCGTCCAACACGTATCTGCTTATTTATGACAAATGACGGCGGCCGACAATGGTATTGTCGATGGGAAGCTGGAATAACGGGTGAAAGAAAATTTGCAAATGGCACCTTAGCTTCCGTCGCTATACCGACATTTTTAGGAAGAAAACTGGTTACAACACAAATGTCAGCTCCAGCTGCCAGCGACATGTTTAACGTCGTTAAAAGGACGCAGTATATTCCTGATTCTTCCAACAAAGAAATTGATAAAACCCAGAAATTTACTTATGGAGCACCGTTTGGGGTCGCTTCAATTACAGCTAACGTTGGCGATATTACTGTTGTGACAACTACACCCCACGGTTTTAATAACGGTGAGCTAATTCTTTTTGAAAAACAAAATGGTACTGTAAGTGAATGGGATTGGATTGTCAACACAGGCCATTCAGCTTTATCTTCAGGATCAGGTGTGTATTTTAAAGCTAATGTTGTTAATAATACAACATTCACGTTAGAGGAAGCGGTAGGACAGCAT
This sequence comes from Sphingobacterium sp. Ag1, assembly GCF_000988325.1. Classification (NCBI taxonomy): domain Bacteria; kingdom Pseudomonadati; phylum Bacteroidota; class Sphingobacteriia; order Sphingobacteriales; family Sphingobacteriaceae; genus Sphingobacterium; species Sphingobacterium sp. Ag1. The sequence continues at coordinate 263,742 of NZ_LBGU01000041.1, read as the reverse complement.
GATAACAATTTAACGGTTAGACATATTCATTCGCTTAACCGGTGCAAAGATGGTTATTCATTTGGTTGTGGCGAAACCTATCCTGAGGGATGGTGTTTTTGGATTCCGGTCCGGGAAAGCGACAACTTTATTCGAAAATATCCTTGGGATCACTTTGATTTTATCAGACTTAATTCCGTTCGCGAATCTGTTCAAAGGCCATTAGGTTTTACTTTGGAACACGACAACGACAACACTGTATTTGTCGGTATCGATAACGAATATACAATTTTGCCAAATGTGGCGCTTCCAGCCGGGCGTACTGATACTTTCAAACGTTCATCAAATGGAGCTTGGAAAGGAAAATTAGTCGATTTTGATGATCAAAGCAAGTTTGAATGTGTGTTCCCTAGCGATGAAGTATGCTATCTATTTAAACGGATAAATGGTGTATTTGTGTATACTGGGCAACAGGGGCACGTTGGAATGTCTAGATCAGGAGAAAAAAACACCTGGTCTGAGTGCAGAGCACCATGGACCCCTCAACGTTTTGGAGGGACAAATACAGATGGATGGTTTGTCATAGATGGATTACTGTTCAAATACAAATAAAGCTTTCTAATTAAGAAACAGCTTATTACCTTTGCAAATTTTAGAATTTGATCATCTACCAAGTTTATCAAAAGTAATACCTAGGTAATGAAAAGAAGCGATATAAAATTTGATAACCTATGCAAAGAAAAATTGAATCAAAAATTGAAAAAGAAGTGAGTACGGCCGTTTACAAAGGCTTTAAGTTCAAATTTATCACAAATAGATTTCAAGGGCGAGTGTCATCGATCCTAGTGGACGGGGTTAATACAAGATCTGTTGGCGCTGTTGTAGGTGCCTATGATGTAAGTGGAGAACTATCCATAAAATTTAAAGGAATGGCGCCTGACCATGATATTAGTCAGAAGATATTTGAAGAACTTGAATCTATTAGAATGGACAATCAACGGGCAGGGTGATATAAAAACGCCCCCCGGCTTTAAAGTAGTTTCTCACGCTATTTAAAATTACAGCCACGAAGGCACCGGAGGACGAAAAGTCTTCTGGCCTTCGTGGCTTTATTTTTTTACAGTAATAATAAATAACGTGAGAAGCCGCAAATATATAATTTAAATGAATAAATACCACAAAATACTTGAAAAGATCCTTTCCAAGGGGAAGGATCAACAGAACAAAAAAGGAACAATAAAATACTTGGTAAACCGAAAAATTGAATTGGCTCCGGGAGATCTTCTTGAAATATTTGAAGGGCATGGAATTGCTCGGAAGAAATTGTCCGCAGAATTGGAGCTCTTCCAGAAAGGGGAACGCTCCGTGGAAAAATACAGGGATCATGGTATTACCTGGTGGGACTATTGCGGAAGTATATTGGTAAACTCCTATCCGACCTACTTTGAACAGCTTCCTGCATTGATCACCAAGATCAATAAAGAGAAGAGATCATCAAAAAACTATGTATTGTTCCTGGGGAGGACAGATGTAGAAAGCAATCAGCAGCCATGCCTGTCGTTGATTCAGTTCCAAATTGCCAATGGGAAATTAATAGTGTCTGCATACCAAAGAAGTTCGGATGCTTCATTGGGATTACCTGCTGATATTTATCACCTATATTTAATAAGCCGCAAAATTGACGTCCCTTTGAAATCAATAACTTTGTTTTTGGGAAACGTTCACATTTACGACAATAATCTGGAAAGCACTAAGCTCCTATTGGAGGGATCAGGATCACCAACTTTTAACTTGAATGTGGCTTAAATAAAGGGGCTAAGCCCCTTTACATGACAAATTTAAATCCTTCCTGAATTTTCAAAGTTTGTTCAAGTTCGTATTCCTCATCAATGTGAGCATATCTTTCGGTAGTAGCTATTTTAGAATGCCCCATGATATTTTTAAGCGCATAGATATCCCCTACTGTTGTCATAAATAGATATCCGAAAGTATGACGGCCAACGTGGCTGTGAATCTTCTTTTTAATATCGGCCATTTTTGCTAGGTCCTTTAAAGTGCGGTTATATTCCTGCGTCGTTGGCAAACTAAAGAACTGGTTCAATGCTTCGTTGATAAATTGTTTAGCTATTGGCACAATTGGAATCTTGATGGTTTTAGGAGCCTTATTGATGTTTTTTTGCATAGTGAACATTGCAATATTATCAGACAGCATCCAGTTCTTATTAGCCTTATATACATCCGATATCCGCAAGCTTGTAAAACACTGAAACAGGAAAGCCTTAAGGACAACCGTTTCTGTCTCGGAAAGGATTTGCCGACTAAATAGATTGATCAACCTTTTAATCTCATCCCTATTCAGATAAGTAGTAGGACTTTTTACAGGCTTATTTGGGTAATCTATTGCTTTTTCATCTACGAATATCGTGGCCTCTTCATTTGCCACTCTTAGCAATGCTTTAAGGTCTTTAATACGTCCCCAAATAGTATTGTGAGCATTTCCTTTTGCTTTTAGGAAAGCTTTATAATTGTCCATCCATTTAACGTTGATCTGTGGGAATTGGACGAACTCGTCGAATGCTTTCACCGTTTCGACGGTGCCCTTCTGGTTGATGTATGTACGTTCGGAAATCAGCTTCTTAGTAAATAATTCCTTCAGCCTCGTTCCCATGTAACCGACCAAAGTTTTGGAAGAATCAAATAGTTTAAGTTCACGTATAAGATTTTCCTCATCCAATATTCGATTTGTTAAACGATAGACTTTTGCTATCTCGTTGACCTTGCTGATCTCGGAAGTGATGATCATGTTATAGTCCATGACATCCGGGTCCGATTTCAGGCGTGGCAAAAGCATCTTGTTTTGCTTATCTACCTTTTCGAAATGCCAGCGCAGATTCAATGGTAGTCTAGGACGGTACTTAAATCCACGTCCTGATATATAGACTTCGAGGTACAAAGAAACTTCCTTTGTAACCGGGTTAATTTTATCCTTCCGATAAAATAACGTGATTGAAAATTTGAACAAGTTTTCAGAGGTTTTGAAATCAACACTCATAGCACGATTTATCAAGGTGTACACAGGGTGTACAAATAAATCGGCTACATGATCTAAAACCCCCACTAGAAAAGATGGGCCGTACGTCTTCAAACGCACTTATTTCAAATAAAAGAGAGATTCCCAAATCGGCAATCTCTCTTTTGTACCCGGAGCCGGAGTCGAACCGGCACGGTTTCCCACTGGTGTTTGAGACCAGCGCGTCTACCAATTCCGCCATCCGGGCATATCCGTTTGGGATGATGCAAAAGTAGGTTTTTTATTGAAAAGGAGAAAACTTTTTGAATAAATTTTCAATCAAAACCAATATAGAACTGAGATTCAGTCAAATAATTTTTCCTTAGTTACTCAAAAAACTTGCTTTAACTGTGATATTAGCTGTTTTTTTTCGCGAGGCTGTATTAAATGCACCACCTGAAGAGTATTCTTCGTTGTCGTTTTGTCCCGTTATCTGAAAAATTCCCAGATCGGCCTTTACCAGATTACCCAATCCGGCATTCGATTCCTTTGCGATATTCTCTGCACGTTGATGTGCATTTTTTGAAGCCTGTGAAATAAGTTCCAGCTTTAGATCCTCTAGCTTGGAGTAATAATAGTTAGGGGTACTGGAGCTAAGTTCTATTCCTTTGGAAATTAATGTCGATATTTCTCTTGAAGCGTTGTCAACTTTATTTAAGTCTTTTGATTCGACACTGACGGCCTGCGATAAGGTATAACCGGAAAAAGTATTATAACCATTCCCTTTTCCATCGGTATGATATTCAAAGTCTTTAGCAATATTAACGGCCTCGAAACGGATCTCGTCAGCCTTAACCCCCTGTTGTACTAAAAAATCCCGAACCAAATCTCTATCGGTAGCCAATTGTGCTGAAGCAGCACTCAATTCATAATTCTTTCGGCTAAAAGTAGCACTCCATTTGACTAAATCGGATTCAAAATCTTTTTTGGCATTACCATTAACAGTGATTGTCTGCGTCGATTTAAACTTATAACGATAAGCTGTACCCAATATCCAGGTGCCGAGCAAGAGCACAACGCCCATTATAATCGAAATAATAACAGCGGATGATGATTTCATAACCAGTTTTTTATATTTACGTAACAATGAATATACCAAAAAATCGATGTTTATTTATTTTTTATGAATAAATTGCGACAAAAAGGATTAAAAATATGAATAAGAAAAGTATCTGTATTCCATTTTGTTTTCTGGCTGCATTCGCTGCCCATGCGCAAAAGAAACCATTGGATCATACGGTATATGATAGTTGGCAAAGCGTATCAGCACCCTATATCAGTAAATCGGGAAAATTTGTTCTATTCCAGGTCGTTCCACAAGAAGGCGACAATCAGCTTTTTCTCAAAACCAAAGAGAATAAAGAAATCATTCAAATTCCCCGTGGGTATAATGGAAAACTGACCGATACCGAAAATCATCTGTTAAGTTTGGTCAAAGCGCCATTCGCCTTAACCCGCGAAGCCAAGATCAAAAAGAAGAAAGCCGAAGATCTCCCAAAAGATTCATTGGCAATCTACAATGTAACAACGTCATCCCTTGTCAAATTTGCGCAGGTAAAATCCTATAAAATTGCTGATCAAAACAACAATTTCGTCTCTTTCCTTTTCGACAAGGAAATAAATGACAAACCTGATTCAAAAACGGCTACTGATGCCACACAAGCAAAGAAAGGCAGCGATAAAAAGAAAAAAACAGTGGCAACGCTTGCTTTATATGATCTAAATTCTGGTGATTCGGTGCAATTCTCATCTGTAGATCAATACGAATGGAATAAAAATGGATCAAAAATCGTTTTTTCAAAAAAAACAGATTCAAAAGATAGCCTATCAAAAGAATCTGGAGTCTACCTTTACGAAATAGCAACTAAAAAGCTTAAAAAGATATCAAATGGAAAAGGTAATTATAAAAATTTCAAATTTGATGAATCAGGTAATCAGCTCGCTTACCTGGGGGATCTCTCCAATGAAAAGGCATTACTAAAAAATTACAATCTATATTACTATGCCAATGGTATAGATACAGCCCAATACCTCGCAACAAAAACAAGCAATGGTATACCTAAGGACTGGGCCGTTAGCGGGGATGGCGATATCCGTTTCAGCAAAAATGGGGAGAAGCTATTTTTCGGCATAGCACCAATACCACGTGTCAGAGACACCACTTTGGTTGATTTTGAGCATGCTAAAGTGGACGTTTGGAACTGGCAAGACGACTATTTACAGCCCATGCAGTTGGTCAATTTAAAGAAAGATCTTGCAAGAAATTTCTTAGCGGTTACTTACCCCAAATATAATCGCAACATTATTCCCCTTACGGACCAAACATTTAACTCCACAGCACTTACACCGGACGGAAATGAAGAGTATATCTTAGCACGCACTGATTTTGGCAAGCGCATCGCAAGTCAATGGGAAGGCAGTACACGAGACGACATTTATCTGGTTTCAACAAAAACAGGAAATAAAGAGTTAATCCTTTCAAACTTTTCAGGAAATGCAATCTTAAGTCCTGACGCAAAATACATCGTATATTTCGACCAAGATAAAGGTTCCTGGAATTCCTATCAGGTTAGTTCAAAGAAAAAGACGGTGTTAAATGACGGTATACCGGCGTCCTTTGCCGACGAGGAAAATGATATGCCTACTGCCGCGCAAGGATATGGCATGGCAGCATGGAGTCCGGACTTTAAAGGGATTTACGTCAATTCGAGGTATGATATCTGGTATTTTAACTTGGACGGTTCCAACAAATCCATCTTGACGAACGGCTACGGAGCTGCATCGCAGACAACTTTCCGCTACTTGCCTTTAAAAAGAGAAGAGGATCGCGAACAGGCCACAACACTCGACTATAAAAAGGGTGGTTTTCTAACTTCCTTTGACAATAAGACCAAAGAATCTGGTTTCTACCAGTTCAAGGGGCAGCATAACGATCCTAAAAGTCTTTTGGTGGAGGCAAAAACGTTCAGGAATATCAGCTCTTCGGCAGATCAACAGACGATATTGTACAGTAAAGAGGATTATATTCATTCGCCTAATATCTACACCAATACCATAAAGTTCAAAGAAGAATTACAATTATCCAATATTAATCAGCAACAGGCTAATTACAATTGGGGAACGGCAGAGCTAGTCCATTGGACAACGCCTGAAGGAAATCAGGCTGAGGGAATTCTTTATAAACCAGAAAATTTTGATCCTGCAAAAAAATATCCCATTATAGCTTACTTCTATGAAAAGCTTTCAGATGGATTATATACGTATCAACCCCCTGCTCCTACGCCATCACGTTTGAACATCCCCTATTTTGTAAGTAACGAGTACCTGGTATTTGCGCCAAATATAAGCTACAAAACAGGTCATCCGGGTAAATCAGCTGAAGAATACATCAATTCTGGGATGAGATACCTCGCTCAGAATGCATGGGTTGATAGTACAAAGATGGGAATACAGGGCCAAAGTTGGGGCGGTTATCAAGTTGCTCACCTCATTACGCGGACCAATATGTACGCTGCAGCATGGACTGGTGCTCCTGTCGTCAACATGACATCTGCCTATGGCGGAATACGCTGGCAAAGTGGTATGTCCCGCCAGTTCCAATACGAACATACACAAAGCCGCATCGGAAAAACCCTGTGGGAAGCTCCAGAACTATATATCGAAAATTCACCTTTATTCCATTTGGATAAAGTTAAAACTCCTGTTGTCATTATGGCTAATGACAACGACGGGGCCGTGCCATGGTATCAAGGTATTGAAATGTTTACTGCGTTACGCCGATTAAACAAACCTGTATGGATGCTGAATTATAATGGTGATGAACATAACCTCATACTTCGACAAAACCGTAAGGATATACAAATTCGCGAACAGCAATTCTTCGATCATTTCCTAAAAGGTGCCCCCGCTCCTGCTTGGATGAAGAAAGGAGTACCTGCCACCGAAAAAGGAATAGACTGGGGATTCGAATTATAACACAAAACAATAAAAAAGGTGTGATTTATATAAATCACACCTTTTTTATTAGCCAAAAACCATAATTTTTGAATTATTTCACAAAAAACATCAAAAAAAATTTCAGTTTTCAATAAAAACACAATATTTTTGAAAAACAAAATCAACAAAACTGTAATTTAACAACAAAATACAAATGTCGAACCTAAGATTCAAAGCAGTAGAAGCAGCAGGCTCACGCCAAATTGCTTCATTTGAAAAAGTTGAAACTAAAAAAGCAACTGACATTTACGGAAAGAATGTTTTTTCCGTAAACAAAATGAAAGACTACCTTCCTAAAAATTCATACAAGGAGTTAGTTGCATCCATTGAAGAGGGACAGATTATTTCAAGAGATTTGGCTGAACACATTTCACAGGCCATGAAAACTTGGGCACTTAACCACGGCGTTTCTCACTACACACACTGGTTTCAACCTTTAACGGGTTCGACTGCTGAAAAACATGATGCTTTTTTTGAGCCAGACGAAAACGATGAAGCCATTGAAAAATTTACTGCTGACGCATTAGTTCAACAAGAGCCCGATGCATCTTCTTTCCCAAATGGTGGTATCCGTAATACATTCGAAGCTAGAGGATATACAGCTTGGGATCCATCTTCTCCTGCATTCATTTACGAAACAGGTGCTGGTAAAACATTATGTATTCCAACAGTTTTTGTTTCCTATACGGGTGAATCATTAGACTATAAAGCTCCTTTATTGAAAGCCATCAACGCAGTAGATAAAGCGGCAACGGATGTTGCTCAATATTTTGACAAATCGGTCACTAAAGTAAACGCTTCTCTTGGTATTGAACAAGAGTATTTCTTGGTTGACCTTTCCTTATATAATGCTCGTCCAGATCTTCAGTTAACGGGCCGTACGTTATTTGGCCACATGTCGGCCAAAGGCCAACAATTGGAAGACCACTATTTTGGTGCGATTCCAGAGCGCGTATTAGCGTACATGGTGGACTTGGAAAACGAAGCGCTAAAATTAGGTATTCCTTTAAAGACTCGTCACAACGAAGTTGCACCTTCTCAATTTGAATGTGCTCCAATGTACGAAGAAATCAACTTGGCCATCGATCACAACCAATTGTTGATGAATGTCATGGAACAAGTTGCTTTAAGACACAACTTCAAAGTATTGTTGCATGAAAAACCATACTCTGGTGTCAACGGATCTGGTAAACACAACAACTGGTCTTTAATCACAAATACTGGTGTAAATTTATTATCTCCTGGAAAAACACCTAAAAACAATTTGATGTTCTTGACTTTCTTCGTCAATACCATCAAAGCTGTTTATGAATACGCTGATTTGATGCGCGCTTCTATCGCTAGTGCAAGCAACGATCACCGTCTGGGTGCAAATGAGGCTCCACCAGCAATTATTTCAATTTTCTTAGGCTCTCAATTGGATGAGCTTTTGGAAGAAGTTGAATCTGCTCGTGTTGCTAAAAAAGTAAAAGCAGAGGCAAACTTATGGCATGGTATTCCTAAAGTTCCTGAATTAAAACTGGACAATACAGACCGGAACCGTACTTCACCATTTGCCTTTACCGGTAACAAGTTTGAATTCCGCGCTGTTGGTTCTTCTGCAAACTCCGCTTTACCGATGACCGTGTTGAATGCAATCGTTGCAGCGCAATTGATCGAGTTCAAAACAGAAGTAGATAAACAAATCAAAAAAGGCACCAAAAAAGATCTTGCGATCTTAAATGTTGTCCGCAAATACATCAAAGATTCAAAAGCAATCCGCTTTGAAGGCAATGGATACAGCGAAGAATGGGAAAAAGAGGCCGAAGCACGTGGTCTTTCTAACATCAAATCGACACCTAAAGCATTAGATGTTTATGTAAAAGAAGAATCTTTAGCCCTGTTTGAATCACTAGGTATTTATACCAAACGTGAATCAGAAGCTCGCCACGAAATTTTGCTTGAAAACTTCTATAAAAAATTACAAATTGAGGCGCGTGTCATCGAAGAGATGGTTAACAACCAAATCGCCCCAGCATGTTTCATTTATCAAAACGAATTGATTGAAAACGTCAAAGGATTAAAAGACCTGGGTCTGGCACAAGCAGCATTCAGCTCTCAATTGAACTTTGTAGAACGTATTTCAACACACGTAAATACCATCTTGGAGCAAGCTGAAGCAATGCGTCAAGAACGTAAAAAAGCAAACCAAATTGATGATGTACGTGAGAGATCAATCGCTTACGATGAATTGGTTAAACCATATTTCGATGTGATCCGTTATCATGTCAACAAATTGGAGAAAATTGTTGATGACAAAAAATGGCCTCTTCCAAAATTGAGAGAGATTTTATTTTTAAGTTAAGATAACTTCCCAATAAAACAAAAGAGCCGGCGATATTGCTGGCTCTTTTTGTTTTAGGGGAACATTCGTCATCTCTTGCTTCCTTACTTCCCCTAATGACAGTAGCACTTATTTTTTTAATCGATTATCTTCGTCATTATCCCCCCCCTTTTTATTGACTGACTTAATATTCATATTACCAAAACGATAAGAAACAGACAATCGGATAACCCGACTATCATATGCATTTCGTATACGATAGTATCCATTTTCCTGATAACTCGACAGTCTGCGCTGGCCTCTTGTATTCAAGACATCATTTATACCCAACTTGACATTCAATTTTTTGTCAAGAAATGTTTTACCTGCACCTAGATCAATGCCATAGTAAGACTGAAAACTAAATACGCCATAAACTGCTGGCGAGAAATAATTGCCCGTCAGCTCCAGGTTTGTTGTTTCTCCAATTCGGATATCATGATTGGAACTTACCTGGAACGATAACTTTTCCAATTGGCGTTGTGCTCCGGAGTGTTCATCAAAACTAAACTTATTATAAAAAGCGCTGGCATTGTTAGAAATACTCCACCATTTAAAAAGCTTAACGGGTATATTGATATTCATGTTGTAATAATCAAAATAAGCCAGATTTCGATCGGTCTGTGCAATAGCTTTGGTCTCTGAATTACTTTCTATGACCTGAGTGATTGCATCGTTGGTCCTCTTGTAGCCCAAACTCAGTAAGTAGCGATCTTTAAAGGTATAATTTACTTCATACGAATTGGTATATTGTGGATTTAAATAAGGGTTGCCATACTGATACGTGTATTGATCCAAATAATACACAAAGGGATTCAATGACCCATAATCAGGGCGGTCAATACGTCTGCTATAACTCGCACCAAGCTTGTGATTATCATTAATTTGTTGCTGTACAAATATTGATGGAAAAAAATCGGTATAGGTACGTTTTGTTTGTTGCCCAAGCGTCACTGAGTTTCCTAGGGAGCTCGTATTTTCAACACGCAGTCCAGTTTGTACCGAAAACTTTCCGAACGATTTATTTAAACTGAAATAAGCTGCTGCTATATTTTCATTGTACAAAAAATGATTACTTTGACCATTATTTTGCACAAACTCGCCTTGCTGATCCTGATCTTCGTACAACAAATTATTATCTGTTTTTACACGGCTATATTTTAACCCCGCCTCGAGTTTCGTCGTTTTATTAAAAGGATGCACAAAATCGGTTTTAAAAACTAATATTTTTGCCTTAGAAAGCATATCATTCCGGAAAATATGCGGTGATTTAAATTCTTCCCAGTTTGCGTCCAAAAAATGGTTTCCAACAGTGCTATTGTCATTATTTTTCGAATATGAATAGTCCCCATTAAATGTCAATTCAGTCCCTAAGGTATCAAATGTCTTTTTGTAATTCAGATTATAAGTGAGGTAATGGTATTTAAAATCTGACAAATTACTTCCTAATACTACCGAATCAAGCTTTCCTTTTTGAGAAGCGATCAGATTGCTTCCCTCCCGTGTTGAATGACCATTGCTTACATTACCATTAACCACAAATCCAATGACCTCCTGTTTCCCCAGGTTAAAATCTGCCGCAAATTTGAAATTATGGCCTCGATAGCGGAATTTGGAATAAGAATCCGAATTGAAAAAAGTCGTCCCGCTTTTGGTATCTACAGCCCTATCGATATCTAAATCATTAAAGCCTAAGGCAGTTGCATAGTTATAGGAAGAAAATAAGTTCACCCAATTGTTACGATGGTTTATGAGAAAGCCACCATCAGCCTTTGTATATTTACCCTGCCCTAAATTGAGGTTTAAACTAACATTACTTCCAAATTGCGTATTCCTCTTCGTCTTAATATTAATAATTCCTGCATTTCCTGCGGCATCATATTTTGCAGGTGGATTGGTGAGTACTTCGATCGAGGCTATTGCATTTGAAGCTGTATTTTCCAATAAGCGCGACACTTCATCTGCAGAAAGATAAGTAGGCTTACCATCAATCATGATAATCACATTACTTTTTCCACGTAGGTTGATCTTTTTGTTGTCTAAAGTTACCCCCGGAACCTTTTGCAAGAGTTCCAATGCGTTATTTCCGGTTGCCAAAATACTGTTCTCGACATTGAGCACAACTTTATCAAGGTGACTTTCAATTAATGGCTTCTTGCCAATCACCTGTGCCTCATCCAGCACTTTACTTTCCAGCTGTAATCGAATCGTATCCAGCACCTTGAAATCACCCTCACGCAGAACCATTTCCCCAGAACGATAAGTACTATAACCCACCGTGGACACCTGTAAGCTGTACTTCCCCTCGGGTATCGCAAACAACACAATTTCTCCATTTTCGTTGGATAAGGTTCCTTTTAACAAGACATCATTGGGTTTACGAAACAGTGAAATATTTGCGGCAGCAATGGGCTTGTTGTCCTGCCCAACAACGACAGTACGTAATTTCCCCCCGTCAGACTGTGCTGAAACGGGTCCGGCATTAGAACACAGGAATAAAACAATAGAAAATAAGAGCAATTTAATTTTTTGTGGTTTCATAATGTAATTTCTTTGGGCTATCGATCGGATAGTCAACTTCATAATAATGACAACAAACCTCGTGTATTCATTACACGTTGACTAGCAGAAATAGACAGGTAGTGCGATTCACTCGGTAGACAACCAAATAATATCGGTAAACCCTATCCTTCGCTGATCGCTTTTACAGCGGATAGGATCATGCGAGCTAATTTTGAATCTTCTGAAACATATCGTAGGAAAATGACATCGAATCAAAATAAAAATTCAAAAAACAAATAAAATTCAAAACAAATAAATTGTATACAAAAAATATTAAGCATAATATTTGTATTTTTGCATCGAAAATTAGTAAACTGATTCATGAGCACTGTATCATTGAAGAAAAGACTCTACCGTATTTATATCCTTATGATACGATTTATGCATGGCGAGCATGCTGGAGACGCATTACGTAATGTTGCCATCAGTATTTTGCCAAGTTTGGCGATCTATTTATTGGGAGCGCAAGCGAGCACGGCTATTGGAATCGGTGTCGGATCGTTGTTAACGACACTCACCGATCCTCCTGGCAACAGAAAAGATAAACTTTCTTCAGCTCTGGTATGTATTCCCACCTTCTTTGTTGCATCATTGTTTACAGCTATTGTATTTCCCTATCATTGGCCCTTGGTTATAGTGCTAGCGGCAGCCGGTTTTATATGCACCTTATACGGCATTTTTGGAGCCCGCTATGCTGCAATTGGAAACATGACATTGATTCTCATGAGTTTTGTGATCGGAATGGCCCCACAACACCCCTTTGCGGTTGGCTTACAGATTACAACAGGTTCCATAATATATTACTTTTTTAGCCTTTTACAAGCCTATATACAACCTTATCGCTCTTTAAAACATGCCATGGCCAATGGCTTTCATGGATTGTCCCAATTTCTATTGATACGATCACAGTCTTACGATCCCAATATTCCTTTGAATATTACGTACAGTCGCGTAGGAAAAATTCATGGCCAGATCAGCGAACAACAGGAACAAATCAGGTCTCTTCTGTTTCGAGAAAAAAAAATCATAAGCCAACAGTGGCATAAAAGCAATTATTGGCTTAGTCAGGTTTATGGATTAATTGACCTCCATGAGTTAATTATTGCGCTTGATCATGACTACGATGCAATTCGCAAAAATCTTGCAGACACGGGCAGCCTCCCCTTAATTCGTCACACAATCAAATTATTAGCGTTAGAAATCGATAGCTTTTCACAACCCAACAAGAGGTTCCGGTATGCGCATCAATTATACCATAATAACTTTAAAATTAATGCCCTCTTACGGGATTTAAAAGAAATTCAAGAACAACAGGCCGATCCAGCAAAAGGTATATTATGTTCGATCATAAGCAACATCGAAGCAATTATTGATGTACTCAACAGAATCCAGGTCGCTTTTTATCAAAATCAGGAAATTCAGGATAAGATTGACACCAGTGAGTACCAACAATTTATCAGTCGACCATTACGTAATCTCGCTGATCTAAAAAGTAAACTCCATCTGAATAATCCGCTTTTTCGATTTGCGATTCGGATGGCTCTTCTTTTTGGAACAGGTGCATTGATCGGTATTTTATTTTTGGATTTTAAATATACCTATTGGATCTTACTGACAATCGCTATTGTTGCCAGGCCAGCATTTTCAATGACAAAAACCCGTAATATAGAACGTATTGTCGGTACATTCTCGGGTATTATAGTTGGTGTGTTCTGCTTAATTTCTATTCATTTTCTCCCAGCACTCCTGACCATAGCTGCATTGGGTCTTTTCGGATTCTTTTTGTTCAACCGATCTAATTATATGGTCAGTGTCATCTTCATTACCTTGGGAATTGTGATTGCGCTCAATCTGTTCGAAGGGAACATCAATCTCATTTTAGGCAGCCGAATACTTTTCACACTGATTGGAGCATTCTTGGCTATAGCGGGTTATTTCTTGATACCTGTACGCCAAAGCACAGGCATGGTTCAGCTGGCAAAAGAGGTATCCCTTTACAACGCGCATTATTTCCAGATCATCAATAACCGTCTGTCGGACGAAAGACAAAGTTCGTTTGATATACGACTGGCTCGTAAAAAGGCGCAGACCGCCATGGCCCTGTTTTCAGACGCTATTAATCAAATGAAAAAAGAACCCGAGCACAAATGGATGGATTGGTCACATATTCACCATTTTCAGGCACTCGCATATCAGGTCAATTCCCATTTGGTGGGCCTCTCGCTATCGTTAAGCAAAAAGACGAATCGCCACCTCGCCTATGATATCCATAGTAGAATCGATGCGCTTAAACCTCTTCTAACAGATTTAAATCAAACTGCAGAACGGATCAATTTAAAGAAATCGTAATACCCGATTGACAGTTACTTTTGCGGTTTCATCGGAAGATATGTGATGCCAATCGGCATGTTATTCAAAATTCCTTTAACTAAAAAATAGCATTTCTTTTGCTTTAATAAAAAAAGAGTTTATATTTGTGTCGTCTTCGAAAGAAGATTTCTAATCAACACCTCCCTTCATCAGTAGGTCTTGATTTATAAAGAAGTGGCGAGAGACTGGCTCAATGACCCGCTGGCAACCTTCAATTTGTTTGAAAAGGTGCCAATTCCTGTCCAAAACAATATCGTTTTGGAGCATATAAATGACATAAGACAATGATTATTAAATTACTGAAGTCCATTAAAAATTCAGGTTCAACACAAGTGAACCGCACGATAAGCGAAAGTGTAACCCATCGTACAATTGTATCGATGCGAATGCGTATGCATATGCACTTCCATGCTTGTTAAAAATCATTTCCGTTTTCTTGGATAAAGATTTAACAGACCCTTCAAGGAGGTGTGTATGCTTCTCTTTTTACTTTGCAATTTCTTTTTGAACCCTTAAAATCTGATATATTATGTCTTCAAACAAAAATTTAAAATTCGAAACTCTTCAGGTTCACGCTGGTCAAGTCGCTGACCCTACTACGGGATCCAGAGCAGTTCCTATATATCAAACAACATCTTTTGTATTTGAAAATGCCGAACACGGCGCAAACTTATTTGCATTAAAGCAGTTCGGTAATATTTATACACGGATTATGAACCCTACTACGGATGTTTTCGAACAACGTATTGCGGCACTGGAAGGTGGAGTTGCAGCTGTTGCTGTTGCATCCGGCCAGGCGGCACAGTTTATAGCTTTAAATAATATTTTGGAAAGTGGTGACAATTTTGTTGCGGGATCCAACTTATACGGCGGTACATTCAACCAGTTTAAAGTTTCTTTTAAGCGCCTAGGCATCGAAGCTCGTTTTGCTACAGACGCCGAAGCCGATAAAATTGAAGCGCTCATTGATGATAAAACAAAAGCAATCTATGTTGAAACAATCGGAAACCCAAGTTTCAATATTCCCGACTTTGAAAAAATTGCTGCTGTAGCAAAAAAATATGACTTACCATTAATCGTCGACAATACTTTTGGAGCCGGAGGTTATTTATTTAAACCTCTGGAGTATGGTGCAAATGTGGTTGTTGAATCGGCAACTAAATGGATCGGTGGACATGGCACAAGCATTGGCGGTGTCATCGTCGACGGCGGAAACTACAATTGGGGCAATGGAAAATACCCGCAATTTTCCGAACCATCTGAAGGCTATCATGGTTTAGTATTTTCCGAAGTTTTCGGTGAAAGCGGACCATTCGGAAATATTCAATTTGCTATTCGGGCGCGTGTGGAAGGGCTCCGGGATTTCGGACCAGCACTCTCCCCTTTCAATTCATTTTTATTATTACAAGGACTTGAAACCTTGTCTTTGCGGGTGCAACGCCATGTAGACAACACTTTAGAGGTCGCAAAATGGCTTGAGGCGCATCCACAGGTAGAAAAAGTAAACTATCCGGGATTAAAAAGCTCTCCGAGCTTCGCTAACGCACAAAAATACCTTAAAAATGGCTATGGCGCGGTACTTTCTTTCCAACTTAAAGGTGACGCAGCGCAAAAGGCCAATAGCTTTATCGACAGCTTAGAATTGATCAGTCATTTGGCCAATGTTGGTGATACGAAGTCATTGATTATTCATCCAGCAGCTACAACCCACCAACAATTGAGTGATGAAGATCAAGCCAATGCCGGAGTCTTCAAAGGCTTATTACGTCTTTCTGTAGGAATAGAGCATATTGATGATATCAAAGCCGATTTACAACAAGCTTTTGATAAAATTAAATAATCAGATTTTTTCGGCTTAAAACTTAAACGTGAAATGAGTAAGCATATATATCTGCACCCGGAGCCTTTTGTATTTGAAAATGGAAGAGAGCTTACTGATTTACAAATCAGTTATGAAACATTTGGCAAACCCAACGCAGATCGCAGCAATGTGATCTGGGTTTGCCATGCATTAACGGCCAATGCAGATGTGCTGGATTGGTGGTCCGGTCTTTTTGGAACAGGTGAGTTGTTTGATGCAAACGATTATTATATTATTTGTGCCAATGTCATAGGATCAGCATATAATAGCAGTAATCCGCTATCTGTAAACCCAGCAACCGGACAACCCTATTACCTATCTTTCCCCGAATTCACAGTGAGGGATTTGGTCAACGCACATCAAGTCCTTGCGGACCACCTGGAAATCAAACAAATAGAGATCCTTATCGGGGGGTCATTAGGCGGTCAACAAGCATTGGAATGGGCCGTAACGCACAGTATAGCCATCAACCATCTCATCGTGGTTGGAACAAATGCCGTCCACTCACCATGGGGTATTGCATTCAATGAAAGTCAACGTCTGGCCATTACAACTGATCGAACCTTTTACGCCAATCACCCTGATGGTGGAGCTAAAGGATTGAAAGTTGCACGCGCTATGGCACTGTTGTCTTACCGCAACTATACAACGTATGCCAACACGCAAAAGGAGGATGATAACGAAAAACTCGATCATTATAAAGCATCCTCCTATCAGAACTATCAGGGTGAAAAATTGGTGAAACGCTATAATGCGTACAGCTATTATTTCCTGACCAAAGCAATGGACAGCCACAATTTAGGTCGGGGAAGACGATCTATTGAATCTGCTTTGGCGAGCATTGATTGTCCAACTTTAGTCCTGAGCGTTAATACAGATTTGTTGTTTCCGCCACAAGAGCAACAATTCATCGCGCAACATGTTCCCAATGCCCATTATCAAGAGATTGAATCGACCTATGGCCACGATGGCTTTTTGATCGAAACAAAAAAACTCACAAAAATCATTAGCAGCTTTCTGCGGGAACAAAAAGAATACATAAACGAATTAGTATAAGAGAGTAAATAATATATAAGAGAATTTAAGAAGAGATATGAGTAATAAATTAACAATAGGGATGTTTGGGTTTGGTGTCGTAGGCCAAGGTCTTTACGATATCATCAAAACCAAAGATCTTAATCTGGAGATCAAGAAATTTGTCATTAAAAACGGAGATAAAAAACGCTCGCTACCAGCAGATTTATTCTCTACCGATGCCGAAACAATTTTAGGTGACCCAGAAATTAATACTGTTGTCGAACTAATCGATGATGCCGAAGCAGCATACCAACTAACTGTTCGTGCTTTGAAATCGGGGAAAAATGTGGTATCTGCTAATAAAAAAATGATTGCCAGCCATTTGGAAGAGCTGGTTGATATCCAACATGAATACGGGACCAGTTTATTATATGAAGGTGCCGTTTGCGGAAGTATTCCCATTATACGGAATTTAGAAGAATACTATGACAATGAATTACTGCATTCTGTCAGCGGTATTTTTAATGGATCTTCCAACTACATTTTATCTAAAGTTTTCAACGAAAATCAGCAATATACAGATGCTTTAAAGAAAGCACAAGAACTTGGTTTTGCAGAAACAGATCCAACGCTGGATGTAGGTGGATTTGACCCCAAATTTAAGGTATGTATTGTTGCTTCACATGCGTACGGTATCTATGTCAAACCAGAAGATGTGTTCAATATTGGTATTGATAAATTGGGACAGCAAGATATTCGTTTTGCGAAAGAAAAGAATCTCAAGATCAAATTGATACCGACGGCAAAAGAGATCGACGGCGACAAAGTTGTACTTTATGTATTACCACGCCTAGTAGGCAAAGACAGCATGCTCTATAATGTAGAAAATGAGAACAATGGAGTATTGGTGAAAGCGGCCTTTGCAGACGAACAATTTTTCTATGGTAAAGGAGCAGGTGGCCACCCAACAGGTTCTGCTGTGCTATCGGATATCGCGGCTCTTCGCTATGGATACCGCTATGAGTATAAAAAACATTTAGAATCCAGCACATTAAATTATAGCCAAGATTATTTAATTAAGGTTTATTTGAGATACACCGATGATACACTGATTGAAAAGTTAAATTTCAGTGAAATCACAGAACGATATTACGCACCAGATTTCAAATATGTCATCGGACATATTAATCTTCAACAAATCGCAGCCCATAAAGCTGATTTGGATCAAGAGGGCAATTTTATTGCTGAAATCGCGTAGGCAATCAACAAACCAACCTACCTTGAAAATAGCCCCGAATGGGGCTATTTTTTTATCTTATATTTAGTCACCTTTCAACTTGAGATCTAAAATCCCACCTTCCACCAAACGTTCAAAAGGAAGTTGCCAACCTTTCCACAGGCGATTATTCAACCGAACTTGATCAACAATAGAACTATTGGGCTGCTCTTTCTTCACCTGAATGATAAATTTATTTTTTCTTAATTTCTTCGGCAATTGTATCGTTACCCGATCGAAAAGTGGCGCGCCGATCTGAAGTGCGGGCTTCTCGGTGGTGAGACTTCGGACATCGAATAGGCCGATACTCGACAAGACATACCATGCTCCAAGCTGTCCTTGGTCTTCGTCTTGTCCGTAGCCATAGCCATGTATCGCATCGTTACCATAAAACTCATTGCAAATTGCCCGTACCCATTTTTGACTTAGATCAGGTCTACCAGAAAAATAGAACAGCCAAGAGATATGCAGATTCGGTTGATTACCGTGATTATAAAGACTTTCAATCCCTGCGAAAGCGTCAATTTGTGTGCCACCTCCAAACACATTCTTCTGCGACACCGTAAAGATACTATCCAACCGCTGATTGAACAGATCCTTTCCGACCAGTTTAACCAACTCTTGTGGAACATGCGGAACATAGAATGTATACTGCCAAGCATTTCCTTCCTGGAATCCGCGCCATGGTTCATAAGGGTTAAAGTTTGAAATAAACCGTCCAGTACTGTCCTTTGGTCGCATAAACTTCGTCTCGGTATCATACAGATTGCGCCATCCATTGGATAATTCCTGAAATTTAACATAGTCTTTTTGACGCCCCAATGATTTTGCAAATTGCGCAGCCGCTCCGGCGGAAAAAGCATATTCCAAGGTATGCGAAGCGCCAAAAGGAGATCCATTGGTTATTAGTTCGGGACTACCATGATCATCTTTTATATAGGGCGAATAGCCTTTGCGGACGAAAACTCCCACATCTAACTTTCCCGCTCCAGGCAGACGGTCCTTCGCTTCCAATTCATTTTTGCGCACCGCATCATAAGCAAGATTCACATCATAGTCACGGATACCGACATTATACGCCGCAGCAATTGCCAAACCTGTAAAATTAGTTCCTACACCCGAAACGTATTTACTGTTGGCAATACCGTCTCCTAACCAACCGGCATCGCGATAGACCAACAATTGACTCTGAATCCAGTCGTTGTAATAGTCCGGATAAGCAATAGACCACAGCTGTGTTAAATTCCAAAATGCACCCCAGATGGCATCAGTATTATAGTGATGATGAATCGGTTGCCCTTGCTTATTTAGGGCAATCTGCCCCACCGAGCCGTCATTTTTGGGATATGCACCATTTACGTCGCTTGCAAGCCCACGGCCAAGTAAAGCATGATACAATCCCGTATAAAATTTAATGCGGTCGTCCGCTTTGCCCCCTTCCACCAAAATTCTTCCCAGTTCACTATTCCAGGTTTGCAAGGCATTACTCTTTGCAGCATCAAACGACATATCCTTCGCCTCTTTAAGCAAATTCAGTTGTGCGTTTTCTACAGAAGTATAAGATAAACCCGTCTTGATGTCTATTGATTCGCCTGCTTCAGTGCCAAACTTCAGATATACTCCAGCTCCTTTTCCTTTTATGCGCGTATGTTGGTCAAAAGTTATAGAATCTCTAAATGTCCCAAAAGACTTCGGTTGTTTGTTGATCTCCGCAAAGAAAAACATTTTGACCGTAGCCCCCTGCTGATATTTTTGTACATATATAGGATTGGTAACCACATATCCCCAGACGTGCTGTTTGTCATAATTTACTTCGGCATCAACGACCGGTCCACTTTCCCCCATCACCTGGCCAATATCGAAAATAAGGTTGGCTTCTTCCGTTTTTGGAAAAGTATAGCGGTGAAAACCGACACGCTTCGTTGCCGTAAGCTCAGCAAGTATATTATAATCTTTTAGCTTGACACGGTAATAGCCAGAAGTGGCAAATTCATCCTTCTTGTCAAAATCGGAACGATAACCGCTTTGTGGACGATCAAGTTGACCGGGCATTGTCTTCAATTTTCCAACGGATGGTGCAAATACCACTCCGCCTACCTGAAATTCGTGAAAATTAGCAAAGCCTTCTATTGAGGTATGCCTATCGTCATAACCCACGGCCTCCCAGCCCGACTTGTTCCCATAGCTTCCATTTGTGCTCGGAGCGAGCTTAGCCATTCCAAAAGGTACGGCTGCTGGTGTATAAAAGAAATACCGACTATGGACGGATCCAATATTAGGTTTTACAAAAACGGTCAAATCTGTTTTCTGCTGCGCAAAAACAGCGGCCGTACTAACAAATAAACTACAAAAATAATAAATGATACGCTTTACCATTGTTCTCAATTAGGTTCTACAGCAAACTTACAAAAAAATAGAGTATGTATAAACATGAGTTAGATTTTCTTATTCAATTTGACGACTTAAAAGGTTACATCGCAACGCCAAAATTTGTAAAATTTTAAATACTAATCAAATAAAACATTATTAAAGCTTAAATACTGACATTTTTCCATAACTTTGATTGTACATACATATTAAAATATAACCAGTAAATAAATTCAAAAAAATACACATCGAACGGCTGATCTTCGATCACAAGCCTGAAATAAATACAAATTAACGTTGAAATAAATACCAATGATTGACAGGTACACTTGTCAATCCTAATTAATTACAATACAACCACAATGAAAAAAAACACCACATTTTTTAGTCTAATACTTCTGTTACTCGGAACCCAACTATCAGCACAACAAACAAAACCCGACCGTATCGCGCAACTTAAGCTAGCAAAAAGCATTCTAGCGGATCAAAACCTAAAATATGTGGATAGCCTTGCCCGAGAGGTCATCAAAGAAGGTTTCAATGCGGGAAGTGGCTACTCACAAATTTGGGCCAGAGATCTCAATACATTCATCGAAACCGCATTGGAAGAGCGGTCCCAAGCGGACATTAGAGGGGCTATTTTAGTATTTTTTAAGATGCAACAGCCCAATGGCGAAATGGTAGACGGCTATGTACTAAAGAAAGACTTTACCTGGCATGATGATACACCCTACTATTCAAAAAACGCTCCTGATCATGTGGGTTTTAAAAACACGGTAGAAACCGACCAGGAAACCTCACTCATCCAATTGTTGGGTAAATACATAAGAAAAACAAAGGATTACAGTATCTTGGAGGAGTCTATCGGTGGAATTTCTGTAAAAGACCGTATCCAACTTATGTTGGATTATCTGAAAAAGGAACGGTTCAACCAAAAGTATCAGCTACTTTGGGGTGCGATGACAGCAGATTGGGGCGATGTACAGCCCAACGACAGCTTTGGTTGTGATTGGAATGACCAACTTTCCAATGAGGCAATCGATATTTATGACAACGCGATGTTTATTATTGCATTGCAGACATTGATTGATATCCAGCCCAACTCTCCCAAGGTAGCGGAATGGAAAGGATTAAAGAAGAGTCTCGAAACGAACAGTAGACGTTATTTATGGGATAAGAAAAAACAAAAATTTATCCCACACATATACCCTAAGACATCACCTATTCCTAAAGGATTTGATGAAAATACGATCCATTATCATGGTGGCACCGCCATCGCTATAGAAGCGGGGCTACTGACACCTTCAGAAATAAAAACAGTCAATACGCAAATGCTGGAAAACGTCCGGTTATCTGGCATGCCGAGTATTGGATTGACCTTATACCCAACCTATCCAGTTGGATTTTTCATCGGCGGAATGGCTCAGCCTTATCAATACCAAAATGGTGGTGATTGGACCTGGTTTGGCGGACGAATGATCCAACAACTCGTTTTAAACGGCTTTTATCAGGAAGCCTATACCGAACTCCAACCGATGATCGATCGGGTTGTGAAAAACAAAGGATTTTACGAATGGTATGGTCAAAATAACGTACCCAGTGGCTCAGGAAAATTCAAAGGTTCAGCAGGCGTGCTGAGTAAAGCAATAGCTCTCCTAGAAAGCTGGGCTGAAACTACCCTGGAAAAGAATCATTAAAAGAATAAATAAATTAGCTATTCACTCATCCAATTAATCCATTCAAAAAGGATGAGTGAATTCCCTAATAATCTCTTCTGCTTTCGACAGTATAGGTAAAACTTTCCGCGCGGTAGAACCCCAAATTATATTCAATCGGCTTCCCAGATTGGTCAAATACAAAGCGCTTGCGGGACAGAATAGGATCACCGATATTAATCTCCAATTTATCAGCTATAAATTTATTCGCGGCCATTGCATCCAGCTCTTCCTGAGAAAGATCTGCAACGACATGATAATCTGCTTCTAAGATCTCATATAAAGGTCTCTTAAAATCTTCATCGCCGTTTAAACCTATACGCGGGTGGAAGTAAGAGATAAAATAAACAAATGGGTCATCTTTCTTTCCTCTCAGACGTTCTAGTTTTAATAGCTTTTGGTCCTCATCTACATTAAAAAACTTCGAGACTGCTTTGTCCGGAACAACCCAGCTGACGTGAAGCTCAAAATTCTTTACCTCAATTCCTCGGTTTTTCATCTCTTGTGAGAAACTCAGCCAATTCTTGGATTTGGAACTAAATTTGGAACTAGCCACCTTCGTACCTATTCCCTTCTTTCTAATGAGCAACTCCTCGTAGACTAGTTTATTGATCGCCAAACGCAAAGTAGAACGGGAAATTGCCAATCTTTTTGCTAATTCAATTTCGTTGGGCAATAACTTACCCTCTATATATTCAGGCTGCTTAATTAATTCGCGTAACAGATTCTCTGCTTGTATATGCAGCGGAACAGGGCTTTTATGATCTATTTTTAAATTCATCAGTTGGATTGCTTGTGCTAAAATAAGATTTTTTGCATAATTAAAAAAATAGATATATGTTTGTATGTATATACATATTAATATAAACCGCAGATGTCAAAGAGATTTATCATCATTTTATGTATCGTTTCACTTGGAGGACTCCTTTTCGGTTTCGATATGGCTGTAATTGCAGGTGCATTGCCGTTAGTAAAGCAATTTTTCGGACTATCTCCTGCTCAAGAGGGCGTTTTTGTCAGTTCAGCCCTGCTAGGCTGTATTGTTGGTGTATTTTTCACAGGACCATTAACAGATAAATACGGCAGAAAACCAGCCTTTGTTACTGCGGCCCTGCTCTTTTTATGTTCAGCAATTGGCTGTGGGTTCAGTCCTTCTTATAGCATATTAATTGCAAGTAGAAGCATTGGGGGCTTGGGTGTTGGAATAGCCTCAATCGTTGTGCCCTTATATCTCGCTGAAATATCGCCAAGTAAATTTAGAGGAAGATCAGTCACCTGTTACCAACTCGCTATTACATTCGGGATCCTTTTTGCGTATATCAGCAATTATTTGATTCTCGAATATAGCTCCGCACAGCAAAATGAACTCTGGCGAACTATGTTTTTAGTTGGTGCAGTACCGGCTTTATTGTTATGCATCGGAGTTTACTTTATTCCTGAAAGTCCACGTTGGCTATCTAAAAATGGGCGGAACACGGAAGTAGCAGCGATCAGTGGCGCATTAGGACTATCGGATATACAAGAGGTCGGCAACGTTTCCTCGAAGGGAAATCTACGTGATCTCTTCTCGCCTATTTATCGCAAGGCCTTCCTATTGGGCTTATTCCTTCCTTTATTTTCACAGCTCAGTGGCATAAACGCAATTGTCTACTATGGTCCGAGCATATTGCTTGAATCTGGTATTTCATTAAATAATTCCTATCATGCTCAACTATTCTTTGGAGCCGCCAATGTGTTATTTACTTTCTTTGCCATCTGGAAGGTTGACAATTGGGGTAGACGTCCCTTATATCTTTTGGGAACGGTAGGTGCTACCCTGAGTTTGCTGGTTACTGGATATCTTTTTAATCAAGGTCAGGTCAATAATATCGCATTGATTATCGCTATACTTTCGTTCTTATTTTTCTTTGCTTTTTCCATTGGCCCGCTAAAATTTGTTGTGGCGGCCGAAATCTTCCCAAATGCCATCCGGGCTCGTGCCATGGGTATCAGTATTATGGTGATGTGGATTTCCGATGCTATCGTGGGACAACTAACACCCATTCTACTCGCTTCCTGGGGGGCCCGCTATACGTTCTGGTTGTTTGCATTTTTCTGTGCCATCGCATTCCTTGTTGTACTTGGATTCCTTCCGGAAACAAAGGGCAAACCTTTGGAAGAGATCGAAAAGTTCTGGATTGAAAAACACAACAAAAAATCAACAAACGAGTAAGCAAAAAGCGACTTAATCCAACATCATTCATTCGCAATAAATTACATTATATGTATTCTAATACTCAAACAAAACCTTTTCAGTACGAAATCACACCGACGTTTCCGGTTCAAGGAACACTATCAAATTCCTACACGGATCTTGTTGCACATCTCATTAAACATAATATACATAGCATTGATGGTTTTGTAGGTGTTGACTGGGCTACAATCATCCCCAAGCTAAAGCAAGAATTTGAAAAACAGGGCGTAACTCCACGATTTATTGCCATGGATTCAGCTTTAAAAACTGAATCAGCGATCCAGGAGCTTGTCGCACCATACCTCGGTGGCGACGATCCATTATTTGGAAAAAAGGCCGGGATTCAACTCATTGAATACTTTGACACCCAAAATCTTGCGGACCTTCAAAACATACGAGCAAACGCCGAATCAATACAAGCTGAGTATACCATCTTTTATGGCCCTGGAGCATCATTAGTCGATACGTCTAGTCAGCTAATGTTTATTGATCTGCCTAAAAACGTCCTTATTCAACGCATGCGTGCAGGACAAGCTTTAAACTTAGGCTGTTCAACACAGACCAATCAAAAGGAAACCTACAAACGTTACTATTTTGTCGACTGGGAAATATTGAATAGACATAAAAGGTCTATCCTTTCCCGTGTCGAAATTCTTGCTGATCAACAATCGTCCCAAAACCTACCATGGATCACAGGGAAGGATCTACATGTTACTTTGGAAGCCATGTCCCAAAATTACTTCCGCGTACGACCAACTTTTGAACCCGGCGTATGGGGTGGACAGTGGATGAAAGAGCACCTTTCAGGCATAGATCAGCATGTCAAGAACTATGCGTGGTCCTTCGAAATGATTGTCCCTGAGAATGGCATTTTGCTCGAAGCAAATGGACATACACTCGAAATTTCATTTGATCAATTGATGTTTCAAGAAAGTGCCAATGTGCTTGGTCATGCCCAGCAACGTTTCGATGTTGAATTCCCGATACGCTTCAATTTTCTGGATACCTTTGATGGCGGCAACCTATCTATTCAATGTCACCCTAGTCCAGCCTATGCAAAAACAGAATTTGGAGAAAACTTCACACAGGACGAATCATACTATATCGTTGATAGAAAAGAGGACGCACAAGTGTATCTGGGCTTTCAGCAATCCATTGATGCAGACAAATTTCGCTCAGCTTTAGAAGAGAGCTTCCATACCGGAACAGCCATGGATATCGAGCAATACGTTCAAAAATTTGAATCCAAGAAACACCAATTGTATTTGATACCACACGGTACCGTACATTCTTCCGGCGTGAATAATCTCGTACTCGAAATCAGTGCAACACCTTACAATTATACCTTTAAAATGTACGACTGGGTGCGTCCGGATTTAGATGGGAAACCACGCCCGTTAAATATTGATAGAGCATTCGCCAACCTCAATTTTAGCCGAAAAGGTGATGTCGTAAAAAACACGCTACTCGCTCAGCCCACTGAAGTAGCCCTTGATGCGCAAGCAACAAGAATACATTTGCCAACGCATGAAGATCATTTCTACGATGTTTTTAGATACGAATTCGATCAGGATGTTGCAATTGAAACACAAGGACAGTGTCACATCATGATGCTTGTGGAGGGGGAGGCAATTGAGCTGACGACAGCAAATGGCATGAAGAAAGTCTTTCATTATGCTGAGACTTTTGCTGTTCCTGCTGCTGCTGGATCCTATACATTGCGTAATTTAGGAAACGATAAGGCAAAGGTTATCCAATCTTTTGTCAAAGAATCCAAATGTTAATCAAACCATTTACTATAAACTAACAGCACAATGAGAACTCTATTTTTTGCATTATCTTCGTCTCTCCTATTACTGTCCTGCCAAAATGCTGGCGGTAAAGTTTCGACAAGCAATTTACAGGACAGCATCCAAAAAGACAGCAGCTTCAATCTTGTCAAAGATATGGCTACGAACGTCATTAAAAGTGGATTCAATGCGGGGGATGGATACAGTGAGGTGTGGATTAGAGATTACAATACATTTATCACCTTAGCGACAAAAGTCCATCCCCATGAACAGATCAAAGATCAATTAGCTTTGTTTTTTAAGCTACAAGGTCCTGATGGTAATATTGCCGATGGTTTTGTCAAAAAATCCAGCTTAAAAAATGGCGTATCGGACTATTATACCATCACAAGTCCCTTAGCTCCTGATTATGCAGCACACAAAAATACAGTTGAAACGGACCAGGAGTCTTCTTTAATCCAAGCGGTACATAAATATATCGTTGCAACGAAAGATAAGGCTTTTCTCGATGAAAAAATTGGAAATGCGACTGTAAAGGATCGCATGGAGCATGCTTTACAATTTTTATTGGACAAACGTTATAATGCTACTTATGGTTTACTTTGGGGCGCAACTACGGTCGATTGGGGTGACGTTCAACCTGAACACGATTGGGGTGTCCACCTGGATGAAAATTCGCATATTGCTTTGGACATCTACGACAATGCAATGTTTTTGATCGCGCTTGACAATTACATGGATCTTTTCCCTGAGAAAAAAGAAAAGTGGGGAAAAATCAGAGCGTCTATAGCAAGTAATACCATGAAACACCTTTGGGACGAAAAGAACCAAAAGTTTATTCCCCATATTTATATCAAAGGCTCTCCTTTTGCGGCTGATTTTGATGAAAATCAAATCTATTATCATGGTGGAACAGCAATTGCTATTGAGGCTAATTTGCTCAGCAAAGAGCAAATAAAAGTTTCATTGGATAAAATGATTAAAAATGTAAAAGATGCTGGTGCAGCAACAATTGGACTTACTGTGTACCCGACTTATCCGGCAGGCTCGTTTAAGAACAAAGGCATGTATCCTTACGGTTATCAAAATGGTGGGGACTGGACTTGGTTTGGTGGTCGTATGATTCAGCAGCTTGTTGAAAATGGCTTTCAACAGGAAGCTTATGCGCAAATACAGCCGATGCTTGCCCGTGTTATCAAAAACAAAGGATTTTATGAATGGTACACAAAAGATAACAAACCAGAGGGCTCTGGAACTTTTAGAGGTGAAGCAGGTGTCCTTTACGATGCCATCGAGTTATTAGAAGGTGCTGGCACGAAATAAAAACAGCTTATCGTGATGTAAAAAGAGCAGCAGGAAATTCCTTGCTGCTCTTTTATTTGAAATCGTCACCTCCGCATTCCTATTCCTATTCCTATTCCTATTCCTATTCCTATTCCTATTCCTATTCCTATTCCTATTCCTATTCCTATTCCTCTTCCTCCTATCCTACTCTAGCGCATTTTGTCTCGTTCCCCTTATACATTCGCTTCACATCTGCTAAAAAATCCTGTTTATTTTCCTTAAATTACTTGTCCATGTCGCCCCAATTGTTAAATTGTACAAGAGCATTCTATTTGGATCGCGGATTTCCAGCGTATAGCCATCAATTCCAACAACAGCTCAAAACCTGATTGTATCGGTTTCAATAAAAGGCAAACTATAATTACCGGTATCTGCCTTAATCTTAGCGTTCAGCTGCTTTATCGTAGCGACTTCCTGATTTGCGGTTTTATAGAGATAGACGTTTTTTAAATTCGGAAGGTCGTTCAGTTTTGACAGACCTTTTGAGGTAACTTTTGTTCCCGTCAGATTTAAATACGTTAATTTTGACAGACCTTTCAACTGGCTCAATCCGGCATCGGAAATTTCTGTATTTTCCAGATGTAGGCGGGAAAGACTCGGCATTGCCGAAAATGTTGAGAAAGCAAGATCTGTAACAGCTGTATTTCCTAATTTCAGCTGTACAATATTATCCTTAATACTTAATAATTCCTGTAGGTCCTTATCATTAAATTGAGGATAATTAATGGCATTAACCAACACAAAGTTATTATCTTTTGCAACTTGGATGATCTTAATACCCTTAGCCTGCCAAGCATCGATTTTATCTTTTGGCAAAGCTGGCGCTGCAGGTAAATCTGCATATAATACCGATGGAGTGTCTTTTTCCCCTGTTTCCAATTTTTTCAACAAATGAGCGATTTCCTCCGTTTGTGGTATTTCACGCACTTTTTTATCAAAATTGGCTCCTTGATCTATCCACCAGGCAATCAGTCTGATCTGATCAGGAGTTATCGGCGTACGACCTTTAGGTGGCATTCGCTTCTTATGTCCCTCAGGTAATACCAACCTGGCATATAATTCACTCTTTTTCGAATCGCTTGCATGCAGTACTGTGTCATTCTCTCCTCCTTTTAACAAATTCTCTTTTGTATCCAATGCCAGCCCCCCTTCCTGCTTTTTTTGCCCATGGCAACTTTGACAACGCTGTTTAAGAATAGGTTGAATAATTCCATTATAGGCTTCTGCTTCCTGTGCATTTTGAACGATAAGAACCTCCTCTTTGTCTTCTTCCGTTTTAAACAGCTTTTTTAGTGCCACTGGCATAGCTTCCACAAAGTAGCCCTTTCCATGCGTCAATGTTCCACCA
The DNA here is from genome assembly GCF_000988325.1 of Sphingobacterium sp. Ag1. Lineage (NCBI taxonomy): Bacteria > Pseudomonadati > Bacteroidota > Sphingobacteriia > Sphingobacteriales > Sphingobacteriaceae > Sphingobacterium > Sphingobacterium sp. Ag1. The sequence continues at coordinate 234,452 of NZ_LBGU01000041.1, read as the reverse complement.
TAGTGTCCAGTGACCCCAATCATGATTACTACGAGAAAAAAAAACCAAAAGCGAAATGCAGCAGAAGATTCTTTACGATAGAGAAACCACAATAATAAGCTGCTCAAGGCCACGACAATTCCTAACCACTTGTGATAGCTCAGTACATCCTCCTCATAACCTCCATTTCGTGAAAGCAGATAACCCGATAAAGCAGCCACTATGGCGGCTATAGTCCCTAGGAATAAGGAGAGCTTAATAGCAGGCAAATACATAGCTCCGCCTTTAAACTGCGCAATAATTGCCATAACAAAAGCCAACAACAATATGCCGATCGGTAGGTGGACCAAAAGAGGATGAAATCGTCCCGAAAAGCCCAATAATTCATCAAAGAAAACCATCATTCTTTATATCTGTCTTTGAGTAAATGCAACATATAGACATTGATTGACCACTGATCGGCCACCGGTTGTTGTGTAAATGGCAATGTGGGTAAATAACCCGCTGGGCCAAACTCGGTTGTTATGGTTAATAACTTCATCCCGTTATCCTTGTGTTTAGCAACAACTTTATCCCACCAGACCAAATGTTGTGCAACAATACTCTTCCATTCAGGAGCGGCGGGGTCGTTGACTTGTGGTCCTTCGGGATGCCCAATGCGTGCATGAATGTGCTCAGTTCTGGACAGTGCCTTTGTTACGGCCTCGGTCTGATCAGAAAGCATTGATTCGTGTACATTGCACCAATGTGAAATATCCAATGCAAGTTGTAACGTCGGAATCTTCTCTAAATATTCTTTTGTTACATGGGCTGCAAAACTAAATCTTCCGCGGTGTGTCTCATGATAAACGGGGATACGGTACCTATTTTTAGCTGCATCAGCAAGCTCAATCAATGTTTTGTTCTGTTCAAACGAGTAATAATCTTTACCTGTATGGCAATTAATATAATCGGGTTTCAGCTGTGCTGCTTCATCCAAATTACGCTTAAAACTTTCTTTATATTCCTCATAAGTTCCACCAGATCCCCCTGAAAGTAACCCTAAACTCAACCCATGTTTATGTAATGCATCGATCATCTCTTTGCGCTCTTTGGGACTACCAGGTAACCAGGATTCAACACCATCGTAACCTGCATTTTTCACACGGAGACAGAACGTATCCCAGGAATCATTATTTCCCCAATTGGTGCAATAATATTTAATGTGCAACTGCTGGGCAGTCATGGATAGAAAACTGCTCATAAATAAAATTAATACTAGAAATTGTTTCATTTTTTTAAATTATAGCTTGAATTAGTTCACCCTCCACATCTGTCAATCGGAATGGTCTTCCCTGAAAATCGTATGTAAATTTCTCATGATCAAAACCCAAAAGATGAAGCATGGTCGCATGGACATCGTGTACAGAACTACGCCCTTCTACCCCCGCGAACCCGATATCGTCGGTTTGGCCGTAACTTATACCATTACGAACTCCGCCGCCTGCCATCCAGATGGTATAGGCATCGGTATGATGATCACGTCCCAGGAATGGCATGTCGCTGTTGTCCCTATTTTCTTGCATCGGTGTGCGCCCAAATTCCCCGCCCCACACCACCAGTGTTTCTTCCAGCAAACCACGTTGTTTTAGATCCATAATCAATGCGGTCATTGGTCGATCAATCTCTCGGCATTTATTTCTAAAACCGAGATCAATCGAATCTGCTGGATTAGTACCGTGACTGTCCCAGCCCCAATCAAATAACTGAACGAATCTCACCCCTTGTTCTACGAGTTTCCGAGCCAATAGGCAATTATTGGCGAACGATTCCTTACCAGGCTCTGTTCCGTACAATTCGTGAATATAAGCCGGTTCATTATTGATGTCCATCACTTCAGGTACGGCTACCTGCATTTTATAAGCCATCTCATATTGTGCGATCCGCGACAAGGTTTCGGGGTCTTTAAAGGTATCATACTCTGTTTTGTTGACATTATTTATGGCATCAATCAAATCACGCTTCATACCCCTTCCCATTCCTTCAGGATCGGCAATGTACAATACGGGATCACCCTTTGAACGACATTGAACGCCTTGGTATACCGATGGTAAAAATCCACTTCCCCAGACACTTTTACCAGCATCAGGCGTTTTACCTCCCGATGTTAACACAACAAAACCGGGTAAATTGCTATTTTCAGATCCCAGACCATAAGTTACCCATGAACCAATGCTAGGGCGACCGAGACGGGCACTTCCTGTATGCATAAACAATTGGGCCGGGCCGTGATTGAACTGATCGGTATGCACAGCCTTCAGAAAACTCACTTCATCAACGACTTTACTAAAATGAGGCAAATGATCTGATACCCAAGCCCCACTTGCTCCATACTGTTTAAAAGTAGCCTGTGGTCCCAGCATTTTTGGAATCCCGCGAATAAAAGCAAATTTCTTTCCTGCAAGCAAGGACTCCGGACAAGGTTGATTATGTAATTTCTGCAAGGCAGGCTTGTAATCAAATAACTCCAATTGTGATGGAGCGCCAGCCATATGCAGGTAAATCACACTTTTAGCCTTACCTGGGAAATGAGGTGGCTTGGGCACAAGTGGATTGAGTGCATTCAGATCCAACTTTTCTGCTGATTTCGACTGTCCCCATCCATTACAACTCGTTAACAAACTCCCCAAAGCAATACCGCCAATACCGGCCACACAATCTTTTAGAAAATGTCTTCTGGTGACAGCCTGCAATTCAAATTGTTGCGCTTCTTTTATTAGCTTATTTAGGTCTTTCATCTGACTATCATTACGTATGAACGGGCTGTGTCTCTAAAATTTTAGTGCGCAGCTTTAGCTCATTTCGGTTTATATTCTTACTATTTTATAGGTCTAACCTTCTCAATAAAAGACTTCGTTTTCATACGATAGTCCTTATTCAGAAGTTTCGGTCCATATTTATCATTTCAATATTTATGATTTCGTTAAAAATTCGTCCAAATTCAACACTGCATTCGCAACAAGCATGTAGGCAGCTTTTGAAGGCAGGACCTTTACATTGCTTTTTGCTAAATCTTCATTCAAAAATTTTGCTGCCGAATCAGGCTTTTTGCTGAAATCAACCAATGCCTTTTGATAAAGATGTTCCAGCTCTTTGAGTTTCTTTTCATCGGCATCCTTCAACATGGCACGTCTATAACCGACACGAATACCATTTCTAAGGTTTCCATTTCCCTCTTTCTCCATAATAGCCCCCAGATGTTTAGCCGCTTCGAGATAAACAGGATCATTTAATGTGGCAAGCGCTTGCAGCGGTGTATTGGTGCGAATACGGTCGACCAAACAAACCTCCCTACTAGAAGCATCAAAAGAAACAAAAGACGGATAAGGACTCGTACGCTTTAAAAACGTATAGATGCCCCTTCGGTATTGATCTTCTCCAGCACTTTTCACCCAGGACTCACCGCTATATACAGTCATCCATACCCCATCAGGTTGGTAGGGCATTATACTTGGTCCATACATTTTGTTGCTGAGCAATCCACTTACAGCTAAAGCTTGGTCACGAATCTGCTCGGCAGATAATCTAAACCGAGGTCCCCTTGCCAAATAATAATTCTGTGGATCCTTCTCAAAATTGGAATTGTTCAAGCTAGAGGACTGCTTATACGTTCCGGATAATACAATCTCGCGGATCAGTTTTTTAACGCTCCACTTTTTGGTATTCATGAGATCCAGGGCAAGGTAATCCAATAACTCTCGGTGAATCGGCGGAACGCTCTGTGTACCCATATCGCCCAATGGTTCAACTAGTCCCCGACCAAATAGTTGAGCCCATACGCGATTAACTAAGGTTCGCGCTGTCAAGGGGTTTTCCTTGCTGACAATCCACTGCGCAAACCCCAGACGGTTGCGCGGAGCGCCTTTCGGGAAACTATTCAGTGAAGCCGGAACTGTAGGCTGTACTTCCGCCCCCAGAGACAGACGGTTACCACGTATAAATACATTTGTTTTACGATGCATGTCTTTGGGATTTTCAATCATGATTGGCACACCTTCGGGTTGCATGTTGACCAACTGGAGAAAAGTCTTTTGAAAATTCATATTATCCAGTGACTTTTCATGTGGAAAGTTCTCACGAAATGCAAACCATTCAATCATGCAGATCGGCTGCCCATGCGCCACAGATGGATTTTTGAAAACCAGATATAAGTCATGTACACCGCGAGTCGGGAGTATGGGAGACTGAATAACCTGTCTTCCATTTGTACTCGGCAAATCAATAACGGCGAGAATTGGTCCTGTAGGTTTATCCACGTGAATTTCTAATTTTCCACCTAACGCGCCTGTCCAGAAATTCATAAAAAATTGCTGTTTATTATCCAAGTTTATTGCCCTTAACCGAGCCGATCCTCCAGTTCTAACCCCCAACCATTTCGTATCATAAAGCGCACCATCTACTATTTGATCGCTGTAATGCGCATGTATTTTGGGTTCAAGAGTGTGAAGGAATAGATCTGTTGATTTTACCAAGCTTGCATTTCCTGTCGTCGACAACCACCTTTTTATACTGTCAATTCGCTTTTCATCTTGTGCCGTATAAAAACGAAGTTTAGGATGGTCACCTTGGGTGTCTTCATCTCTGGTGTTGTTAAAAAAAGCTAACGATTTATAATACTCTTCAAATTTAAAGGGATCATAAGTATGACTATGGCATTGCACGCATTCGAAGGTTGTACTCAACCATACTTGATAGGTTGTATTTAAGCGATCCAAAACCGCAGCCATCCGAAATTCCTCACTATCGGTCCCCCCTTCATCATTATTCATGGTATTGCGATGGAAGGCGGTTGCGATAAGTTGATCCTTGGTTGGCTCCGGGAGCAAATCCCCAGCGAGCTGTTCAATCGTAAATTCATCATAAGGCATATCCTTGTTCAAGGCCTTAATGACCCAATCCCGATAGGACCATATCGTGCGCGAACCATCCTTCTCGTAACCCTTCGTATCTGCATATCGCGCCATATCCAACCACCAACTCGCCCACTTTTCGCCATATTTCTGCGACGCTAGCAAACTATCTACACGCAAGGTATAAGCATCATCACGCTGATCTGCTTCAAAGGCTTGAATTTCTGCCAACGTGGGTGGAATACCAATCAGATCTAAATACACTCTCCGTAGCAACAGTGCTTTATCGGCCTCATCAGCAAAGGATAATTTCTTCTCTTTCATTTTATCCAAAACAAAAAAATCAATCGTATTATTCACCCCTTTAGGTTTGACACCAAATATACCGAGCAATGAAAAAGGTTTAGGTACCTCAGTCTCCTTGGGCGTTGTATATGCCCAATGCTCTCCCCATTTGGCACCTTCATCAATCCATCTTTTGAGTATATCAATTTCATCATCGTTCAGTTTAGGGGCATTGTAAGGCATACGCAATTCAGGGTCATCGGAAATCAGTCTCTTCACCAATTCACTATGTTCGCCATCGCCACGAATAATTGCTGGTTTGCCAGACTCGGCTTTGGCGAAGGCCTCATTTTCAAAAAGAAAACTCAGTCCGCCATTTTTTTTAACCCCACCATGGCATGTGATACAATGTTTATTCAATATCGGTTTAACATCAGCGCTAAAATCAATTGGCTCTTTCTTTCCAAAGGTCAAAATGCTCGTACCAATAAGCACAAGCGCCAATAATGTTAGCACCACAATCTTTTTTCTCATAGCATTGGGATATATCTACTCTATAATATTTTAGGTTTATGCACTACAACGAAATAAATAATGATTGTTTTTTTCGTTAAGTGGAGCCGAAACTATCCGATAAATGTGCTAGTTTCGAGTAGGATAAAATTAGATAACAACACTGGATTATACTAAAACTGGATTAACAGAAACATAAACAATATTACCCTTTGCTCTTGCAAGATTTTCTGGATACTATATTCCCACTTGCTCAAAAGATTGATTTAAAACAGCATGATGTACTTTTTTCGGTTAAACTGCAGACCCTAAAAACGGTACTTTTATACCATATTCTTTTGTCTCAAAAAGTATAACAATTTCGATACGAACTCACTTTTTTGATTTCATACACTGTATACATCTCAATTAAATTTGCTTAAACGTGATTCCAGGATCAGGGCCATCGCTTTGCTAAAATAGTATGCAAAAAAGTAACAATAGTGTCAGTACCTCCCCATCCAGAGTTTTAAATTTACAAGCTAACCCTTTCAATTATGAAATATCTTTATTTAATACTATGCTGTTCGTTTACCCTGTTCTCTTTCGGGCAACCAACACCTGACAACAACCTCCATTTCGATCACTTGGCTTCGCGATGGGATGAAGCCATTCCCTTGGGAAATGGTCAATTGGGTGCACTGATCTGGAAAAAAGACAATACGATTCGATTTTCACTTGATCGCGCAGATCTATGGGACGAAAGAAAGGCCTTTGCAATAGAAAACCACAATTTCAATTGGGTCCAACAACAAATAAAAAACAACAGCTACGGCATTGTACAACAGTGGGGAGACGCTCCTTATGACAGATCCCCCTATCCCACCAAGCTTCCAGCAGCGTCGCTGTTCTTTGACTTGGCGAAATTTGGCACTGTCGTTTCAAACGTACTTGATCTGGAACAGGCCACCAATATTCTTAGATTTAAAGATGGTAGGATATTAAAAACCTTCATACATGCCTATAAACAATTTGGCTATTTTGAAATCACAGGAAACAATGTTAGTGACCTTTTACCTCAATTAATTCCACATCAATATGAAAATAACGCAAACAAAGACGAAAACAAAAGCGTTGTCGAAGGTCAAGATTTAGCAAGATTAGGGTATAAGCAAGGAAATATAATCCGCACCAGCAACTATGAAGTGCTGCACCAAAAAACGTATGATGATCATTTTTTTGAAGTTGTATTGAGGTGGGAAAAAATATCAGCTAAAAAGCTGATTGGTTATTGGACAATCGTCAATGATCAAAAGGCAAGCCCTTCTGCACTTTCTCTCAAAAAATACACCGAAGAAAAAGCAAGCCATTTGCAGTGGTGGTCAAACTATTGGTCCAAATCAAGTATAACCATTCCTGATAAAAATCTTGAAAAACAATATTATCTTGATATGTATAAACTCGGTGCTGTCGCAAGAGAAGGTGCTCCAGCAATTACGCTTCAGGCCGTGTGGACGGCGGATAATGGTGGTCTTCCTCCTTGGAAAGGCGACTTTCACAATGACCTTAATACACAATTAAGCTACTGGCCAGCCTATTCGGGAAATAGATTGGCCGAAGCCAAAAGCTATACGGATTGGCTCTGGAAGATCCGCAAAAAAAACAAGGACTTTACAAAGCAATATTTTGGTGTCGATGGGCTGAATGTACCCGGTGTCCTCACATTAAATGGAGACCCTATGGGTGGATGGATTCAGTATTCTCTTTCTCCTACTATTGGTGCATGGGCGGCCCAGCATTTTTATTGGCAATGGAAATATAGCATGGATAAAACCTTTCTAAAAGAACAAGCCTATCCCTATATCATGGAATCTGCAACTTACCTTAAAAATATAACCACACTAAAAAATGAACGCCGTTACCTGCCCTTGAGCAGCAGTCCCGAATACAACGACAATAGTGTATCAGCATGGTTTGACAATTGGACTAATTTCGATCTTAGTTTAGCGCATTTTCTTTTCCAAGCTGCTACAGAGGTGAGTACAGCAATGGGCAAACCGCAAGAAGCAGAGAATTGGTTAAAATGCAAGGCGCAACTACCTCACTATGCGACCGATGAAACTGGGCTACAAGTTGCTGTAAATCTTCCAATGAAACATTCCCACCGTCATATGTCTCCCTATATGGCAATTTATCCATTGGATTTATTAGACATCAATAATCCGCAGGAAAAAGAGCTCATTGAGAGCTCCCTAAATCACATTGAAAAACTGGGTACACGAGCGTGGGTTGGTTATTCCTTTGCATGGATGGCTTGTTTACACGCGCGCGCTAAACAAGGAAAGGAAGCCGTAACCAATCTTCGAAAATTTGCGCAGAACTTTTGTTCCTCGAATTCCTTTCATTTGAATGGCGACCAAAAAGGCGGGCAATTTTCAGACTTTACGTATCGACCATTTACCTTAGAAGGTAACTTTGCATTTGCACAAGGAATACACGAATTGCTCATTCAGAGCAAAAATAACTATGTAGAAGTTTTTCCGGCTTTACCTGCTGAATGGGCAACAGCATCTTTCAAAAATTTGAGAACGATGGGTGGATTTATCGTAAGCGCTGAAAAAAAAGAAGATAAAATTGTTCTGCTGAAAATAACTGCTACCGAAGACGGTACCTTTCGAATTTTTGAACCCAAGGCACTCATGCACATCAGCACTAGGAAGCTCATACAGAGAGATAACACCATACAATATGTGAAATTAAAAAAGGGACAAACAGTCAACTTATGTAGCCTATAAAAACAATGGATTTGCCTTACCAAATTAAAAAAACACATTACACAGTACCGATACAATCAATTTAAGTCAACTGATAGCGTGCAAACAATGCAAAGAGCCCAAATCATCCAAAGCGATAATTTGGGCTCTTTGCATTGTTACATTACATTATTTAGAATGATTATAAAAAATAATAGATAATCCTTTGAAAAATGCAATAGGACCAATAACTTTACCTCTGTTTATAATTAATCTAAATAAAATATTCAATGAATCGCATCATCATCTACCTTATGTTGCTTGTACCAGGAGCTCTACTTGCGCAAGCACAGCACAAAGCAGAAATACTGGGTAAAATCCTTTCGTCCGACGGAAAGCCCATTGAAGGGATAACCGTCAGACTACAACCGCAAAACATAACAACTTCTACACGATCTAATGGTTCATATCAATTTAAATCACTTAAGCCGGGTCAGGCAAAATTAGCCATCTCAGCCATAGGTATTCAACCACATGAGCAGGAAGTCGAAATTACGGATGGTAAAAATAGGGTTCCTGATATTTACTTAATTGAAAATCAATCGACACTGCAAGAGATCGTTATTAATGGTAAAGGAAATAACAAATTCACACGGAAACAGAGTTTATATGTTTCCAAAATGCCACTGAAAAATATGGAGAACGCACAGTCGTATGCTGTCGTTACCAAAGAGTTGCTAAAAAGTCAGGTGAATACAAATTATGATGATGCATTAGCCAACGTTTCAGGAATTGATAAGCTTTGGTCGGCGACTGGACGGCCCGGAGACGGTGTTAGTTACTACACGTTGCGCGGTTTTAGTACGCAGGCTGCCATGATTAATGGTGTAGTCGGTATTTCCAGTACAAGTCCAGACCCTGCGAATCTCGAAACAATTGAAGTGATTAAAGGGCCCTCTGGTTCATTATATGGCGGTGCGGCTGTTGGTTTCGGTGGATTAATCAATAATATCACGAAAAAACCTTTAGATACCGTGGGCGGTCGGGTAAATTATATTTTTGGAAGTTTCGCACAACATCGCCTTACGGCAGATATATATGGCCCATTAACAGCAGATAAAAAATTGCTCGGACGAATCAATACAGCATTATCCCATACAGGTACCTATCAAGACGCAGGATTTAATAAGTCGGTGTTTATTACACCTTCACTAACCTATAAACCAAACGAGAAACTGGATATCCAACTCGATGTTGAACTTTACCAAAACAAGGCTACTAATCCACTGATGGTTTTTCTCAATCGTTCACGTCAATTATTTGCCAGAACCCCCGAGACACTCCAATTCGATTTTGATAAGTCCTATACTGCTAACGACGTCACATTCAAAAACCCAACCACCAACCTCCGCGGAAATGTAGTGTACCGGTTTAATGAGCGGTGGACGTCCAATACCACTGTAAACTGGAACAACCGGAAGGCCGATGGCTACTTTCAATATGTGATGTACCTACAAAACAGCAATGACACACTTATTAACAGATATGCTGGTAAACAAAATTATGCTGCAAAAAATATCAATGCTCAACAGAACTTTATTGGTGATTTTCATATCGGTGAGCTTCGCAATAGACTACTTGTCGGTCTGGATTATTTATACCAGCAAACAGAAACACATAATTCGCCCTATGTCCTTGTAGACCAGATCAACACAGCAATAGATGATCCAGATTACTATAAATTTAATGCAGGAACCATTGACGCAGCCATAAGCGCTTCAACGGCAGCCAAAACGAACAATAGAGGTCGAAATCAAGTATTGGGAGCCTATGTTTCAAATGTATTGGATCTCACATCGCAGCTACATCTAAACCTAGCGTTGCGTATGGATTATTTTGATAATAAAGGAACCTACAACTTCGATAAAGACACAACGACTGGGACTTACCATCAGACTGCTTTCTCACCCCGTTTTGGCTTGGTTTATGAAGCTGTAAAAGGTCAGGTATCACTATTCGCCAATTATCAAAATGGGTTTAAAAATGTATCTCCAGTTGTACAGCCACATCCCAGCATCTCGGGAGACTTCAAGCCCCAACAAGCCAAACAATGGGAAGCCGGAGTCAAATTAGACCTTTTAAACAACAAATTAGGCCTGACAGCAAGTTACTATGACATTTCAGTAGATAATATGCTTCGTCCTGACATAGTCACCATTGACGGACAAACCTATAATATTAGTGTACAGGACGGCACGCGCTTGAGCCGGGGAGTTGACTTTGATGTAACATTGGCCCCTATTCAAGGTCTAAACCTCGTTATGAGCTATAGTTATAACAATAGTAAGATGACTAAAGCAGACAAGAATGTCAACAACCTACGTCCGACAGAAGCTGGGCCTAAACATCTTTCCAACATCTGGGCAAACTATAGCTTACAGCAAGGAAAACTAAAAGGACTAGGATTTGGTATCGGCATGAATTATGCAAGTGAAAATGTAATTACCAATAGTGTTGCAACTGGCACATTTACCCTTCCGTCTTACACACTCCTGAACGCGAGTCTATCTTATGGATTTAAACATTTTGAATTCGCCTTCAAAGCAAACAATTTAGGAAATCAAACTTATTTCAAAGGATGGACAACGGTAAACCCGCAAATGCCTAGAAATGTACTTGGAAGTGTTGCCTATCAATTTTAAAAATATTTTCTATAAAAAAAGCGTTTCGACAATGGTGGAAACGCTTTTTTTAACGTGAACTACAATTTATGCGAGCTCAATCAAAAATTCCTCTTTTGGAAGTCTAAATTTTTTCAGCTTCAACAACCAATCTTGTTCTTCCATCCGATAACCCAACGGAAGCATAACCGCACTCTTCAATCCTAGCTTATCTAAACCAAGTAATTCATCCAATTCGGCATTTGAAAAACCCTCCATAGGCGTTGCATCAACGCCTAGTTCTGCTGCCTGTGCAATTGCCAAACCAAAAGCAATATAAGCTTGCTTCGCCGCATGTGCCGCTTGTTGTTCTTCTGTAAAACTTGCTAATTGGCCTTTCAGCCTATTTTTATACTCGTCAGTGGTGTCTAAAGGTAAACCTCTCAAGGTATTCATCTTGTCGAAGGTTTTATCAATGCGTTCGTCGGTGTATCTATCCCATCCTGCAAACACCAATAGATGTGAACTATCAGCCACTATTTGTTGCCCCCAAGCCACAGGCACAATTTTTTCTTTTAATTCCTGATTCGTAATCACAATTACACGGAACTGTTGAAGTCCAGAAGAGCTAGGTGCCATCCGTGCTGCCTCCAAAATCTTATCCAAGTCTTCCTGAGCGACCTTTTTTGTGGGGTCGTATTTTTTTGTGGCATAACGCCATTCTAGGGTATCCAATAAAGCCATTTTGTTCTAGTTTAAATGATCAATAGCAACTTTATAAAGTTATGTAAAGATACATAAAAAAATAAATGTCTAAACATCAAAATCAAGAACTAAGGCAATAAAATTAGGACAAAACAGATTGTTATTTAGCACTTGCTACTAAACTTTTAAGGCTAAAATACTGTACATTTACTTCTAATCGCAAACAAATGCCTATTTTATTCAATTTTATTAGGACCTTTGTATTAGTTTGCATCGGGTATAACAAAATGACCTTGAACCATTTGTTCTCGGTGGTAATACCTTAACAAAATAGAAAACAGGGCTTACGTGCTCCACAATAAAAACATCAGCAATGTCTATAACGAATGAAACTGAGCTAACAGGCATACAAAAAGCGAGCGATGCTGTTGCCATCACCTTAAAAGCTATGATAGAACATGCTCAAGTGGGCATGTCCACGAAGGAGCTTGACGAATATGGAGCCGAAATATTAAAAAGCATGGGTGCAAAATCTGCTCCCGCTCTCACTTATGGTTTCCCAGGTTACACGTGTATCAGTATAAACAACGAATTTTGCCACGGAATACCTACGGCGGAAAGGATATTGCAAGAAGGCGATTTGATCAATATCGATGTATCTGCCGAATTAGATGGATATTGGGCTGATAATGGTTGTTCCTTTGTTATAGGAAAGGACATCTTTGAACACGAAAAATTGGTCAATGCATCGAAAGAAATTCTTCAAAAGGCAATCAATAATATTCGTGGTGGTGTGAAAATAGCGGATATTGGGCATCTAATCGAAACTGAGGCGAAAAAAAGAGGGTATAAAGTCATCAAGAACCTTGGCGGACATGGTGTAGGAAAAAGTCTGCACGAGGAGCCCGACGAACTGCTTAACTATAAAAACCGCTTCGACCAACGAAGATTTCGAAAAAATACCGTTGTTGCTATTGAAACCTTTATTTCAACGACCTCCACATACGCAACCGAACTCAACGATGGCTGGACAATGGTTGGTGACAAGGGTGGATTCATGGCACAACACGAACATACGATTCTCGTTACCGATGGCTATCCCGTTATATTAACTGCACAGAATGCAATTTACTAGCCCGTAATAAGAAAATCCTTATAGATCTTTTCGAACAAGTTATTGAAAGCTATCGAAAAGACCTATTTTCTTTAAATAAGACTCCAAACTTGTGGTATAGTGCATCAACCCTTTACATCAGGATAGAGGTTGTTAAAAAAATTAAGGGGCCTCTCATAACGAGAAAACCCCCAAATAATATATTTTTATGGCTAAATAATCTTTGTCAAACCCAAAGATTAATCTCACTGGATAACTGACTACAGCAGTAAAAATAGCTTATTCTTCTCAGCAAAAAAGTGATGAAAATCATTTTTCATAAAAATTTTATTCTCCTATTCAAAATTCAGCTTCACTCGTCTTCACATGCCCCTCAACTATTGTCTTTTAACTGTTTTGAAAACTATTTTGAAAAACACCAAACATTAGAAAACCTCTGTTCCAAACTCTTCGCTTCCAACCCTTACTCCTTGCTCAGCTGCCTGAATAAACATGTGGGATAAAACGCTACGATAATATTTGTATTTAGGCTGGTGTAACTTATAAAGTTTAGTATTTTTGATCGATTAAAGTAATCTAGATTGAGAACAATAAAATTCCATAAGGGAGAATGCGGTGTTGACTTCTTGTTGAATGTCCTCAACGAAATAGAAACGGATTATACACATCAAGAAACTTACCATAAAGACTTTTTTGAAATTCTATTTTTCAAAAAAGCGAAAGGCAGATTGATATTGGGGCAAGAGATCCTCTCCTTGTCCGACAATTCAATTATCTTTATTTCAGCTTTTCAGAAACATACCTGGGAACTGGATCCTGAACACCTTGAGTTTACAACATTGATTTTTCAGGAAGACTTTTTAAATGATTTCTTTTCGGATAAATTATTCACATACAAACTATTATATTTCTACCAGCTTAGTTATGTACCCCAGATTATAGCAGATGACACACATATGTCAAAATTCTTAGGTCTTCTCGCCGAAATTAAACTTGAACTCATGGAAACCCAAGCAGATAGTGTCCATATTATTCGTTCTTTACTTTATTACCTATTGCAAACTTTAAACCGAAAATATGCACGCTTAAATATGCTTCCGAACCAAAAAGCGGAAAATAACTTCGCCTATCAATTCAAAGAGCTTATGGAACAGTTCATTCGGGAGAAACAACGGGTAAACGAATATGCAACACTTATGGGAATAAGTAGGATTACACTAAATCAGGCCGTTAAGGCACAGTTTAATACCACAGCAGCCCACTTACTTCGACAACGGTTACTATTCGAGATTCAGGATCTGCTGATCCACTCTGACCATTCCGTTAATCAAATTGCTTTTGATCTTAACTTTTCAGAACCCAATCATTTAATGCGTTTTTTTAAAACTCAAACTGGAAAAACCATAAGTGCATTTATTCAGGAATTCAAATAAATGTTGAATTATCTATTATACAAATTGTCGCTATGGAAATCGGGCAATGCAGATCGGCCTCCCCATGGCCCGATTTCCCTATAAATCAATAGCGTGCCAAGTACGTCTCGGTATCCTGAACCTGCGCATAAAAGAACGCCAAAGCAGCAAGAAAGGCATGCTGAACATCCAGTGCAGCAACTACGGAACCATTAATCTCAAGATCGCGCGTTGCACAGGCATCAGCAATTACAGTACATGAAAAACCTAAATCGACAGCGGCGCGTACCGTAGCGTCGATACACATATGGGTCATCATGCCTACGACAACAAGTTTCTCGACCTTATTGCTGCGAAGGTAATCCAATAATTCTGTCTCTCTAAAGCTGTTGGGAAAATGTTTACGTATTACTAGCTCGTTTGGCATTGGACTCACGCTTTCATGAATTTCGGCAGCTCTTGTGCCATCAATAAAGAATGGCATTGCTTTTGGATCTGAGGAAATATGTTGGATATGGACCACCGGCAATTTTTCTCGCCTAAATTGGTCGATCACTCTTCTGGCGTTCATCCCTGCCTTTAAGGGATCCACAAGTTCCATTCCGCCATCTTCAAAATACTCGTTTTGAATATCAATGACTATTAATGCGCTATTTCTCATCTATTTTATGAATTAAGTTTAATACAAAATTAAGCTGGATTTAGCGGCGATGACCTACCAATAAATCACCAAATACTACCATTTTGATAAGAGCGATAAGACGGGATGGATAGAAAGTTATGTAATGTTTTACATAATTTCGATCAAAAAATCACCAACAAAAGCTAACTTCGCTGCATATAAACGTCACATACAGGTGATAAATCGTAATAATAGATATCATGGCATTGAAAGAATTACAACACAGCAAAATATATGGCGCAGATAACGGTGGCACTCCATTAATTGTCCTACATGGGCTTTTTGGTATGGCAGACAACTGGGGATCCTTTGGTCGTAGTTTTGGCGAGAAAAGACAGGTACATCTACTCGATCTTCGTAATCACGGACGAAGTTTCCATAGTGAAGATATGTCGGTGGAAGTTATGGTAGACGATCTGCTATCCTATATTGCATCCATTGGAGCAGATAAAGTATTGCTATTGGGCCATTCTCTAGGCGGAAAAGTAGCGATGCAATTTGCTATTGACCATCCTGAAAAGATTGAAAAACTGATCATCGCTGATATAGCCCCGAAAGCTTATCCTCCACATCATGAGGACATATTCGACGCGCTATCTGCTGTAGATATTACAACACTAGAAAACAGGAAAGATGTACAAGTAAAGATTGAACACTACTTGAGTGATCCGGGTGTTATCCAATTTTTATTAAAAAATGTATATATCAGAGAAGATCGAAAATTAGATTGGCGCTTTAATCTGGATGTTTTAAAAAATAAATATACGGAGTTTATTACTGTCGGGGTAAAATCAGGAATATTCAACGGCCCCACATTATTTCTACCAGGAGAAAAATCAAGATATATATTACCTGAAGATAAGATTAAGATCAGGGAACAATTTCCAAATGCCGTATTTAAAACAATTCCTAATGCTGGTCACTGGGTTCAAGCTGAAAATCCACAGGCATTCGACGCATTCGTTGCCGAGTTTTTAGATCGATAAAAATGAGATACATTGAATGTCTACTCCGACTTGCTGGTCCTTAAAACCTCTCGTAAGATGTAGACATTCAAGACTATTATTTCAACGCCTTTGCGTAGGTCTTTATCGCACGATCACGGGCAATCTGATGGTCAACCATAGGCTCACAATAGGCTGGAGTACCTAATTCAGGAACCCATTTTTTTATATATTCCTGATTTTTATCGAACTTCTCAGCCTGTAGCGTCGGATTAAAAACCCTGAAATACGGGGCTGCGTCACAGCCACTGCCTGAGGCCCATTGCCAGTTACCATTGTTGGCCGACAGATCATAATCATTTAATTTTTGCGCAAAGTAGGCCTCCCCCCATCTCCAGTCAATCAAAAGGTGTTTACAAAGAAAACTGGCTACGACCATTCGTACGCGATTGTGCATATAACCGGAAGTATTCAATTGGCGCATACCCGCATCTACTAAAGGATATCCGGTCTGTCCTTCACACCATTGCTGGAATTCTACCTCATCGTTCCGCCATTGTATGGCGTCGTATTGCTTTCTAAAGGATTCGGTAACAACATGCGGATAGTGATAGAGAATCTGCATAAAAAATTCACGCCAGATCAATTCAGACAACCAGGTCGCATTGTGTTTGAAAGCAAAGGTAACACACCGACGCACACTGATTGTTCCAAAACGAAGTGCTATCCCCAAATGAGTAGTGCCCATTAACGCTGGATAATCGCGGGTTTTATCATAGTGATCAATGATAGTAGCATCCAGGTGTGGTTCTTTAAAGCTAAGATCGGTCTCTAAAAAACCTAAGTTCTCCAAAGAAATAATCTGCTGATGCTTTTGCTGAACGAAGGATTCCATTGCGTAGGTATAGGAACGATGGTCCTCAGGACGTAATTTCTCACGCCATTTTTTTGCATAAGGCGTATAAACCGTATATGGTGTCCCATCATTCTTTAAGATATCTGCTTTATCAAAAATAACCTGATCTTTCACAGCTTTGAAGGGAATTCCCTTAGCTTGACAGAACTCAAAAATTTCTTTGTCCCGCGCAATTGCCATTGGCTCATAGTCCCGATTACAATAGACGCCCTGCACATCAAATTTTTCAACCAAGTGCCTGTAGATAGCGATAGGTTTACCATAGAACGTATTCAACGTTGCACCACTTTCCCCTAGTATAGTATTGATACGGGTTAAAGCCTCATGGATGTAATGAAGACGTCGATCCCTTTTATCCTCCAATTGCTTCAAAATTTCCTCGTCAAATATGAAGATAGGTAATACGGGATAACCCAAAGCCAACGCGCGAGCAAGCCCGGCATTATCATCCAGCCGTAAATCACGACGAAACCAAAACACAATAATTTTATTTTTTTCCATAAAAACGACCAATATTTACCATCATTACCCATGTTAACAATTTTAAAGGGTAAAAGGTTAACTCAATAATTAGGTAAAAATACCTCTATAAACAGACTGAACCATCAAAGGTACTTGAAATTCCCCTTGATGGTTCAGCATTGAATAATTTAATTGTGCTAGTTCTTCAAACTTGCCATGTCAATAACAAACCGGTATTTAACATCACTTTTCAATAGTCTATCATAAGCATGATTGATATCCTGCATTTTAATCAGCTCTATGTCGGATATAATATTGTGTTTACCACAAAAATCAAGCATCTCCTGTGTTTCGGCTATCCCCCCGATCATCGAACCTGAAAAACTCTTTCGTGTTGGAATCAGGCTAAAAGGAGCCACAGGAAGTGGATGCTCCGGAGCACCAACAAGAGTAAGGGAACCATCTCGTTTCAATAAACTTAAATAGGCATTGATGTCATGCTGTGCCGAAACACAATCTAAAATGAAATGTAAAGTTCCCGCATGCGCTTTCATTTGTTCTGCATCAGTTGACAAGATCACTTCATCGGCACCTAAACGTTTGGCGTCATCCACTTTAGACGCAGACGTTGTAATGACAACAACTTGTGCTCCCATTGCTTTCGCTATTTTTACCCCCATGTGTCCCAAGCCGCCGATACCTACGATACCTACTTTTTTTCCTGTTCCCACATTCCAATGCCTCAAAGGCGAATAAGTGGTAATTCCAGCACATAATAAAGGCGCTGTTGCTGCAAGATCCAAATTTTCAGGAATGTGGAGCACAAAATCCTGGTCTACTACAACGCGTTCGGAATAACCGCCGAATGTCTGTTTATTAAGGTGCTTATCGTGTCCATTGTAGGTTTGAATATTTCCATTTTCACAATATTGTTCCAGTCCTTCCTTACAACTTTCACATTCGCGACAACTATCTACCATACAGCCTACACCAGCCAAATCGCCGACTTTAAACTTGGTCACCGCTGAGCCAACTTGGGTAATTCGCCCCACAATTTCATGGCCGGGCACATTCGGATAAACGGTCCCACCCCATTCGTTTCGCGCTGTATGTAAATCCGAATGGCAAACTCCACAAAATAAGATATCAATCTCGACATCTTTCTCCGTCACTTCGCGACGTTCAATATCCATCTGTTTTAGATCGGCCGTTGGTGCACTTGTTCCAAAAGCTCTAATTGAAAATGTACTCATACTTGATAAAATTGTTGTTTTCTGTTTTAAATGACTGCATAAAATTCCTATGTACAACACAGATTCCATCCGCACGATAAAATTAACCAATGGATGGAAAAAATGTTTTGAAGGAACGATAACAAAAGTAAAAAGCAACTTTCAGAATTATGTTGCCATAAAGCTCAAGTTGCTGTTTCTTTACGGCTCATCGCATCATGCTTGAACATCTGTGATAAGCTAAGCTTTGTAAACCGCACGGGTTCGTCAGGATTTTCTACCTGTTCAAACGAACTAATCAGCATCTTCTACCTGTACAGACGGATTAATCAGTATCTTCTACCTGTACAAATTGCATTGCCAACCCCTGTTTCTGGCAGATGTTCAGAATAGAAAATTCCAATCGGGTACTAATCCGCAGGACAAGCAAAAATTGCTGATCATCCAACAATAAATCAATATTTTTTATCTCCGGGAAACTCTGATAGAGAAAATGATAAATCTCGCTGGCTTTCCACTTCAGCTTACGAGATAAAGAATAAACAACTTTATACATATTTAGATTATTTCAAAATTTTAACGGCAATTTGTTGTAATTGGTGGTTCAAAAAAGGCATCTGTTTCAGTTCCTCAAAATCTCGGGCTAGTCGAACCCTTTTATTTTCATTTTCCAGCGCAAGAGCGAGGCTATCCAAGCGCTCCACATCATTGTGTATCAATAAATAACAATCGATATCGGGATCCAGTACCCCCATCATTTCAGGGCGGATCGTTTCCTCTGTCTCCACCATGACCAAAACGCATCTTTCTGATGCAAAGCTATCCACCGACTTGCCTACTTTCGCATTTAACACCATAGTTGTCATCCTGTTTATTGTCTGTATAAAAAGAATCGATCAATCAAAATAGACATATTTTGTATTTTTGTCGAAACCACCTCCTAAAAAAAGAACGATATACGTCCCTACTATTTACAATAACTTATTCTCGTTATCCTGTCGAATGGCTAGCGCAGCCCCTTAACACATATACTTGTCAACCAGGAAAGCCTCGCTTCAAAATCCGGAAAACGATCAAAAAGTAAAACTTCCTGCTCAAAACAACGTGATGTTGTCACTAACATTTCCGATAAAAACAGGATATCCTTTTCCTCCAAGGCCTGAATTTCTTCTTTCCTAACGGCTAATTCAATCATTTCACGAATCAGCTTAATCTCGTCATCCAGCATGTATCGTGTTTTTGAAACCATCAAGGCTGGGTCGGATTTCATATCTTCGAATGCGAGATGAAAGCGTTTCGTAATTAAATTAATCTGACGTAGTTTTGCTTGTAAAAAACCAACTAAATTATCTTCCAGTGAAGCTTCCCTGTTATAAGTTCTACTCGCGACCTCAAACACTTGCTGACATAAGTACTCCGCAATCGCATCAAAGACATCCATCTTACTGGTAAAATAGTAATACAACGTGCTCCGCCCCTTTCCACAAGCTTTTGAAATATCCTGCATGGAAACCCTTGCAAATCCATAGGTTTCAAACACTTTCATGGATGATAAGATAATTTCCTCTTTAATATTTTCTTGTTGACCTGTCATTACTCGACAAATCTACAAAAAATGTCGAAAAATCAATTCACCCAGCCAACTTTTTTTCGCCACTCATTATAGGTGTCGTTCTCCTGATCCAGAAATGGAATTCGCTCCACATCTTCAATTTTATTCATTTCTTTAGGATTAAGGGGTAAAAGGTTCATTGTGCTCCTTAAGCTGTTTATTGCATTTTTATCTTCCACGGGATAAATACTGCCACAGCTGCTTAACTGTGTCCCATAACGTTGCGGCTTACTTTTGAAAACCTGAATTCGATCGTGCAAATAAGCCAGGTTTGCGAGATTGATGTCCATGATATTATCAAGAAGCAACTGATAACAATCTTGCATAAATTGAGGTTCTCCTATCGCATGCTGAACAATCAGCCAAGCTGAATTGCTAGCTGCTTCGCCGACTTTAGAAATAGTTGGATAACCTATTTCGGCAATGATTTCACGTAATCTTTTTGCATTCCGTCGGTGAATTGTTTCCATCTCCACATGATATCCACCATGAAGCTCTCCCCTCTGCAATAACTTTTCCCGCATTGATTCGTCGTCCTGCGCTAATCGGATAATCTCTTCCGCAATATTTCTATATAACATCTCAATTTTCTAAAATTTTTAATACGTATTTTACTTCTCTAAATCCTTTCCGACTCGGCCGGTAACCTATTACATTCATAAGCTATTTTGCTCAACTATTGCTAGATTACATTTGATTTGAATACATCGACGGAAATACACTACGTTTTATGTATAATCTTATTCAGGTGACTTACATCAGTCAGCCCAAATTCAGCGACAATTTCCTTTAAGGTAACTCTTCCTGTTGCTATTCTTTGACGTATTAATGTATTGCGGTAGTTTTGAATATATTCGCGTAAGGTAATTCCTGCCTGACGTTTAAAGTAAATACCGAGATAATCGTTGGCAATGTTAAAATGCTCCGCCATTATTTGTATCCGTAAACGATTGGGATCGTAAATATTTTTATGGATATAACAAAACATGGCCTGCAGGTCACGGCTTTTAAAACTATTGCTACGCAATTCGGGCATATTCCGCTGCAAAACATGTACAACACTGAATAATTGGAACCAAATAAGCTCCTGATTTCCAATTTGATCTTTTCTTAATAAGAGAAGGGTATCAAAGATCAGTGTTATTATCGCATTATCTTCTCCAACTAATTGAAACCCCATCTGATGAGTTTCTCTACTTTTTATAAGATATTCCAGCTGTTGTATAGCGGACGTAGAACCCGAACTGTTACGACCAAGGTAGGCGTCGGTGAACTTAAGATATACAAAATGGGTGAGTTGTTCGATTTCAAAATAATGTTGGTCATCTGGCCCTAGTAGAAAGATCGACCCTGCTTTGTAAGGAAATGAATGCCCATTAACAATATGTCGCCCTGTCCCCTCACGAATAAAAATGAACTCGTAATGATTGTGATTGTGTTCCGGATGAGTCCATTCAAGTATCTTAAACCCTGAAATAAGCACCGGTTCAAACTGACGATAACGTTTCATTTCAGAAATATACCTAATTATATTGGATTTTTACATTAAAACCCACTAAGCTTCCAACTAACTTTGGCCCTATAAGTAATATAGAAAGATGAAGACTAGAAAAAACACCGCTTTAGTTGTTGGCGCCAATGGCGTTATTGGCAACAATCTCATAGACTATCTTGAAAAGATGGAGGAATGGGAAATTATAGGTTTATCACGACGAGCAAATGCCGATCGGGCTAACGTTCGTTTTATCGCTGTAGATTTATTGGATATAGCCGATTGTCTCAAAAAGCTAGGCAACTTGGATACCGTAACCCATATTTACTACGTTGCTTATCAGGATAGACCGACCTGGGCTGAGCTCGTGGAGCCCAATATGAAAATGCTAAGCAATGTTTTAACCGCGGTGGAACCGGTAGCAAGTGATCTTCAGCACATCAGCTTAATGCAAGGGTATAAAGTATATGGTGCTCATCTGGGCCCTTTCAAGACACCAGCCAAAGAATCAGATGCCGGACATATGCCGCCGGAATTCAATACCAGCCAACAGCAATACCTCGAACAATTGCAAAAGGGTAAGAAATGGACTTGGTCAGCGATGCGTCCGTCTGTTGTTGGTGGAACGGCCCCCAATAATCCCATGAATCTAGCGATGCTCATTGCTGTATATGCATCTATCTCAAAAGAACTCGGTATTCCACTTCGATTTCCAGGAAAAATTGGCGCTTTTCAGACATTGATGGAAATGACCGATGCAACACTATTAGCCAAAGCAACGGTATGGGCCTCGACCAATCCACAAGCGGCCAATCAAGCCTTCAACATTAACAACGGCGATCTCTTCCGCTGGAACGAACTATGGCCCAAATTAGCGGCCTATTTTGATATGGAAAGCGCTGATCCTATTCCGCTATCACTCAACACAATGATGGCAGATAAGGAGCCTATATGGCAAAAATTAAGAGAAAAGCATTTATTAAGCTATAGCTATGATCAAGTTTCAGCTTGGCCTTTTGGCGATTTTGTATTTTCTTGGGATTATGATTTTTTTGCCGATGGCACAAAGGCAAGGCGTCTCGGCTTTCATGAATTTATTGACACCGAACAAATGTTTTATCAGCTCTTTGACGAAATGCGTAAAAAAAGAATAATTCCATAATAGCAAAGATTAAATTTTACCGTCTATTTTTGTAACTTACCCGGCTCAAGCATAACCTTTACTTCATTGCAATTTCATCCGGTATCATTTTATCGTTTCATAGTCAAAAGGATAGCGGATGTTTTGATAAAACAAACAATATGAGTACAAAAAAAGCCTTTGTAGTTGGATCAGGAAAACTGGCAAACGCGATATTGGAAGCCGATTATTCCATCCCCAATGTAGAAATTCTACCTTGGCAGCCATCCATTACAACGTCGTCGCCATCGATCATTATACATGCCGGATCGGGTCGGGAGTTGCAAGATTGTCTTGATTTTTGTGCACGTACGGATTCGGTATTCATTGAATTGTCTACAGGGCTAGAGACCGAAAAGCTCGAGACAGCGTTTCCACTTGTCATTTGCCCAAATACCTCCATACTTTTGCTAAAAACACTCCATATGCTTCAACAATTTGGTCATAATTTCAAAGACTACGAAATATCTATTATGGAGTCTCATCAGTCCTCCAAGCTTACTGAACCAGGTACAGCTTATCATATAGCCAATTCTTTACATGTCGCTCATGAACGCGTTATCTCTATTCGCGATGCAAAAACGCAAGCTTATAAAATCAATATTCCCGTTGCCTACTTAGAAAAGCATGCCTACCATCAGATTGTGATCAAAGATAAAAATGATGAAATTAAAATTGAGACCAAGGTCCTCGGACATGATTCTTATTCAAATGGTGTCAAAAAAATCCTTGAAGCATGTGTCAACAATAAATTAGCCAATAGAAGGCATACTGTGTTGGATTTGGTAGCTATGGGCTACTTTAATTAAACTTTCAATTTAGAAAGGAGCTTTCTACAAGAGGAGTAAGAGGAAAATCCATTTGATTTTCTACTAAGGCCACAACGTCTAAAAATATGGGATTTGGAGTATTTATCTTTATACCGTTGCTGATAATTCTGCTGTTATGCGGGGTTATCACAAAAAGACGATTTTTCGGGTATGCAATTTTATCTCTGATCGGTGGCGCAATTATACTTTTTTCTTTGTCTCAATTTTTTCAATGGATCACGAGCCCAAAAATCCTAAAAAAAGAAGATTATTATGGTACCTACCACATAAAGCGTGACCTGTTCCCAGGAAAACAAGCTGACTGGCAATATAATAGCTACAATTTTGTCATAAAGGATAACGATTCGATTTATTTCAACGTCGTAAGTGAGGGTAAAGTATCCAAAGTTTACAAAGGCAAGATCGAAACAGTCTGTCCTTACCAATCCGCACGCTTAAAACTGTGGATGGACTTCCCCACTCATCATATTCTTGCTTCGGATCCAACGGTATACCGAAGCCCTTTAGGCTTCTATTTGGTATTTTATTCGTCGAAATATAACAACGTTTTTTTTGAAAAAGACTGACATTGAAGCGTTATTTAACATGACAAGATATTTTCTCTATGTACAGATCACTGTCCTAGGTAACATGCATAAAAAAACACCAAAAAATGGTGTTTTCTTATTTTATAATAAATAATAGGATTAGTTTGCTAGCATCTATTTCCCTTTTGATCTTAGAAATCGTTTTGACAAATATTGCCGTACGGGTATATCGTATAACTTCAAACAGCCATATGCAAGCACAATACTTCCGATCACAACAGCCGCTGCTCCGGGCAAGGACTCTTCAAAACTCAGATTTTCATTCTTAACCCAAGCATAGTATAGATAGATAAAGGGATAATGTACCATATACAAAGGATAGGATATATCGCCTAAAAACTTGCAAAGCCAACTTGTAATACCGCTTTCTCCCTTGCCAGATGCTCCTAAAACAACAAGCAAAGGGAAAACAACAACACAACATAACGTGTCGTACAGACCATTCATCCATAAATGCTCGGCCCCACCAATGCGCGGTATGGCCAAAAGTGGCACTAGGATCAAACTACAAATCCAAAATGCGCCCTTGATCTGTAAAGACTTAAATACTCTAGATAAGAATAAGCCAGCTGTAAATGAAAACAAAAGACGAAGTGAACCCGCCGTAAATTCCGTTTCTGTGAGTGAAAAACCAGCACAGATATCTCCCAAAGGTCCCAATATCGCAAAGGCCGCCAACCCTATCCCGAATAAAGCAACGAGCCCAGCCAATACTTTGGTTGAAAATCTACGAATAATCAATGCATACAGAATATTACCGATGTATTCGAAAAACAACGACCAGCTCGGCCCATTTAATGGAAACATCTCCCCAAGCCCTCTCACTTCTTGTCCTGGAATGGCAGGAATCAACAAGGCATTCAAAAGGGTCGCGATTGCCAGCGAAGAAAATGTCACCTTAGTCACATCCCAAACAGAACATCCCTGAAAATAAAATATGACTGCTCCAATGATCGCACCCATTACAACCATCGGATGTAAACGTATTATCCGACGCTTGATAAATTCTTTTATTGTCATTGTCTTCCAACGATCGTCATAAGCATAGCCCACGACAAAACCTGAAAGCATAAAGAAAAAGTCAACGGCCAAATAACCGTGATTAATACGCTGGTCTAAATGGCTCGTCGCAAAGGCTTCAAAAATATGAAAGCAAACAACAGTTATAGCTGCTACACCGCGTAACCCGTCAAGTACTGCATAATGTGGTTTGGTATCTGCATAAACGGAAGTCGGTATTTGAGTATCGGACATAAAAACAAAACGATTTGATTGATTTTTTTACAAGGACGTAAATATAAACAAAATCGTCCATGCAGATTTGTAACAAGTTTACCGGTGCCCCATTTTTAAAGGCTGTTAATTAACACTGGGAATATAATCCGGTAAGTAAACCTGCTCTTTTTGCATATTTTGGATGTAAATTTTAGAATAAATTTCCAAACGGATATCGGCGATGTCTGTAGTAGTCGGTTTGTCGTCTTCATCTTCTCCAAATGAAAAAATCTGTTCTTCCCTTCTATTTTTTTTATGCAAAAAATAGTAAAAGTCTTTATTTTCCCAACCTTTTATATCACTTCCCGCATCATCTTGAACCTTCAATTTTGTAAACGTCTTCTGTAGATAGTTGTAAATATTTTGAAAATCATCTTTATTTTTTGAAGTCTTCAGTGCATATAGATAAGCAAATTCACCATTTTTATCCTCTGCCACTGTCAACGCTGGAAAAGGAACTCCGTCTAATATGGCTATGGTGTCCTTATCTTCATTGTAAGAAACCGTGGTGTAACGATAACCGAAATCTCTGACCGGCTTTAATTTTCGTGTTCCCCAGACTGCAGTAGACTCGATATAAAATGGTGTTGGCAAACTCCCTTCTGAATTAAAAACAGCAAGCGTATCCTTTTTAAATATGGCGGTTTCAAAAACTACTTTCAACTCTTTCTTATCCATACTTTTAACGTCCGCATGCAGCAACTCTTCGCTCCTTTTTATCTTGGGGCCATAAAATTTGGATGCATTAAAGGTTCTATCCAATTTTTCAAGTATCACCCTGTCTGGATCTTGCGATTGACAGGAATACAGCATACCCGATAAAAGGATCAGACAGCATACACTATTATATAGAAAATGAAACGGCTTCATCGGAATTGTCATTTAAATTATTTTTTGGGTTATGATCTTTACTTTGCCATAAAGATCTTCAAACTAAAATAAATTTGTACTCATTTGCAAATGAAATTATGCGGGATTAGATCCTGTGAACTTATAAGGCGTGTAGCGAGATCTAAAAGGACATCGTTCGTGGTCGCCTGCTATTTGGGAGTCCTTCTGCTCAAATTTAGAAACATCAGTAAGTAAATTGGGCTTCCAAGCTACTAGTCAGACTATAAAACGTATTCTTGCATATAAAAATCAATTTATCTATGTTTGAAATATACAAATTGTGTTAATTTAAATAGATCAAGAACAAGCAAGCTCATATGATGTTCAATAAGGTATTTTCTTTCGTTTTCTGCTGTTTGTTTACAGCCATTTTTTTCAACGTATCTGCACAAGATTTCAAGCTTTCCTCGTTGCCAAGTCAGTATCAAAAAGCGGTCAAAAATGCACTAAAAGCTGCCGGCATGAATCGCACTGAATTAGAGAAAGTACTAGCGAAACTACCCAAAGAAATGCGTGAAGGGGCGGCTTTTCTCATAGCTTATATGCCCAAGAATGATTTAACGACTATTAAGAGTGATCATCTTATCCATAATATTGAAAAGGCTTACCAAGCAAGATCAACGTTTTCCTGGGCAAAGGAAATTCCAGATTCAATTTTTCTAAATGAGGTATTGCCCTATCGGGTATTTTCTGAAGATCTCGACGATTGGCGTGGTGACTTCTACGATCGTTTCTCAAAATATGTGACAAATAGCAAAACGATAAAAGATGCCATTGTAGCCATAAATAAGAATATCAGAGATGAAGTGAAAGTCGATTACAATACGCAACGAAAAAAAGCAGATCAAAATCCATCTGAATCGATAAGCCAAGGAATGGCTTCTTGTACCGGATTATCCATTTTATTGATCGACGCATTGCGATCAGTAGGTATACCGGCTCGGATTGCGGGAACGCCAAACTGGCATGACAACCGTGGTAACCACAGTTGGGTCGAGGTGTGGATTAATGGTAAATGGTATTTTACTGAATATTATCCGGACAAAGACCTGAATTACAGCTGGTTTTTAGCAGACGCGGGTAAAGCCGATCCGAATAGCAAGGAACATTCTATTTATGCGGCTTCCTACAAACCGGCAGCTACCTCATTCCCGGCGTGGAGTGAAACAGAAGTGTATGCCGATAATGTTTCTCAGCGCTATATTGATCTATTCAATCAGCAATATAGCCAACAATTGAAGGACAAATCTTACACCCGTCTAAACGTAACCATGTATCTCAGTAAGGATCAATGTCAACCGGAAGGAAGAACAAAATGCAATGTAGATATCTTCCAAGGAAATGATCAAATTGGCGGAGGCTCGACTGCTACTAAACTGCAGGATGCGAATGATCATTTAACATTTATTGTGAAAAAAAATCAGTCTTATACATTGAGGTACAGCAATAAAAATGGGCCTACCGAAAAGAAAGTAACTGTAAACGATGAGCCTTTAAATGTGATATTATACTTCAATTAATGTAGATTATTATTTCGTAAATTGAAATTATGAAAAATATTTTTGACCAAACAGTGAGTGATGAAGTGATAGCACGGATTCAAAATCTTAATCCAGGCAGCAGTGCCCAATGGGGTAAAATGACTGTCGATGCCGTCTAACTAATCTCAGTTACCAATTGGATCGCCAGGCGCGGGAGTGCACTGACGATCCAATTAAAGTTATCGCCACCAATGATAATAGTTATGCATGCCGTCGTATTCAAATCCACACCTCGGATAAAGACTATTACCGATAACATTTGTTTTCTCGGTCTCAAGCATCAGACCACAAGCTCCAGTCTCTTCACACCAAGCTTTACTTCGATCTATAAGCCGAACCGAAAGACCTTTACTCCGATGATCAGGATGCACAAATAGATCACTCAACAACCACTGCCGCTGCAATTTAGTATAATGAAACAATTTATAAAGCTGAACAAAACCAACAGCATGTTCGCCCTGAATTGCCAAAAAGATTTCTGACTCTCCGTTCAAAAATCGCTCCCTCAAAAATTCTTTGGCTTTTTCCAAATCCGATTCTTGTCTGTAGAAAATTCGATAAAGATTGAATAACGCTGCTGCTTGATCAAGATGCTCAAGACTTGCCTTTCTAATGTTATAATTCATTTCATTAAATAGTTTGATTTATAGTGCAAATGTATCCTAACTCTTTCGTATCAACCTCATCCAGATAGCAGATGTACAGTGGTCCAATCTTCGGTGGCATGGATTTCGATGCGACCATAAACAAGTTCATAATAATTTCAAAAACAGACTTCATGCCTTTATAACTAATAGTTGTCGAATTATAAATGCTTCTGAACGAATTGTAATTCTTCGATGCAGTCAATTTATAAGGTCCCTATATTTAGATATGAAAAGGAGAAAATTAGCAGCTACAGACAGTGAAACCTTTATCAATTATTACCTACCAAATTGGCGATCCATTATCATTGGCAGTATTTTGATTTTAATGGGGATATCGACTTGTTTTATCGGTTATCATCCTCATAATTCACTTAAAGAGAATTTCAGCGCCATGGTACTTGACTTTAAAGATGTATTTCGCTTTTTAGTCTCATTATTTATGCTGTTACTCCACTTATCTTTTATTATCGGCGGCTTCCTTCTTCTAAAAAACAGCAGGAAAGTTATCCGAGCCCGGACAGATAAAAAAGGATTGTATTTTAAACGGATCGAAAAAAAGACCGGGAGTGTCTGGGCTTTGGCAGATTTGGATGCGCTGGTATTCGTGCCCTACATTCAAATCGTTAATATCCGCATTATTGAAAGCAATTGGTTGGGTCCGAGACTTGAGCTTGAGACTTTTCAAGGTAAAGAAATCCTGACCATGTTGAACGTATTAAGCCGAAAACAAAAAGAGCAAATTTGCCAAACCGTGAAAGAATATGGTATTTAATGGAGATATGGTCTGTCCCCCCTGTTTAAACAAGTAAAGGTTACTAAAATCAGAAAAATTTGATTTTAGTAACCTTTTAATTTGATTTACTTGTTCGTATAATTTTATAATCAATCGTTGGGTAACAACTGATCGACATATTCTCTGATCTCTTGGGGTAACATCAGATAAACTGAGGTTTTCAAATTTGCTTTACTTGGTTCCCCATCGATGAAAATATTCTTAAATCCTTCATTGAGCCATTTCCCCTCATCTTCTAGATATCCATGATATTTGCTGTTTAAATTCTCAATAATATTATTATCGTTTCCCATGTTTTCCGTCATTTATTATATGTAATCTGCATCTAAAATATTCAACAGGGAAACATCAACTTTGGTGCCACTCCTCCTTAAAATTTTTAAATTTGGCTATCCAATAGCATGTTTTAAGTTTTCTTAACATTTACATAAACTAACTGGACAAAACCACTAAGCGTTATATATCAACACATTACAATTATAAAAAAAACTACTTATTTTGCTTAAATTGATATTATTTGCAATTTTTAGTAGTGAATACCGTAATTTTGTATTTTAATGTTTATAAACCTTTTACTTATGATACTAATAGCAGTTTTACTTCCTTGGTTATCGTTTTTTTTACGTGGTAAAATTCTAAGTGGCATTCTCTGTTTGATCCTTCAGATAACTATACTTGGTTGGATACCCGCAGCCATATGGGCGGTTGCATCGCGTGTTGACGGGAAAAATGAACAGCGCATGCGTAAATTGGAACGCAATATGCGTAATTACCGATAAATCATTAGGGCTCCATTATTCGATAACCCGAACATCATTTAGATTCCAAAAATTGTTGTACTTGTTTTAATGTAAAATCAATCAGTTCAACGTTGACATCGCCATTAAAATCAGCCATCATATAGTTGCCATGATTTGCCGGTAGAATAAGTAATCGTGCAGCAGGAATCTGCTGTTGCATAGCGGCTAAATGTGTCGTTTTCACAACATCTTGGTCTCCGCCTAGCAAAAATACGGGGCAGGTCAAACGCGTTAAGGATTCGGCGTCAAAATCCTGAAAGTGTATCATCCGCTGACTGTCTTTTTCATACATATTTCTAAACTTCTCCGGATCTGGGTTCAGCTTCATAAAATTCTCCTTCAGAAACGGCGGCATATCGTTAATAGTTGACGCTTCCATACTTTCAAAAAAACCATCCAGAAGCCCCTCTCTTTTGGTATTTCCAGATGCTGCTATCAGCTTTTCGACCTTGTCTGGATACATCGTCGCAAATTTCAAAAGGGTTGTCGCTCCATTACTAAAGCCAAAAAACGAAGCTTTTCCGATGGAAAGAAAATCTAGAACAGCCAAAATATCTTTGGCATCCTGCTCGAATGTTTCAGCTGAGGATCGATGATCGGATCTTCCATGATTTTGGAGATCTATCAAAATCAACTGATACTGATCATGCAACCTTTTTACAGTCTCCTCAAAATCCGAAAAACCGGAGGAGCCACCACCATGAATCAGTACGAGAGGTTTTCCTGTGCCAAATATTTCGTAGTAAAGTTTTATCCCGTTAGCAGGTGCATAACCGCTTTTCGATTCTATTTCACGCATAATTTATATTAAATGGTCTATATTTTTATCATTAGCAACACGCTTCTACAGCGATTTGTTTTCTATAAATTTTTTAAAACTTAACAATACCCCATCGGTAAAAGACTGTTGCAGGTCCAAACTTGTAAACGGATCAGGATCGAAAGTTTCGCGAATAATTGTATTATTGTCAATCGCCTGAAATTCCACAATACACTTTCTTCCCCCACTGTTACTTTCAATAGACTCCATCCAAATAATCTCATCGTACACACCCACATAATCAAATCCTTCGCAACTATTTTTTTGTTCCATTCTAAAATTAAACATCCCTCCGTCCCTAAAATCGATACCAGCAGCCGGACAGTGCCAATCGTCAAATGGAATATTCCATTGCATAATGGCATCAGCATCACTCCAGTATTTCCAAACATCGGCTAGCTGCTTTTCAACTAAAATAACCGAAACCAATTTTTTTACAGGTTGATCTTTATGTTTCATAGGATGTTTTAAATGATAAGAATCCTTTTATCTATCTACACCGGTTTAAAATCATTCCGTTTAATGTACTGAGATAAAAGGCTACATTGAACGACATCACAATATTAATAAACTATACAGAAATTCGACTTGTCCTATGACAATATTGACGTACGCTACACATTTTTCTGCGATACTGTAGAGATACACTTTATAGCTAATTAAAGGATGAAAATCTAACGTAGTGGGTCGATTAAAGAATAAACAGATGACTGTGGTATATTTATTGTACGAACCTCATGGAACATATAAAAACCGATTCAAATGAGAAAATTAGCATTTATAGCAATGAGTCTTGTTACTTTCACGGCCTGTAATAATACTCCCAAGAGCAATGAATCCAAAGAAGCAGTTGATCAAAGCAAGGAAGAAGCAACCCCGTCGATCGGCGGCAACAAGGATGAGCACGGTTGTTTGGTCGCGGCAGGACAAACTTGGAGTGAGATCAAACAAGGATGTATCCAGGTCTTTAATGTTGGCTTACGCCTAAATCCAACGGAGAAAGAAGAAGGAAAAGCTGTCATCAGTGCCTTTGTTGTCCTTAGCGAGGATAAATCAAAGCTAGAATTATTCTTACCCGATGACAGTAAAAAAAACGTTATCCTAGATAAAGTTGAAAACGATATTTACCAAAAGGATAACTATAAATATGATGCTAAAAAATCAGCACTTTATGTAAATAATACGATTAAATACAAAGGTGATGTCGAATAGCCTAGAAAGATTGAACTATTGGCACAATTTGCACCAGATATGGCCCTGAATAATGATTCCCTATCATTTTATTCTCATTCACAGTAATATGATATTGGCCAATATCTTTAAATCTATAGGTAAACTCTTTGCCAAAAGGACCATCAGAAGAACCATCGGGCAGAAAAAGCTGACTAATTCGTACATTGGCTGTATCCATGGGAGTTTTTATTTTGATAAGAACCGAATCTGCCTGATGGACTGAAATGAAAATAGTATCTGTTTTCCCTGATACCATATTCATTTCCTTAGATCTTCCACCACCAAAAAAGGTTACGTTAGAAGGTAATTCCTGTGCCTTGTGCTTAGATTCATTTGTACTGGATTGTGGTGGGCGCTGAGAAAATTGACAAGCTCCATAAATAAAAATTGCCAACACATTCATGATCAATAATCGTAATTTGCCCATAACGTTTTACTTAAAATAACAAAAGTTATTAGATTACGGTTTTAGTTACGCCAACTTTTTCTGTACAAAACAAACGCTGAAATTGAATTTGTTACATCCTCCACAAACTCCATTTTGATTTGATTGCATGTGGATTTAGTTCCCGTATTTTTTGATAAAAAGCATAGAAATTCCTATTCCAGAGGGAATAGTTATGCGTAAAACTGAAAATGGACTGTCCCTTACTATCCAATTGAACGACGACTTGCCAGATATAGTGATTATTAATTTGAGTCGATGTCCTACGAAGCTCAATGATATCCACTAACCTAAAGGATCTACCTGCCCCGCCTCTTCGACCGACAGCATAGAAATAATTTTCATCAAAAAAATAATCTTCGTCAGTTAGCAGATTATCTTCTATACCAAATAAAAAGGGACGTGATGACAGTTTTCTTAATTTACCTTTCTCAAAATGATCATTCATTTCATAGCTTTTTTTAACACCGTATAAATAATTCTTAGCTACATTTTTCCTATAGACTTCTATGAACACGACAACGATCAACACACAACTGATAACCAAAATGATGCCTTTAGAATTCATTTGTTCCACAAAAAGAAATTAACTTCCACAAGTCAGATAGAACGTCGGAATTCCCCCTTCATCTTTCTCGATAGCATCTAATCCTTCGAAATAGCTATGGTCACCGAGTTGTTTCTGAGCGATTTGTTGTTCAAATTGATAAAGCAAATCCAAAGCTGTAAAATGTAGTGGATGTGAAGGCCACGTTAAACAACACTCAGACGGAATGATTACCATTCTACCATGCGATATTATTCCAAGGACTTCCTTTCTTTTCTTTAAGATACCCAATATACCTTTTCAAGTAAGATTTCCCAATTTTACTGTTTACACCAACTTGATCTTCTCCTTCCAGGAAATAATCGGAAAATTGCAACCAATCAATAAAATGCTTTCTCGCATATAGTGACAAACTCTTGAGAACATTTAATGCCACAGGTTTTGGTAAATATCCAACGTCCGTTGCGGATGTCGTAATATGACTTACTACAGCAACAACAAAGGCATTTACCCCTGATTTGGAGATATCCCAAATGGATGTATCAATTTTGCCGTTTTTTCCCTCCAATGCGGTCCCTGTCTTTTCTATCCCAAGTAACGTAAAGTATGAACTCAACATTTGAAGACAAGTTTCTCTATCCGTTATACTAAAATCTTTCTTTAGCAATTTGATAAAATCACTTCTA
The DNA here is from genome assembly GCF_000988325.1 of Sphingobacterium sp. Ag1. Lineage (NCBI taxonomy): Bacteria > Pseudomonadati > Bacteroidota > Sphingobacteriia > Sphingobacteriales > Sphingobacteriaceae > Sphingobacterium > Sphingobacterium sp. Ag1. The sequence continues at coordinate 200,548 of NZ_LBGU01000041.1, read as the reverse complement.
TATTGATCAATTCTTGGATAACTACCAAATTGATATAAGTGAATCGGATAACTACCATCATCTCCGGTACTTCCGAATACTGTAAACCAATCCCCAAAAACAATCACTCTAAATGCGGCTCCTAGCGCATTACCAAACTGTTCTTCATAAGGAATATTCAGAAGTATAGTGTTATCAGGTACTAAACTTCCCGTCCTTTTTTCCTCTTCGGCTTTCAAAGTAAGTTCATCTTTGGCTTCATTTACACCTTCCTTTGCCGCATTCAATAATTCTTTCAAAAACTTAAACATAACGGTATTGATATTAACTACTTAAAAGAAATCTTACTTACTATATTTTGCTACCAGCGCATAATCGTACGGGATTCTCATGGACAGCTCGCGTGCTTGCCAAATATCCCCTTCGGACGCCTGGTAGAAATCATAGGCGTTTTTCAAGAAATTCTCGCCGTTTGGAGCTTCAACCCAATCTTTCTTCTCTCGATTGTAAAGTAAAATCATACAACTTACACAGCGATAATTACCTACTGTTTTTGGGTTTTCAAAACAAGTTCCAACTTTAATATTAATCTTCTGATTGATTATCACATCGGTCAATTTACGATCTGTGAGATGAATTAATGCAATTTGTGCATCCTCATGATCGGGTCGTAACTTTGCTATTACTAATCGCCCAAAATCTGCCTTTTTAATTTTTTCGATTTCTAAAGCCCTAAATTCCGGCGATATGCGATTCGTATCGACCGGATATAGATCATCTTCGGCAGCCGTCACTTCTGTCGTCGTTACTTCGGTGGCTCCGGAAGCCAATAGCTGCTTATTTTTTTCGTAATTTTCCCAATCTGCTGCATCGTAGGTAACCCACTGCTGTATCTTATAGAGTAGGGTTTCCCTCTTGTTGACTTTTATAAAAAACGCTGCAATTAAAAACGAAACCAGCAATATGAACAGGATAATAAGGACTCTTTTCAAACTAAAAATATTTAATGAAGTATTTAAATCTGTAAAATCGTGAAAACATACCCCATGTTTTCATTGATCACCGTAAATCTGCACATAATTATTCACCCCTTAAATCTGGATTCCATATTAGGTCAAAACTTAGCGATATTTGTAGCTTAACAATCAATATTTGAAAACAACATGATAATTGTTAATTTCAAATATTTTAACCAATTAAATACAAGTAGACTGTATGATTTCCTTATTTACTAGAGTAGGTCATAGACATCAAGGATAAAACTGAAATACATTGATACCAAATTGTATCTAATAACAGTTTTAAATCAATTTTTAGACAGTAGTCAATCATTGTTTATTCAGTCTACACTGAATGATCACTGAACAAGCACTGAGTAATCACTGAACAAGCACTGACTAAGCACTGTCGAAAGTTAGAATCCGAGTACTGTCTGATCTTCCCTTTGTTGCCCTTGAAAATGATAAGAAAAAAATGACCAGCATATTGCATCCGAATACGTCAGCAAGCCCTTGATTAAGTAAACATAACCATAGATAACCTCTTTGACATCAATAAACTTAATTTGCTCAAATAATAGTCTGTTCAGATCACTGAAGATAAGTATGAGTTAGATCAGACAAATAGTTTAAAAAAAATATCGAACAAAGCTGTCAATATATTCATAAAATGCTTCATAAAAAAGAAGTTACAGGGATCAATCCAACTTTATTGTTTAGCCAGAATGAGCTTTACAACTTTTTCAATAGGTCGACCAATTACGGCGACACCATCCTTTACAACGATAGGTCGCTCAATTAAGACCGGATACGTTAACATCGCATCGATCCATTCCTCATCGGTCAAATGAAGATTTTTGAATTTTTCCTGAAAAACAGATTCTCCTTTTCTAATAAGTTCCAAAGGTTTTAAATTGAGTTGCCCCAATAATTCAATCAACTGGTCTCTGGTTGGAACATCATTTAAGTACTCCTGCACTTCTATATCTACAGCTTGATGCTGTAGCACTTCCAATGCATTACAACTCTTGCTACAATTTTTATTATGATAAATTTTAATCATCGCCATAACATGTAAAGGGTATCTTTGTGATAAAGAAAAACAATTATTGGATAACGCAAAAATACGAACAAGATCACAAACAGTTTAAATAAAATACCATTAGCTAACCAAAAATTGGAATTCATTTTTGAGAAACTGATCCATTTATGACCTAGGATTGTTTCACTTTTTTTAATTTAGTGATATGAAATCAGCCGAAAGTGTAACAGATTTTTACAAAAGGCAACCAGGTTTAACTAATTTGGATTTGCCGCTAAATAACACAGGAATTGGGCATTTCAATGTTTTCAGTAGAGAATCCTGTACTGTCGTATCTCCGTACAATCGCCGTGATTTTTATAAAACTTCCCTTATTATAGGGCGTGGAAAGCTATATTACGCAGATAAGTGGATACAAATCGATAAACCAGCCATGTTATTTGCGAATCCAGTTGTCCCCTATGCTTGGGAACCGGAATCCTCAGAACAATCAGGATGGTATTGTGTTTTTACAGAGGAATTTATACAGCATAGTGAACGGATAGAGAGTCTAAAAGACTCCCCGCTGTTCAAGATAGGCAGCAATCCGATCTATTTTCCGGATGAAACACAATTAGTAGAAATTTCTGCAATCTTCCAAAAGATGATGGTTGAAATGAACTCAAGCTACGTTCATAAAGATGATATGTTGCGAAGTTATCTGCATCTTCTAATTCATGAAACGATGAAATCGAGTCCCGCAGCGAGTTTTGGATCTTATACCAACGCCTCAACCAGGGTATCGGGACTATTTCTTGAGCTGCTAGAAAGACAATTTCCAATCAATACCCTTCAGCTTAGCCTACAGTTGAAAAGCCCTGCAGATTATGCTCATGCGCTTTCGGTTCATATCAATCACCTCAACAGGTCGGTAAAAGAAGCCACAGGCAAAACCACCAGTACACACATTGCAAACCGTGTGGCCCAAGAAGCCAAAGCTTTGTTGTTGCATACCAATTGGAATATATCGGATATTGCCTACAGCCTAGGATTTGAATATCCTTCCTATTTCACCAATTTCTTCAAAAAGCAAACGGGAATGTCCCCAAACCAAGTCCGAAGCGGTACTGTTTGAATTGTATAACAATCTGTTTGATTGTCTTAACTCCCTTCGTTTATTCCATGTGTACTTTTGTATTAAACAAAATATCATTATTATGAAATATAGAAATCTTGGAACAACAAATGAAAAACTCTCTGCGATTGGATTAGGTTGTATGGGAATGAGCTTTGCATACGGACCTACGGACGAGAAAGAGAGCATTGCTACATTGGAAAGAGCATTGGACCTAGGCATTAATTTTTGGGATACCGCAGATATGTACGGCAACGGTGCCAATGAGGAGCTTATTTCAAAAGTACTTGTTCCCAACCGTGACAAAGTTTTTATTGCAACAAAATTTGGGTTTCGCTTTAAAGATGAAGTAGCAGGTCCAAGTGGTACGGCAAACACCTATTTCGATGGCTCGCCCGAATGGATAAAATTAGCGGTGGAAAAAAGTTTAAAACGCCTTGGAATAGATACCATAGATCTTTATTATGCACATCGCGTAGATCCCAATATTCCCATCGAAGAGACCGTAGGCGCTATGGCGGAATTGGTTAAAGAAGGAAAAGTGAGGTATCTTGGCTTAAGCGAAGCATCCCCTGCGTCAATCATCAAAGCAAATGCCGTACACCCTATAGCTGCTTTACAGAGCGAATATTCGCTCCTTACACGCGATGTAGAAAAAGAAATCCTAAAGACTGTACGTCAATTGGGAATAAGTTTAATTCCTTATGCACCGCTAGCGCGTGGATTATTTTCAAATTCTTTAAATCTAGAAAATCTCGCTTCGGACGACTTTAGAAGAACCTTACCGCGTAATCAAGGCGAACATGCTCTGAACAATGCACAATTGGTCGCCGACTTCTCTCTACTGGCAAAAGATAAAAACTGTAGTCCTATACAGCTCGCTTTAGCGTGGGTACTGGCACAGGGAAATGACATCATTCCCATTCCAGGAACTAAAAAAAGAAAATACCTGGAAGAAAATGTGGGCGCCCTTGACATACAATTATCGAATGATGATTTAAAAACAATCGATGAAATACTCCATAAATACCCTAATATCGGAGCTCGATACAGCGAAGGTGCTATGGCTTTAGTTAACCATTAATCCATTTTTGAGATTATGAGTGGCTCGCCGGCACCACTTATAATCTCAAAAACTGTTCTCACCTGATCCAACTTTGTCGTGTTGTCATAATGCACTATAGGAACAGATACGATCCGATTAGTATGTATTAATTATCGGGAATAGCAGTACGTAATGAAAAATAGAAAGAACTTCCTGCGCCATAATCACTTTCAACACCAATCTCGCCTCCTTGCGCTTCTATAAACTCTTTACTAATACTTAAACCAAGTCCTGTTCCACCTTTTTTGGACCCTGGTACACGGAAGTAGCGTGCAAATATTTTATCCAGATATTTAGGCTCGATCCCTTGCCCGCTGTCGGTAACGATAAATTTTGTTTTAAGTTCGTTATTTTCCACCCCTATACGAATGACCGAATCTTCATGCGAGTAACGTATCGCATTGGAAAGAAAATTGGTAAGAACCCAGGCAGTTTTCTCATTGTCAGCAAATATAGCTTTCACTTTGGGATCTACCTCGATAACAAAGTGTATATTTTTTTGATTCGCAGCAAATTGATTCGCCATGATAGCATATTCAATAATAGGCTGTATTTCTGTCGTATGTAAGTTAATTTGGATGGAACCACTTTCAACCTGGGTCATATTTAACAGTTCACCGGTTATTTGAAGCAGTCGGTTAGAATCCTCTTTTATTCCGTTTAACAAGGTGAGCTGTTCGGTATTCAGATGGCCTATTTGTTCATTTTCCAACAATTGAACCCCCATCTGAATTGCAGCAATAGGTGTTTTGAACTCGTGAGAAACGGTGCCGATAAAGTTTGTTTTTGCAAGATCGAGTTCCTTAAATGGCGTAATATTCTTTAGGATAACCACCTGCCCAATAAACTTTGATTCCAGTTCACCTGTCGGCAAAACATTGATATCGATAACATCTTTCTCAAAATAGCTTTCTCTATCGTCCGCATAAATTTTAACAGCATTCTTTTCACGTTGCTCCACAGGAAGGAACAGGTCTTTAAAAATATCTTTAGCAAGATCATTTTCATCTGAAACCGCCAAAGCAGATCTTCCGAGAAGTTGATCTTTATGTAGATTGGTGATGCGAAGCGCTTCCTCGTTGACAAAAATAACACGTCGCTCTTCGTCGAAGCCTATCACCGGATCATGCATATGATCCACAAGAGACTCGATTCGACTTTTTTCCTTTAAAATTTTTTCAAGTTTACTTTCAGCGTATTCTTCAAGTTTCTCTGCCATGGAATTGAATGAAGCGACGAGTTCAGCAAACTCACCTCCGCTCTGTACCTGAATTCGTTCTTTGTAGTTCTGTCCTGCAATCTGTCGAATACTCGCTGTCAATTTTGCTATGGGATCAGCTATATTGGACGGCAAATTGACCAGCAATATAAAAGCAATAATAAAACAGAGTGCCCCAGCAAATGAAATGACCAAAATTGCATGTTCTGCGGTGCGATCCGCAACAATACTCTTCCGAGAAATTGCCGTCATATTTTGCTCCATTAACAAAGCAATATCCTTTCTGATGGACGAGATGATAGTGATGTCTAAGGGCTTATATTTCAGTTTTAAAAAATGTTCAGCAATCGCGTTCGTTGTTTGTTGCTCTCCGACTTCAGTAACATTTCTCCGTTGTTTGTCAAGGTTGACCTCGAAGTTCTTAAAAGCAGTTTTTTCAACAGGAATTTCCTCCAAAGCCAATAACATATTCTTGGCATACAGCAGCGTGTTGTAATTTGCTGTCAATATATTTGCGGTATCCTTTTTTAACCGGTTTACATACCAGCCGCTTAAAGCGGCGAGTAGAAAGATCATGAGAAAAAGTGATCCTACACCAAAGGTAAGTTTCGTTTTTATTTTCATCTTATTCACAATTTACCTTTATCATTATGACAATATAATCAGGTCGATGTCTTCGGTCGACAGTTGCGTCAGCAATTTGCTAAATGTATCCTTAGCAAGTAACATCCTTAAAAGAGATAATCGTGGTTTACCAATACAAACTGTGGTGATCTTGCGGAGCTCGCACAAAGCGAGAATCTCTTTTGCCACACTATGACTTTCCACTTTGATAATTTCACCACCAAGTTCTGTCGCCAGCTTAAAGTTATTGATCAGGTGCCGCTGTTTATTTAAGGCTATCCGATCGCCACGCTCTTTTGGCAACTGTACATACAGCAGAAACCAACTGCTATTGTAATATCCTGCTAAGCGCGCTGTTTTTCTGATCACGTTTTTTGCTTTTATTTCATTGGAACTTATACAAGCCAGAAAACGCTCCTTTCGTACCCATCGTTGAGGTTGAACTTCGATCTCCACTTTACGTTGAACCTGGGAAGCCACTTCTTTCAACGCCATTTCCCGCAATTGCAAGATATGTTCGCTTTTAAAGAAGTTTTGAAGCGCTGCCTGAATTTTTGAAGCGTCATAGATCTTGCCCTCTTTTAGGCGGATGATAAGTTCTTCTGCAGTAAGGTCAATGTTAACGACTTCATCGGCGGAATCAATAACACTGTCAGGGACACGTTCTTGCACTTCAACCCCTGTAATCGCTTTAACCTCCTCGTTTAAACTCTCAATATGCTGGATATTTACAGCGCTGATCACATTAATCCCGGCTTCCAGAATCTCCATAACATCCTGCCACCTTTTGGTATTTTTGCTGCCTTCAATATTGGTATGTGCCAGCTCATCGATAATGACGACCTCAGGATGTGAATTCAAAACAGCATAAAGATCCAGTTCCTCTAACTGTTTGCCTTTATAAAAAAGATGGCGTCGGGCTATAACGGGTAAACCATCCAGCAATTGATGGGTTTCCTTCCGATTATGTGTCTCAATATAGCCAATACGTACATCGATTCCTCCCTGTAAAAGTGTATGGGCATCCTGTAACATGCGGTAAGTTTTTCCGACGCCTGCACTCATGCCGATATAAAGTTTGAAGCGACCTCTTCTCGATTTTCGGATAAGGTCCAAAAAGTGTTCAGCGCTTTTCCTTTCTTCCATTTTTATTGCCTTTCATTTCAGAAAGTTCCTGCCGATCCAACACACGGCAGGAACGATTGTTTTAAAAACTAACTGTAAGTGCTGTGACAGCCGTCAAACTATTTTTCACCAACTCATTTGTCCGATCAAGGAAAATAGCATCTTTATTGGTGAGATTACGTAGTTCCGTGCGCCAAAGGACATTGGGAAGAATTGCATAATCTGCATTTAAAGAATAGCCAAACGTTTGAAAACCTTGATCTGTCGTAGTCGAAACGATTACACCATGCTTATCGTTGTAATATTCTCCTCTTGCTGTTAAGCTAAATTTTTCGGTCGTCGCATATCGTGCAATTAACACAGGCGTGTACCATACATTGTACGTTGAGCTGCCTTTTGCTTTTTGTTCCGCTCCAATATCAAATCCGAATGTAATTCCCAGCTTTTCATTCATTTGATAAATGGCATATAGATTATGAAAATAGCGCATCTGTCTGACGCTATCCGCTTTATCACTGCCGATAAAAGAACCACTATTGATAGTCCATTTAGCTGTCGGTTTATAGACTAATTGATGTCCAAATGCAGGTAAACTGCTAGCATCCACACGTTGAATCCGCTGCCATCCGTTTAAAATAAGCCCGCTTAAAAATAGTTTTCCCGATGCGGATGTATAGGATATTTTTGCGCCGGTTTCAAAATAAGGGGAATTATCAGCAAAAATACTCCTTGTTACAGTCCAATTATCCTTTCCTATAGCGCTTTCAAAGCCCAAATGGGAAGAAAATATTCCAGCATCGATCCATAAATTATGTTTTTTCGAGATACGAACACCGGCATTCGCTTCGTAAATATTTTTTAAGACACCGGGTTCCGCACTGTAGTTCGCATTCATATATGTACCGACACCTAAAGCAAGATTTGCACGGGTATTTGTTGTTTCGTACGCAGCTTTTAAAAGTGCCAAGTTTATGTTTACTTCATTTGTTCTGTTGTGACTATATACAAAGCCTGGGCGTGTATTTCCAATTGGGTTGTTAAAGTCCCGAAGGTAATATGCTTCAAGGTAACCACTGATAGACAATTGGGTATTTTGAGTTGTATCTTGCTGTGCAAATAATTGTGTTGCTCCTGCGAGTAAACAGGCCAACATCGCTAGTTTTTTCATGTATATCGTTCTTGTAAAGTGTAAATCAATGACCCATCAGGTCAATTTTATTTTTCGACCATCTTGTCCACAGCAATATTTAGTTCAAGGACATTGATTTTGCGAGGTCCAAACATATTCCATAGAGGGGTCTGAACGTGAGCATCAACGAGAGACTGTAAGCTATTTACCGATATACCTCTTGCTTTCGCAACACGATCGATTTGTATTTTTGCGGCCTCTACCGAGATATCTGGATCCAAACCACTGCCACTGGCTGTAACAATGTCTACCGGTACCTGTTCGCGTTTTACGGTGGGATTGTGGACTAAGAACGTATCAATACGGGCCTTAACTTCCGAAAGATATTCCCCATTAGAGGGTCCTTTGTTACTTCCTCCCGATCCTGCTGCATTATAACCAACAGCGGAAGGACGCGACCAGAAGTAATCATCACGCGTAAAGGCCTGTCCAATATTTCTGTAATACTTTTGCCCGTTGTACGCTAGCATTTCCCCTTTTCCATGATTAGGTGCTATCTGAGCTATTGCCCAAACAAGGGCCGGATATACAACTGACAGCAGGAGCAATAAAACTATTGTAATCTTTATTGCTGGATATATATGTGTTTTCATCTTTGTTTTAATTATTAAAAATGTATTAGATAAATAGCGAAACCAGCAGGTCTATGACCTTGATACCAATAAATGGAACGAGAACTCCACCAAGTCCAAAAACGAGCAGGTTTCTCCGTAATAATGCGCTTGCGCCTATAGGTTTGTATGCGACTCCCTTTAATGCCAAAGGAATCAGTAATGGGATAATAATTGCGTTGAAGATGACAGCCGATAGTATGGCGCTTTGTGGACTACTGAGCTGCATAATATTTAAACCTTGAAGTGCCGGTATTGCCGCAATAAACAGGGCCGGAATAATCGCAAAATATTTGGCAACATCGTTTGCAATACTGAATGTTGTCAGCGTACCCCGGGTCATCAACAATTGCTTACCTATCTCCACAACCTCGATCAATTTGGTCGGATCATTGTCGAGATCGACCATATTTCCAGCCTCTTTTGCAGCTTGCGTACCGCTATTCATTGCTACACCAACATCCGCTTGTGCAAGTGCCGGAGCATCGTTTGTACCATCCCCCATCATGGCGACCAATCGCCCGTCAAGCTGTTCTTTTTTGATATAGTTCATCTTGTCTTCGGGTTTCGCTTCGGCGATGAAATCATCCACCCCCGCTTTTTCGGCAATATATTTGGCCGTTAACGGATTGTCTCCTGTCACCATAACAGTCTTAATACCCATTTTTCGCAACCTTTCAAAGCGTTCATGAATCCCGGGTTTTATCACATCCTGCAATTCTATGACACCGAGTACTTGTTCATTCTCGGCTACGACCAATGGGGTCCCCCCATTTTGAGAGATAAGCTTTACGCGCTCATCTATTTCCTGAGGAAATAGATTTCCAGCCTTTACAATGATATTTCGAATAGCATCTGTTGCACCTTTACGAATACGTGTCTGTTCAAAGTCTATTCCCGAGCTACGGGTTTCGGCGGTAAACTTAATGAATGCCGGGTTTTCGACCTTATAGCTCGATGGGTTGACACCAGCCAATTCGACAATTGATTTCCCTTCTGGTGTTTCATCCGCCATGGAGCTCAATGTTGCTGCACGTACCAGCGCTTCTTTCATGACACCATCGGCAGGGTAAAAATTTGTCGCCTTACGATTTCCGATCGTAATGGTTCCAGTTTTATCAAGCAACAAGACATCAATGTCACCAGCCGTTTCAACTGCCTTGCCACTTTTTGTAATAACATTCGCTCGAAGTGCGCGATCCATTCCCGCGATACCAATCGCCGATAAAAGACCACCTATTGTCGTTGGAATCAGACAGACAAAAAGTGAAATAAACGAAGCAATGGTGATACCGACATTGGCATAATCCGCAAATGGTTTTAAGGTCACCGTTACGATAATAAAAACAAGTGTAAAACCTGCCAAAAGGATGGTTAAGGCAATCTCGTTAGGTGTTTTTTGGCGGCTTGCGCCTTCGACCAATGCGATCATCTTATCCAGAAAGCTTTCACCCGGTTCTGTCGTTACCTGCACGACAATTCGATCGGATAAAACCTTGGTGCCACCTGTAACTGAACTTTTATCGCCCCCAGCCTCGCGGATCACCGGTGCTGATTCACCGGTAATTGCACTTTCATCTATTGTCGCCAACCCCTCGATAATTTCCCCATCCAATGGAATTACATCACCAGCCTGACAAACAAAAACATCATTTTTTTTCAATTGAGCGGATGAAACGACCCGACCATCGCGCAGGGTTGCAGGAGTTTCCTCCCGAGTTTTCCGAAGACTATCTGCTTGCGCCTTCCCGCGGGCTTCGGCAATTGCCTCCGCAAAATTGCCAAACAGCAAGGTTAAAAATAGAATAAGAAATACCGTAAAATTATAACCGAGTGTACCCTGTGACTTTTCTCCGGTCATTATCCAAAGACAAACCACGGCCATAATCAACGTCCCGATTTCCACGGTAAACATCACTGGATTACGGAACATTATTTTAGGATTTAGCTTCACGAAAGATTGCTTTAACGCTTGTTGTACAAGCTCTTTCTGAAACAATGTTTGTTGATTGCTCATTTTTAGAATTCTTTAATTTTTACGTATTACATGGAAAAATATTCCGCAATTGGACCCAATGCCAACGCAGGGAAGAAAGAGAGTGCTGCAATAATCGCGATTACAGCGAATACCATTAAACCGAATGTACTTGTATCAGTTTTTAGCGTTCCCTCGCTTTCAGGTATAAATTTCTTCTCAGCCAATAACCCCGCAATAGCAATTGGGCCTATAATCGGTATAAATCGGCCGAGTAACAATACGATACCTGTCGAAATGTTCCACCAAATGGTATTATCTCCAAGACCTTCAAAACCACTTCCATTGTTAGCTGCGGATGAAGTATATTCGTACAATATTTCACTAAAACCATGGAATCCAGGGTTGTTCAATGTAGAAGCACCTTGGGCTGGAAACGCTGTCGCAAGTGCTGTACCGACAAGGATTAGAAAAGGATGGGCAAGAGCAACAATCATGGCGATTTTCATTTCGCGCGCTTCAACTTTCTTACCCATAAACTCTGGTGTGCGCCCCACCATCAAGCCACTAATGAAAACGGCGAGTATAATAAAAATGAAGAAATTGAGTATCCCCGCGCCCACACCGCCATAAAAAGCATTCACCATCATGGCTATCAGTTCGTTCATACCAGATAAGGGCATGTAACTATCATGCATAGAATTGACAGAACCCGTCGAAATCATCGTTGTGACAATACTCCAAAAACCGGATGCTGCGGCACCAATGCGTACTTCCTTTCCCTCCATAGCACCCATAGACGTATCAATACCCATCTGTGCGATCGCTGGATTTCCAGCCATTTCCATTTTTATATTTGGAATCGTCAGGATGATAAACCCAATGGTCATCACGCCAAACATCATCCATGAAAATTTACGCTTGCGAATAAAAAAGCCGAATGCAAATATCATCGCCATCGGGATAATAAACTGGGCAATCATTTCCACCATGTTGGTCAAATAATTGGGATTTTCGAATGGATGCGCACTGTTCGCACCAAAAAAACCACCTCCATTTGTTCCCAGATGTTTAATTGGGACAAAGGCAGCTACTGGTCCTCGACTTACCTGTACGGTATCGCCAGCGACAGTAATCATCCTGTCCTTACCTTCGAAAGTCATCGGCATGCCTTGGAACACGAAAATGGCAGCAACCAGGACCGAGATAGGGAGTAAAATGCGGGTGCAAGATTTCACAAAGAAATAGTAAAAATTGCCCAATTGCGTTGTTGTTTTATCCCTAAAAGCTTTAAAAATAACCACTGCAGCAGCCATTCCCACGCCTGCAGTCACGAATTGAAGAAACATGAGCCAAATTTGTCCCAGATAACTCACGCCCGACTCCCCAGAATAGTGTTGGAGATTACAGTTAACCAAAAAGGATATACTGGTATTAAAAGCCAAATCAGCAGTCATTCCAGGATTTCCATCTGGATTTAAAGGCAAACTTCCCATATTCATCAGGATAGCCATACTCAACAGGAACCACACTAGATTAATTGTCAGAAGAGCAACGAGGTGCTGTTGCCAAGTCATCTGAACATTCGGATTAATTCCTGTCACTCGATAAAAAAAACGTTCCAATGGTTGAAACAATGGATCTAACCAGGTCTTTTCGTTACCATATACCTTAGCTATATATTTCCCGAGGGGAAGTCCGAGTAGTAATGTTACGATGAACATCACTATGATTCCAAGAATCTCTGTATTCATTTCTTTAATTGATTTGTATAAAAAGTGTATCATGATCAATCGTCAGCTAATTTTAAGCCCTTCTTTTGACTTCGTAATGCCAAAAGGACTGACTGAAAGCGCAGTTTCATCGCTGACAATGACGAATGAGTAATCTTGTTATTAAAATTTTTCCGGCCTTAAGAGTACATAACAGATGTATGTAAAAACCAGTAGTGCTACAATAAATAAAGCTGTCATTTACTTTGATATTAGAAGATTATGGATTTGTTGTCCTTTGAGGACCTCTAAAAATGGTGTTGGTAGCTGGGCTTCGATTTCTGCCCATGCATTGACCGAACTTATACGTCGAAGGCCTCCTAAAGATCTAACAAAAAGATTTTCCAAAATGTATTTTACATAATTGTTTCCTCGTCCATAAATCATTCCGAGGAAATGAATATGCTGGCAAATTTTGTCCGTGCTTTGCAGTACTATTAAGCTCCGAAGATGATTAATAACGGCCTGTAAAGCTCCTGCAAAATTGTGCTTCCGTAATAGGAAACTAATCTCTGATCGGATTTCTTTATAATGGAGCGCCATATACAAACCTGCACCGTATTGATTTAATTTTTTCATGTTATACGTAAAACTATGCTTCAAAATCTAACCTATATAGAGTTGAAAAATCATTGCAATAATCAATACCACTACGATGAACTTCGCTATACGGTCGCCCGACACATTATGAGCGGAACCTCTGCCTTTATTTTCTTGCTTCTCTTTCATATTATTTATTTTATATTTTGCCGAAAAAGTCGACCATTTTATAGAATAACCAGAAGAAAAATAGTCCAGTTATGATGAGTATGATTGTTATTACCATTGTTAAACTTTATTAGTGACTTGCGATTTCATTTTTTAAACTTGAATTTAATGCTAGTAGCTTTGCCGATTGTCCCCTCGGTGGACTCTTATCACATACTTTTCTTTTCCGTCCTGTTTTCATATTTACATTCATTTGTCCCAATAAGCCAAATCCTGTTCCACTGCGCCAAAAAACATCATAAAACACTACTAATCAGATGATATAAAAAAATAAGTCACAAAATAGAATTGGAGAATCCTATCATTTTGATAAGGTTATTTTATCAAAATGAGAATGACTATGCTGAAAATGTGATCAAAACATTATAATGTGTACCTTGTCATCTATGCTTGAAAGGTGACCAAAAAAGTATAGACGGCTTGAGCCGATTTATCTTTTAAAATGATGGGCCAGCACATTTTAGAACTTCATGAATGAATGGGAGAATATGTGAACCTCCGGATGGGTATTAGCAGAAGCACTATGTAACAAATTTGCAAAGGAATATGAAATTGTCTCCAAAAGTTCACATTAAAAATTATTTTAGGGAATACATATTAGTTGGGAAACGTATTAAAGAGACACTTATACAAATAAAAACAATGATAAACTTAAACTTTTTCAAAAAAATCACCCTATGGGCCTTTCTGGGCTGTATTTTACTCTCCTGTCAAAATGAAAAAAGCAATTCCAATACATTGACAGAAGAAGAGCAAAGTAACGGCTGGCAACTTTTATTTGATGGTACCACGCTCAACAATTGGCATACGTACAATAATAGCAAAAATGCGCCTACGGCCTGGATTGTAAAAAATGGAACAATTTACTGTGACCCCAACAGTGAAAGCCAAAAATACGACTTGGTATCGGACAAAGAGTATAAAAATTATGAGTTTAAGTTTGAATGGAAGCTGGAAAAAGAGGGAAATAGTGGCGTTTTTGTCAACGTACAGGAAAGACCCGATATTAATGCGACCTACCATTCTGGGCCGGAGTACCAACTGTTGGCAGATTCCCATCCTGATTTTGATAAACCGCTAAAGCGTTCGGGCTGTCTTTATACATTTCTACCGCAACAAAACTTTGTGAACATTAAAACGCAAGATGATTGGAATGAATCCAGTATCATTCAGAAAGATGGAAAAATAACATTCTTCCTAAATGGTAAAATCACTGCTGAAATGGATTTTAATTCAGCTAAATGGAAAGATTTAGTAAAGCATAGCAATTTCAAAGATTATCCGGAGTTTGGTAAGCATATCAATGGGAAATTAGCACTGCAGGATTGGTCGAGAGGCGTATCGTTTAGAAATCTAAAAATAAAGCTTTTATAAAAAAAGTTCTTCACATATGCGAAGGACTTGGACGCTAAAACAAAAAATTGTTTTAGCGTCTCGATAATAAAAAATATCGCAAGAAGTATTCATTATAAAAGGAGATAATGCTTGGGAAACAGCATCAAGATGAGCTGCAAACTACCTCCATTCAATTCTTGTATCTATCCAAAAACAATCCCTATTCCGCCGAAATAGATCTTCTGGTCTTTGGTGATTGTAGATGAGTTCTTCCAACGCATTAAAATTATAGCGAAACATATCTTCATCCTTTGACTGAATAGGGCGCAAAATTGAATCTTCATCATCGATAAAAATATCGGATTCGAAAATATTGATTTGATGCGTATTCACCCAAGCAATTGCCATTTCCTTACTCATTCGTTCCAATGCTTTGGTCGTTTCCTGATATTGTTTCATTTCCCAGGGAAGATCTTCCGGATAATGAGAAGCAATATAGTCTTGGTACGCTTTTATATCACCTTCACGGAGACATTCATTGCGAAGCAATAGTCTTGTCGTGTCCCGAGCAAAGCTAATATACTCTGGCCGCATAAATAGGCCGTACCTTTTACTATACAATTCTATTTTTTCTGCTAGTTCTTGCCTCATAATTTGATTATCAAGCAAAAATCATCCCAACCTACTCTTTTATAAGGAGTTTTGATTAAAAAAGTGCGTTTCAAACGACGTTGAACATTTTAGTCAAGCAAATTGAGCTCACCTATATAATTTATTTAAATCTTCCCTAACATAAATAGCATTTCCTGTGGCTTTTTAGAATATTTTTAAACCGATAATTCCAGCGACGATCAATGTTGCTGAAAGGAGCCTAAATATATTGGCAGAATCTCCGAAAAAAAAGATTCCAACAATCAATGTTCCCACAGCTCCCAAACCTGTCCATACGGCATAAGCTGTACCGATAGGAATTGCCTTTTGAGCGTAAAACAATAATCCTCCACTAATGCTCATAGAAACAATAGCCAATATGATCCAACCCAATTTATTTGAATCTGGCTGTTGAGCCATTTTTAATCCGAGCGGCCAGCCAATTTCAAAAATGCCAGCGATGATCAATGCAATCCAATTCATTTTCAATAGTTTAAATTTCTACAGCAAAGATAATCGCTAAATGAGGGGCATTTTTTGACTTATATCAAAATCGTACCTTATCGCCGGATCCGACTTAGTGTTTCTTGTGTAATCCCCAAATATGATGCAATATGACCGAGATTAATTCTATTTAACAAATTGGGCTGTAAGCGTATGAGCGATTGATATCGTTCTACTGCAGATTCGGTATGCAGCGACATAATCCGTTCTTCAAGAATAATACAAACCTCCTCGGCAATCTTCCGACCGATAAGATTTAGTTCAGGATAAATTCTATACAATTCATTCAAATCGTCTACAGAAATAGCATAGATCTCGGAATCTTCAAGAAGCTGAATATTTTCAAAAGAGGGTTTTTCAGTATAAACGGGTAAAATCGATCCAAAAATCTGGTTTTCCTCACCAAACCAGCTGTTCATTTCACGTCCGTTTTTAAAAAAATAAGCTCGTAGTAATCCTGTACTTAAAACAAAATAGCTTGATAAATGCTGCCCTTCTCTCAAAAAATGCTCGCCCTTTTTCTTAAAGAAATAACGCGTTCTATTTTCTACCGCTTTCTCAATTGCTTCATTGAGATAGCCATATTTTTTGAACTGTTCAATTAGGGGATTCATTCTATTATAGATTAAAATCATTCATAGTTCATCGTGTTATCTGCTGGATTATACTTTAGAAGTTCTGTATATGCATCGCCTTCAATTCCCAATAGCTGACAAAATGCAGGCTCAGTTTTTATCCCACTCCTCTTGAGCTGTCTGACCTGTTCAGCGAATTCTCCACCCCTCAATTGAATAATTTCATGCTCTTTAAGCATATGTAAGTATCCATTCTGAATTTCAGTTGCTTCATCCGTTGCATAAATTTCAAAAAGCTGCTCTTCAATCGTGAAACGGCAGACGATTACGCGATCGGCCGGCCGCCGTAACCGAAAATGTGCATGCTTCGAAAAATTAAGAGACAGCATTTCTTCAAGAGCATCAAAATCGTCGACACACAGAATAATGTCTATATCACTCCCACCCACATCCAGCTGAATCGGTATCGTACCAACTACAATCGGATCATAAGCATCAAGAAGGGTAGTAATGTGATAATCAGTCAATAACCGATAGGCTTTTTTCTGCACGTCGTTTCCAGACTTCAAATAATCTATGTTTTTAAAATTTATGGTCATAAGTAACGATAAAATCCAATCCGGTTAAATAGGTTTGAATATACTAAACAACAAAAGAAAAAACGTAAACATAATCAAAATTAAAAAATAGCCGCAAACAAGATTGGACTGAATTATCAACAGTAAAAAACGGTTTATACCTACGACAGTGGAAACCGTTAAATAATATTTACTTAACACAAAATCAACACTACTCTCCTACCTTTATCGCGGTTTAAAAATCACCTAGTCATTTAAACAGCTACAAAACAAATGAGAAAACATTTGATTACCAGTATTTTGCTAAGCACAATCGGTACCTCACTTACCTATGCGCAAAATGAAACCACCTCTGCTCTGAATGGAACCGTCAGAGCGGGAAATTCGCCAATCAATGGGGCGACAATCGAAGCCATACATTTGCCCTCCGGGACAAAGTACGTTACTTCATCACGAAGTGACGGTCGCTATAATCTCCCCAATATGAGAATCGGTGGTCCTTATCAAATCACGGTAACTTATCTTGGGCATTCACCCAATATCAAGCAGATCGAGAAACTGGCTTTGGGACAAAGCTCAACATTAGATATTCAGATGCAGTCCGCATCGCAGGTATTGGATGAAGCTGTCGTTGTAGGTACGAGACAGGGCAAAGTCTTCAACTCCGGCCGAACAGGTGCTGCACAAAACATTTCCCGCACAGCGATTCAAAATCTACCTACACTCAATCGAAGCTTTACAGACTTTGTCAAACTGACCCCTCAATTTTCGATGCAGTACGGTAATCCTTCTTTTGCAGGAAGAAGCAACCTTGCCAATAACTTTACCATCGATGGCGCGCTATTTAACAACGCGTTTGGACTACAGGGAACCATCGGAAGCCAAACAAACTCGCAACCTATCAATATGGATGCCTTTGAGGAGATTTCAGTAAACATTGCTCCTTATGACGTAAGACAAAATGGTTTTACCGGTGCTGCAATCAATGCCGTAACAAGAAGTGGTACCAACGAAGTACAAGGTTCGTTAAATTATTATTTCAGAAATCAGAATTTAGTCAACAAATACAATTCGGCCGGACTAAGAGCACCAGTCAACAACTTCAGCTTAAAAGGCTATGGTTTTACCGTGGGGGGACCAATTATCAAAAACAAGCTATTCTTTTTTGCAAGCGGCGAGCTTGAGCGAAGAACAGACCCAGGAACAAATTTTATAGCTTCACGCGGAGGAAATACGGGGCCGAATGTTTCAACCGTATCTGCGGAGAAACTTGATGAGCTAGCCAACTACCTTAAATCGATCGGGTATAATCCTGGATCTTATCAAGATTATCCTTTGGATACACGCAGTGACAAATTTTCCGTTAAATTAGATTACAATATCGATCAAAAAAATACCTTAAGCGCTAAATATTTCTACTTTCGTTCCTATCGCGACATCTTACCGTCCAATAGCGGCGCGCCCAAAAATAATCGGCAACCGTCCAACCTTGGCCTACCTTTCAGCTCAGCAGGCTACGGTATAAACAACAACATGGACAATGTGAATTTAGAATTACGTACGCGTATCAGTAGCAAATATTCTAATTCATTGACCGTAGGCTACAATGTCATGAACGACTATAGAGAGTCGAAAGGTGGCCAACCATTTCCTTTGGTAGACATCATGAACCCCGACGGTAGTAGCATGACAGCATTTGGTTACGAACCATTTACAGCATTTAATAGCTTAAAGACGAAGGTATTTCAAGCAACCAACAACTTTAATATTTATGCCGGAAAGCATGAGATTACCTTGGGAGCCAATTTTGAAAATTACAAAACCACCAATGGATTTGCACCGAACTATTATGGATCCTATACATTTGCCAGTTTAGATGACTTCTACAACTCTGCAAAAAATAATGTTTCTAACGCAACCAAATACCAAATCCAATATTCTGTTTCACCTGATGGGTCATTTCCTTATGCAGAAATTTCAGCACGTATGTTTGGTCTATATGCACAGGATGCCTATGCTGTAAATGATCATTTTAAATTGACTGCTGGATTGAGAGCCGATTTGACTAACATATCATCCCCCAATGAACTGAAAAATGATAATGTAACCAAGTTGAATTTTGATCAAGGTGAAAAGATTGACGTCTCAAAATATCCAAAGAGTGCAATTCTTTGGTCGCCACGAATTGGATTTAATTGGAATGTCAATGGAACAAATCAAACGCAGGTACGTGGTGGATCGGGAATCTTTACGGGTCGTCCGCCATTAGTATGGATTTCTAATCAGGCCGGAAACAATGGTGTCATGTTTGGTTCTGAATCCATTAATAATCCTACAAACCGCCCATTTACACCTGATGTAGATGCTTATCGCAATGTAAACCACCAAACTGCAGCCAACAACTCGAGTTATAACTTGGCGGTAACGGATAATAAGTTCAAATTTATGCAGCTTTGGAGAACGAACCTTGCCGTTGACCAAAAATTACCGGGCGGTGTTATTGGAACTTTTGAAGCCATGTATTCAAAAGATATCAATTCGGTCTACTTCCGTAATGTCAATCTAAATACAACGGAAGGCGAAGCTTTGGTTGGTGCGGATAACCGTATGCGTTACAGTACTCCTCGTATTTATGGTGCTGCTAAACCTACTCCCGAAAACCCTAATATTTCGGACGCTATTGTCATGTCCAATACATCAAAAGGTTATAGTTATACCTTGACAGGAACATTGTCGAAAGAGTTCAAAGGTGGATTTTTTGCAAATATCGGTTATACCTATACAGATTCAAGATCTGTGAACGATGGAGGATCTATTGCGCAGTCAATGTGGCGCGATCGCTATGTGTCGGATAATCCAAATAGCGCTGACCTATCTTATTCAACTTATTTGGTTAAAAATAGATTTATTGCCAACTTCTCTTACCGTAAAGAATACCTGGATCATTTAGGAACGACATTCTCCTTATTTTATCAACTGCAGGACGGGCCTCGCTACTCTTATACTTATGGCGGTGACCTGAACAATGATGGTTTGTCGGGTAATGACTTGATCTACATTCCGAATAGTAAAGCTGAAATTGCACTTGTTGGCGACAATGCGCAAGACACTCGGACAGCTGATCAATTATGGTCTCAATTGAACGGATACATTAATCAGGACAATTACCTAAACGCGCACAGAGGCCAATACGCGAAACGTAACGGATTGGTAGGAAAAATGATCGGAACACTGGATATCCGCATCGCACAAGATGTATTTTTAAATACCAGCGGTAAGAAACATCAATTGCAGATTACTTTTGATGTATTTAATTTCGGTAATATGATCAACAAAAGCTGGGGAGTTGCCCAATTTGCCAACAAAGCAAACGGTATCTTAAATTACAAAGGATTGAATGCGCAGGGACAGCCAACATTCTCCTTCCCTTATTTAGATGCTACCAATCAGATTCCACTGACCAATACATTCTCAAATAGTGTGGATGAAACTTCACGCTGGAGAATTCAGCTGGGTGTACGTTACCGATTCAACCAATAAACAAAAAAAAACGTAAATTTGAACCCATCCTATAACAATGGATGGGTTTTTAGTTTAATAATCATGAAAAAACTAGCGCTTTCCATTTTTACATTTCTTGTGACCATGACCTGCCATGCCCAACATTTTGACCTTGTCCCGCTGGGAATATATGGTGGCGAACAAGAAGACAATCTTTCTGCTTATTTAGTAGGCACTCCAAGAGATACGGCCTTCCTTTGCCTCGATGCCGGAACCATAAATACGGGGATTAGAAAAGCTATTGTGTTGAAAAGTCTAAATGGATCGGTCGAAACAATTTTGCATAACCAAATAAAGGGATATTTCATTTCCCACGGACATCTCGATCATCTATCGGGTCTTATTATTAATTCTCCTGCCGATAGCAAAAAGAACATTTTCGCTATTGATCCGGTCCTTCAAATTCTACAAAATCACTATTTTATCACGGATACCTGGATCAATTTTGGGGATCAGGGCCAAAAACCCATACTAGGAAAGTATCATTACAACAGTTTACAGGAGGGGCTGGAAATGCAAGTACCAAATACAGCATTATCTTTGACGGCATATGAGCTGAGCCATGTAAATCCATATAAAAGCAGTGCAGCACTTGTCCGCCATGATAATCACTACCTCCTTTACCTCGGCGATACTGGCGCGGACCGGGTGGAAAAATCCGATCAGCTGGATAAGCTCTGGAATACGATTACCCCACTGATCAAAAATAAACAATTAAACAGCATATTGATTGAAGTCTCCTTCCCAAATAATCAGCCAGAAAATTTACTCTTCGGTCACCTAACCCCCAATTTGCTGCTAGAAGAACTCCTAAAGCTCAAAGAAAAAACGGGACTGAAAAACTTGGAAGGGCTAAGCATAGTGGTCACACACCGAAAACCAACTGGTGATAACCCTGAAATCATTAAAAACGAATTGCTCAAGAATAATCCACTTAAAATAAATTATGTTTTCCCCGAACAGGGCAAAAAGATAAGTTTAAACTAATGTAAAAAAGATGAAACCACTTTTGGTTTCATCTTTTTTACCTAGAACTCTTCAATTATATCTGCAATTGTCAAGCGTGATTTTGCGGTAATGGCAGGCTGATTTGCATCCTCCACATGTCGATAGCCAATAGCAACTGCAAACAACGTCTGATAACCCTCGAGTTCCAGTATTTCATCATAGACGGTATTTTCAATTCCTTCCATTGGGGTTGCGTCAATATGATTTGCAGCACAGGCTGCAAGGAAAAATCCCAAAGAAAGATATACCTGTTGCTTCATCCAGGATTGAACATGAACCTCCCCTTTCGACTGCAAAAATTGCTTATAGTAATTAATCGATCCCTCTGGAAGCGTGTTTGCGATTTGCTCTTCAAAGCGATCAACATCGGTAAGTGCGCTAAAGACAACCAGATGGCTTGCCTCATTTATCTTCTGTGCGTTCCAATAGGATGCGGCAGCGAGTTTTTGTTTCATCTCCCCAGAAGAGACAAAGAAGAACTTCCATGGCTGGCTATTGATGGAAGATGGACTCAATCGGATTATTTCCTTTAATTCAGCGATTTTCTCCTCCGGAATTAGCGCTTCTGAATTATACTTTTTCGTTGTGTAACGTTGCTTTGCAGTTTCTAAAAAAGCCATAACATACAAGATTAAATTAACTATATATTTTATAGTTGCAAACTTAAATATAGTGTTATATATTTGCAATAACGGTCAAACTTGATAGTAACAGATGTATTTGATAGACAACAAACAATACCCATGCAGTACCAGCCTGACTATGAAATACATAGGCGGAAAATGGAAAGCAGTAATTTTGATTCATCTAATTGAAAAAAAACGTTATAATGAATTAAGAAAAGAATGTACACTAATTACCGAGCGAACTTTGAGCTTACAATTAAAGGAACTTGAGGCTGATGGTTTAGTAAAGCGTACAGTACATACCGATAAAGCCCCTTTAAAAGTAGATTATGAACTTACACCATTCGGCAAGACGCTTATTCCGCTATTAGAATCTATTGCAGAATGGGGACGGGAAACGGCTAGTCGGACCGAACGTATTCAACAAATGTAGAGAAGGGACCGTCGACTTTTAAAACGATTATCCATCATAAAGGATCACTTCCTAGTGTCGGTTTATCTTATCGACAGCTATTATTTTAGCAAAATTTGGACAAAAAAATTTAAGAACGGTCCATTTGAATTTCTTTTAAGACAAGCATCGAACTAGGGACACGTTTAAAGACAACATTTACGGATCAGGAAGTTTTTGTAAAAACTTCCTGATGAATTAACAAAGTGCGACCACTGCCAGAAAACAGATCAATATGGCCATTAAAAAACCTCATCAACAAGTTCTTTATTAACCATTGCTCCAGCTAGGTTTCCTGCAGCAACAGCATTCGCCACCGAACGCATCATACTGGAATTATCTCCACAGGCAAAAACTCCTGCAAGTGAAGTTTTTTGAAAATTATCTATTTTGATATGTCCCTGTTCCGTTATTTCACAACCTAAGGCGGCAGGAATAGCCGAATGTTGCCTAAAAGGAATGGCAGCATAAACAGCATCGAAGGTAAGTTCACGACCGTCTTTTAATTCTACCTGTTGGACCCATCCATTCTTGTGCTGGATTTTACTTATTTCTTCTTCAATAATCGAAATACCGTGTAACTTTAGTTTTGCTTTCTGCTTAACATCAAAACTAGCCTTACCCGAAGTCAATAGCGTTAAGTCGTTCGAGAGATTATTGACCAATCCCGCTACATGAAGTGCACGCTCTCCATTGGCCATAATAGCAGTTTTTCCTTTTCGAAATTCATAACCGTGACAATATGGGCAATGGATAACCGAAATTCCCCAACAGGCTGAAAATCCTTGTATACTAGGCATAATATCTTCCACACCGGTCGCAAAAATGAGCTTTTTAGCGTGAAAGACGTCCCCATTTTCGGTGGTTATTTCATACCCTGTGGCTGTCTTCGTGCCGCTCACAGCAAGCCCTTTCTGGAACTTGACACTCGGGTAGTTCAGAACTTCCTCCCTCGCTTTTTTCGCTATACTAAGCGGCTTTTCACCATCATGCGTAATGAAATTATGAGAGTGCGGCGTCTGTCGATTACAAGGTAGCCCACTATCGATAATCAACACATTCCGTAAGGAACGTCCCAATGCCATCGCTGCAGAAAGCCCCGCATAACTTCCCCCAACAATAATTACCTCATAGCTTCTATCATCTTTCATAAATATATATATTTAAATATTAATCCTCTTCTGACAAATGATGAAGTAGAATGGAAAATTTTCCTCTACCTCCCTAATTTCCATTAATCCATAGGGATCAAATTCAGCATGAATGGAATCAACATCGTAAAAGAACATATGTACTCCACCAAACATTGCAAATCGATCAGTGTCTATGGCCTCCCCCTTTCCGTAAATGCTTGCTTGCTTTGATACGGCTGTAAAAATCATGTAACCTCCTTCAGCTAATTGGTCAAAGCAATGCTGGATTAACGCATTACGTTCATCAGCGTCCAATAGATGAATAAGCCCGTAACAAAATATACCGTCATATATATCCTGATCAAAAGGCATTTCATTAACCGAACCATGATGGATTATCGTATCGGTTCCAATGTATTTCCTTGCAAGCTCTATTGCTGTTTTTGAAATCTCAATTCCTGTAATTTTTATTCCGTTTTCCAAAAAAGGACGACCGTTGCGACCGTAGCCGAATCCAGGAATCAGTATATTTTTGATATTGTGTTCCAAAAAAAAGCCTACTGCTAACGTTGTAGACTTTGCGGCTTCATCCCCCCACATTTCTTGCTTCTCTATAAAATTACGTTCCCAAAATTCCATACTGCTGTTGCTTATATTGTTTAAAATTGAAATCGATCTTGTTTGCTATACCGATTCGGTACTACAGTGGATTAAAAGTCAACTCAGCGAAGATAGTATTTTTCACTATTGCAACTATGTAGCAAAAATATTAAATGCAATTAAATTGCAAATAAATTACAATGGGATGAATTATTGAAATCATGGTTATTTATCAGTATTGAAAACCTGGGCTATGCTTAAATATCTTTGCTGATGAAAATGAATATCATCACAAAAACAAAAACATGAAAACTATAAAGACATTTTTAGCAGCTTCATTATTTCCATTGCTTACGATACATGCCAGCGCACAAAAATTGGATAAGATGCTTTGGTTTAACGAACCAACAGAATGGAACATCAAAGACAATTCTCTGTCGATGTTTGTTACGCCTAAAAGCGATTATTGGCGTATCTCTCATTATGGATTTACAGTAGATGACGCCCCCTTTTTCTATACGCTACGCGGGGGAGAGTTTGAAGTCAAGGCAAAGATCTCGGCGAACTACCAAACCCGCTTTGACCAAGCAGGTCTCATGTTGCGCATTGATCAGGAGAATTATATAAAAGCAGGGATAGAATTTGTGGATGGAAAATACAATTTGAGTACAGTCGTTACGCATAAAACGAGTGATTGGAGCATTATTCCAATAGATAAGGAAATCCCTTCTATTTGGATCAAAGCAATACGTCGATTAGATGCTGTCGAATTTTTCTATTCTTTTGATGACAAGGAGTATATCATGATGAGGAATGCCTGGCTGCAGGATAATCACCCTGTTATGGTTGGTTTAATGGCAGCTTCACCAGACGGCAATGGCTTTCAGACGAAATTTGACTATTTTACGATCAAACACCTTGCAGATCAACGTCGAAGCAAATGGCTGAAAGAGAATAATTGAAACTAAAAAATATCGACGCCCGTCTTAGACAGCCCCATAGGCGGGCGTCATCTTAAGTCAGTATGTCCTGCTGCATTTTGTTAAACACACTCACTGCTTCATATGAATTTCGTACACGAAGCTTTTGGAGTATATTTTGCCGATGCCTGTTAACGGTATTAATGCTCAACCCTAATTTTTCGGCAATTCGTTTACTAATCATCCCCTCCTTGATGCAGCTTAAAATTTCTTTCTCTCGTGTACTAATCGAAGTTTTCGCACCATAGCCATCTAAGTGATGGACTACGCCTGTTACCTGATTGAGGATATAATTTCGAAGATTAATTGAAGTTTCAGTTTCTGGTAGTAAGGTATAACAGCATAAAGCCAGCTGGGGGAATTCCGGTCCTGGGGTGTCTAAGTAAAAAATTTGATGGAACAGCTGGATGATTTGCCCCTCTCTCCCTTCGACCCGAAGTATACTGTTTGCTTGATAATTGAATCGCTCCGCTAGATCCATTTTTTTGACCAAGTTGAGAAATTGAAGCTCCAAAGCATGCTTAATGGCCAAATCATCGGGGTAAACACGTTCGAGAAGAAAATCTTCCCAAATACCGTTTATTTCCAGCTTCTTTTCATCTGAAGGAAGGTAAAGTCGTTCTGCAATTGTCCCCATATAGGTATAACTCCAGTTCGCCGTCAGGTCACTCAGTACGACTATACCGTTATGAATGTCGGCAAAAGTTTTTGCGTAACTTTTATAGTGTTTTAGCACAGATAAATCGATGCTGCTATTTCGTAATCTACGCTCAGCAAAATTTCTATCTAATTTTTTTTTGATCTCCGATTTCATTTTATACTTAAAAGCTTCGTTTTAGGTCTTTAAAAAGAAAGTCCAATTCGGAGATAAGGCAAGGTTGCTTCTTTACTGAACCCTATTACTCCTTGAATAGTTAATAGATCTCCTGGCATAAAATAAATTCCGCCACCATATCCCATATGCCAATTATTGGAATTTTCATGACTCATCCAGACTCGACCGACATCATAAAAACCAATTGCCCCTACTGTTCCAGGAACAATGTAAGAAGAATAGCTAAATAATTTTAATCGCATGTCAAAATTATTATAAAGCGCTGTTTTGCCCGTAAATCGACGAGAATTATACCCTCTTAAGCTCATTTCCCCTCCAATTTGTGCGTGCTGATAAAAATAGGGATCTCCCCATACCGCATCAAATCCGACACGATTGGCAAAAGTGACGTAGTTGTCGGCAACCGTTTTATAAAAACTCATGGAATGCTGCAATTTTGTATAGTTGCGGCCCTCCCCTCCAATTTCAGCATTCCACCCCAATCTAGTGTGAAAATGTACTCCCGATTTTGGATTACTGATATTATCGCGGGTATCGTAATCTATACCAGTGGTGACCCCAGTGAAAAAATTACTACCGTAGATAGGCTCCGAAGGATATTTTTCATGAAACTCTTCAAAGTATCGTCCAACATTATTTAATTCTTTACTGTTATAATATTCGGAGGAGGGTCCATAGAAAACCTTGAATTTGGGGGCTAGGTATCTTTCTAGAAAAATATCACCATTCACAAGATCAAATCGATTTCGGTAATAGGAAATGCGCTTTGAATCCGATTTATCAAAAATGGTATTATTTCCATACCCAAAGAAGTTGCTCAAGTTTTTGGGCCCAAGGGATGAAAGATGAATGTAAAGATCATGCCCTGCAATGAGTTTCTTATAATTACCTTTGTAATCAAACATAAATGATTCGCGACCGGTCAAATAACTGGCAAGAAACTGATGCCTATACGCATAAGGTTTCTTTCTGAATCCTTGATTTTCGATCATATACCCCAGTCCAAAAATAAGTCCGCGGTCAACGCCATAGTCCAAATTAAAAACAACTCCTTTACGATCATAGACAAAATTGTCATAGTCAAACGTATGGACAGCGCTATCTTTGCTCAATTTCAGATGAATAGCATCATCAACCTGGATAGTACCCTGAACCTGGTCTTTACCATCATAGATATAAACTTTGCTGCCATTGGCAAATTTGTCTGTTGTACGGTACAAATCCTGACCATCACCACCGATAATCCGAACCTTTATGGGCGATTTGCCCGATCCATGGAACTTATATTCATCAGCGCCCGATATACCATATATGCGAACTTCTTTGGTCTGATCAGGTACAAAAGTACGTTTTAGCAATTTTCGCCCTTCGGTCCCATCCTTTTTCTTGTTATGGATATTGACAGTGACCGAACCATCACTATTGTAATCGACATCTACAAATTCAGATTTGGCGGACAATGGTAGTTCAACGACACGGGCTAGAAATCGGTAGTAGGTTAATCCACTTTCCATCAGTTCGTCCCTTCTTGAACGAATATTTGTTTCCAGTTCATTCGCGCTCATTTTCACAATGGTATCAGGCATCGTTAACATAGCCTGATGAATCAACGAATCCGTCAATGTTTTCTGAACAAATTGTATTTCGTCAATCCACTCGTCCTCCGTAAGATGCGTGAGAAAAAAATGATCAAAAGTACTTGCATTAAAATTCCAATGTGGTACATTGCGGATATGTGGACTAAAGGGTTGCAAATGGGCCTTCAACCATTGATAGGAAAGTAACGTTGGAAATACCCCCGAAGTTTTATAGTACACCTTATCCCTATCCCTAGGGACGGGGGTATAGATCTTTTTACCTTTTTCTTTTTCAGGATCCCAACGCCAGTTATCTTGATGGCGATCCCAGTCGCCCAACGTAAAGTCTAACAATCGTGCACGTAGCGTGAGCTTCTGATCAATTTGTGTATCATTGTCTTCCAACACTTTACGCATGACTTTTGCGCTATTATCCGTTTTTTGATCCTCAAAAGGGGTACGCGCCTCAAACATATAGGCTCTATTCTTAAATACCTCACGATACTCGCCAAACCTTGGGTCATCTCCCACAAAAACCAGTTCCGGCGAGGCTGAAGGAATTCCTAAGGCTTTGTTAAATGGCGGAACGGTCAATGCTCCAAATGGATGATGTATCGAAATCTGATCCTGTACAATATCTTTTGCAAATGTTTTTCGGAGGCTTTCCGGGAGACTGCGTTCAGGGTATTTCTGAATGGACCTGAGAACCCACTCCCTACCCGAAGAATCTACCAGTCGAAGCGACTGGGTCTGCATCCCGCCGCCCAACTTGACGATCTGAAGGCCACCTCGCTCTGTAGCGAGATCCATCACACGCATCTTAACAGGAGTATTGTATAATTTACGGTAACTATCTCCAAGCCAAAATCGATGCAATAATCCCACTCGGTCATACTCAGGTGCGATCACCGTGGTAATACTGTCCATACGCTGCGCATGCGAATTAAAAACACAGCAACAGGCAATTAATGTAAAGATTCTTCTCATTTTATCTAAGTCGGGTCCTCGAGAAATCAACAGTCGATACAGGTAGAATGTTTGATGGTCTCGATATCTATTTGGGCTAAAGTTCACCTTTTAAAGCAAAGAATCAAAAACTTTCTGCTCCTTTTTTAGTATAAAACCGCTATTTTGATAAAACTTATGGCTCTCGGTTCGAATGGTATTACATCTAACACGCAAACGGCGACATCCTATTGACCTAGCCCAATCGGATGTCGCATGCAATAATAATCGACCCGGCCCCCGACCTCGATATTCCTCATCGACAACCAATCCCATGATTTCCGCATAAACATCAGTCTCCATACTGATAACCTGATGAACTTGAATCCAGCCAACAGCTTTATTGTCAATGGCCCCCACAAATACAGCATACTCCTGCTGCCGCAACAGATCGTCCAAAATAATTTTCATTCCTTCAATATCGGCTGGATACCCCAGTTGCTCGGTCAACCTTACGAGCTCCAAGGCATCAGATAATACCGCTTTTCTTAAGTCCATACTATAAATTTGTTTCCTATGTTTTAGAATAAGAATAGATCACCCAATACTTCAGTTATGCATCAGGTTGATCCAACAATCGGCGGTGATAATTTATTTGGCCAAGGTGATAAGTTAGATGGGTGGTCAGATGAACGAGCAAATACTGCGTCGTTGTTTTTTCTTCAAACACGAGTATGGGATATATCTCTTGCAGATTCTCTTCTGACAAGAGATCCAAAGAGCGGGTAACCACATCAATCGTATCATCTACCTGTTCTATTAATCGTGTTCGAGGAATATCTTTTAACGAAAACTCAGCAGCTCGATCCCTAATATACCCTGTCTTTCCTATTTCGGCACCGATGTACGTTTGAAGATTTCCAATCAAATGTAGACATAGATTGCCCGCTGAATTGGCAATATTTGGTTCAATAAGCCATATATTTCCTTCTTGTTTGTACAATGAAATTTCATCCCGCAGCCTGTTTAAGTCCCGTTGGAAAAGGCTTTTTAAAGTTTCTATAAGCATAGACT
Organism: Sphingobacterium sp. Ag1; assembly: GCF_000988325.1. Lineage (NCBI taxonomy): Bacteria > Pseudomonadati > Bacteroidota > Sphingobacteriia > Sphingobacteriales > Sphingobacteriaceae > Sphingobacterium > Sphingobacterium sp. Ag1. Next base: position 170,594 of record NZ_LBGU01000041.1, on the reverse strand, counting down.
AAATTTAGATATATTTCTACTCAAAAAAGCAATTTCTATATCAACACATCAGCTTAAGCGTTAAATAGCCATATTGATACGAATCAGAAATATACATCTCCGCATGATATTATGTAATTTTAAACAACTTAAAGAGCTATAACCATGAAGATAGTTTCAAATTTCCCAAAGAAAACCTGGGTAATTTTTAGTGTAATAACAGTTACGACCACCATTCTCTTCGCCAAATGCGATAGCCTATCCGATGGAAATGACAGATTGGGTTTTCCATTTCCTTTTTATGAATATATTGGTGGCAAGCGCTCAGTGGAACCTGAGAATCGAAGTAGTTTCAATTCTATTTATCTTCTTTTCGATCTTATTATCTATTGTGGACTTGCTTATTTTTTCACATTTCTAATCCAGAGATCTAAAAAATAGCGTACATTGAAATGGAATTAATCGACCAAATTATTTCCATCTGTTTTATATACAAGTTTTAAGCTAAACTGTTTTTATGATGAAGAAAAGCACAAAAATAACGAACCAAAGTATCGAATCTGCAGGGCTCCCCAAAGATCCCAAACATGCCATTGCTGAATACATCTGGAATGGATTTGATGCCAAAGCCACACAGATCGAACTCTTCATAGACAGTAATGAATTAGGCTACATTAATCGTATAAGCATACAGGACAATGGCGAAGGCATACACCTAGAGACACTTTCTTCCTCATTTGGAAACTTTTTGGATTCTATAAAAAAGAATAGTCTCAAACGGAGCTCCTATACAAGAGGAAAAAAGGGAAAGGGCCGATTTTCTTTCTCGCTTTTTGCAACACGCGCAATTTGGAGTACCGTTTTTCAAGAGAATAAATATTTCTCAAACTACCGAATTCAAATCGATCGCGATAGTAAAGAGCAATACGATATCAGTGAAAGCACACCAGTAGCACATAACAATACAGGAACACAAGTTACTCTTGAAGGCGTTTTTGGACTTAATGCTACATTTTTTGAAAGCGACGACTTTAACAATTTCCTCGCACAAGAGTTTGGCTGGTTTCTCTACTTGAATAAGGATAGGAATTACGCCATACGCGTCAATGGAAAGCTATTAGCTTATGACCATTTAATCGAAGAGACAGACCAGATTTCTTGGACAGGCTATAGCCCTGATCGTGATACTTCTTATCATTTTACCATCAATTACATTCGATGGAACCAACAAATTGGTGATCGATATTATTATTATTTTCTGAATAGCGATAAAAAGGAAATTGCAAAAGTACTCAGCAGTTTCAACAATAATGCCATTAATTTCCACCATTCTGTTTATGTGGAATCTGGCTTCTTTGACCATTTTGAACAACAAGATATCTTCCTTTCTACAGAAGATAGTCTTTTCTCGGGGAAGGCCAAACAAGTTATTTATCGGAATTTACTTGCTGAGTTACGTGATTTACTCGATAGAAAGCAAAAAAAATATGTACTAGAGCACGCTGTCGCGGTAAAACTAACAGATCTTGAAAGAAAGGGCCTATTGCCCGAATACAGCAGCTCGGAACAAGATAAAAAAAGAAAAAAACTATTGTTAGCATTAATACAGGAACTATATATTGTAGATCCACGCATTTTCTTCGGCATTAAAACAGACCTTATCCGCACCTATCTCGGTTTCATAGACCTGTTATTGCAGTCGGAAAAAAGCACGGAAATCCTCCCTATCATCGAACAGGCACTTCCCTTAACTGACAAAGAAAAGAATCGCATAAAACAGCTTATAACTCGTGCTGAGAAGAATGAAAGCGCTTCCGCCGAGCAGAAAAAATAATGTATTTTTATTTAATGACTTTTAGATGTCAATAATTAAAATTAAAAGTATCACTTTTGCTTAACACTGTTAAATTATTTACGCATTAGCATGGGTAGTAAAGAACGCATACAACGGCTCAAAGATGAGAATAGAACCAATATTCTAGATGCTGCGCTCCAAATCGTCAAAGAAGAAGGATGGCAAGCCTTGAGTATGCGCAAAATTGCGGATATCATCGAATATACCGCCCCCATGATATATGAGTATTTTGCCAATAAAGATGCCATTTTAATGGAGCTTGCTAACCAAGGCTATCTCCTGCTTGCCAAAAAGGTAAAACAAGCCAAATCAACTGAAACCGATTTGGAGAAACAATTGGAAGCAATGTGGTTTAGCTATTGGGATTTTGCTTTCGAAGAACGCGAATTGTACCAATTAATGTTTGGTGTGGGAACGGCCTGTTGTGGTTTTGAAAAAACCTATAAATGTGCTGAATCCCATGGAAAATTGATAAGTGATGTCATCCGTGAAATCATGAAAGAGAAAAATCCATCCGAAGAATTGATCTGCAGAAAGTATTTCACCTACTGGTCTATTATACATGGATTGATTTCGATCAATTTGGTGAACCAAGGCAATGGCGACAATACCAATCAAGAGGTTTTAAAGGATGCGATTTACGGCATCACACGCTCCCTGACTGACTAATTTTTTTTACACCAAAAAATACAACGTTAAGAAATCTAACACCGTTAAATATACCAAAACTTCAATTTTTAATATCACATGAAAACAAATTTATCCCCAAGTCTTAAAAGGATTTACGTTCCAACACTTAACAGTGTTAAACGAATTAATATCGTAAAGACTGCATATGTGCTCAGTGCAATCTTTCTATATAGTTGTTCAACAGGCACGAGCAAACCCATTGATCCACCACCGGTTAACCTTCCGGTCGTTACCATCGAGAATGGTAATGAGACGGTTTATCAAGAATATCCAGCAACTATTGAAGCTTCGGCCAATATTGAGATCAGGCCACAAGTAGAAGGGATTTTGGAAAACATCTATGTCGATGAAGGCGCTAAAGTAAATAAAGGTCAGGCGCTTTTTAAGATTAACGACCGCCCCTATCAGGAACAATTGAATCAAGCGAAGGCAAATTTGCTAGCAGCAAAAGCTGCCTTAGAAAACGCCGAGTTAGAAGTGGAAAAGAAAACAAAGCTGGTGAACACCAAAGTACTGACAGACTTTCAGTTAAAAACTGCAATTAGCGCACGTAACGCCGCTAAAGCGAATGTACAACTGGCACTGTCGGCGGTTGAAACGGCGAAAATCAATGTCGGATACACGCTAATACGGGCTTCAGCCGAAGGATACATCGGTAGATTGCAGCGCAAACAAGGGAGTTTAGTGGGACCTACAGACTCCCAACCACTTACAGCATTGTCAAATGTAAGGGATCTCCATGTCTATTTCTCATTGGGAGAAAATGACTTTATCGCATTCAAAAACAATACAGAAGGTAGTAATTTACAACAAAAGCTTCACAACCTCCCTCCGATCAGCTTAGTTCTTTCGGATCAGACAATTTATGATCAGAAAGGAAAAATTGATATGGTGGATGGCCAGTTTGATAAAAATACAGGTGCGATTACCCTCCGCGCGACGTTCAACAATCCGGAAGGGGTTTTACGTAACGGAAATACCGGCCGTGTAAGACTACAGAAGAAGTATGCACAAGCATTATTGGTACCTCAACTTGCTACCCTTGAAATGCAGGATAAAATCTTCGTTTACACCGTTGGCAAAGAAAATAAAGTTGTTCAACAGCCCATTACTGTCATCGGAAAAAGTGGTGCAAATTACCTCGTAAGCAAAGGACTGAATGCGGGAGATCGGATTGTCTACAAAGGCATTGACCTGCTTCAGGATGGGCAGAAAATTACGCCACAAGCTTTATCAAGAGATAGCATCAATTCATTATAATATTAGAAAATCACATGCTTAAGAAATTTATAGAAAGACCTGTACTCGCTACCGTTATCTCCATATTACTTGTCATATTGGGGGTGATTGGTATCCTCAAACTGCCTTTGCAGCAGTTTCCCGATATTGCACCGCCCGCGGTGCAAGTAACGGCATTATATCCCGGGGCAAATGCCGAAACGGTACTCCGTGCCGTAGCTCCCTCACTCGAAGAGTCAATCAACGGTGTTGAAAATATGAGCTACATGAGCTCTACTGCCAGTAACGACGGCTCGTTAATGATTACCGTATATTTTAAACTTGGCACTGACCCTGACCAAGCTGCTGTGAACGTCCAAAATCGTGTGGCTCAGGCAACCAGCCAATTGCCCGCTGAGGTTGTACAAGCCGGAATTACCACAGCAAAACAGCAAAACAGCTTGATCATGGTATTGGATCTCTATACGGAAGATCAGAGTAAATACGATCAGACCTTTATTACCAACTACGCGCAAATCAATATTATTCCCGAACTAAAACGGATACCTGGTGTTGGACAAGCATTGGCGTTTGGTGGTAGCAAAGACTACTCCATGCGGGTATGGCTTAATCCAAATCAAATGGCGACCTATAAACTAACGCCTGAGGAAGTTATGGCTGCAATTCAAGATAAAAACGTTGAAGCTGCTCCTGGTAAATTCGGCGAGAGCAGCCGCGAAGCTTTTGAATTTGTGATCAAATATAAAGGTAAACTCAACCAACCAAGTGACTACGAAAATATTATTATCCGCTCCAACACTGACGGCTCAGTACTTAAACTCAAAGACGTCGCTCGTGTTGAACTGGGATCCTATACCTATGCGAGCCACACCCGTATCAATGGCAAAGCAGGATTGAATATTGGGGTAATGCAGCTGGCAGGTTCGAATGCAAATGAAATTCAGATCGCGATTCAAAAATTCATGGAGAAAGCCTCTTTAAGCTTTCCGAAAGGTGTCAAATATCTCGTTTTATACAACACAAAAGATGCACTTGATCAATCTATTGACCAAGTAAAACATACACTAGTTGAAGCATTTATATTGGTATTTTTAGTTGTCTTTCTATTCCTTCAGGACTTTAGATCGACATTAATACCAGCGATTGCAGTACCAGTAGCCATCGTGGGAACATTTTTCTTCATGCAGCTCTTCGGCTTTTCAATCAATCTATTGACCTTGTTTGCCCTGGTGCTTGCCATTGGGATTGTCGTCGATGATGCAATTGTGGTCGTCGAGGCAGTGCACGCCAAGATGGAACATGAAAATCTCCCACCTAAGCTCGCTACAACATCTGCCATGAGCGAAATCACCGGGGCAATTATCTCGATTACATTGGTGATGTCTGCCGTATTCCTTCCCATCGGCTTTATGGAAGGTTCTACCGGAGTGTTTTACCGACAATTTGCTTTCACGTTAGCGATTGCAATCGTTATTTCAGCAATTAATGCCTTGACACTAAGTCCTGCGTTATGTGCACTCTTCTTAAAACCAACGCATCATGGTCATGCTGATGCTAAGAAACTTAATTTCAAGGAACGTTTCTTTGCTGGATTCAATGTTGGATTTGACCGGTTGACTAAAAACTATTTAGGAAGTCTGCGCTTCTTGATCCGTTACAAGTGGGTTGCATTTGCAGGATTGGCGATTACCCTACTTTTGACAATATTTATGATCCGTAAAACACCTACTGGATTTATTCCGTCGGAAGACCAAGGATTTATTGCCATTTCTTTATCCATGCCTGCAGGCGCTTCTTTAGATCGTACTTCTGGGGCATTAGCCGAAGCTGAGAAGCAACTTCAGCATGCTGATTTTACCAAAACTTTAAATGTACTTGCCGGCTTCAATATTTTAACACAATCCACAAGTCCTTCAGCGGGTGTTGCGTTTATCCTCCTTAAACCACATGAAGAACGTGGTCAGATAAAAGACATCAATGCGATTATGGCCGATGTGAATCAACGCCTGGCAAATATCAAAGGCGCAAATTTCTTTGTCTTTACCTTCCCTACAGTACCAGGGTTCAGTAATGTTGACGGTCTGGATATGGTATTGCAGGACAGAACTGGTGGACAACTTGGAAAATTCAGTGGCGTAGGCCAGAAGTTTATTGGCGAACTGATGAAACGTCCTGAAATCATGATGGCTTTCACAACCTTCAAAGCGGATTATCCACAATATGAGCTCCAGGTAGATGATATCAAGGCAGAGCAACTTGGCGTAAGCACAAAAAGTATATTACAAACCATGCAGGCCTATTTTGGTAGTGCCCAAGCTTCAGATTTTAATCGTTTTGGAAAGTACTATCGTGTGATGGTCCAAGCTGATGCCAAGGATAGAAGTGAACCTACTTCAATGGACGGTATTTTTGTAAAAAACAGATTAGGTGACATGGTTCCCATTAATACATTAGTCAAATTAGAACGTGTATATGGGCCGGAAACAGCATCGCGTTACAACTTGTTTAATTCAATTGGCATAAATGCAATACCAAAACCCGGATATAGTTCTGGTGACGCTATCCGTGCAGTTGAGGAAGTTGCAAAACAACAATTGCCTACTGGATTTACCTATGAATTCTCAGGTATGACCAAGGAAGAAATTGTCTCCGGAGGACAGTCTACATTGATTTTTATTCTCTGTCTGATATTTGTTTACTTCTTGCTTGCGGCACAATATGAAAGCTACATCATTCCGTTAGCGGTTATTCTATCCATTCCGACCGGTATATTTGGCGTCTTTCCAGCAATTAGCTTCACTGATATCGCCAACAACATCTATGTACAAGTCGCACTTGTCATGTTGATTGGTTTACTGGCCAAAAATGCCATTTTGATTGTGGAATTTGCTATTCAAGGGCGCAAACAGGGGCTATCGATTCCTAGCGCTGCACTTAAAGCCGCAAGATTACGTTTGAGGCCTATTATCATGACTTCTTTAGCCTTTATTGTTGGTATGATTCCAATGATGACAGCCGTAGGTCCGTCTGCTCAAGGAAATCATTCCATCAGTATTGCCGCTGCGGGTGGGATGTTCACCGGAGTAGTTTTAGGGCTCTTTATTATCCCGATTCTCTTTATTTTCTTCCAATTTATCCAAGAGAAAATAGCTGGTGTCCCGAAGCAAAAACAGTATGAAAGCGAGACCGCTTCGTTGGAAATACCCGTGCATACAAACAATTAGTATATCATGACAAAATTTAAATATATGAATAGTAAAGCAAAGTTACTGACGGTTTTCATCTTATCTTTTGTCGTATGGTCCTGTAAAACAGATAAGTTGGTCAGCAATCAACACCTTGCCCCTAACTTACCCGAACAGTACCGCGACCAAGCTAAAGCTCCGCAGGAAACTAGCATTGGCTCTATTCCATGGCGCGATTTTTTTAAAGATCAAATCCTACAGACATTGATTGACAGTGCAATACAACATAACTTAGATATGAAGTTAGCACTGAAAAACATAGAAGCGTCTCAACTGAGCCTGAAACAAGCAAAAGCGAACTATCTTCCCTCAGCCCAATTACAGATCAGGGGAAATAGCACCAATCCATCCAATAACAGTATGAATGGATTGAGCCTCGGACAGTTTTTAGGCCAACATCATGTGGAGGATTATACGGCATCCTTAGGTTTATCCTGGGAGGCCGATCTATGGGGTAAAATCAAAAATCAAAATATCGCTGCTTTAGCTTCCTATCTGCAAACAGAAGAAGCTAAAAAAGTAATTCAAACCCAATTAATTGCACAAGTTGCACAAGGTTACTATCAACTGCTGATGTTATATCAATTGCGTGATATCGCCAAACAAAACTTGCAATTAAGCGATACAACCTTACGCATCGTCCAACAGCAATATGAAGTTGGTGACATTACGCTGCTTGCGTTGGAACAGGTTGATGCGCAACGATTGTCCGCAGCGGCGTTAATCCCTGACTTTGAACGGCAGATCACTATTCAGGAAAATGCCATTCAGATTCTTAGCGGAAAACTCCCACAAGAGATTAAAACAGCGGAGAAATTGACGGACATCCAGTTCCCCGAAGAGCTAGCAACTGGCATACCAGCTGATTTGTTGAGCCACCGTCCGGATGTAAAACAAGCCGAACTAGCTATTACAGCTTCACAGGCCTATCAACAGTATGCAAAAGCGCGCATGTATCCTTCCTTGGTAATTAGTGCCGAAGCTGGGGTAAATGCATTCAAAGCAAGTAATTGGTTCAACTTGCCCGCATCATTATTTGGTGCAATTACAGGGAGTATTACACAACCTATTTTCCAACGCAAGGAATTAAAAACGCAATATGAGCTAGCGCGTGTCGAACAGGAAAAGAATGTATTGATCTTCAAGCAAAAAGTAATTTCAGCCGCTGGGGAAGTATCCGATGCTTTAATTTCAATTCAAAAATTGAAAGAAAAACAAAAGATTACTTCGGATAGAACGACGCGTTTAAAGCAAGCGACAAAGCATGCCAATCTTTTGTTTGAAACAGGAATGGCCACCTACTTGGAAGTAATCACAGCGCAAAGCAATATCTTACAAAGTGAGCTCGAACTTGCTCAGGTAAAAAAAGCGGAGCTTTCTGCTGTTGTTGATCTATACCGTTCATTGGGAGGTGGATGGAGCAATAACTAATGCGGTATAAAAAGCAATTTTCTAATTTTATTATACATATCTGGTAGATGGGGGGCCCTTAGGGTCCCCTGTTTTATTTTTAAACATAACGCCCTGTAAAGCAAACTTCAAATCAGGCAATACATAAGCTTTTTCTATTTTTTAGAATTTCTTCAACAACCCGATCGCATTCAATTTATAAATCCTTCAAACCTTGGAATAAAAGAGACAAATGCCGCTGAAACAATGCGATTACTTTTGTGACATCATATAAATTTTATAAAATGAGAGATTTAAAAAAAATTGCATTAGCGATATGTATCGCCTTAAGCACGTTAGTAGCGGTGAGCTGCAGTAAAGATGACGAAACTGTTGTTGAACCCCAGTTTACCCCAAGCGAAATATTAGCCAGTACGCCATGGGAAACAACAAACGCAAAGAATAATAAAGGTGAAAGTGTAGTATTAACAGATGCTAACGTGGCAAATTTTGTAGGATTTGCTTATTTCAAATCTGATGGTACTTTTACAATGTTCAATCTTGACAATTCTCCAAAAATGCACGGCGACTGGACCGTATCTGCAGATGGTAAAACGAGAACAATTGTTGCTAAAAATGCTGCTGGAGAAACGTTGTTTACTCGTGTGGTTGATATTACGGTATTAACAAAGAAAGAATTCACTTATAGAGTTTATCCAAACGCTAATGACAAAACGATCTATTTCGATATCATCCATACACCAACAACTCATCAAGAGCCAAAATAATTTATAGGATAATACTTCGAAAAAAATAGTAACCACAATAAAACAGAAAGGCTTGACGAAATGATGTCAAGCCTTTCTGTCTATCGCTAAAAACGAATTCCATATTCAAAGTCACTCTTTGACACTATTAGATCAAATGATTACAAAACAAAAGATAACTACAAGATTTACAATATATTAAAAAAAATATCACAGGGATTTCATTATGAATTATATACTGATAGGCCAAGGTTAGATCATCTATCAGCCTTCGTCAATATACGCCTGAGTGCATCAAATTGATATTTCAGTCAGGGCTTTATACGCTTCAGCAGAAATTTGTCGTCCAATACTAAAAGGAATTACGAAATTTGCATAGATTTCACCGATACAGATAAGTTAAAAGAATGCAGGATATAGCGATCTATAAAAACGATAAGACTCTAATTAGTACAAATAAAAAAAGGCTGATATTTACCTTTCTGTCCTTTCTGCTTATTTATCTCGTCGCCTATATTATTGATCCTTTCTCGAGTTGCTGGGATGGCTATTTTAAACGGAATATGTTTGAAATACTCGGTGAATGGACATTTACGATCATTTATAGCTTTATCATTTCCGAATTTAGTATCATTGTCCATGACAAGCTTAATAAGTTCTTAACCTGGAAAGATAGTCCGACAGAGCGACTTCTACTCGAAACCGTCATCAACCTTTTTGCAGTACTCTTTATCAATTTACTTCTGGAGTACCTGATTTCAAAATATTATTTTGGACCTCAAAATGTTACTATAGCACCATCTTTGGAGGAAAAAAGGGGGATGATTCAAAACATTACAATCAGTGTATTGATTGCGTTGATGATCATGGGGATCAATATTGGTAGTCATTTGATCACCAACTGGAAGAATGAATCCATGCGCGCAGCAAAGCTTGATCAGGTCATTCTTGAAACAGAACTTCAATCGTTAAAATTACAGATCGACCCCCATTTTGTCTTTAATAACCTGAGCGTGCTCTCAGAAATCATCCTCGAAGACCAACAATTAGGCTATGAATATGCAGAAAACTTCTCCAAAATATATCGCTACCTTCTTGTCAATTCCAAAAAGGACATTATCTCACTCGAAGAAGAACTCAACTTTCTAAATTCATACATATTTCTCATCAAAAACCGATTTGGCGATGGGGTAAACTTCGAAATAAACGTCAATCCCGCCAAACGCAATTTTCAATTGCCCCCGCTCACCTTACAGTTATTGGTAGAAAATGCATTAAAGCATAATCAGACGAATAAGAAAAAACCGCTGAAAATTAAAGTCTACACCAACGCCCAGAATCAACTTGTTGTTGAAAATATATTAATTCCTATTGAGAATGTATCCGAATCATCGGGAATCGGAATTTCAAACATCATTAAAAGATACGATTTGCTATCCAACTTAAAACTGCAAATAAAGAATGATGGCAAAACATTTAACGTTATCCTCCCACTTTTAGCGCAAGCATAATGAATATAACCAAAGTATTAATCATCGAGGACGAAAAGCTCAATGCCGATCGTTTAAAGCGACTTTTGAAAGAAATAAAACCATCCATCGTTATTTTGGATGTACTTGATAATATTGCGGATAGCATCAATTGGTTCAATAGCAATGAACTTCCCCACCTGGTCATGATGGATATTCGTTTATCCGATGGCTTAAGCTTTGAAATATTAGAGACTATAAAAATAGACTGCCCAATCATATTTACAACAGCATTTGACGAATACGCTGTGAGGGCTTTTAAATTCAATAGCATAGATTATTTGCTCAAACCTGTAGAAAAAATAGAGCTGGGAAATGCCATCCAAAAACTTGACTATCAAAAAGATCTCCAGATCAACCAACAACCGCTTCAAGGTTTATTGGATTTTATCTATCCAAAAGATTTTCGCTCACGTTTTCTAATTCCATTCAAAGACGGTTATAAGACCATTCTCGTTGAAGAAATATTATACTTTTACTCCGAATTTAAACTTACCCATGCGCAACTCAAATGTGGTACTGTCGAAATTGTCCCTCAAACAATGGAAGAACTCGAACAGCAATTGAATCCAAAAGTATTTTTTCGCGCCAACAGGCAATTCATTATACATATAGATGCGATCAAAAGATTACATAACCACTTCAACGGAAAACTAAAAATAGAAATTAAAAATAACGATCAAGTGGAAATCCTTGTGAGCAGAGAAAAGGCTCAACTGCTAAAAAATTGGTTAGACTATTAATGCTAAACTGATCCGCTTGCTCCTTTTTTTCTCAGAAAGGTAAAGTAAGTTTTTCGCGATGAAGAAGGGAATGTCAATCGATAAGACCAATATCTTCAACACAATTGGATCGTACCATTTAATATCGTAAAATTCAGCTCATCACTGTGACGTTTCAGTAAGCAATTGTAACGTCTCGGTAGATTTCTTTGCCTTATGGCTTAAAAGAATTCTTTTCTTTGTTTCATTATAAAATGATAAAATGGCACAAAGAACGATGACTTTAAAACCTTTCCTTACACTTATTACAGCAGCAGCATTATTATCGTCCTGTGGAGGCAACCAAGATCAACCGCAAGAGCAGGCAGTTACTGTTGACTTTATCGAATTATCTCCTACCCACGCGGAGACCGAAAAAAAATATCCTGGTACATTAGAGGGGACCGTCAACGTCGATGTCAAAGCGCAGGTAACGGGATATCTGGATCAGATTTATGTCAAAGAAGGAGACTATGTATCCCAGGGTCAACCCCTTTTCAAAATAAAAGCTGATGTCTACAACGAACAAGTAAACAACAGCAAGGCAGCTTACCAAGCTGCTTTATCGGCAGAACAAAACGCGAAATTGGAAATTGAAAAAATCAAACCACTTGTTGAAGGTAAAGTGTATACCGAATTACAGTTAAAAACTGCAGAGGCCAATTATGCAGCAGCTAAAGCACAGGTAGCGCAAGCACAAGCTGCACTCGGTTCATCTCAAATAAATGCCAAATTTACGTTGATCAATGCTCCAGTGAGTGGTTATATCGGCCGTATTCCTAATCGGATCGGAAATTTAATTACCGCAGCAGATGCGACACCGTTAACAACGCTATCTGAAATCAATACCGTAAATGTGTATTTTTCATTGAGTGAGGCCGATTTTATAGCCTTTATCAAAGATCAGAATAACAAATCATCCAATCAACAAGCAACGCTATTACTAGCTGATGGAACGGCATACAACCATTCGGGGAAAGTAGAATTAGCCAGTGGTAACATCGACAGAACAACCGGAAGCATGGCACTTAAAGCAAGTTTCACCAACCCTGATAAAATTCTCCGTTCGGGTGGTTCAGCCAAAGTAATCTTGAAAAAAGCGCACGAAAACGTTTTGTTGGTACCTATGGCGGCTGTCAAGGATATTCAAGACCGCTACTTCGTTTATGTTATTGGCGAAAAGAACAAAATTTCCATGAAACAGATTGAAATTGCGGGAAATACAGCCGACGCCTATTTACTTAAATCGGGACTTACAGCTGGTGAAAAAATCGTTATGAATAGAATTGACATGCTTAACGATGGAATGCAAGTTCAACCCACTAAAAAATCCACCATGTAACCAGATGGAGCGTAGATAGCAACGACAGAGCTGCTGAAAAAGTTCCTTTTTAAATAAATGGGAGAAATCCAGGCAATAGCAATCATGGCAAAAGCTGCAACGTCCAAAGAGCGGTAACACGCCTATACGTTCCGTATGCACTTTTGAAAAAAATGGTACTAAAAGCTTTATAAAAATTATACTAAAATGTTAAAGAAATTTATTGACAGGCCAGTTTTGGCAACTGTTATATCGATCATATTTGTCATACTGGGGGTCATCGGCCTTTTTAGGCTGCCTCAAACGCGATTCCCGGATATCGCCCCACCCACGGTCCAAGTTACCGGGAGCTATCCCGGAGGAAATAGCGAAACAGTATTGAGATCAGTTGTTACACCCCTTGAAGAGCAAATCAATGGTGTGGAGGACATGGAATACATTACATCGACTGCAAGTAACGATGGTACATTCTCTGTGCGCATTGTCTTTAAAGCAGGTGTAAACCCAGATCAAGCAGCCGTCAACGTGCAAAACAGAGTACAACAGGCTACTCCGATCTTGCCACAGGAAGTTGTCCGAATGGGATTAACGACCTCCAAGCAACAAAATAGTATGATCATGATATTTAATATCTATACAGAAGATAATAAAAAATATGATGAACTATTTTTACAAAATTATGTAAACATCAACTTGATCCCACAGATCAAGCGTGTACCCGGGGTTGGTCAGGCCATGGTATTCGGTTCCAAAGACTATTCGATGCGTGTATGGTTGAATCCGCAAAAAATGGCAAGTTATGGACTTGTGCCGCAAGAAGTCATTGCTGCAATTTCCAAACAAAGTCTGGAATCTGCACCTGGAAAATTAGGGGAGGAATCAAAAGCACCTCTTGAATATGTTATACGCTATAAGGGGAAAAAGAATCTTCCAGAGCAGTATGAAAACATTATCGTTAAAAATAATAATGTTCAGATCGTACGTTTAAAGGATGTCGCACGTATCGAGTTTGGCTCGATCAGCTATAGCGGTAATTCCCAAAATAACGGTCTCAATACCGTCACCATCGGTATATTCCAGACATCAGGCTCCAACGCCAATGAAATTGAAATTGGAATCGACAAACAGATTGAAATAGCGCAACGCTCATTCCCTCCTGGAATCAAGATTTTTAAATTGATCAGTACCAAAGAGCGCTTGGATGAAAGTACAGCCCAAGTACGCTCGACATTAATTGAAGCCTTCATTTTGGTTTTCCTCGTTGTATTCTTATTCTTACAAGACATACGTTCGACTATTATTCCAGCAATTGCAGTCCCTGTAGCTATCGTAGGTACCTTCTTCTTCCTGCTCGTATTTGGCTTTACCATCAATATATTGACGTTATTTGCCCTCGTACTCGCCATTGGTATTGTTGTCGATGATGCAATTGTCGTTGTCGAAGCAGTACATGGAAAGATGGAGACTTCCAATTTAACAGGTAAACAGGCTACCCATAGTGCCATGAGTGAAATCACGGGAGCTGTAATCTCCATCACCTTGGTGATGTGCGCTGTTTTTATTCCCATTGGATTTATGACAGGTTCATCGGGTATGTTCTATAAACAGTTTGCCTATACTCTTGTGATCGCCATTGTGATCTCTGCGATCAATGCCTTGACGCTGACACCTGCACTATGTGCATTATTACTTAAAAATACACACGCCGAAAATCAAGATGGACAGACCTCAAAAACTGGGTTTTCTCAGCGTTTTTTCAAAGCGTTTAACGCAGGCTTCGAAAACATGACCAATCGATACGTTGGTTCATTAAAATTCCTGGCAAAGAAAAAATGGATTTCGGCACTTTTGATCCTGGCTACAATTGGCGTTGCAGGGTACCTCATGACAAGCACTTCCAAAAGTTTCGTACCAATGGAAGATGATAACTTTGTCGTATACAGTTTGGAAATGCCCCCAGGAACGGGACTGGACCGAACAACAAAAGCAGTAGAAAAAATCGAAAAACTACTGGCCGATATCCCTTCGATTGAAAGCCATACAAGTATCACTGGATTCAATATGATCGGTAACAACTCCAGCGCAGCCTATGCGACAGGATTTATACGCTTGAAAGATAAAAAGAAACGTGGTGAGATGAACGATATTGATCAGATTCACCAAGTTATCTCACAAAAATTATCCAGTGTCAAAGAAGGTAACGCAATGGCTTTTCGCTCCCCTCCTGTTGACGGTTATGGTATGATGAATGGCGCGGAACTCGTTTTGCAGGACAGAGCTGGTAAATCGCCGGTAGAGCTCAAAGCAATGTCCGACTCCGTCATTGCGCAGATTATGAAACAACCGGGAGTGCAATTTGCCTATACCATGTTCAGGGCAGATTATCCTCAAATGGAACTGGAAGTCGATGAAGACAAAGCCGCTCAGCTTGGCGTAGATGTCAGTGAAATGCTTTCGTCCGTACAAACTTACTTTGCGGGTGACCAATCATTGAATTTCAATCGTTTCGGTAAATTCTATCGGATAGCAGTTAAAGCGGATGGCATTTATAGAACCGATAAAGAAGCATTCAACGAAATATTTGTCAAGAATAATCTAGGCCAAATGGTCCCTGTGAATACCTTGGTCACACTTCGTAAAGTGTATGGTCCTGAGTCGGTAACCCGTTATAATTTATACAATTCGCTCACGATAAACGTTGTTAGTACGCCTGGTATCAGTAATGGTGCGATCATGGAAACATTGGAGAAAAATGTATTGACCAAGTTACCCGGAGACTATAGCTACGAATGGACGGGACTTAGCTTGGAAGAGAAGTCTTCGGGCAATCAAACCGTACTTATCCTAGCATTAAGCTTGCTATTTGTCTATTTCTTACTATCAGCACAGTACGAAAGTTATTTATTGCCCCTTGCCGTCCTGTTATCGATCCCAACAGGTATGATTGGCTCTTTCTTAGGAACACGTGCCATTGGATTGGACAACAATATCTATGTCCAGGTCGGCTTGATCATGCTCATCGGTCTTTTGGCAAAAAATGCCATTTTGATTGTTGAATTTGCTTTACAGCGGAGAAGAGCCGGTTCCTCACTCATTGATTCGGCCTTAGAGGGAGCACGGGCTCGTCTACGCCCAATCCTGATGACTTCGTTGGCTTTCATTGCCGGTATGGTACCCTTGATGTTTGCGACTGGCGGAACGGCTACTGGTAACCATTCCATCAGTACGGGAGCAGCAATGGGTATGTTAAGCGGTGTTGTCCTTGGCGTAATCATTATACCGTTACTATACCTGGTATTCCAATATTTGCAAGAAAAAGTTTCAGGTAAAAAACTTACGGACAATACAGTACACAATACAAACGATTAAAATGAAAAAATTTCATCACTATATAACAATTTTCGCAAGCACTACCCTGTTGTTGTCCGCATGCAGTGTGGGCAAAAAATACACCCGTCAGGAGATAGCCATGCCCGAAAATTTTAAAAACAGCGACGTGGTTCTCACGTCCGACACCCTGCAGCTATCCTGGCGTAAATTTGTACAGGATCCCTTGTTGACATCACTCATTGAGAAGGCATTATCTAATAATACAGACGTCAATGTAGCACTCCTCAACATGCAACAATTGGAACTCGCGTACAAGCAGTTTAAGAAAGGATTACTGCCAACAGCTGATTTAAGCATTGGAGCGAATAGAACCTGGTTATCGAGCAACTCCTTAAATGGCTCACTAAGTGACCAATTTATCGGGACACCTTATATGGACGATTATAGTGCCACGCTCAGATTGTCTTGGGAAGCCGATATCTGGGGAAAGGTAAAAATGCAAAAAGAAGAATCCTTGGCCAATTTTTTTGGCCAAAAGGAAAATTTATCGACTTTGAAAACCCGGGTTATTGTACAGGTCATCCAGTCATATTACAATCTGATTGCTTTGGATGAGCAGCTTAAGATTGCACAAAGAAATGTTCAATTGAGCGATAGCACATTAAATATGATACGTTTGCAATACAACTCGTCACTGGTCAGTTCGCTTGCTGTGGAGCAAGCCGAAGCTCAGAAGAAAACTGCTGAATTATTGATTCCCCTAGCCCATCAAAATATGGCGGTCGAAGAAAATGCGCTGAGCATTCTTTGCGGAGGTTTCCCCGAGGGCATTCAACGTACAGCAAGTTTAGATGATACGATTGTTGGAGACGGACTTGCCACAGGGGTGCCGGCCGAACTATTAAGCCGCAGACCAGATGTCAGAGCAGCTGAATACGCTGTTGTGGCTGCGACAAGCAGAATGGGACTCGCTAAAGCAGCAATGTACCCCTCCATAAGCTTGACTCCATCCATTGGTACAAACTCCATTCAATTTAGCAAATGGTTTGATCTACCGGGTTCTATTGTGAAAACAATAGCAGGGAATATTGCTCAACCGATTTTTCAGAAAGGGGCCTTGAAAACAAACTATGAGATATCGGTCATCGAACGCGAAAAGATAGCTTTGCAGTTTAAACAGTCGGTTATGGTCGCAGTTTCGGAAGTTTCGGATGCCTTGGCAAAAATCAAACATACAGAACAGCGCCTGCAACTTATCCACGCCAAATCAAATGCCCTCGCCAAAGCCACCGCTGATGCGGCCTTACTTTACAAAAGTGGGATGGCAAACTATTTGGAAGTGATAACTGCCCAAAATAATGCACTTCAAAATGATTTGGAACGTATTACAGTAAAACGGGAAAAGCTCAATGCAGCCATAGATCTTTACCGTGCACTGGGTGGCGGAACGGATACTTTACCGCCAAATACGCCGTAAAAGCAGAAAATAAAAAGCACAAAATAAAGGCAACTGAATAAATATACGCCCCTAGAAGCAAAAACTTCCTAGGGGCTTTTTCATTAGTTTTTTGCAGCTGCGCCCAAAATTCCCTACCTTCGGGTAAATACAAATATGATGAATAGAACGAGTTGTCTTCCTCCTCCAGTAGCGTAATATTTTTTCCCGATATTACTGAAGCCCAATACCAGAAATGGACCGATTTGCTGTGCTTCTTATTTTCTATCAAATTTATTATTTAACATCTTTCGTCCTTATTGGACGGAACTGGAAGACAATTTCTTATGAAACATTCATATTTCATGCTGCACCTTGCTGTGCTGTGCCTGGGACTATCTGGCGTATTTGGAAAAGTGATTTCACTCAACGAGGGGATACTCACATGGTACCGTGTATTTTTAGCTGCCGTTATCCTATTTTTTATTCTAAAATGGTATAAAATACCTACAGATTTTACTTTCAAAGAGAAACTGCATATTGCAAAAAATGGGCTACTATTGACAGCATCCTGGCTATTATTCTATGCTAGCATCAAATATTCAAACATTTCCATCGGCGTGATCTGCTACTGTATGGCAAGTTTTTTTACCGCTATTTTTGCACCGATGATCAATAAAACGAAATTTAGATTGTCAGAACTTCTGTTGAGTGGACTAACATTGTGTGGTATAGCACTGATATTCCATTTTGACACTTCACATCAACTGGGAATAATATTCGGTATAATCTCGCCTGCTTTTGCTTCTCTTTATGCCATTAACAACGAACGATTGACCAAAAGGTACAATGCCATCTGCATCAACTATTACCAAATGGTCGGCGGTACAATCGGACTGGCTTGCCTAATCCCTTTTTACATTCAGCACTATCCAACCCGCACTTTCATTCCCAATGCCTTGGATATTTTCTATCTGATCATCCTCTCTTTATGTTGCACTGTTGGCGTCTATCTCGCGTTTACAGAAATCTTAAAGAAGATATCCGCTTTTACATTGAACCTAAGCTTAAATCTCGAGCCCGTGTATGCCATATTAATTGCTTTTCTATTTCTGAATGAAGCAAAAGAATTAAATCTATCCTTCTATGTGGGATTGTTTTTAGTCGTTTCATCTGTGCTATTGCAATATTGGATAAGTAATAAAAAGAGCGCCTAACAGCCTATCTCCATTTCCCAGTCCGATCCAGATTGGGAAATGAATGTTGTTTTCTCCTCACTCGAGGCAGTGATACCCGGAGCAAAATCAGGTAGACGCGAAAAAAAATGTTGAAAAGAAAAATGCCTGTCATTTTCAACAAAGCCTTATATTTATGAAGCGATTCGGGTTTTAATTCCGAAATCGGCACAAGCAATCAAGCAATTTATTATACATACATTAAACAGATATCTCCGTTATGAGCAACAGCAGTACAGAAAACAAATTTGTTAACCAGCAGATCCAATACCTCGAGTTTGTATCAAGCGACCTTGAACGTGCCAAAGCATTTTACTCAACGAGTTTCGGTTGGGAGTTTACGGATTACGGACCAGCATATACGGCTTTTGGCGGAAAATATGTTGATGGTGGTTTTACACTTGGTGACCCCAGAAATGGCAGTATTCTCGTCGTTATCTATGCCGACGATCTGCAGGCTACGCGTGATCAGGTTATCCGTGCTGGCGGGACCATATTAAAAGATATTTTTAGCTTTCCCGGAGGAAAAAGATTTCAGTTCCAGGATCCTGATGGATATGAATTAGCCGTATGGACTGTTGAATAAAAGTTAAATACAATATATACTCAAATACAAAGCCCCCATATTTTTCTCATATGGGGGCTTTGTATTTTAAAATCAGGCTCTTTTAGCTTTCTGATAGTTTTTATTTTTATTCCTATTGAAACGCTTCTTCTTATGCTGTGGATTCTTTTTGGCAGGATTGTAAGTAGGTCCCGCTTCAAACCCCTCTGGCAATGGAAGTTGTTCAATCGGATAACCTATTAAATTCTCGATCTGAGCGAAACGGTTTTGGTCTTTCTCATTGACAAAGGTAATGGCTGTTCCTGTAGTTGCTGCCCGTGCCGTACGTCCAATACGGTGTACGTAGTCTTCCGGATCCGGTGGAACATCGTAATTAACGACCAAACTGATCCCCACCACATCGATACCGCGAGATATCACATCTGTCCCTACCAGTACCCGTACCTGACGAGACCGGAATCTAGCCATGATATCTTCCCGTTTTGACTGCTCTAGATCCGAATGGAAACCCTCCGCATCAATCCCCTGCTTCTGTAATTCCTGAGCGAGAAGTTTGACCGTAGTTTTTTGGGACGCAAAAATAATAACAGATACATAGTTGGGATCCTTCAGTATATTCTTCAGAAGCTCCATTTTCTGTTGATCATACGCAAGATATACACGTTGATCTATCCCTTCCGAAGGTTTAGAAATGGCAATATTGACTTCCACAGGCTCTTGCAGAATTTTTCGAGCAAAAGACCTGATCTTCATCGGCATCGTCGCCGAAAACAAAAGCATCTGCTTTTTCTTCGGTAGATAACTTACAATACGTAAAATATCGTCTTGAAATCCCATATCCAGCATACTATCGGCTTCATCCAAAACAAAGTGCTTTAAATGAGAGAGATCAATCTTCATGGAGGTAAGATGGCTTATCAACCTTCCCGGCGTAGCAACAATAATATTTACCCCCTCTCGTATGGCCCGTTTTTGCTGTTCATAACCCATACCATCACCACCACCATAAATGGCTATGGATGTTGCACCCGTATAATAAGACATGCCCATAATCTGCTGGTCAATTTGCATAGCAAGTTCCCGGGTCGGAACAAGGATAATAGCGAGGATAGATTCCCTTGAATTCCGTGCTATTGCATCGAGGATCGGCAACATATAAGCTGCTGTTTTACCTGTACCTGTCTGTGCACAGGCAATCATATCTTTTCCCTCTTTAATAATCGGGATGGTCTGTTCTTGGATCGGCGTAGCCTCCTCAAACATCATACTTTCTAAACCTTCTTCCAAAGCCGGAACAAAGCCAAATTCATCAAATCTCAACGTATTGTTTTTATTGTTGTGCCCTAAATTACTAAATCTAATTCATAAAAGCCTAAAATTAATACCTATAGCTCGTTATCCGCTTTCAAATAGATGTCCAAATAGGATTAATCTTTAACCTACGTCTGCTAACTATTCAAAATTTAATCAATAACCTCTGTTTTCTTTGCAGCTGACACTGCGCTCAAAACGACGTAGCCTAGCAGGCCGGCGCATAAAGAAGCGATCAGAACCGCGAACTTGGCCTCTTCAATCAGCATGCTATCATCAAAAGACAGTATCGAGATGAAGATCGACATCGTGAAACCGATTCCCCCCAATAAGCCTACTCCAAAAATCTGTTTCCAGCCAGCCCCTTCCGGTAATTGCGCAATCTTCAACTTCTTCGCAATATAACAGATCAAAAATATACCAATTGATTTACCAGCGATAAGACCAAGGATAATACCAATCCCCAATTTTGAAGTCAAACCACCAATCATTTCCCCATGGATTGGAATAAGCGTATTCGCAAATGCAAACAGCGGAATGATAATAAAATTGACGGGTTTGGTCAATAGATGCTCCAGTTTTTCCAGGGGAGATTCTTCCGCATCCGGTGTTGTTGGTAACGTCATAGCCACCAACACGCCAGCTATTGTTGCATGAATTCCCGAGTGATGAACAAAGTACCAAATAAATAGACCCGGAATAAGGTAAGCCCATATCGCTTTAACGCCCAGTTTATTCAACACGATCAAAAACAGAAAGATGCCTAAAGCAATAAATAAATAGGTCGCATGAATACCATTGCTATAAAAGATCGCAATGACTAAAATGGCAAGTAAGTCATCAACAATGGCCAGAGCAGCCAAAAAGATTTTAAGACTGGCAGGAACCTTATTTCCCAGAAGCGTGATAACAGCTAAAGCAAATGCAATATCCGTCGCCATAGGAATACCCCAGCCGTTTGCCGTATTGGTTCCCTGATTTAACACAAAATAGATGATGGCTGGCAAAAGTGCCCCACCAACCGCAGCCAAAATGGGCAGGATTGCTTTACTTGGCGATGAGAGTTCACCCTCTACAATTTCACGTTTTATCTCGAGCCCCACCAGTAAAAAGAATATAGCCATCAAACCATCGTTGAGCCACAATAACCACGAATATTTTAAATGAATATGATCGCTCTCAAAGCCTACTTCCCTGTTCAGAAATTCCATTACACTGCCATACAAAGGTGTATTTGCAACGATCAATGCCAGAATAACACAAGAAAAAAGAATAATTCCGCCAGCAAAGCTGGACTTTAAGAATTCTCTAAAGACAGTTAAATTGATAAGTTTTGACATGATTTGAATATCTAAAAACGCTTACAAAGGTTCACAAGATACGATTTTTAGGACCATTTACCGAATTCGAGCGACGATATCCCGAGCTATATCCAATGTAACTACCCTTTTATTTTTCGAACCTAACAAATCAAATGGGAGAAACAGACATTATACATTCAATTTTTATAAAAAGCTTTGTCATTTTTTAATGAAATAATTTGGCTTTGTTGCAAAAAATACTTAGCTTGCTACTATAGTTAATAAACCGTTTATTATGTGCAAGAAGTGGATTTTCATGGTACTTCTTTTCGTAGCAAATTTTACATATGCGCAGACGACAGAGGATAAAACCCAACATTCAGGTTCCCATTACATTATTTTAGCAATCATCGCTATTATTGTCATTGTTTATATATTATACAGGAGGCAAAAGAGGAAATTTAATGAATAAGGGTGATCAGTAGATCACCCTTATTCATTAAGTTTCCTTTCCCCCTCTCTTTCCTATTGACCTTTTCAATGCCTCACATCTTAATCACGAATCGGTTCATTCGTTTGTGCTAACCGTTGCGATCCCGTATTTGCCGGACATGCAATATCATCTGTTGCATCATATACAAGCTTCTTTCCATTCAATTTTGTAATCAATTCTTGAGGAACATACACCTGAACTTTAGTAATCGCATATCCACTTGGAAAATAGCGAACATAATAACCGTCAGGGTGAAGTGTCCAAATACCACTTGGCACATCCGTACGAGGCTCAGCCATACCAGCTAAGATTGCATATTGTTCAAAATCAGCGTACGAATAGTTTCCTGAGGAAACGAGCTGCCGAATATTATTTTCGGCTTCAAAGATTGTCTGTACTGCAGGAGGCATTTGGTCTTTTGCCTTTTGGACAACATCGAATGGCAAAACGCCGAGCGCACCACCTTCCAAATGCAAAATTTGTTCAGCTGTAAGCAATTTTAAGGCTGTCTCTTTCACCGGACCCGAATAATCAATAAATTTTGTCTTCGCTATGATCGTCCACAATAGCATCTGTATGTCAGATTGTGCAACTTCCGGGTGCTTTTCAGCACTTTTCAAAATTGCAATGACCACTTCTCTCTTCTTGCCCAGTGTAGGTGCATACATATATCCATCACCTTTCGAAGGCGCATAAGTACCTGCTTTCAAGCAATAGCTCTTATTGGTCATTTCAAAATGTCCAGCCTCCAATAAGTAACCATCACTGCCATTCTTTTGCAAATTTTCTAAAGGTTTATAAACAGCCGTATTTTGAAAATCGGGCATTTGCTCCCCCTTTCTATTTACATCTTCAAAACTTGTACTAATCGCTTCTGGTTCCTTTAGCAGTTTATCCAAACCCAACATTTTGCTTCCCTTGGAAGCAACGGCTTTGCTTGCCTTATCCAATAGCCCTCCAAATTGAGCCGAGGCTCCTTGGATATTAAATAAAAAAGCAACTGTAAGTATAACGACACCGGTTATTCTATTTCTTTTCATAATTGATTTCATTTCAGCTCTTGTCCACAAAAAAGAAGCCAATTTAAATCACCAACACAATATTTATAATTTATTAATTCATTGTTTGCACACATTGCCGGATTTCACACGTCATTTCAAAGATCCTCTTCATCCTTCGAAATTTCACACCATACAGGTTTTCAAAAGAAGCTAAAAACAGTTGATTTCGCCAACATTACTCTCCGCAATTTCTCCTGAAACTGATCACCGTAAATAGTTAAAAATACAATATTAAAACGTATCTTTGCAGCATGATTAATGTGTCAAATCTCTCCCTTCGTTTTGGTAAACGTGTACTATTCGAAGATGTCAATCTAAAATTCACACCTGGAAACTGTTACGGTATTATTGGCGCTAATGGAGCAGGTAAATCTACTTTCTTAAAAATTATCTCAGGGGAAGTTGATCCTTCGACAGGTTCCGTGGCATTCACGCCAGGCGAACGCATGTCTGTTTTAAGTCAGGATCACTATGCTTTCGATGAGTTTACTGTTCTTGAAACTGTCATGATGGGTAACCAAGAACTTTACAAAATCATGAAAGAGAAAGATGCCATTTACATGAAAGAGGATTTCTCTGATGCCGACGGCGAACGTGCCGGCGAATTGGAAAGTCTTTTTGCTGAAATGGATGGATGGAATGCCGAATCAAATGCCGCAACTTTATTGAGCAGTTTGGGCATTAAAGAAGAACTGCATTATAAGTTGGTTTCTGAAATCGACGGTAACCAAAAAGTACGCGTACTCTTAGCGCAAGCTTTATTTGGCAAACCCGATATTTTGATTCTCGATGAGCCTACCAATGATTTGGATATTAATACCATCGCATGGTTAGAGGATTTTTTAGCGAGTTATGAAGCAATCGTCCTCGTTGTATCCCACGACCGCCACTTCTTGGATGCTGTATGTACGCATACAGTGGATATTGATTTTGGTAAGATGACAATCTATACGGGTAACTACTCATTCTGGTACGAATCTTCTCAATTAGCGTTAAAGCAACGTTCTGATCAAAACAAGAAAATGGAAGATAAAGTGAAAGAACTCCAGGAATTTATCCGTCGGTTCTCTGCCAATGCTTCCAAATCCAAACAAGCTACTTCGCGTAAAAAAGCTTTGGATAAAATTAATATTGACGAGATTAAACCGTCCAACCGTAAATATCCTGCCATCATGTTCAATACCATGAATCGTGAACCAGGAGATCAGACACTACAAGTCGAAGGATTAAGCAAAACGGTCAATGGCGAGGTATTCTTCAAGGATATCACCTTTATGATCAATAAAGGCGATAAAATCGCTGTTCTAGGTCCAAATTCATTGGTTACCACAGCATTTTACGACATTATCACCGGTAGAGACACCGATTTCGGTGGTGAATTTAAATGGGGCGTTACCATCACTCCTGCCGATATGCCGATTGAAAATGCCGCATTCTTCGAAGGAAAAAATGATAATTTAGTCGATTGGTTGAGAAACTATACAACGAACCCAGAAGCAGACGAACAATTTATTCGGGGATTTTTAGGGAAAATGTTATTCTCAGGTGAAGAAGTTATGAAAAAAGTTTCTGTGCTTTCCGGGGGAGAAAAAATGCGCTGCATGTTCTCGCGCATGATGCTTCAGGGTGCTAATTTCCTCATCTTCGATGAACCCACCAATCACTTGGACTTGGAATCTATCACGGCGTTGAACAATGGAATGTCTGATTTTAAAGGATCCATGTTATTCACATCCCGTGACCACGAATTGACTGAAACTGTTGCCAATAGAATCATCGAACTGACGCCGAAAGGTATCATCGACAAATTGATGACCTACGATGAATACATTAATAGCGATGTGGTTAAAGCACAACGTGAAGAAATGTATAAATAAGATAATTTATCCCAATTTAATAAAGGCTCCATAATTCATTTTATGGGGCTTTTTTGATACGCAATAAAAAAGCACTGCGGTATTCAGTGCTAATCGCAATTGTTAGGAAAGATTTGAAAAAGTACTATTTTATTTTACTGAACCGAAGATTTAACAACACGCCAGCCTAATTGTAAAGAAACGGCACAATGATCTGATAAATCCTGCCCCTTTTCGTTTTGAAAAAGCTCTTTTTGAACCTGATAATTCTTTGCCTCAAATAGCAAATGATGATCATTGCGATAGTAAATTTTATCAATACCTTCGCAATCTTCCGTCAACTCCAATGCAGCTTTCGCTTCAAAATTCATTTGGTGACCGGGAATATCACCCTTATTACGTAAACTTACCCATGCATCCACCAAACCTAAGTCCTTCTGAAAAGAAGCGATGTTATCCAGCTCGTAAGCATAATGTGCATTAAAGTCACCCATAATCAAAAGTGGTCTGCCAGCCGAATACTTTTTGATATAGGCTTTTAGCTGGTTTATATTCTTCTGCCGGGCAATCGTTGCATTCCGATCATCCTGCGCTGTCGCATGTACATTATAAACGTCGATAAATACCGACTTGGCCAATTGTATTCGAGCATAAGAAAAGCCCTTAGGAGTCAGACAATCTGTGCCATTGCAATCAGTCCAGCCTATCCGCTCAAACTCAACAATCGGATATTTTGAAAGTGTACTCAGTCCGTCTCCAAAAGGTACCCCACCCATATTTGCCGTTCGGTAGCTATGCTTATTTTCGCTGTAAAGAAACTTGTTGTAGTTAAAATCCTCCTGCACATTGACAATATCAAACCCATTGATCCGATTGCCGATCGACCTAATACTGGAAGACCGCTCGGTTACAGCACTGGAAATTATTTCAGGGAGGCCAGCTATATTGTACGTTAACAAATTTAGCTTTCCGTATGTCGCCTCCGGCATAGCTGCATACACCGAATTACTGAACTTCGGCTGTTGTTTTGGCTTCAACTTAAAACCCAACATAACACCTGCAAACGCACAAATAAATAAAATGACAAGTTTTCGGATACCCTTGGATCTAATTTTTTTTTCGAACAATAGATTTAATAGCATAGACTGAATATTTTGTTCACTCCAAAGCTACTGCATCAACATTAGCGCTGTTATCATATTCGATTAATTCTACTTTTAATAATTATGCACAAATCATTAAAAACTAATAATTCATAAACACTATAATGACAAAAGGTTAATACCACCGTAAAACAGACGTTACAGCTTTCAACTATTTTTATACAACCCCTAATAAGAATAACATGAGAAAGGTAGCCTTCTTTACAGAGATACTCGTCGAGGATTTTGACGGTGCATCACGAACAATGTTTCAGCTGATAAACCGTATAGACCAGCAGAAATTCAACTACTTCTTTATTTATGGCGGCGGCCCTACGCAATTTCGAAATTTCCATTCTTACAAGGTTCCCACATTCAAAATACCGGTCAATGACGATTATTGTCTCGCTATTCCACAGCTTATTAAAAAGAAACTTGAGCTCGCTTTAGATAAATTTGCTCCCGACATGATCCATATTGCAACTCCTTCCCTTTTAGGTTTTTTTGCATTGAATTATGCCAAACGGAAAGGTATTCCTGTCCTTACAATCTATCATACACACTTCATTTCATACATTGCCTATTATTTCAAAAACATATTACCCTTAGTCAAACCGACTGAACAATGGATGAAAAAAGCAATGAATAACTTTTACAACAAATGTGATATTGTCTATGTACCGACCAAATCCATTCTAAATGAATTACAGCAGATCGGCTTACAACAAGAAGGATTAAAGCTGTGGCAAAGGGGAATAGACACAGCTCTGTTTAACCCCCAAAAAAAGAATCTATCTCAACTGCAGACCATCACAAAGAATGACAAACCAACAATCCTTTTTGTCAGTCGTATCGTCTGGGAAAAAAATATTAAAACGCTTATTGAAATCTATCAACAGATACAGGCTCAAAACCTCGACTATAATTTCATTGTTGTCGGTGAAGGAACAGCCAAAATAATTGCGATGCAAGAGATGCCTAAAGCTATTTTCTTAGGAAAGAAAAGCCATGATGAGCTCGCAATTTTATATGCTTCGGCCGATGCCTTTGTTTTTCCGTCGGTCTCAGAAACGTATGGAAACGTCGTCGTCGAAGCATTAGCATCCGGACTTCCTTGTGTTATCGCCAACGGCGGAGGCTCGGCCTCCTTGATTCAGCACGGAAAAAATGGATTTAAGTGTCAACCTGAAAATGCGGCTGGATATGTTTACTACCTCAAAAAAATTCTCTCCGACGCAAGCTTAAAAAAGAATCTCGTCATTGAAGGTCTATCCTATGTTGGGCAACTGGATTGGAATAGACTAGCTGGACGCTATTTTAATGACATTGAACTATTGATAGACAAAACACAGGAAGTCGATTTGGCATGGGCAAATTAACAAACCCAAGCCAACTCATCAAAGGTGTTTTTTTACTTTTGATTCTGGCGTCCATCACGATCTTTTTAGCGAAAAGCGATTTAAATGCGTTGAAAAAAGAGCTCTCCTCTGTTGGTTATCGCTTCATCGTTATTTTGTTTACAACTTGCGCGGCCTATTTTTTAGGTACATTAGCTTGGTGGATATGTTTAGGCCCTGCAAAAAAGAAGGTCAATCTGCTCGAACTCTTTGCCGTCCGTCAAATCGGGGAAACCGTTGGACTATTCAATCCCACCAGCATTATCGGTGGCGATTTATTAAAGGCACAATTGATAACCCGTTATGACATTCCTTTAAAAGAAGGATTGAATTCGGTTGCAATATCCCGTATTACTGCCGTACTGTCTCAATTGACACTCTTTTTGATTGCTATGATTTGGTTGATATTTTCTCCTTTAAAAAATGAAATTATACGCTACGCAGGCCCAGTAATTTATATGATCTGTATGTTCTTATTTCTTTTGATGATCTTGATACTTTACTGGTTAATAGCTGCAAAAAGTCCCTCACAAACCAAGGCTTCAACAGCAACACCTTTTGGAAAAGCACGAGCGCATGTTCAGTCACTCCTTTGGAGTGTAAAAGACTTTTATAAACATCAAAATAAGGTTTTTTGGTATTCTTACTTACTTTTTGCACTACATTGGATTATTGGCAGCCTTGAATTCTATTATATTCTACAATTTTTGGGTGTTTCAGTACAACCAATACATGGTTTAATAGTAGATATGAGCGTCATTGTGCTAAAAAGCATCGGTGCTTTTATTCCAGGACAACTGGGTATTGAAGAAATCGCCAATAAGCTCCTACTCCATATGATCGGTATTACAGGAGGTAGTATTTGGCTCAGTGCTTCATTATTACGTCGCGGCCGACAGCTCACCTGGGTAGCACTGGGTTTTATATTTTATCTATGCATCAAAAAGAAACCAGTACATGTACCCCTCTGAAATAGAAATACTTTTTGTCAGCCACAAATATCCCCCAAGTGTTGGCGGTATGGAAAAACAAAGCTTTGAACTGATCAATACTGCGGCTCTTTACTTGAAGGTACACACCTTAGTCTATGACAATAGGGAACCTCTTTTAGCCTTCTTCTTCCTACTGAATCGCCGCATTCTAGCCAAAATTAACGATAACCCCGGCATCAAGCTTATCCACTTTAATGATGGATTAATTGCGTCCTTCGCCTCTTTTCACAAAGGATATACCCATTTAAAACGTGCTGTCACGCTTCACGGTCTGGATATCGTTTTTCCACTTCGTTATTTTCAACGTAAGATTATACCGCGGTTTAACACTTTTGATCAGCTTATTGCCGTTAGCCAAGCCACCGCCGACGCCGCACAGTTACGCGGTATCGATCCATCCAAAATCATTGTTATACCCAACGGTGTAGATCCGATACACTGCTCCACTCAAAACAATGAACCAACCTGCGAAAGCAGGCCCTATTTTATCACTTTGGGACGCCCTGTTAAGCGGAAGGGCTTCTCGTGGTTGATGAAACATGTCATCCCCGCGATTCAGGGCGATTTCAAATTACTAATGGTGGGGCCATTCGATCAAAAACCGCAATGGAAAGAACGCCTATTGCAGCTTACACCAAAAAAGATAAATCATTTAATCACCCTATTCCTCGGATTTCCCACCGATCAAGGGGCCATCCGAAAATTACTGAAAGCATACCCCGAAAAAATTGAACATCTTGGAAAAGTTCCATTCGAACAACTGCAAAGCCTCCTGACCAACGCACAGGCCTTTTTGATGCCCAATATTGAAATGGCCGGTGATATGGAAGGCTTTGGGCTCGTCTGCCTAGAAGCTTCCACAGCAGGCACAATTGTTGTTGCCGCCGAATTAGAAGGAATTACAAGCGCCATTACACACAATTACAATGGGCTTCTCCTGCCAAGCGAAAACCAAAACGCATGGATTGAACAACTTCAAGCCATTTTAGAAGACCCAGCCCACTATAAAAAGCTAAGCCTGCAATTTAAACAAAATACCCTAAAACAATATAGCTGGGATATTATGGCCAGATTTTATTGCCAATCATTTGTAGACTTAGTTACAGCAGCAGACAAATAATTAATATCATCTCATAAATTTGAGAGTGTCAATCATTCAAAGGATTGAAAGACTGGACGACATTTTTATAGTGCTTACTTGCTTGCTTGCGATACAGAAAAAGATCAATTAAATGATGAAATATGAAACAATAGGTGCTTACTTCCAACGACAAGAACTCATGCGGATAAAATTTAACGTCTTTCAAGACGCAAAACTTTTTTATAGCGACCTGCTAACGGTCGATAAAAAATCAATTGAATCAAAGCGAAACATCCTACCAAAACAAGCCCCAATAGGGAATAAAAAGTTAGACCGATGTACAGTAGTAATAAGAATAACCGCAACATCTCAAGTGGAAAAACCCAGTCTTCATGTTCTAGAAGTCCTCCAATACAAATAACACTACAAAGAATAAATCCCCCGCCAATAACGAGTTGTATCAGTTGCTGATAATTACCATAAAGCAGGAAGAAAAAAAGAAGTGTCATCGTCAACATGGACTGAAAAAAGATATAGCGGCTTAACGCCTGCGCATGAACTTGCGGCTTAGCTCCGGCAAATATGCGCTCTTCCAGTTCTTCGCGAATTTCAGGCTGTATATCGTCAGGCTTACCGAATATAGTCCGCATTTTGTTCCTAAATCCTTTCGCTCGCTTAAATGACAAACCAATTTCAAATAAATAATGAAAATGCTGCCATAGAAAAGTATAGCGGTGAATGGGCTTTGTGAGTCCGTAAACACAAGGTTCTTCCTTTTGTTCCGGTATAAATGTTCCAAACAGCTTATCCCAGATAATCAGGATGTCTCCATAATTCTTATCCAGATAGATTTCATTGCTGCTATGATGCACCCGATGATGGGAAGGCGTTACAAATAGCCGCTCCAAAATTCCCAAATTTCCAACAGTTTGCGTATGGGAGAAAAATGGATATACGCCATGAATCAACAAAATAGCGGTCATCATAAAGGGCGGGAACCCCAAAAGGGGAATAAAAGCCCAAAATAGTGAACGAAAAATGGCTTGGAATATGGTGATCCGGGCCGCCACCGTAAAGTTATAATCTTCACTTTGGTGATGCACAACATGAGCCGCCCACAAGAGATTTATTTCATGGCTATAGCGATGATACCAATACCAAAGGAAATCAGTAAATAAGAAAAGTATTACCCAAGTCCAAACATTCGCTTCAATATGAAATATCGCAAAGTTTTGATACACCCAAACGAAAAAAAAGTAGAATAAACTAACGGAAAACATATCACACATACGCTCAACGATGCCAACATTGAGATTTGAGATCGATTCATCAAAAGAATAAAAACGTTTCTGTTTTTTGAGGCTATACCAATATTCCAACACCATCAAGATTAAAAATAAAGGAATGATAAATGCCAAAAAATTAAGTTTTTCCGTATACATGCAGTCGCTATTTTGAAGATAAAAAATCTACCTTAATCGCAATTCGACAAGAACAGTCTTTTCTGATGCCAAAAAATAAATTCTTCCAAACTCTTTATTATTAAACAATCAATTTTAAATCAGGTTTTTCAATTTATGGTTTTTAAATGGACAAAAATCTATGTTTTCGCTGTTCAGGCAATAGCAAACGTCGACTCCAAGTACTTTTCCACGGCTAAAGAAAATGCACAAAAAAATCCTCAAAAAGCTAAACACTTTTTGAGGACTTCCGACTGAACGATAAGCAGTACTTTACTGACAAGTCACCGTGATACCAGCTTACCGGACTATTTAAATGCTAATGCACACTGGACATATCGATCTGCGTCTTTCCTTGTTTAATCATCAAAACAAAAGGGACGCACAGCAAAAATATAACACCGAGATACAAAAACACATCCATGTAGGATAATACAGTAGCCTGTTTCATCACGCTCATATCGAGTATCTGGTGTGCTTTGGCCAAAGCTTCATTGGGCGAAAAACCTTTCGCCTGAAAGCTCATTTGCAATTGCTGCACCCGTTGCTGCACATCAAACTTACTTGGATCTAAATTAGCCACCAGATCAACGCGATGTTTTTGGCTATCACGGGCAATAAATGTCGTGATTAAAGCAATACCAAAAGAACCACCCAGCTGGCGCATCATCCCTGTAAAGGCAGCTCCTTCACCGATTGACTTACCATGTAATGTCGATAGTGAGAGTGTCATGACAGGTACGAATAACAATCCTAAGCCAACGCCACGGAGAATTAGGGGCCAAAACATGTGCTCTGCTCCCGTATCATTGGTCATGAGACTGTACATCCAAAAACAGAAGCCAAAAAAGATACTTAGTCCTACGGCAACCATATATTTTTGGGGAACACCATTTTGGATCATCTTCCCAATAAAAGGCATCATGATACCGGTCATGATTGAACTTGGCAACAATAACAAACCTGCGTCTGTGGCCGTCCATCCCAATATCGACTGTGTATAGATTGGAATAATAAAAGTCGATCCAAACAAGCCGAAACCAAGAATAAAACTCATCACTACACCAACCTGCAAATTCTTATCCTTCAATACCCGCAAGTTGACAATCGGTTTATCATAGACCAATTCCCGCCATATAAAGAATAACAGTCCGAAAACAGACAAGATTGATAAGCCTAAAATCAATGGATCGTCAAACCAATCATCCTGCTGTCCGTGCTCCAAAACGAATTGAAGAGAACCGATAAACATGATCAGAAAGATCATACCAAACCAATCCACCTCCTTTGCAGATTGTTTTTGGCTGTATTTAGGGCTTCGTACGAAAGACAAGGTCAACAACGTAGCGATAATCCCTAAAGGTACATTGATGTAAAATATATATGGCCAGGAGAAATTATCGATAATATATCCACCTAAAGGAGGACCTAGCGTAGGACCAATAATTACCCCCATACCATAGATAGCCTGAGCCATACTACGTTTTTCTTTCGGATAACTTTCTGTAATGATGGTTTGTGCGGTTACCAACAGAGCTCCACCGCCCATCCCTTGTATAAAACGAAATGCAACAAGCTCCCAAATATTGGTCGCGTTACCACATAAAAATGAAGATACTGTGAATATGATAATAGAAGCCGCGAAGTAATTTCTTCGTCCAAATTGTTGGGACAACCAGCTGGTCATCGGAATCACAATTACGTTGGCAATTGCGTAAGCCGTGATAACCCATGCCACATCCGTCAATGTCGCCCCCAAAGAACCTTTCATATCGTTCAGCGCCACGTTGACGATGGTTGTATCCACGATTTCCAACAGCGCACAAAGCACCGCCGTAATCGTGATTACAACACGTCGAAAACCATATTCAACCAGACTATCTTGTTGATTTAAATTTTCCATAGTTATTGAACATGCACATCTACGTCAGCATTCATGCCCGGTCTGAGCAAAGCCACATTTTCTGCTTTATTGTCTTTTGTCAATTTGATTTTTACAGGTAAACGCTGAACAGTCTTCACAAAGTTACCAGTCGCATTATCTGGCGGCAATAAAGAAAAACGCGATCCTGTCGCTGGTGAGAAAGAATTTACTTCACCTTCAAATTCGATATTAGGATAAGCATCCACTTTGATTCCCACCTTTTGACCAGGCTTCATTTTTTCCAATTGCGTCTCTTTAAAATTGGCTACTACCCAAGTTTCAATATTATCGACAATGTAGAATAAAGACTGACCTGGGTTGACCATTTGTCCAGGCTGAACCTTAATATTGGATACCTGACCATCTACCGATGCAAGTACAGCTGTATAAGACAAGTTTAACTTAGCTGCTTCAAGCTGCGCATTCGCCCTCTTTATATTTGCCTCAGCAACAGAAGTTTGCTTTGCCGCTACTGTAGTCTTACTAACGATTGCATTGCGTTGTGACGCACTGGCATTGCGTTGTTGTTGCAAAATTTCAACCTGCTTGTCCGCTTCCAATTTCGCTGTTAATGCCTGCTCATATTGCTGCTTCGTAATGGACTGGTTATTGTATAAGTTTTGGTAGCGAATATAATCATTGTTCGCTTGCTTAGCACGAATACGTGCCGCATCGATGCTGCCCAAATTGGATTGGATCGTTGCATCTGAGATGGCCACATTAGCCGAAGACGCAGATACATCTGCCTTTGAAACATCAAAGCTACTTTGAGCTGCTGCCAAGGCTGCTAATGCCTCGTCCACACGAACCTGATAGTCTTGACTCTCAATGGTGAACAGCGTATCCCCTTTTTTAACCAAATCATTGTCCTTTACATAGACTTTAGCGATAAAACCACCCACCCGTGGAATGATCGGGCTCATGTTTTTCTCTACCTGCGCATCGTCTGTAGTCTCATGCGCCTGGCCATGCATATATTTATACGCCCCATAAGCCCCTCCGAAGATGACCAATGCAGCCAAAACAATTGTAAATTTTTTATTTGTACCTTTTTTTTCAGGTGCGTTTTCTACTGTATTTTCCATGTCTAGATTAATTGCTATTTAATGTTTAAAGACCCATTTGCTAACAGCAGGTCGTAATATTTTTCAATGGTGTTTGCTTTGCTGATTGCCAGATTGATCTTACTCTGCAGCTGCTGCACGTCTGCGGTCAACAAATCGTCGGTATCTGCGATACCATTATCGTACTTATCTTTGGTGATCCGATAATTTTCAACCGCCTGATCCACCGCCTGATGATAGACCACATCCTGCTTTTGTGCCAGCATATAGTTTTCATTGGCCTGTTGAACCTGCACTTTTACCTTGTCATTTAATAATTCAATATGCTCATCAATTTCCTTGATACGGTTTTTTGCCACATTCACTTCTCTTTTATTTTTGTAAAGCGAACCGATATCGTAAGAAACGCCGATGCCAACCATGGCAGCATTCGTCACGGTAACCACCTTTTGAAGACCAAAAGCATTGTATCCAGCAGTTGCAGCAACAGTTGGCATGGCAGCCGCTTTTGTTACTTTCAACTGATCTTCAGCAACCAAACGTTGCGATTCCATCGATTTTAGATCTGAGCGCGAGGTTTTTGCTGCATCATATGATGCTTTTAAGCCCAAATCCACACCTGTGACTTCGCCCAAATTGATCTGATCCAGTTGGGTATCTTCATCAATTTTCAAGAAATTAGCCAATTGATAATTCAGCACCTTGATATTTTTCTGTGCTTCCTGAAGCGAAACCTGATAGTTTGAAAGCTGCAATTCTGCTTTTAATAAGTCATTACGTGCGATCAAACCATTATCCAACATCGCTTTAAAATCCGAAACACGTTGCTCCGACTGTTTGATATTCTCAGCTATCAACAAATTGGTTTGCTGAGCCTTATAAAGACTCAAATAAAGATTTACTGCACGTATAGCCAATTGTTCTTTGCTTGCTACAGCATTGTATTCCTCGGCTTTCAATACATCCTTTGCAATATCAATGCCGCCCTTAATTCTGCCACCGGTATAGATTGGCATACTCACCGAAGCCTGTCCTAACCACAATTGGTTTGCAGCGATATCTGGAGCAGATCCCCCCCCACCTAAAGCCAACTTTAAATTCACATTTGGAGTAGTCATAGCCATGTACTGTCCACTCAATTTTGCATCAGGAAGTTGTTTCGATTTGGCCGTTTCCACCTCGAGCTGCCTACCCAATATCTTGGTGTCGGCAGACTTCGCTTCCACGCTTTGATTTGCGGCCAAGTGAATTATTTCTTCCAAAGTCATGTGCTTGTTGTCCTGTGCCAACAAACCCATGGGACTTAAAAGCAATAAAGCACTCAAATTGGCCAACTTATTTTTCATATGTCAATAAAGCTTTAATTGTTGTCTGTATAAATTCTGTTAAAGTTGTTTCTATATAATTTGCATATTCTTCATCGTTATCGATATGCAACTGATCTTGCAAAAAGCAATGGTTCATCTGGAAATTCATAAAAGTTCCCATCATCATCGAATGGATTAAAATTGGATCATATCCACCTTTGAACACCCCCTGTTCTACACCTTCATTGATCACGGACGAGATAACCTCCAGGTTATGCAATTTGAGCTTCCTGAATGCTTCAGAGATCAGCATCCGCTGTTTTAGTGAACTTTCAATGGTAATAATATGATACAGCTTACGATGCGAATTCATCGATTTAATTGATCGATCTACCATCGCGTCTATTTTGTCCAGCGCATTGTCAATAAGCGCCAACTCATTCACATTGATCATAAAATCAGGGACACGCCACTCAAAAAACGTATCCAGCAACTTGTCCTTTGATCCAAAATAATAGTTGATCATTGCAACATTTACATTCGCTTCGTTGGCAATATCGCGCACGGAAGTCCCATCAAACCCTTTGGTTGCAAAAAGACGCTCAGCTACAAGTAAAATATCAATCTGTTTCTCGTTAAATTCCATTTTAAACCTCGATCTTTTAAAGATACCATCGCATATTCATAGCGATAATAAAAGACGTTCTCGCTAAATGCGCGACAAAGTTAAACAAACGTTTAATTTAAACAAGTGTTTAATTATTAAATTTGTGTAAAAAAAAACACCATTTCTGGTGTTCGCTATTTCAGATGGCATTTATTTCGCCAATGTTGGATGGGCTTGCTGCGCTATATTGGATGGGATTAGTTAAGGATCCGGTAGATCATTTCTTTTAAAATCTCTTCACTATTAAAATTGCTCGGCACATTCACACCTTTGGATTTCAAGTCGGTCTCCTTCAACACATGGAGCACATCGAAAGTTTTCCGTCTATTGTAATTTCGTGCGGCAAGCTCATATTCTTTCAGGAAGAATGGATGTACCCCCAATTCTTTTGCCGCAACCGATTTGTCGATTAGATAATGGTATTTGAGAATCTTCGTGAAGTAGGTAGCAATTTGTCCAATAACCATCACCAGTGGATTATTTTTGGGATTGGCCACAAAATAATCGACGATCTGATACGCTTTTAGGGCATTGCGTTTAGCCAATGCAGTATTTAATTCAAAAACATTATAATCTTTGGAAATACCAATATTCCGTTCAACATCTTCCATGCTTATTTCTTGGCTCTTTGGAACATTAAGCATCAGCTTATCAAGTTCATTGGCCACTTTTGATAGATCGTTACCAAGATAGTCCGCAATCATCACCGCAGCTTGCGGATGAATGCGCCAACCCGCATCTTTTACATATGTGCCGATCCAAGGGCCCACTTTATCGTCATATAGTTTGGCCGCATCGACGACTAAGCCTTTTTTTTCAAAAACTTTATAGATCTTTTTGCGTTTATCAAATTTTCCATGTTTAAAACAAAACACAAGAATGGTGGTCGGTGTAAGATGCTCCAGGTATTTCGTCAGCAGTTCTTCTGTATCCGATTTCCATTTCAGCTCCTGTGCTTCCTTGATGATAATCACCTGATAATCGCTCAACATGGGATACCGTTTTGCGGCATTGACAACGGTAGACATATCAATATCTTTTCCGTAGAAAATCGATTGATCAAAGCCCTTCTGTGCTTCGTTCAGTACGGTCGTCTCCAACGCATCAGCAATGGTATCAATGAAATAACTCTCCTCACCTTGCAATAAATACACTGGTTTAAAAGACCTGTTCTTAATATCGGATAAGATCGGATTGATGTTCATATGTAAAACTATCGATAGTATTTATTTTCACTGGGCCCAATTAAGCTCTTTACACGCGGCAACTTGTCTAAAGTTGCTATGGAGTACCCGGTCTATTTATTTATTTTTTCACTGCAGATCGGTTGCCCCATTACTTTCCCGCATCCAAACAATCTGCTACAGTCTAAAATGTCCCATGTTATTGCATCTTCACATGGTGTATCTAGTTCGACTATGGACATTTTATAGGAAGCAAAATTACGATTTTAATGGCAATTTAAACGAGTAACTCTGCCGAATTAACGCTTTTATAATTGATTCATCTACTGCCACCACTTTAAGCTATTGGTTTAAAGCCATGAACATTTAGCACCACAAGTTCCACAATTCTGGTCAAGCAATACTGCCATAAAAGCAGACCTGAGTTTTTTTACAAAAAATCATCTTCGTCAGCAAAAAAACACCATATTTCATGCCTGATGAATGTATTTCTTTTGCTAAAAATTTAGTATATTTGTGTATGTTTTCACCGACTCCACTGAACTTACCACCGTATCAAGCTAAAATATCCAAAAAGAATAATGCGATTTACATCTTTGATGAGCTCAGAAAAAAGGACCTGGTGTTAACGCCGGAAGAATGGGTTAGACAGCATTGGATCAACTATTTGTCGCTCATGAAAAATTACCCCAAGGCACTGATGCATATCGAAGGTGGTTTGAAATTAAATAACCTGCAGAAACGAAGTGATTTGTTGATTTACAACAGCAGCGGGCATAAGGTCGTTTTAGCTGAATTTAAAGCGCCACACGTAAAAATTACCCAACAAGTATTTGAGCAAATTGCAAATTATAACACGGTTCACCGCATACCTTACTTGTTAGTGAGCAACGGCATGAATCATTACTATTGTAAAATTGATTTTAACAGGGAGTCTTACGAATTTTTGGAAGACCTTCCCAACTACAATGAAATTGACTAAGGAGCTATGCATGAAATAGATAAAAATTAATCCGGAGATTCAGTCTCCCATAAGTCTTAAACGGGGAGCACCGAAAAAATGTAAAGTAGATGTAAAACATCTTTTCAATTTATTTGATTTTTAAAATATAGTTTTATATTAGTCCTACAGAATAGAAAAAATAAAAAGATGAATATAGATAAAAACGAATTCAGAAAATATGCAGTAAAGCATCACCGTATTGGAAGTCAACATGTTGATAGCTTCATTGCACGTACAGAGACTAGCATTCCGACAAACCTTACACCTTACATCGTCGAAGAACGTCAATTGAACGTTGCTCAGATGGATGTATTTTCACGTTTGATGATGGACCGCATCATATTTTTAGGCAGCGGTATTGATGATCAGGTAGCCAACATTATTCAGGCACAGCTCCTGTTCTTACAGTCTACCGATGCACAACGTGATATCCAGATCTACATCAATTCACCAGGTGGAAGCGTGTATGCTGGATTAGGAATTTACGATACCATGCAGTACATCACGCCAGATGTAGCAACCATCTGTACCGGCATTGCAGCATCTATGGGGGCTGTTCTTTTAGTTGCTGGTGCAAAAGGTAAACGTGCAGCCTTACGTCACTCGCGCGTCATGATTCACCAACCTTCTGGTGGCGCTCAAGGAGTCGCAGCCGATATGGAAATCAACTTACGTGAGATGATGAAATTAAAAGAAGAATTATACACCATTATTTCAGATCACTCTGGACAAACTTACGAATGGGTAGAAAAATCTTCCGATCGCGACTACTGGATGCGGGCCAACGAAGCCAAAGAATTCGGTATGATTGACGAGATTTTACTTCCTAAGAAGGAGATTATTAAATAACAATGGCAAAGAATAACGATAGAGACATTCATTGTTCGTTTTGTGGCATAAGCAAAAATGAAGCCCAGATGCTTATTGCTGGCAACGGTGCACACATCTGTGACCGTTGTATTCAGCAAGCAGGCGAGATCTTGGCAGAAGAATTAAAACAACGAAAAAGCAAAACCTTACAGACAGCTTTAAAGTTGATCCGTCCTTTGGAGATCAAAACTCACTTGGACCAATATGTAATCGGTCAAGATGATGCAAAAAAAGTAATTTCTGTAGCCGTTTATAATCACTATAAACGTTTAAATCAGAAAGTGGATAAAGATGAGATTGAAATCGAAAAATCCAATTTGATTATCGTAGGTGAAACAGGTACTGGTAAGACCTTGCTGGCAAAAACTGTCGCCAAGATACTCAATGTACCTTTCTGTATTGTGGATGCAACGGTATTAACAGAAGCAGGTTATGTAGGGGAAGACGTCGAAAGTATATTGACGCGTTTACTGCAAGCAGCAGATTATGATGTTGCTTCGGCCGAACGTGGTATCATCTATATCGATGAGATTGACAAAATCGCACGTAAAAGCGACAATCCTTCCATTACCAGAGATGTATCAGGTGAAGGTGTGCAGCAGGCGTTATTGAAGATTCTCGAAGGTACAGTTGTAAACGTTCCACCACAAGGCGGCCGTAAACATCCCGATCAAAAAATGATCGCAGTCAATACAAGTAATATTCTATTTATCTGTGGTGGTGCATTTGACGGTATTCAAAAGAAAATTGCAAACCGTTTGCGTACGCAAACAGTAGGTTATAAAATGAACGAAGACGAAGAGGAAATTGACTTGAACAATCTGTACAAGTATATTACACCTCAGGACTTAAAGAACTTTGGTTTAATCCCCGAATTGATTGGCCGTCTTCCAGTATTGACTTACCTCAATCCATTGGATAAGGAAACATTACTGAGCATATTGACTGAACCAAAAAATGCGTTGGTAAAACAATATAAGAAATTGTTTGAATACGAAGGTATCGACTTAAAATTTGATCCGGAAGTATATACCTTTATTGTAGACAAAGCTGACGAATTCAAACTGGGGGCCCGAGGCCTGCGCAGCATCTGCGAAGCCATTATGCTGGATGCCATGTTTGAGATTCCGTCAACAAAAGAGCAAACGGGACAGAAAGCATTGGAAATCACCTTGGACTATGCGAAGAAAAAATTCGAAAAGTCCGATTTGAAAAAGCTTAAAGTCGCTTAAAAAAAATCCCGTTCGCTGAACGGGATTTTTTTTTAAAAGAATTAAAAATCTTATATTACAATAATAACATAGCCATAACGGAATGTTGACAGGAAGATAAGAGATTCAAGAAATTAAATTTAATGACTATGACAACAAAGAAAAGTGCAAAGAATACCGTAAATAGTCCGATCACACCCGGTTTAAAAACCAAAGAAGAAATCGTGAACAACTGGCTTCCCCGTTATACGGGAAGACCTTTGGAAGAGTTTGGAGAATATATCCTTTTAACGAACTTTTCAAAATATATCCACCTTTTTTCTGAAATGCATGATAATGCGCCCATCTATGGCGAAGATAAACCCATGCAATCTGTAACGGCCGGAGGAATCACCATTATCAATTTTGGCATGGGAAGTCCTATGGCTGCCACTATTATGGATCTTTTGGCAGCTATTGCTCCTAAAGCAGTGCTGTTTTTGGGAAAAACCGGTGGGATTAAGAAGAAGATTCCTGTTGGCGAATTAATTCTACCAATTGCCGCTATCCGCGGTGAGGGAACATCCAACGACTACTTTCCACCCGAAGTACCTTCATTACCAGCCTTCGCCATGCAAAAGGCTATATCCACCACAATTCGGGACCACCAACGGGATTACTGGACCGGAACGGTATACACCACCAATAGACGGGTCTGGGAACATGACAAAGCTTTCAAAAAGTATTTGAAATCAATCCGTGCCATGTGCGTGGATATGGAAACAGCAACGATATTCAGCGTTGGATTTGCTAATAAAATCCCAACAGGCGCATTGTTGTTGGTTTCAGACCAGCCGATGATTCCAGAAGGTGTTAAAACCTCAGTCAGTGACGTCACTGTTACCGCAAAATATGTAGAGGCACATATCAGTATAGGTATTGATGCCTTAAAACAGCTTATCAATAACGGATTGACCGTGAAGCACCTTAAATTCTAAACACCCTAAAAAACACATCATATTTTCCTTTACAGCGAAAATATGATGTATCCCTACGCGATAAGCAATTCTCTCACAGGTAATTACAACTATTAAACATTATTTTTGATTAATAATTGAACAGCGATTAACTATTAATCGGGATGTTAACAAATGTTAATCTTCACAATAATTAAACGATTTGTCGTTTATATTGTAATATTCATATTACTCAACACATATATCGTAAAAATTAATCAAGCATTGTGAAGAAAAAAACATTATCTATTTTTAAAGTATCCGTATTGATTTGTTCAGCCTTAGCCACGCAGGTAAGTTGTTCTTCAAGTTCTTCAAAAGAAAATAAAACCAATGAAAAAAATGTAGCCTTGCCAGTCTATACGGTCACTAAATCAGATGCAACCACCATCAAGGACTATTTAGGAACCATAGAAGGTAAAGTCAACGTAGAAGTGCGCCCGCAGGTTGAAGGACTGCTTCAGGAAATTTATGTCGATGAGGGTTCTTTTGTTCAAAAAGGCCAAAAGCTATTCAAGGTAGACCCTTCTACTTATCAGGAAAATCTCAATAATATGGTCGCTACGGAGCAGGTTGCCAAGGCCAAACTAAAAAATGCGCAGCTTGAAGTCGACCGCTTGAAACCACTGGTTCAAAACGAAGTCATTTCGGATGTCAGGCTGGCTTCGGCAAAATCAGATTATCAAGTCGCCAAAGCAACGCTGGACCAGGCCATCGCAGCCGTACGTTCGGCGCAGATCAGTAAAGACTTCACAGTTATTACGGCTCCCGTAAGCGGTTATATTGGCCGCATCCCAAAGCGTATCGGAAACTTGGTATCAAAGGGCGATAAAGAGCCCCTCACCTATCTTTCGGACATCCAGGAAGTGTATGTGTATTTCTCCATGAATGAATCAGATTTTCTTTATTTTTCCAAGGCACAGGCCAAAAAAGATAGTATCGAAGGGAAAAAGTATAACCAGAATCAAAAGCTTATCTTTCCAGAAGTGACTTTGGTGCTCGCGGATGGCGAAGAATATGCAAAAAAAGGTGTGGTTGATGCCGTCAATGGCCAAATTAACCGGACAACGGGAGCAATCTCCTTGCGTGCGACATTTCAAAACCACGACAATATTCTTCGATCTGGAAGCAGCGGCACCCTTAAGATTGCCGAAGTAAAAAAAGATGTTCTTCAAATCCCGCAGATTGCCGTCAATGAATTGCAGGATAAAACCTTTGTCTATATACTGGACCAAAACAATAAGGCGCAAAAACGAAATATCCAGCTTTCGGGAAAAAGTAAAAATAACTATATCGTCTATTCAGGCCTCAAGGAAAACGATCGCGTTATTACCAGTGGATTTGACAAATTGACCGACGGTTCTCCAGTAACTCCGATTTTACAGAAATAATTATCGATCATTTTTGCATACTACCCGGTGCCAGGCATGCTGTGCGCCAAAAGTAGCGTGTTTAAAATTCTATGTATATGCTAAAAACATTTATAAATAGGCCTGTATTAGCCACGGTGGTTTCCATTATCCTGGTTATCTTAGGCTTAGTGGGGCTAAAACTCCTGCCTGTCTCGCGCTTTCCAGAAATTGCTCCACCCAGTGTGCTTGTTTCACTAAGTTATCCGGGAGCTAATGCCGAAACCGTAGCAAAAAGCGTTTTACTACCTATCGAAGAAGCCATCAATGGTGTGGAGGATATGACCTATATCAAGTCGTCTGCCTCCAATTCAGGATCAGGAAGTGTGTCGGTGTACTTTAAGACAGGTACCAATCCTGATATTGCCTCTGTCAACGTACAAACACGTATTTCCAAAGCGATCAGCTCCATTCCCGCCGAAGTCAACGAAGCCGGGATCACTGTCATGCCACGGCAAACCGGTGTCATCATGACCATTAATCTCTACTCCGATCATCAGGATAGTGCCTACGACGAAACCTTTCTGCAAGCCTATGCACAGATCAACCTCATGCGTCCTTTACTGCGTGTCGATGGCGTAGCTCAGGTGTCCCGTTTGGGGGCCAGAGATTATGCCATGCGCCTTTGGTTAAATCCCGAAAAGCTAGCCCTTTATAACCTCGTTCCACAAGATGTTATGAATGCTATAAAAGATCAAAACTTTGAGATTGCCCCCGGTAAATTTGGAGAAACCTCGGATGAAGCTTTCGAAACAGTGATCCGTCACAAAGGGCGTTTCACCACACCGGAGGAATTCCAGAGTATTGTGATCAAAACCAACACCGACGGTTCAGTGCTCTATTTAAAAGATGTGGCCCGGGTAGAATTCGGTGCTACAAATTTAAGCAGCGACAACAAGGTAAATGGGCATCCCGGTCTTACACTCAACTTAACTCAGACCAGTGGTTCCAATGCCCATGATATCGACATTGCCGTCAGAAAGGTTCTTGAAGAACAATCAAAAACATTTCCAAAAGGCCTACACTATGAGGTGACCTATTCTGTACGTGATCAGATCGACGAATCGATTAACCAAGTGGAGCACACCCTTTTTGAGGCCTTTATCCTAGTATTTATTATTGTCTTTATCTTTCTGCAAGATTTTAGATCCACCCTGATTCCGGCAATTGCAATC
The DNA here is from genome assembly GCF_000988325.1 of Sphingobacterium sp. Ag1. Classification (NCBI taxonomy): domain Bacteria; kingdom Pseudomonadati; phylum Bacteroidota; class Sphingobacteriia; order Sphingobacteriales; family Sphingobacteriaceae; genus Sphingobacterium; species Sphingobacterium sp. Ag1. The sequence goes on along the minus strand of NZ_LBGU01000041.1, from coordinate 126,351 downwards.
CCTGTTTCCTTGGTGGGAACCTTCTTTTTTCTACAGCTTTTTGGATTTTCGCTCAATGTCCTCACGATGTTTGCTCTGGTACTGGCGATTGGAATCGTGGTGGATGACGCCATTGTCGTCGTCGAAGCTATCCATGAAAAAATGCACTGTACAGGAATGAAACCCAGGGCCGCGACATTGTCAACGATGTCCGAGATTACGGGAGCTATCCTGTCAATAACCATGGTCATGGCTGCTGTATTTTTGCCTGTAGGATTTATGGAAGGGCCAGCAGGTATTTTCTATCGACAATTTGCCTATACCTTGGCAACAGCGATTCTGATTTCAGCTCTCAATGCCTTGACTTTAAGTCCAGCCTTATGTGCGCTACTCCTGAAAGCCCCACAGCATGATACCAATCCAAAAAGCAGCAAAATCAATCAATTTAAAGATCGTTTCTTTAAAGCATTCAATACATCTTTTGATCGGCTGACCGCCCGTTATGTCGCTCTTGTAGAAATACTGATCAAGAATAAAAAAATAGCCTGGGCAGGCTTAATTTTAATTACAGCACTTGGCATTGTGTTTATGATTAAAACACCCAAAAGTTTTATTCCGACCGAAGATGATGGCTTTATTACATATAACATTGCCCTCCCTCCCGGCGCTTCATTGAGCCGGACAACTGAGGTTCTTCATCGTGCCGATAGTATTTTAAAGAAAAGAAAGGATATCAATGGCATGACAACAGTCTCTGGTTTTAACGCCTTGGACGGAAGCTCCAGCCCCGCCTTCGCTGCGGGTTATATTACCTTAAAACCACATGCCAAACGCGAGCACATCAAAAACATTAATACGTTTATGGATACCATCAGGCATGATCTGTCCCAGATCAATGAAGCAGCGTTTACGGTGTTCCCCCGACCTACCGTACAGGGTTTTGGAGACTTTGCGGGCATTGAAATGGTTCTTCAGGATCGGATGGGTGGTGACATTCGGGATTTCAACACCATTGCAGATACCTTTATTAACCAGCTCAATACGCTGCCTGAAATTCGCAGCGCCTACACAAGCTTTAAATCAAACTTCCCTCAATATGAAGTAAATATCGATGCCGTAAAGGCAAAATCGCTGGGCGTCGAAATCAAAGATCTTATGTCCACAATACGGTCTTATTTTGCACGTGTACAGGCGAGTGATTTTAACCGGTTTGGTCGCCAATACCGCGTTTATGTCCAATCGGATTTCGACTTCCGGAAGGATCCCGAATCCTTCAATTCTATTTTTGTGCGGAATAGTAAAGGCGAAATGGTTCCTATTAACACCATATTAACTTTAGAAAAGACGGTGGGTCCGGAAACTATTACACGCTACAATCTGTACAACGCGATAGCGGTTAATATTACACCTGCGGAAGGCTATAGTACCGATGATGCCATGCAGGCTATCCAAAAATTGGCCGACAATAAACTTCCGGGTAATTACGGTTTTGAATGGACGGGCATGAGCTATGAAGAAAGTCAGTCCGGTTCACAGACGATCTTGATTTTTGCGCTTAGTATCCTATTCGTCTACTTCCTGCTTTCGGCCCAATACGAAAGCTATATCCTCCCTTGGGCAGTACTACTGTCCATACCAGTTGGCCTGATCGGCGTTTTTGCCGTGATCAACCTTGTGGGACTTCAAAACAATATTTATGTGCAAGTCGGACTCATTATGCTCATTGGCCTCTTGGCCAAAAATGCGATTCTGATCGTGGAGTTCGCTGTCCAGGAGCGCAAAAACGGTAAGAGCATTGTCGAAGCAGCCATTAGCGGTTCAAAACTTAGGTTAAGGCCAATCTTGATGACCAGCCTGGCTTTTGTTGCAGGACTGGTCCCCTTGATGTGGACGGTCGGCCCTTCGGCGATCGGTAACCATTCGATCAGTTTCAGCGCCGCCGGCGGCATGCTGTTTGGTGTAGCATTCGGCATCTTTATCATCCCGGTACTCTTTGTCGTATTCAAAAATCTGGATGAAAAAATACATGATAAACTAGCTAAAGAAGAGGAAGAATAATGAAAAATATAAAAAAATACCTTTCGGGTATAGCTATCATCGTGGGGCTCTTAGGCCTAATGAATGCTTGTAAGATCGGCAAAGATTATGTGCAGCCCAAGTTCAAACTTCCGGAAAACTTTCGTGGCGATACATTGGATTACTTTGGGGATACTTCCAGCATGGGCCTTATCCATTGGAAATCCTTCTTTCACGATCCCACATTAAAACTATTGATTGATTCGGCCCTGGCCAATAATTTTGAAATGAAGACCGCTTTACTCAACCTTCAAATTTCAAACAGGGTATTAGCGCAGAACAAAGCCAATTATCTGCCCAGTGTAAATGCGACAATTGCCAATGGAAACCGTACTTGGCGATCGAAGGACTTTGGCAGCGGCCCACTCAGCAAATACTACGATCACAAGGGTGAACAAGCTCCTCAAAATATGTTCGTCTATCAGTCTATGTTTGGCTCCGATATTAACTTTAGCTGGGAAGTCGATATCTGGAAGAAAATAGGAAGCAAACAAGAGCAACTCTTAGCTGAGTATTTGGACACACAAGAGGCAAAAAATGCCATACAGACCTCGATCATCACAGCCGTGGCAAAAGGGTATTTCAATCTCCTGATGCTCGATGCCAAAATTGAAGTTGCCAAACGGAACGTCCAATTAAACGATAGCACCCTCCGCATGATCAAGCTCCAATATGAAGCCGGTGAAATCACGGCCTTGGCGATCCAACAAACGCAATCCCAACGCCTATTGGCAGCCTCCCTCGTTCCCGAGATCGAAAAGGAGATTGTCATCCAGGAAAATGCGCTGCAGACACTGACGGGAAAATTACCCGACAGCATCAAAAGAGGAACTTCTTACGAGCATCTCTTCGCGGAGAGCAAAGACATCTCCCTGGGCTCTCCGATCGAGATCCTGCGTAATAGACCTGATATCCGGTCATCGGAATTTCAACTGATGGCAGCCAGTGCGAATGCAAATATCCAACAGGCTATGCGTTATCCGTCATTGACCGTGGGCGGCGTATTGGGTGTAAATAGTATGCTCCCTAAAAATTGGTTCAATATCCCCGGCGCATTGCTCGGCGGAATAACAGGCAATTTAACAACGCCTATTTTCAAAAACAGGACATTGAAAACACAGTATGAGGTAGCCAAATTGGAACGTGATAAAGCCGAAATCCAACTGCAACAAAAAGTCATCGAGGCTGTCGCCGAAGTCTCTAATGCCGTGGTCACCGTGGATAAGCAACGTGAACAATTAGCTCTGGCTAAAGAAAGGGTCGAAAATGCGCACCTGGCGGTTAAAAATGCAGGTTTACTCTTTAAAAGTGGGTTTGCCACCTATTTAGAGGTTATTACAGCGCAAAGTAATGCCCTAAACAGCGACCTGGATCTCGTCGAATTACGACAACAGCATTTAGATGCCTTTGTAGATCTGTATCGTGCGCTCGGTGGAGGTTGGAGATAAGGATTTAAAACTTTATTTTTGTGGTATGACTCTAGAAGAATTACAACACTATTTTCAATCCAAAGACTTGCCTGAAACGCTGGAAATACAGCAAGATATGCAAGTTTTCGACGTACAGCGTTTCTTGAGCACAAGCTTCATCCATGTGAGCTTATGGAAAAAAGATTTAAGCAAATGTCCATCTTGGATTAGACTGCTGAAATTCAAGGATGCCCTAGAAGCAAAAGAAGAAGCCTAACATCTGTTAGGCTTCTTCTTTATTTATACGTTCTATAGGCTGGGCGCAAGTTGTTTCATTAATAAAGGCATCTGCTCTTTCGAAAAGATCTCTTCTGCCCCAGCGTCTCGCAATTCCATGCGCTCATTTTCATCACTACTTGATGTCAACCCAAATATTCTGATCGAGGGAAATCTTTCTCTCACAATTTTTGCTGTTTCTATTCCGTTTAATACAGGCATATGCAGGTCTAATATACATATCTCAGGAAGCTCATGCTCGTTTTCATGGAGGTAGTCGATCAACTCCCTCCCATTGGATGCACAATAAACCAAATCCAATAAATGTGATTGAGCCATCGCTCGCATCAACACATGATGAATCATCGCATCATCTGCGTAGACAATCGTACATCTATCTTTGGTATCCATTTGAATAAGCTGTCATTTAGTAATTATAAAAACAATATTATATAAATATGTAATAAAATAAAAAATACAGAAAAAAGTTAGCAATAATTATGTTATTATACAAATTTTATTTCAAAATGTCCAATATTAACAATCCAACAAACTTTTAGTTTGATTTATACAATAAGAACATCATAGGTAGCAATCTTTTCGCGTCAAAAGCGTTAGAAAAGACTTGGTAAAGAGAAACGAAGACCCGTTGAATATCTCCTAAAAATCATCTTCAATAATTTCGGCCACTCTTCCGACCTGACCGTCCGTCAACCTGACTTTAATCCCCCTCGAATGATAAGAGGATGATGTTAGCAGGTCCTTCACAATGCCTTCTGTTAGATTTCCCGTACGCTGGTCCTTTTTTAAGATTATATTCACCAACATACCTGGCTTTACATCTGCTCTATTTCTTCCATCCATGGTCAAACTTAGATAAATAGTTTTTTAAATGCAATATAAATAATCATTTATTGTTGGAAAGACCTTCATCCTGAATGCTGGAAAAAGCATATTGAAGTGAATGCAGGCTATTGCATAGATAAATGTTACAAATCAAATGTAAAGACCTTTTCCTGCTAGCACAGTCATATCACAAAAAATGGTCGGAAGAAATTCCGACCATCGTTGGCTTTTAGCTTTTTTTTAGAAATTGTCACCGTCAGCATTTTCCGGCGACCGTTTGACTTATTTAAATAACTTAAAGATATCGTTTCCGAATATAAAGACCATTAAGGCCAAAAGAATGAAGAAACCGACCATTTGTGCTTTTTCCAGGAATTTTTCACTCAATGGCTTGCCTTGAATCATCTCAACCAACAAGAACAACACGTGACCGCCATCCAAAGCTGGAATAGGCAATAGGTTCATAAAGGCCAATGCCATTGACAACATCCCTACTAAGGACCAAAAACGGATCCAGTCCACTTCCGTGCCGAACAAGGTTGCAATGCCAATAGGGCCAGATAATGCTTTATCAGCACGCACTTCGCCTTTGAAAATTTTACCAAATCCCTTGGCGTTATCGGTAATCACTGTAAACGCTTTCTTTGCACCGATCGGAAACGCCTCCATCAAGGTATATTGCGTTGTAAACGATTTGATGGAATAATCACGATTGATCCCTATTCCCAGCATGGCATCTGCAGGAACAATTCCTTGCAAGGAAACTTCGGCCCCTTTGCGTAAAACTTTAATCGCAACCGTTTTATTGCTGTTCGCTTTTATTTGCGCCTTAAATTGATCGAAGAAAGGAACCAGCGTCTCGTTCACAGCAATAATGCTATCGCCTTTCACAAATCCCATTTTACTTGCCACCGAACCGGGAGCTACTTCAGCAACACTGGTCGTTTTAACACGTGGCTCAATAAACTTCTCGCCTTTTTTGTCGGAAAGCGTGTTTAGTAAATCTGCTGGCACTTTGATATCTGTTATCGCACCAGCGCGTTCAACGGCAAGCGTGACTCCGCCCATCAATACCTTAGAACTGATCAGCTCGGAGTAATTTTCGATATGGTGACCGTCTATTGAAATCACCTTATCCCCAGCTTTCAAACCAATAGATTCACCAATGGACCCGGGCACAATACCGTTTACCAGCTGATCCATTTTGATGTCTGTATTGCCCATTTTAAAAGTCAGCATCCAAAAAACAACCACACCGACGACAATATTGACAATAATACCACCTAACATGACGATTAAACGTTGCCAGGCAGGTTTAGATCTAAATTCCCAAGGTTGTGGTTCACCTTTCAATTGCTCCGTATCCATCGATTCATCGATCATGCCGGCAATTTTCACATAGCCACCCAGCGGCAACCAGCCAATACCATATTCACAGCCCTTATAATTGAATTTAAATAATTTCACTCCCCAAGCATCAAAGAACAGATAAAACTTTTCTACCTTGATACCAAATGCACGTGCTGCTAAGAAATGTCCTAACTCATGTAGAACAATTAAAATTGACAAGCCTAAAATCACTTGTCCGACCATAATTAAAACACCCATGTATGCTTTCTAAAATTTAATCTTTGATTATTTCCTGTGTTATTAATCTTGCCACACGATCCGTCTCCAGATAATCCTCCAGCGTCGGTGTGGCAATGAATTCTACTTGATCTAACGTCTGTTCAATGATATCACTCATCTCCAAAAAACCAACTTGGTCTTTCAAGAAGGCATCCACAACTACTTCATTGGCTGCATTTAATATACAGCTTCTATTTCCACCGGCACGGAGGCTCTCATAGGCCAATGCCAGATTCCGAAAAGTTTCCATATCTGCTTTTTCAAAACTGAGCGTTGGATAGTCCATAAAATTAAAACGTTCAAAATTGTTTTCGAAACGTGCCGGGTAGGTCAGCGCATACTGGATCGGCAACTTCATGTCAGGAACCCCCATTTGGGCTTTCATGGAACCATCCTGAAACTGAACCAGCGAATGCACAATGGATTGGGGATGGACGATTACATCGACCTGATTTATGGAGAGGTTGAAAAGCCATTTCGCTTCAATGACTTCCAAACCTTTATTCATCAGGGATGCCGAGTCAATCGTAATTTTCGCACCCATCGACCAATTGGGATGTTTCAAGGCTTCAGCTTTGGTGACTTGTAGCAGATCGGCGCGTTTTTTACCACGAAAAGGTCCACCGGAAGCCGTCACATATATTTTCTCAATTGGATTATGATCCTCACCGGTCAAACACTGAAAGATCGCCGAATGCTCTGAATCCACAGGAAGCATGCGTACACCATATTCTTTGACTAAGGCCATAATTAGCTCACCGGCGACAACCAGCGTCTCTTTATTGGCCAGCGCAATATCTTTTTTGGATTGAATCGCTTTAACAGTAGGTTTTAATCCCGCAGATCCAACAATCGCATTCAGAACGATATCGACTTCTTCCAATTGCACCACTTCAACCAGCCCGGCTTCACCCAAAAGGACAGCGATATCATGTCCTTTTAAAGCATCCTGTACCTGATTATATTGCTGGGGATCTGTTACGACAACTGCTTTGGGCTTAAACTCCAAGGCCTGCTGAACCAACAGTGTGGCATTGCTACCGCAAGTCAGAACGATTGCTTCAAACGTATTAGGAAAGGCTCTTATCACATCCAAGGCTTGTGTGCCTATACTTCCCGTTGCCCCTAAAATGGCAATTCCTTTTTTACTCAAAACCTTTGCTATTAATTAAAATATATTATTTAAAATCTTTGGGTCCTCTCCCCCATGATAATCCGCCATCATGGATCGGTAAGCGACCGAAACAACCACACTAGCCAGAGGCACCACTAAGAAAGAACTCACGAGGTTCAAAATAATAAAAATTATGTAATATTCTAAATAATTAAAATACATCTGTAGTAACTGAAAAAAAGCAAATACCGCCAAAATCAGTAATAGTTTGAATACATTGCCTTTTGTAAGCGCAAAACTGAAGCGTAATGACCGCAATGTCCCCGCATGTTTATCAATAATAAAAAATGGATAAAATGCCACTCGGATAATCAGGATGAACGTCAATATGGCCGCCACAAAAACAACAAACATCGTAAAGTTGCTCATTAGCTCCATTCGATTGTCACCGTTTTCAAATAGGTAAAGGAATGGTAAAGAGATGGCGCCCAATAGCATCAGAAGTGCTATAGAAAGCACCATGATACTCAACATAGCGCCAAAAAAGTACGCAAGCTCTTTCGTACTCGGAATACATTGGACAAGCTTCTTTTCCTGGTTACCATCAATCAGACTTAAAATATATTTAAACAAAGTCATGTTCAATCCAAAATACATCACCATGAAAAAGAAAGCCATAAAACCACTCAATACCACATTGAAGTCGCTGATGGTAGTTGCAAGATAATTGGAAAGACCGGAGGTCACAAACAGCAAAAAACAAAGCCCGGCCACTGAAAAATAATGCCTTTTCAGCAACTCCAATGACTTATTAAAAACCTCGTTAACGGCAAAAGTACTTTCCTTTAGGAATTGAATCATTTTTTCTTTGAATAAACTTCTACAAAGATGCCATATTTTTTAATTTTCAACAATTTACACACCCAGAAAAATCACTTTTTTTGTCATATTTAACATAAAAAGAGAGGTAAAGGAAAATCTGTGATCCCAGATAGATGAAAATAGGCAAAAAATAGAAAATCCCTTATCCAGACGGATAAAGGATTTTCTATTTTGACCTTAACTCTTCCTATTTAAATTCTTTGGGAAGCGGTTTCTCCAACAAGTATTGGTAGTAGAAACGCGCACGCTCATTAAAATCATATTTACTTTTCGAACGATCAAATCCATGACGGCTTCCCGGATAGATCATCAATTCAAAAGGGACAGTTCGATCAGTTAATTTATCGACAAGTTGGGTTGTATTCTGCAAATGAACATTGTCATCCATATCGCCATGCATGATGCGCAACACGCCTTTATAATTATTGGCATAGGTTAACACAGAACCGGCTTTATAGCCTTCCGGATTATCCTGCGGCGTATCCATCCACCTTTCGGTATAATGGCTATCATACAGATCCCATGAGGTAACCGGTGCACCAGCAATACCAAAATCAAATACATCTGCGGCCTTCGTCATCGCTAAACAAGTCATATAGCCACCATAGCTATGCCCTGTAATAAGTACTTTGTTTTTAGCGACCCAAGGTTGCGATTTTAACCATTTGACAATTGTTGAGTAATCAATGATCTCCCAGTGACCAAGATTGCGGTGCATATAAGCAACGCCTTGTTTACCAAAATGACCGGATGCCCGGTGATCTGCGGACACCTGAATAATGCCCTCATTGGCCCAATACTGATTGGCGGTTCCTTTCCAGGTATCTTTTACCGTTCCTGCATCGGGCCCACCATAGATACTGAAAACAACGGGGTAAACTTTTGTTTGATCAAAATTTGTCGGATACGTGATGGTGAGCGGAAGATCGAACAGCCCGTCGTCTGATTTCAGATGTAAGTATTCGGTTTTACCGTACGTATACGAAGCAAAATCGGCAGCTTTGCTATCCGCTAGCTGACGTACGACTTTACCTTGATTATCCAACAATGCAAATCGATCCGGTGTGCTCACATTGGAGTATTTGGTAATAAAATATTTGCCATCAGGCGATACATTGACATCGTGCGAGTATTCACCGAACGTCAGACGTTTTAAGTTTTTACCCGAGTAATCCACGCGGTACAGATCAAAACGAGCTGAGTTTTCTTTACGTGCAGTAAAATAGATCACCTTGTTTTTTTCATCAATACGTTTTAATTCGGTCACCTGCCATTCGCCGGATGTAATTGGATTGACCAAGGTTCCATCTAACTTATAGAGGTAGTAATGGGCCCAGCCCGTCTTATCCGATTTTAAAATATAATATTTGTTGTCCGCCAGATACGTGATACGCTCATCGTGATCCAAATTGATCCAGGAAGCCTGACGCTCATCGTAGATTTCTTTTTTTGCACCAGAATTTGGATCCACCTGATAGAACTTTAAATTGTTCTGATCCCGGTTCATCCACTGTACCATCACATTTTTACTATCAAAGGCCCAATAAGGCTGGCCAAAATACTGATCGTCTTTCTCGTTGAAATCAGCCCAGGTAACGTTGCCCCCTTCGAGGTGAACGATTCCTACCTTCACTTCCGGATTTGGGTCACCGGCTTTGGGATATCTTGTCTCCTCCAGGTAACCATGCTGGCCTTTGGACGAATAAATCGGAAACATCGGAACCTTGGTATCATCGAAACGCATAAAAGCGATCTTACGGCTATCCGGAGACCACCAAAAAGCTTTATATTTTGTTGGGCGCCCAAGAATTTCTTCGTAATATACCCAGGATGACCAACCATTGTAGATCACATCAGTACCATCCTTTGTAAATTGCATTTCTTTTCCTGAAGTCACGTCTACGCTATACAGATTGCTTTTACGCGTAAAGGCTACATATTTACCATCCGGTGATAAGGTCGGATTCTGTTCAGCAACATCAGGAGAGTTGGTCAGCCTCTTTGCTACACCATCGGTACCTTTCAGGAAGATATCATTGTTCTCGACATAAACAACCGTCCCTTCTTTAGCGGGAACTGTATAAATGCTTCTGTGACCTGATTTAATGTTAACCTGATATAAACGACCATCATTTACATCATTTTCCAGATAAGCTGTCCCGTCTGCCCAGCCAGGATACTGATTGGTACGAACTGTCAACGATGACTTTTGCCCCCAGGACTGTGCAAAATCCAATTTCTTTTGTGCGAAACCAACCTCGTGAACAAAAAAAACGATAGACGCACCTAAGAGTACTCTTGATACCGTATTCATTAATTTTTGGATATGTTTATTAATTATTTTGGCTAAGATAAAGAATTGTGACAAATAACGACGATTTTGCCTGTAACAAGCTTAATTCACATATCGCGTACCATATGATTTAGCAAGGGCTCGATTAAACCGGATGATTCCTTACTAAGGATGTTGCTCGAAAAGTGCAAGCTGTATGCCTTCCTTTGGAAAATCAGCTTCTTCCACAAAATTTGATATCGAAACACCCAACAACCTCACTTTGTTCACCAGCTCAACCTTGCTCAACAAACTATGGGCGGTGGCGTAAATTTTGTCTTCCGAATCAAAACTATTTTCTAGGGTTATACTTCGTGTCAACTGAACAAAATCGGCATATTTAATTTTTAAGGTTAAGGTTCGCCCAGATATTTCCTTTTTCCCAATACGTGTCCACAACTGTTTGCAGAGCCGTTGCAAAATGGTATTTAATTCTTCAAAAACTTCTACATCCTCACCAAAAGTATCCTCAATCCCGACCGATTTGCTGCTACGATTGGGAACAACAGGACGGTCGTCTATCCCGCGTACGATACGGTAAAAAAAATGCCCCGTCTTTCCAAACCAACGTACGAGATCCTCTTCACGCTGTTTTTTTAAATCAAGCCCAGTAAACAGTCCCAGTTCATGCATTTTTTTTGCTGTCACCTTACCTACGCCAAAAAACTTGTCCACGGGCAATGACTCCATAAACTTGACAATTTTAGAAGGACCTATAAATGTTAAGCCGTTGGGTTTGTCCATATCCGAAGCAATCTTTGCGACAAATTTATTGACGGAAACCCCAGCCGAGACCGTTAGATTCAATTCTTCTTTGATCGCCTCCTTAATGGCTTTGGCAATATCAATAGCCGAACCAATACCCTGTTTGTCTACCGTTACATCCAAAAAAGCTTCATCGAGGGAAAGCGGTTCAATTAAGTCCGTATAACGGAGAAAGATCTCCCGGATTTGATATGAAACCTGACGATACACGTCAAAACGAGGATAGGTAAAGATAATATGGGGGCACAACTGAAGAGCCTTTCGGGAGCTCATCGCAGATTTGACGCCAAATTTTCGTGCTTCGTAACTGGCCGTCGCAACTACTCCTCTCCCATCCGGAGAACCACCTACTGCAATCGCTTTCCCCCGATATTCGGGAAAATCACGCTGATCTACAGATGCATAAAAGGCATCCATATCCAAATGAATAATCTTGCGATGTACCTGTTCGGGATCCATGATCCAAATTTACAAAAATTAGCATTACGGACTAAGAAAACCGAAAAATAACTAATAGAATTAGCAACTACAGCAAAGCCCGCAAACGGTAGGCTCGGGAGTCTCTTACTCCAATCACGCTCGGCAACTTTCTAGGCTAAATCTAAACCATTCGTTATTATGCCGTTAATTTTTTATCTTTAGGTGAAACTATAGGTTAGGCGAAAAAGCATCCAGTCCTGATAGTCTCATAAACCACAGTAAAAAGACTTAAAAATAGCACATTATGGAAAATATGCCTGAACAAAAACCGAAAAAATCCGGATTTAAGAAGTTCTTACTTCTGCTGATCCTTTTTCTACTTGTGGGGGGTGGATCCTACGTTTACTGGAAGTATTACTATGTATTCGGTGAAGGCGTAAAATCTGGTTATCTTAATTATGCTGTAAAAAAGGGTAATATTTTCAAGACATACGAAGGTAAACTCATCCAGGAGGGGTTTGGAAGTATCAAAACGGGTGGTATCGCCAGCAACCAATTTGAATTTTCTATTGAAGATGATTCTATATTCCGTCAATTGGAGCTCAATAGTGGAAAGTACTTCGATCTGCGCTACAAAGAATATCATGGCGTTCTTCCCTGGCGTGGAAACACGGTTTATATTGTTGACAAAGTTGTCAATATGAAATAGAAATTTACGTTCCCGATTGAAGATTTTTCGACACAGCCTGCTTATGCAGAAAGCACATCACGCACGATCAATTTTTCGTTAAAAAAACTTTTTAAAATGGTCCCGTCACCGTGTAGTGTCCAAACTTCCTGGGGATTTACCATCTTAATGTAGTGAAGAATGTCATTCCAGTCCACATGATCTGAAATATACAATTCGATATCATTCTGTGCCTGTAAACGTTTCCAGCCTGAAGCAAATGCACGTAACACTTTGGTCGCCCTAAAATAACTGTTAAAAGTCATCGGCGGTACCAAATAAACTTTATTCTGTTCGCCCTGTTTCATTTCTTTTCTGTTGTAGGGCTCATAGTCTAATTTCTTCAGCCCGTGTTGGTCGTAAAGGCGATGGTAGGGCAATATTCCACTATGCACAAGCACTTTTCGCTCCGGACAGTATCTGTTGATCAAATCAGTAATCCGCTGCGCCTTGCCCAACACATAAGTACCTAATAAGATATTGCTGGCATGTCCGTCGAGTTTTTTTATCTCCTCCGCAGGATCTGGGTGTATAATATCCGGATTTGCAAATGTGCTTTCTGTAATAAGGACATCGGCTTGCTGCACTTCGATCGGCTCGCAAGTCTCATCAGCTTGCAATTTGTAATCGCCCGTGTATAGGTAGCGCACTCCCCGGTATTCCATCAGAATTTGTGCCGAACCCAATATGTGACCTGCTGGTAAAAATGTGATTTCGACCGCACCCATTTTAAACGGACTATTGAACAATTTAACCTGATATGAATCTTTGCGGTTTTGTTTATAGCGATAAGTCATAAACAATGAAGTTGCCTGCGTTGTATACACATAATCGTGTCCCGAACTGGCATGATCGCCATGGGCATGAGATACGACATTGTGCATGACGGGATTGCTCGCATCAATAAAAAAATCACCATAACGGCAATAATAACCTTCTGGTTTTCTGACCAAGAAGTCAGCTAATATGATCGACATAGTTTTATTTTAGAAATTTTTGATGTAAAGTCCACACTTGCGGCAATAGCGGAGTGGTTCCATCATTAATGATGACGAAGTCTGCCAGTTTTAATTTTTCTTCATCAGTTAGTTGCTTATTTATTCGCTCCATGACCTGTTCTTCAGTGACGCCATCACGCTCCATAACACGTTTAACACGTATGTGTAAAGGCGCAGTAACCAGGATGGTATAATCAAGATCCTTGTAAGAGCCACTTTCAAAAAGCAAAGCAGCCTCCTTGAGTGAATAACGGGATTTTTGTTGTTCGGCCCAGTCTTTGGCCGCCTGGATAACGATGGGGTGTACAATGCCATTTACAAGTTCGAGCTTCGCCTTGTCGCTGAATATCTGTTCGGCCAAAAAAGCCCGATCTAATTTCCCATCCTTATAGGTCTCTTTACCGAACTCCGCAATCAAGCGTTCTTTGATCCGTAAATCGGTATTCATCAATTCCTTCGCCTCATCATCTGCATTATAAACAGGTACAGCCATGGCTTTAAAAAGCTGACAGATAAATGTTTTACCGGATCCAATTCCGCCTGTTATTCCAATCTTCATGAAAATAGTGTTATTTACGTACAAAAAAGTCCACGTTTTGAGGTACAACGCTGATTACCTTACAAAAGTCAGGTACTTTGGTCAGCAAAACAGGCAAATATTGCACCCCGTTTTTCTCCCAGTCAGCCAGATCTACCACAGCTTCAAAATCTCGCGATGTATAGTTATTATAATCCTTAACGGACATCAGTACGGTGACGACCACTTTGCTTGGATTAAGCCTAACAGAACTATAGCGCTGGCCATTTTCAACCTTCACGGGTAATTCAATCACTTTCTCGGTTAACTCCCCTACAGGCATCAGAACCTCGACCGAAGTCGGATAAACATTGATATTCGCTTTTTGGTTACGTGCCAGGTTTGCCACTGTTCGAACATCGGTCTCCACTTCCTTCCCGCGAACGGTATCGGTCTCCCAATACTCAATCGCCGAAACATCCTCATAGGGCCCTGTAATCGTCACATAAGCCGGGGTAATCTTGGTATCTGCAATAAAGCCATAACCACGCTTAAAGCCTATATTAGACAGCGGTTTGACAGGCACCTTACGCTGCGTTTGTTTCGAAAAATCAAAAAACAGCGTATCAGGGCTCACTGACACAACGCGTTGTTCATGTGGAAACTGCCGGTTGATAAAGCCCAATTGATTGGAAAAAACAATCCAATCTTTAGTTTTTAAAGAGCTTAGGTCAACCTGAACCTTTGGGGTTTCCAAAGCAGCTTTGGAAAACAGAAATTGCCATCCCGTCATCTCGAGTTTCACTTTTACCGTATCCGATTGTTGCGGGTGAAATGCGCGTTTTTCGGGAAGATTGACATATTCAATTGCTGCCTTAACGGACACAGTATATTGATTGGAGATTGAAAACAATAACCAAGCTAATAACGAAATTCCAACACAACGCACGAAGACATTTATCTTACGCCGTTGGGTTTTATTTATTCGAACTGCATTCGCCATGATACAAACTTAATCAATTTGCGCAAAAATTAGCGTCCTTATCTGCATTTCATCACAAAGACGCCAATATTTCCATTGCATTTTTCTCTTTTGTGGCAAGGGTTTTGAAAATTGCTGATGCCTGCTGGACAGCATCGAAACTGGCCGTCTCAGCAATTTGATTAAACAATTCCGACAGGGATGTCCATAATAATGCAATCTGTACAAACTCATGATGAACCACCTCGAGTTGTTTTATTCCAAGGAGATCGTAACTTTCCCTGATAAAGTCGCGGTAGAGATTTCGAAACAGGGCACCACCAGTCCCCGCTTTCTCCATAAAATCTGCGGCCATTTTAAATTCGCTTTCAATAGCCTGACTCGTCTTGTACCACTTAATCACCTCTTCACTGGTCTTCAAAATTCCTCGATATGAAATATTGTTGATGGGCGGTGCAAGGTATTCCTTTGCATTAGCCACCACCGCAGCGATTACTGCTTGTTTCAGGTCAACGTTCTCACTATTGCCTGCTATGGTATAATACAGATTTTTGGACGACATAGGCCCTTTCTCTGCCCGCGCTAAAGCTAAACTTGCAAGAGACGTCTGCACACTACCGCCCTGCTGTCTCGTATCCACCAAATAGGCGTGATCATCGTCATAGTCATACATAGCTACATAATGCCCCGCAAAATGAAATGGCTTAGTAAAATATTCCAGATAATAGGCATCGAGCTTCAATCCCACAGGTTGCCCCTCGTCCAAGAGCTGTCGTACAGCCTGCCAGGCTTTTGTTTTTGAAGAGGTTTCATGAACGCTGAGGTCGAGGCCGAGATTTTTGCAGATATGCTGGGTCAGAAGATCCGTTTTTATTCGTCCGCCCAAAAATGGAAAGTCCATGGTTTTCATTTTCCAATAGATAAAACTAAGCCCTTGCCCCAACCCAAAGAGCATCGGTTCAGAAAGTTCAATGCCAAGATGGTTCAGTAATGTACCTGTCGCCGTGGTTTCACAATGTTGCCCATCAAACGGTGTAAGATTTTTCATAGCATTCTTTTTCACAAAATTAGAGGCTCGATTGACAATATAATGTCAGCAGTGGCTTAAATCTTAGAAACAAATAAAAAACAGTTGAGAATAACCTCGCAAAAACGATTGCATGTGGCAATTATTGTGTTTTATGTTAACTAGGGTTTTACAGGGGTATTACAGGGGGTTAACAGGGGTATAACAGGGGTATAACAGGGGTAAATCCCCTGTTAACCCCCTATTAATCCCCTGTAAAAATAGTATTACCACTAAAGTAATTAGGAAAATAGTAGTAAATTGGTAATAAGCTAAATACTAAGCATTATAAACAAAAAAAGAGGAATAGCTATGGCAATTTTACAAAACGGTCCGAATGGACCTATTATTGGTAAATTTGGATCAGTGAGTGCCTACCCCATTATCCAACTGCCAAGTCAGTATCAACAATGATGTAATCGACCTGATCTGGGATGCAGATGATCAATATAGTGATAACGTATATAAAATCAATCTGGTATTATTGGACCCATTTAATGAATCCCATTTAAGAACTTCTATCGCAAGCGTAAGTGAAGGTTCTTGTTCAGTTCAATTTGACTGGTTAAAGCGAAAAACCACTGATTTCCATGTCTATGTCGGAATATGGGATACCTTAGATGGCGGTTTTTCGAATTCCATTTATTGTGGAGTAATCTAAAGCATGTTACTTTTCTAATTTCAACCCGAGAAATATTAATAAATGGTTCATCAAAGCAAACAAAATAAAAATACGTTCTATATTTTCTTTCACTTACTTCATCAATTTCATCCAATTTGGATGGATGGCTCATAACAGTCCCGATCCTCCTTATTTGCAATTTCAGAAGGCTGTTTCGCTGTTTGATTTAATTTTCTGCGTTCTTCTTTCAATTCTAATGATACCATAATTACCTCCGATGTCTAGAAATACAAAATATTCACTATACTAATTGGAATAGGGATACATTTTAGACTGAATCTCGTAAGACGAAATTATAAAAATTACCACCAAAACATCATTTCGTGTTATCAAAAATCGGGGATACCAGCGCACTTTTACCCTATTCGAGACTCGTTCCCTAGCATAATCGATTTAACGGGAACATAATAAAAAAAGCCAGTTTTCTACGAAAACTGGCTTTCATTTCTTTCCCAAAAAAGTTTAAGAAGCGCTCTTCTCCGTGTTGTTAGCAGCTTTAGAAGCATCTAAAGCAATGGCTGATTTGTCAAAACGTATTTTTACGCCTGAACCTACATCGATTAAGAAAGTCGTGTCTGATACTTCTACAATACGGCCGTGAATACCAGCTGTAGTTACCACCTTTGAATTTACACCAAGTTCTTCAATATATTTTTTGTGATCTTTTTGCTTCTTCATCTGCGGTCTGATCATGAAGAAATAAAATACCACGATAATCAAAACCATTGGTAAAAAACTCATCATGTTGCCACCCGCTGCTTGTAATAATACTGTGTTCATCTTCTATTATATCGTTTAATAATGTGTTATTTTGCTAATACTTCGCCTTTTAACTGCACTGTTGTCAAGCCATTGGAAGCATTCGATTGAATCGTTATGATCTTCTGCTGTTTACCAACCTGTCCTTCGCTGTTAAAAGTAACATGTATTTCCGATTTTCCACCTGGCAAAATAGGACTTTTCGAAAACTCAGGTTGTGTACAACCACATGAAGCAGTCACTTTCGAGATAATAACAGGTGCATCACCCGAATTTTTCAGCACAAAGGTATGTTTTACCTGTGCTCCTTCCTTTACCTGACCGAAATCAAATGCAGACTCTTCAAATTCTACTTTTCCCAATTGTGCTGCCGCCTTAGAAAGGCTATCTGCAGCTGCTGTCTCAGTCGCTGTCTTGCTTCCTTCTTCTTTTCCTTTTTGTGCATTTCCACAAGAAAATAAAAGTACTACCGACAAAGCTAAAACCGAATATTTGCCAAAGTTTTTCATTCGTATAAATTATTTATGCGTTTGGTTTTAATCTCTTAAACCACGACCTGCCTTTTGGATTCTTCCTTGCTGATTCAGATCGTTTAATATTTTATCTAAGATACCATTGATAAATGTATTACTTTTCAATGTACTAAATACCTTAGAAATTTCAATATACTCATTTATTGTCACTTTCACCGGAATAGATGGAAAATTAATCAACTCACATATCGCCATACGCATCAGTAAAGTATCCATTAATGCAATACGATCTGATTCCCAATTCTTCGTTTTCTCCGAGATAAGTTTCTGATATTCATTCGTATTGCGGATAGTTTTACCCAGCAATGCAATGACATAGTCGCTATCATCATTCCAGTTTTGCGTAATCTCTGCTAGCTTATTTTTACGTGGATCTTCAGAACTAAAATTCTTAAACGTCTTCGCAATCAACGCTTGCAATACTTCTTTATCGACAGGCCAGTTGATGAATTTCTCCTCAAAAACCTGCTCAATAACCGGTGATTTCAAGATAATCTTTTTAAAGATATGCTTGATGATATCCTTTTCCGTACCGATCGAACGATCCTCTTGTTGCAAGTACTCCAAATAAGCCTCGGAATCCTTTAATTGCAAAAATACTGTACGTACGATCTCCGGGTCAAAGCTCCACGAAATCTTATACTTTTTGACACCTTCTCCATATTGTGGATTTTGTCTCAATGACTCAATAAAAGTATTAGTACTTAACTTGGTCGTTAAAGACAAGTCTTTTTCAGTTGGTAAAAACTTATTAGCTCTACCCTCTGCATCTATTAAGACATAATCAGATACTTCATCTAAAAGATTCAGTGTCCACATATACATCTCATAGACTTCATCCACATTTTTTAATAGTGCTTTTTCAAATGTTTTGATGTCTTTATCTTCTGAAAGACTGTACGCATAAAGCGTTTGCACTACTTTTACCCTCAGGTGTCTCCTGTTTAACATAGTAATTTAAAGAACGATTTTTTTATAAAATAATAAGTAAGAACGATTTTGGGATGAAGACTATCGCTTGATTTTTTTAATATCTTGGATACGCTTCTCCGCGATGCGATTAGCCGCTTCAAAAGTTGAAATATTCTCTTCTTTTGATTTTTTCAAGACGTCTCTAGTCGCATTATAAATATTTTTGATCACAAATTCAGTGTGATCTACGCCGTAATTTTGAATTTCTGAATAACAGCCGATTAATGCACCAGCGTTGATCAAATAGTCCGGTGCGTATAATATACCTCTTTCATGCAGAATAGAACTTGTAACAAGCTCGTCTTTCAATTGATTATTGGCCGAACCGGCAATAATTTTGCATTGCATTTTCTGTGCGGATTCTGGATTTACCGTACCACCTAACGCACAGGGAGAATATACATCAAATTCGTGATCGAATACTTCATTGTAAGGTATTGGCTCAGCTTTGTACTTAGCCGCTACTTTCAGCATTTTTTCTTCCGTAATATCGCTGACATAAACACGTGCATTCTCTTCACGTAACATCGCGATCAAACGCTCCCCAACACCACCTACTCCATGTACAATAACTTTTTTACCCGCAACATTTTCCGACCCGTATAATTCCTTTAAACAGGCTTTTATACCAAAATAAACACCTTGCGCAGCAAAGATAGATGGATCACCGACACCGCTACCATGAATAGCCTTTGGTAAACCAGCAACGTGGTCAGTCTCGGTATAAATATGTTCTAAATCACGTTGTGTCGTACCTACGTCTAGTGAAGCAATGAAATTACCATTCAATCCTTCAATAAACTGGCCCAAACGGCGCAATAAAACCTCAGATTTGTCCAAACGGCTATTCCCAATAATAACAGCACTTCCCCCGCCTAAATTCAGCCCAGTGATGGCAGATTTATACGTAATGGCCTTGGATAAACGTAAAGCATCCTCAATAGCTTCTTCTGTACTTTCGTATGGTAACATACGAACTCCCCCTATCGCAGGCCCCAAGGTTGTATCATGGATCGCAACGATAGCTTTCAAGCCCACCAATTCATCATTACAGAAAAATAAGTTTTGATGGCCAGACTGGCTCATCAATTCAAAAATAGAATTTTGAGATGTTGACATAAAATGTACTACTCTAATTTGTTTTAATTTTTTAAGGTACTTGATGCAAAAGTAGGAAAATTATTCGTTGTGCATAATAACTTTTTTTATCCAAGACTTAACATTTGATTTCCGAATGACAGTAAATTCGCTCAAATCGTAAAGCATTTTGATGAATTAGTCCTACTTTTGTATTCGTAATATGAAGGATCTCGCCTACTTAAATAAGTACTTTTATAAATACCGCTGGAAATTGATTCCAGGGGTTATTTTTGTTATCATTTCCAACTATTTCGGGGTATTGCCGGCAAAGGTAATTCGCGAAGCATTTGATTTGGTACAGGAAAACATCTATCTATACCGTCTATTTGATGGTTTCGACAGACAGGAACTCATCTACCAGGTATTTGGCACCAGCCTCCTATTTTTTGGTTTCGTCGTACTCCTACTTTCGCTGCTGCGGGGTATATTTTTATTCTTTATGCGTCAGACGATCATTTTAACCTCGCGTTATATTGAATACGACCTCAAAAATGAGATCTATAATCATTACCAGGATCTAAACTTTGGTTTCTTTCGGAAAAACAATACCGGAGATCTCATGAGCCGCGCGACTGAAGACGTCAATCAGGTGCGTAACTACCTAGGACCTGCCATCATGTATGCGATCAATACCGTAGTCTTATCGATCATGGTCATCTATGCGATGTATAGCGTCAACGGAAGATTGGCCACTTATGCATTGGCGCCAATCCCTGTCCTATCGGTTATTATTTTATTTGTTAATAAAATCATTAACAAGCGTAGCTTAAAAATACAGCGACAACTGGCGAAACTTTCTTCCTTTGTCCAGGAGACTTTTGCTGGCATCCGCGTCATCAAAACCTACACCAGAGAACAAAATAAAATGCAGGAATTTGAGAAGGAAAGTACCATTTATCGGAACACGGCTCTTGATCTCGTCAAAGTACAGGCTGTTTTCTTCCCGCTTATTCTATTACTTATTGGACTTAGTACAGTAATTACCATTTATATTGGTGGAATCGAAGTTGCCAAAGGAACAGTGACTGCCGGAAATATCGCCGAGTTTATCATCTATGTCAACCAGTTGACTTTCCCTGCCATGTCTTTGGCTTGGGTCACGTCATTGGTGCAACGTGCTGCCGCGTCACAAAAACGGATTAACGAATTCCTTCAAACCGAATCTCCTATCGTTAACGGCACAGCTGCCAAGGAACTGGAGGGCGAAATCAAGGTTAATGGGATCTCGTTTACTTATCCGGAAACCGGCATTCAGGCGATAAAAAATATATCGTTCCAAATCCCGATCGGCAAAACACTTGCTATTATCGGAAAAACAGGATCCGGAAAATCTACACTGGCCAACTTACTCCTTCGGATGTATGATATCGACAAAGGAAGTATTCATTATGATGGTCTTGAAATTAAAAACCTTGATTTCAAAAGCTTACGCCAACAGGTCGGATTTGTCCCACAAGATGTTTTCCTATTTTCAGATACCATTGCCAATAATATAGGCTTTGGTTTAGACCACTTTACACCGGAACAAGTAGAACAGGCTGCCAAAGACGCCGCTGTATACGACAATATTATCGCTTTTGAAGATGGATTTGAAACCGCTGTTGGAGAACGTGGTATTACCCTCTCCGGGGGGCAAAAGCAACGGGTATCCATCGCACGCGCTTTAATTAAGGAACCCAAAGTATTGATTTTTGATGACTGTCTTTCAGCCGTGGATACAAAAACGGAAGAAACCATTCTCCGTTCGCTAAGCCGTATCATGAAAGGCAAGACCTGCATTTTTATTGCCCATCGCATCTCGACGATCAAGAATGCAGACCATATATTGGTGATGGATCAAGGGGAAATTGTAGAACAGGGTACACATGCCGAATTGATGGATAAAAGAGGTGAATATTTTGAACTCCATGAAAAGCAATTACTGGAAAGTGTGGAAGGATAATTTAAATATCCCTGAATTCAGCTAAAGGATGCAAGGGATATCTCTCCTAAATTTGCCTTAATTATTTAAGTCAAACATTTTACATTAATGATCATGGAGAGAACCCCTATTCAGAAGGCGACGTCAAATGACGGAAAAACAATTGCTATTATTTCTTACTTAACCATCATCGGCCTTGTTGCAGCCATCATTATGAACAACAAGGAAAAGACTGCATTGGCGCAATTTCATATCCGACAAAGTATAGGTATCTCCGTAACAGGAATGGCGTTGGGGCTGTTACGTTTTGTTCCAGGTATTGGCGGAATTGCCCTTAGTATTGTTGGACTGCTCCTACTTATTGCTCTTGTACTTGGATTAATGTCCGCATTTGCCGGAGAGCGAAAACCCCTTCCTTTCATCGGTGAAAAATACCAGGAATGGTTTAATATGATATAATTGGACTATAAATGGCATGGAGCACCTCCCCGTCGAAGATGCTCCATGTTTTAATTTTTTCTGAATTGCCTATTTTCAATTGGCCAAAAAGCATCTTTAACGGGCTTTCATATCTGGCACCGCTTTCTCCTCTTTAAAAAACAGGGCAAATAGCACAAGACAAAAACCCGAAATACCTGCAGGAATAAACCAAAGATATTCCCAAAATTGAACAGCATAAGCTGTTTTTAGATAATCTGAAACAGCACCAGCAACCCAAAATCCGATCAACATCCCTACCCCATACATCGCAATGGTAATAAGCCCCTGTGCAGAAGCTTTGTATTTTTCACCGGCAATTCTATCGGTATAGATCTGACCGACTACGAACATAAAATCATAGCAGATGCCATGCAATAAAATTCCGAATAACAATAAAAATGAACGTTCCTGTCCATTGCCGTAGGCAAAAAACAAATAGCGGAGTGCCCAGGCCACAATCCCCAATAAAATCATCTTTTTATACCCTAAGCGTCTAAAGAAAAATGGAATCAACAACAGGCAGATCGCTTCGGAAAATTGCCCCAATGCCATTTTTGCTGTGGGATTCGGTATTCCGGCGTTGACCAAAAATGGGTTGGCATTTTGATAATAGAACGAAATAGGTATACAGATTACAATGGCTGTTACAAAAAAAATCAGAAAACTCCGCTGTTTGAGCAGCTTCAGTGCGTCCAAACCTATCGCCTTTCCAAAATCAAATTTTTCGTCCCTGAGTTTCACCTGCGGTGGGGTTTTGGGGAGGGCCAGACTAAAGAATGCCAGTAGCAACGAGCAAACCGCCCCCATAATAAAGGTGTTGTGCAGGGCACCTGCCTGTATCGATTCGGGCGCATCCCAACGGAACAAATAACTGATAACAAGTCCCGAACAGATCCAACCGATCGTTCCCCACACGCGGACCCCCGGAAAATACTTCTTCGCGTCTTCAATATGCCGGAATGCTATTCCATTGGATAAGGATAGCGAAGACATGTAAGCCATAAAATAGACAAATACATAGGGATAAAAATGTGTTGCATCCGGTGCCTGTGACATCCCGTAAAGCAGCCCAGCTCCAATGAGATGTAAAGCCGAAAGCACCCGCTCGGCATTAAAGTATCTGTCGGCAACAAAACCCACAAAAAAAGGAGCAAACACAGCACCAAGGGATTGTGTTGCAAAAATATTCGCTACCTCCATACCTGAGGCATTGAGCGATTTAATGAGGTATGTTCCCAAAGTAACAAACCAGGCCCCTTTGATAAAATACTCTAAAAACATCATCAGGGACAATTGTACGCGTAATACTGGTCTCATCTATTCAGTTGTGTTGGAAGTGTTCGTTTTTATTCGGGCAATACATCGCGCATAAAATTAAGCCAGTTCTTGCTGGCAATCTTTTCAAGATTACTCTTATTATACCCTCTTTTTGACAGGATACCAAAGACTTTTTGGATATCGGCAATCGTTTCCAGATCATAAGGACACTGCTCACGGCCAAATGCTCCATCTAAATCGCTCCCCACGCCGACATGATCGACATTTCCTGCCAATTGACAAATATGATCAATATTGTTGGCCATGATCTCCATGGAGCAATTGCTTGTTTTAGGGTCGGATACACCGCGAACCCAATTCGGTACCATCATCCAAGCATCGAGCGCTACACCGATCACTGCTTTTTTCGCAACGAGAGTCTTGATCATTTCATCACTGAACTGTCTGTTATGGTCCACAAACTTGCGACAATTATTATGGCTTGCCCAAATAGCCCCGTTATAACGTTGTACAGCATCCCAAAAAGCATCGTCATTCAGGTGTGTTGCGTCCAATATCATCCCCAATCGCTCCATCTCCCGCAACAATAGGACACCCTGTTCATTAAGCTTGCCCGATGAGTCGGTCCCGTTGGCATATCGCCCCGGTCCATAATGCGCTGGTCCGACAGCTCTCAAACCATAGTTATAAGCTGTTTCAAGATAACTGATATTCACCAGCGAATCGGCACCTTCCAGACTCAACAGATATCCGATTGGCTTATCTACATGATCGCTTCCATCCGACCAAAGTGCCATATGTCGATCCAAATCAGCCTTTGTACAAATCATTTTCATTTGCCCATCGGCTTCCATTGCCTTATACCACGCAAGCTGTCCCTGCGTTTGCGCCCATGCTTGTTCTGCCGAATACCAACCCGGCAAGGAACTTTCGGGTTTTACGAATCGGGCAATTTGGGTCGCCACGACCAAACCAATACGGCCACGACGCAATTCGTCAAAGGTGACTGTTGCCTTACCGCGATCGGGCTTGTCATTCATCCCCTTTTCTCGACGGTTCAGTTCAGTAATCGGCAACCGAAGATCCCGATTCCATTCCATGGCATTCATACTCAAATCCAAATGTGCATCGACCAAAAATGGCATTTCAAATTCGTACATATCAATAATTTATCTTTTTATTTCGCGCATAGACAGTCCACGTTTGATCTGCCTGCCGTTCATGGACAACTTGAAGTTCGCCATAACAGGCTACGGTAGGGCAGATATGCCGGGGTACAGCATACAATGCCTCTCCCAGGTTAAACTGTGTACTATCTGTCACCTCGACAACCAGATGTTCTTCACTCTGCATTTTTATGTCGCCAATACGTGGATCGAAAAACTTGACGCGAGGCTGCGGCGATTCACATGCAACGGATTTATACCCTAGGTCCAAGCACAGGTGTTTGTGATCAACAATAGAAACGACACGCGTTAGAAGTACCGCGGCTAGCATAAAATCTTTTTCTGCATAATTTTCGGCATAGCCAAAATCCCAAAACACAAAGGTTCCAGGGCTGCATTCTACATCGCTTCGTTCGGCATGAAAAGGGAAACTCGGTGAACCGCCAATCACTTTAGTCAATGGTTTAGAGGTGGACGCCTGTGCCATCAGATAGGCCGTTTCAAGTATACCGTATGCATGTTGGCATTGTTTTTCGCGAAGCTGATAATCCTTATCATGGATATGACCGTCATAGCCATGCACACCGACCAACTGAATACCATTCAGGAGATTGATATCCATAACGAGACGCTCAATCCCTTCTAAAGCTATCCCTGTACGTCCCATCCCAATATTAACATCCAGATAAACAGCGCTTCGTAAACCTTTCGACAGACTCCGCGCTGAAATTTCCTCTGCTGCATCGACATGATCCACAAGACAGGCAAAATGTGTTTGGGGAAAGGCGCTTACCAGATTCAGGAAACGATCTATCTTTGGCCCTACGGGCTGGTACGCCAGCAAAACATCTTTTGCACCGATAACACCCAATAGCTCTGCTTCTGCAATGGTTGCACACTTAAACTTTGTAATCCCCCTATCCATCATCAGCTGGCATACTTCACGACACTTGTTCGTTTTGATATGCGGCCGCAATCGGTCCGCCCGCCCATGCACAATGTGTAAAGCGCGGTCTATGTTCTTGACAATGCGATCAGGGTAGACCAGCAAGGCCGGCGAATCGACTTGATCGACATTTTGTATGTGACACCAAGTTTCCATACCATTCGGATTAATATAACTCAAATAATGCTTCGATTTCGACCGGAATATTATCGGGCAAAGAACCGAATCCCACTGCACTGCGTGTTCCAATACCATTCTCTTCTCCCCAAACCGCAGCAAATAGTTCACTACAGCCATTAATTACACCGGGGTGATAAAGAAAATCGGAGGTACAGTTGACCATACCCAATACTTTGATGACACGTTTGATCTTGTTCAAGGACCCCAAGTTGGTTTTAATGGTCGACAGCATGGTCAGACCGACCTGACGTGCGGCAAGTTTGCCTTCTTCCGGGCTGATATCACTTCCAATTCGACCAATAATCAATGTGGCATCATCTTGTACAGGACCATGACCAGAAAGATACAGGTACTTCCCGTCAATGACGTATGGTTTATAAACACCTTTAGGTGCCGGCGCTGGTGGTAATGTCAAACCTAATTTTTCGAATTGTTCATCTGCGTTGTACATCTTTAACGATTTTAAAGTTTAAAATAATAGCTAATATAAAATTAATTGCAATAGTAAAACAGCAAGCAGCCCAACAATGGAAACAATCGCCTCCATGATAGACCAGGAGAATAAGGTATCCTTTACGCTCAGGCCAAAGTACTCTTTAAATAGCCAAAATCCGGCATCATTGACATGCGAAAACATCAGACTTCCGGCTCCTATCGCGAGTACCATGAGATTGGGATCCGCTTTTCCTCCGGTAACAATAGGGAGCAGGACACCCGCTGCTGTCAGGGCTGCTACTGTGGCCGAACCGACACAACCTCTGATAACCGCTGTAATTAACCAAGCCAACAGTAACGGTGAAATGGGAAGCTGCTGCAAGGTGTTGGCCAAAAGCAGGCTGACCCCACTGTCTTCCATCACTTGTTTAAAGATTCCCGAGCCAGCAATAATCAACAGGATCATGGCAATATCTTTCACAGCAGACTCATAGATTGTCATCACATTGCTCATCGATCGGCCCAATTTCAATCCTAAGAAATAGGTTGCTACACTGAGCGCGATAACCATAACAACGGTGGGGTTGCCGACAAACTTAACGCCCTGCTGCAGCACTATATTACTTGTATGAAAGCTATAAGGAAGCAATGTAAATAGGACAATGAGTATTACCGGCAGCAGGGCTACAGCCAAACTTACCCCAACTGTCGGGCGCAGATACTGTGCTGATTCCGAGCGATCTTGATCCCGAAAAATTGATTCCTGACTTGCCCGTATGTTTTTCAGGTATCTTCCAAAAATAGGCCCACCCAAAACAATAGCAGGTATGGCAATCAAAAGACCATAAATAAGTGTCAATCCCATATCGGCATGAAACAGGGCAACAAGAGCAACGGGAGAAGGATGTGGTGGAATAAAGCCATGCGTTACAGACAGGGCTGCCAGCATCGGCAATCCAATATACACTGCCGGCAACCTATACCGGTAGGAAATCGAAAAGATCAAGGGGACTAATAAGACAAATCCGATTCCGTAAAATAACGGTATACCAACGATAAAACCCGTCAACATAAGTCCCCATTGAAGGTATCGCTCTCCCATTAAGCGGACCATTTGCTCAGCAATAATCTCTGCGGCCCCACTTTCAGCTACAATTTTTCCCAACATTGCGCCCAAAACAATGATCAACGTTAGGCTCCCCATAACACCGGCAACACCTTTTTCAACGGTGCCCACCAATTGTGCCGGTGGAATTCCCAAACAAAGTCCACTGAGTAAGGAAACAGCTAAAAAAGCGAGAAAGGCATTGATCTTAAAATAAGTTATGCAGAGGATAAGCAAACAAATGCTGATTACAATGAGGATTATAGTCATTATATCATGATTAGGTTTTCCCTCAATTTGAGAGCTTGTATAAAATTTGGTCTATTAAATCATTTTTTCATCCTGAAAGTAAGGATATTTTTCATTTTTTGCAAGAAAAACGTAAAAATGATGTAAACAAAAACGGGTACGGCTCACGCCGTACCCGTTTTTGCTTGCTTGCTTGCTTGCTTGCTTGCTTATGAATTTTGGTTTCATGGCCTGTTGTTCAAAAATAATGCAACCGTGTGCTGTTGCGACTTATTTTTTGGGGATTTCTTTGAGAATGTCAAGCACAAAATTCCAAAACTTCTGCACCGAAGAAATGGAGACACGTTCTGCCGGCGAGTGTGCCCCTAAGATTGTTGGTCCAAAAGAAATCATATCCATTGCCGGATAGTTTGTCCCCAAGATACCGCACTCGAGTCCGGCATGGCAAGCCACAACTTCCGGAGCTTCGCCATGTTGTCTCGTGTAAATTGATTTGAGCACTTCTAAAATTTCAGAATTCGGATTAGGAGCCCATCCGGGATAATTGCCCGAAAAATCGACCGTAAAACCGCCCAGTTCAAATGCTGCTTGTAACGATTGGGCTAAATCAAATTTAGAGGTTTCAACAGAAGATCTGGTTAGACATTTGATGGAAACCTTTTCCCCGCCTACTTCTACTTTAGCAATATTATTGGAGGTTTCTACCAAGTCTTCAAAATCGGCACTCACACGATATACACCATTTAAGGCTGCATACACGCTATTGATTAAGTTTTCCTGCACGTTTACGGGAACGACTGTTGCATAAGCAGCATCAGTCTGCTTCACCACAATTTCCATAGCCGGTTCCGTCGTTGCAAATTCCAATTTAATATCCTGAGCCAATTGTGTTAGCTGCTGAACAAAGTCAGTTGCTTTATCCTTAACCACCACCACCTTGGCGACGCTTTCTCTCGGGATGGCATTGCGGAGGCTTCCACCCAATAACGACGCAATACGCAATCCAAAATGTTCATAGCCTCTATAGAGCAGGCGGTTCATTACCTTATTGGCATTGGCAAAACCTTTATGAATATCCATCCCAGAGTGCCCCCCATGGAGTCCTTTTACGGTAATTTCAAAAGATAGCATATCAAAAGGACAAGGTTCTGCGCTATAGGACTGCGTTGCCGTTACATCAATCCCACCAGCACAGCCAATATCAATTTCAGTATCATTCTCTGTATCCAGATTTAACAGGATTTCGCCCGAAAGTAACCCACCCTTTAATCCTAAGGCACCGGTCATCCCAGTCTCTTCGTCAATGGTAAACAAGGCTTCGATAGCGGGATGTACAATAACGGATGACTCTAGAATCGACATGATTGTCGCCACGCCAAGACCATTATCTGCCCCCAAAGTGGTACCTTCCGCCTTTACCCAATCAGCATCGACATACATCTTAATCCCTTCGTTATCGAAGTCAAAAACAGTATCGTTATTTTTTTGATGCACCATATCCAAATGCGACTGCAATACAATCGTTTTACGGTCCTCCATGCCCGAAGTAGCAGGCTTTTTGATAAGTACATTTCCAACTTCATCCACACTCGTTGCTAAACCCAGGGATTTTCCAAAGTCCACCATAAAAGCAATTACGCGCGCTTCTTTTTTGGAAGCCCTCGGCACCGCATTCAATGCCGCGAAATTTTTCCAGATTGCTTTTGGTTCTAACTGATCTAAACTATTATCAATCATATCTATAATTTTTCCTTGGCCAAAGTTACTCGATTTTTATCAGATATCCGTTGATTATTGCCGGGGAATAAAACAAAAGACAATCGCTGATCGTTCTAATAAATGTGTAAACATGAACATAAAATTATGCATAAACCAGTACAAGTTGAACGAAAGGATATTTACTTTAAACCGGATAAGAAAAGAGTTCTCGCACGTTTTTTTTTCCTTGGCGATGACCGTACAATAAAAATTATCAGGCGCATTTTATCCCTTAACGAGTCGGAACGGAAAGAAGTCTTTGGACAGGTCTTACGAAGCTATACGAAAAGACATCGTAGCATTGCCCATATCTTTGAACGAAATTTTGACCGGGTAAGCCATCTTTTGGAGAAGATTCCATTTTCAAAAGAAAAGCTCAGTCATATTGACAAGTTGCTGATCGGCTCTTACTTCACCATGGAATATTCCATTGAATCGGCTGCGTTGTTTAATCCATCCATTATCGAACATCCGGACCAGACCGAATTATTCAAAGGTGAAAAACGGGTTATTTTAAGCTTCAGAGCCACCGGAGAAGGTCATGTTTCTTCGATCGTTTTTCGTTCGGGCACCTTGGACGTCGACAATAATATCCATATCGATTATATCGGTAATCTGCTAGATAAACCCATGCAGGTAAAAAATCACCGGTATCACAAGGAGTCGTTCTTGAAGAAGATGAATGAGCTGCATGCTGACCCCACCGAAGTCAAGTCCAAACTGGAAGAGAAGCTAACGGAGACATTTACCTATGAGGAACTCAAGCGGTACATCGATGAAGTGCGGCGGGAGAGTGAAGAGAATCTTGAAAATGTTACATTTTTACAACAGGCACTATGGCTTGCATCCTCGCATTATGAAATGACTTTTTCATTGGACACATCCATTTCGGAACGCGTGATATTTCCGCTCGCCGACACAGAAAAAAGAGGAATTGAAGACGCCCGTTTTGTCCAGTTCAAAACTGAGAAGAATGAGAGCATCTATTATGCTACCTACACAGCCTACGACGGATTTAGTATCCTTCCTAAACTGCTCACCACAAAAGATTTTTATCATTTTAAGGTGAAACCCATCTATGGTGAAATTGCCAATAAAGGTGCGGCACTATTTCCAAGAAAAATAAATGGACGCTACGCCATGCTCTGTCGCATTGACGGTGAAAACAATTACATTGCTTACTCCAACAATATCAACATATGGCAGGAAACGGCAATCCGCATTCAAGAACCTGAATATCCCTACGAATTTGTCCAGATCGGCAATTGCGGCTCACCGATTGAAACTCAATATGGCTGGCTGATCCTGACCCATGCCGTGGGCCCGATGCGTGAGTATGTTTTGGGGGCCTCCCTTCTGGACCTGGACAACCCCCATATTGAAATTGGACGCCTACATAGTCCGTTGATGACCCCAAACGATGAAGAACGGGAAGGCTATGTACCAAACGTCATTTATTCCTGCGGTGCTCTGGTCCACAATGAACACCTTATTTTACCGTATGCAATGTCTGATTATGAGTCGACTTATGCCACCATCAAGCTTGAAGACTTATTGCTGGCTATCTTGAATCCTGATCGCTATCATTAAAGGCACGAGAAACCACAATATAAGCCAAATAGAAACAGAGGGTGCTTTCAGCCCCTTGGTTTCTATTGATGCCATAAGACTCCAGTCCATCACAGCAACCTTTGGTTTCCTCATCGTAGAGTCCGAGCCTAAGATCATTCTCGCCCAAAAACCAACGGAATGAGGCTATCATTCGGGTAAAATAAACCTTTTTATTCGTCAGTCGAAAAGCTTCGCGATACATAAATACCATGGCTGTGACATCGAGCGGCTGCTGGCCAAACTTACTGACATGCTTGCCCTGCTTGGCCCATTCCTGGTTTCCCACCAACGAAAGCGCACCATTTTGGATCGTAATGCTTTCGAGAAACTTTAATGTCGTCAGCCCCAATTGTTTTATTGTCTCATCATTTAAAAAAGGATAAGCTGTCAAAAACGCATAAGGTAATATTGCATTATCATACGCCAATACGGATTCAAACCATTGCCAGTGTTCATCTGAACTCGCTTCGTATTCCCGCACGAGTTTGCCAATAAGCGTCCGCATCAGCTCTATCATGACCTCGTCATTGGATTGATGATGCAAATATTCCGCAATTCCCAACACAGTATACGCTATCGCCCGATTGGAGCGCAACTGACCGAAATTCGGCACAGCTCTAAAAAATAACTCGTGCCCCAATTGATAATAACTCGTTAATTTAGTTTTACGAAGAAGCACCCCTAGGGCCCATATCGTTCGTCCAAAGGAATCCTCCGAACCGACTTCATCCAAGAAGTTATGCTGGAAATCCATAAAATTATGAAAAAGACCGTCCTCGCGCTGATGATAATAAATATAACTCAGGTAGGTGGAAATACGACGGTCTAATTTCTTATCAGCAAAATCATCCTGGGCTAATAAAGCAAGTAAAAGTGCCCTCGCATTATCGTCGAGACAGTAGCCTTCTTTATAATTGGGCAAAGAATAGGTTGCATGCTGTAAGATACCGACTTGATTAGTCAGTCTATCGATATGCTTCCAGCTGAATTTGGGCATCTCATCTTTACTAAATCCAGCGTTTTCTTTAAGACCGTCGTAAGTCGGAATGATTTTATCTAAAATCCGCGTATACCGAAGGCCGATGTTTTTCCAGGTGATCTCTTTTCCAAAGGCCTTTGCATTGTCGCGCAAAGTGGTGCGGTAATCCAAATTTGAAAACAGATTTCTAAGCACTTCGGCCATCTTGGCTGAATTTTTAAATTCGACCAATACTCCTCTGCCGTCAGCCAGCAGTTCCTTGGCGTGCCAGTAAGGCGTAGACACTACCGCAGCTCCGGCGCCAATGGCGTAAGATAACGTTCCACTGGTAATCTGCGCCTCATTAACATAAGGGGTGACGTAAACATCACAGGCACATAAATACTCCACCAGATCGGCCTGGCTTACAAAGGAATTAACAAATTGTACATGCTCCTGCAACTGATAAGCTTCCACGAGACTGCCTAGATACTCCCGATACTCCTCTCCCGAATGCGCCAACACATTAGGGTGTGTTTTGCCAACCACGAGGTACAAAAGATCTGGTTCATCTTTAACGACTTCAGGTAGGGATTCAATCACCATTTCGATGCCCTTGTTGCGCCCCAGGAAACCAAATGTCAATAACACTTTCTTGCCAGAAAGACCTTTTTTAAGCTTTGCAAGTTCATGTTCCAAGGTAAACTCGGGCACACCATGGTGTATCAGTCTAACTTTTGTGGTATTGACCCTATAAATGGATTTGAGTAAAGTAACCGCATAATTACTCATGACGATTACAATCGAAGCTCTTTTTACAATTTCAATGAGAATAGCCTTTTCATCGACATTCGGCTTCTCAAGAATGGTATGAAAATTAACTAACAATGGAATATGCAATGCGTTAATCAACGATAAGATATATATCCCACTATTACCACCGAAGATGCCATATTCGTGCTCCAATATCACACAGTCATAGCCATGTTCATTAATATAGTTGGCCGCTTCAATATAGGACAATTGATCATACTGGTCTATTTTAAAGACAACTTCACTGGGATAATCATAGTCCCGATCAGCGACAGCAAAAACATGCTGTGTTAATTCCTGATTATGCAGCGCAACAGCATGCAACAAATCCGATGTAAAAGTGGCGATGCCACACTCTTTGGGCAAGTAAGTACTTATATAAGCGATCTTCATTGAATAATAATTTTGAATACAGCTACGACGATGGCAGTAGCATACGTGTGTCCATTATCTAAATGCTTTTCGAACGAAAATTGTTTGTCACAACTGCATGAATTCATTAGAAATCTGTTTTTTCGCGTGGAGATCCACTAAGAAGATCCACCGCCGTATTGCGCGTTCAGAGGCTATAACACGGGGATTTGTCACAAATCCCATGTCATCAAACAGATATGGATTGACGATCAAAATAGTTGACCAGAAGCATTGATTGATGGCGCTAGGTTTGTATTGCATTTAAAGATCAATTTATCTAAGTTTGCCACAGACAAAGCTATACGGAATGAAATCACCAAAAGAGAAAATGATTGCCGGCCTTCCCTACATCGATTCGGATGGGCAATTATTTAAGGATAGGCAATACGCCAAAGAAGAGCTCAAGCAATTTAACGATTCGGAACCCAAACAAATCAAATTTAGAAAGCAGATCATCCAGAAACTATTTAAAGCAACTGGAAATCGATTTTTTCTTGAACCGCCCTTCCGTTGTGATTACGGTTATCATATTACCATCGGTGAAAACTTTTACAGCAATTATAATTGTACAATTTTAGATGGCGCACCGGTTACCATCGGTGAAAATGTGTTATTTGGTCCGAATGTAAGCCTCTTTACAGCTGGTCATCCACTCCATTTTGAAGCAAGAAATCAAGGTTGGGAGTTTGCTTTACCTATTGTTATCGAAGATAATGTATGGATTGGTGGGCATGTTGTGGTCAACCCCGGCGTGCGAATCGGGAAAAATTCAGTCATTGGTTCGGGATCGGTCGTCACAAAAGATATTCCGGCAGACGTCGTCGCTGCAGGTAATCCGTGCCGGGTTATACGTAACATTACCGAAGCGGATCGGATCACCTATGCTGAAAATCCGTAAGGATCACAAGGAGCAGCACCGGTGTGCAACCATAACCTACCTCATGGCTCATTGTCGGGCATGAGATCATTGGTTAGCCGCAATGAATACGTGATCATGAGCTCCTCCTTTTGTTTTAAGGGAACAAAACCATTACTTTCCCAAAAATGCTGCTGTGCAGAGGGCGCTTCGGCTTGGAGCATTTTACCACCGAACGTATCGATAAATAGTCGCGCATATTGCAATAACGCGGTCCCTACCCCCTTCAATCTAACCTGTGGGGCGACAGCCAGAAAATGAATTGAATAGTTATCCCCTGAAGAAATTAGGCTGAGTACGCCAACAACTTCATTTCCGTCGTAGGCCGCAAAATGCGTCGCTTCAAAGTCGCCCTCCAACATCACTTCTCCGAGCTTGCCCCCGGGAGAGAAAACATCTTTTCGCAGTTTCCATGTTCGGGCAGCAAAAACTTGTTCAATGTACCAATCCATTATCGTCCTGTTCTAATGCGATCAAAGCGTCGGAAAGATGATTAATGGTATCCGAAGGCAACAAGGAATAGGTGCCGATCGTCTTTACCGCAATATCTGCCGCGTGCCCATGAATATATACCCCCATAATTAAGGCCTCTTTGGAAGAATACCCCTGTCCAAGCAGGGAGGTAATAATCCCTGTCAGTATATCGCCACTGCCTCCTGTCGCCATGCCCACGTTGCCTGTACTATTGAAGTACACGAGTCCATCAGGCATCACCATAGCACTGTTAGCCCCTTTTATTAACACGTAAAACTGATATTTACATGCAAAGACTTTCACTTTCTCGATCTTTTCAAAATCATCCTGCCATGTTCCCAATATCCGGCTAAGTTCTTTTGGATGAGGAGTCAATATACTGTGGGCCGGAACGAAAGACCACAACTCCGGTTCGCGGGCAAGAATGTTCAACGCATCAGCATCCAATACCAAAGGAGTATCATCGATACCAGAAACGAATACCTTTAGGGCATCAATTGTATATTGCGCTGTTCCCATACCAATCCCAATACCGATAGACTGATAGCTGGCGACGGTAGGGAATTGGCTAATAAAATCTTGCTCGGGATCTGTTATCACCATCGCTTCGGGCACAGTGCTCTGTAAGATGGGATTGCCAGAGGCGGGTACATAAGCAGACGCTAAGCCGCATCCGGCGCGAAGGGCCGCCTTTAGTGCAAGCTGTACGGCCCCCATTTTACCTTTACTTCCGCCAATAATCAGGGTATGACCAAATGTTCCCTTATGATCAAATTTCCTTCGCTTTCGGTAAAAGGACCTCACAAGTGCCTGGTCGACATAAAAAAGATTGCTTTTAGCCGCTTCAATTGCCCGCTGACTTAGCCCGATATCCAACACCTTAAAATCTTTCACATGCCATTGGTTTTCGGGCAGCAGCAAGGCCTGTTTGGGTGACTGAAAGGTAAAAACCAAATCTGCCCGAATAATGGGAGCATCTGCAGCAGTCGTTTCATCCGCCAAAAGTCCAGAAGGCATATCCACGGAATAGATCCTTGCACCACATCCATTTATACTGGAAATAATACCGTTCCAAGCAGCTGTTAGTACTGTCTTTAGCCCATAACCAAACAAGCAGTCCAATACGATCACCTGGGAAGAGATATCAATCCGATCTTCAGGACTGATCTTTTGGATCATGGAATTGGGTAAACGCTTCTGATTGAAAAGGTTGTCTGGCGAGTACTCTTTCACATCAATCAAATAGACCTTGACTTCGGCCTGCTGCTGATCCAACAAGCGGGCGAGCACCAAACCGTCACCGCCATTGTTTCCTTTGCCGCAAAAAATGTAAAAGGTACTGCACTCCAATCGGGGATAAAGTTTTTTTATCTCCTCGAAAACGACTGTTGCCGCACGTTCCATGAGATCAAGGCTGCTGATTTTCTGATCTCTTAGGGTTTCGCTATCAAGGTTATTCATCTGCTGAGCGGAAAGTATCTTCATGTCGTTGCTATTTTTATTGAAAGTACCTATTCTCAGGGTCAATTAAAAATTTCCGTACATTTTGAGTACCCGATCGGGATTCTCAATGCGTAATCCGATCAGGTCGCTGCAATGAATATGTGCTTCTATTCAACTGTTGTTGCCTGCTTTACCCCTCCAGTCCGTTTTAAAGTTCCCCAAGTATTTAATTCACCTTTAATGGCCTTTCTGACAGACTTGAATAAAACGAAATACATCAGTTGCCGCCAGAAAAATCGTTGCGGAAACAAATAAATTAAATTTCTGAGTTTCTCGCCTTCCATTTTAAAAGCAATACCAGCAAAGAATATATCCACAAATACAAAAAGTAAATAATAAAACATCACTTGACCAAAACCGTTATGCAGTGAAAATAATCCTGCAATTCCTGTCCAGCTGATACCATTTACCTCGCTTAGGGAGAAAAGACCGCTCACCAGAGAGAATAACATAAAAATATCGGCC
This sequence comes from Sphingobacterium sp. Ag1, assembly GCF_000988325.1. Lineage (NCBI taxonomy): Bacteria > Pseudomonadati > Bacteroidota > Sphingobacteriia > Sphingobacteriales > Sphingobacteriaceae > Sphingobacterium > Sphingobacterium sp. Ag1. The sequence goes on along the minus strand of NZ_LBGU01000041.1, from coordinate 89,575 downwards.
AAGGGCGCAAATAAAGGAAGTATAATCTGAAAAATCAGAATATTAGGCATTCCGACCATACCAAAGTAGCCATATTTGGGATTCAACAGGGTCTGTTTATTTTTCCAAAAACTCTGCAACACACCAAAGCTCCAACGGAAACGCTGCTTGAAGAGCATTCTGACTGTATCTGGTGCTTCGGTATATGCGATCGCTTCCGACGAATTCCGAACGGTATAACCGGCTTTTAATATACGCATCGTTAAGTCACAATCTTCGGCCAGTGTATCTGTTGTAAATCCGCCAACTTCCAGAATAACAGACCGCCGAAAGGCGCCGATTGCCCCGGGGACAACTGAAATCATATTGAGCAGATCGAAAGCTCGCCGATCCATATTTTGTGAAGTGACATACTCGATTGCTTGCCAATGGGTCAATATATTGTGTACATTGCCCACCTTAACACTTCCTGCAACAGCTGCGACCTGGGCTGTATTGAAATATTTCATCAATTGCTTTAAAGCATCTGTCTTCAGCTGTGTGTCGGCATCAATACAGAGCACAAACGGTGCATCAGATTGTTGGATACCATAGTTAAGCGCCGAGGCTTTTCCGCCATTTGGTTTTGTAAATAACCTTACCATGGGATGATCACCATACACCTTACTGACCATTTCAAAAGTCTTGTCCTTCGATCCATCATCAACAAAAATCAATTCATAATTGGGGTAATCCAAATTCAACAGGCTTTTTATAGTTGCCAACACGGTTATTTCCTCATTATAGGCAGGAATAATCACACTGACCCTCTCCCGGGAATCCAAAACCAATTGAGATTGATCTTTTTTACTTTTTTGTTTTTGCCGGACTGCCAGATAAGCAATCATTGCTGTTCTAAAAATTGCCAATACAATGGCAATGGAAAATACCAGGTTAAGAAAGATGTTCCCATAAAACAATGTTCCCAAGAACAAGCGGTTGGAAGATCCACTAAATCCCGAATCGGAAGCATTTTCGACGGGCGGCATCAGTTCATCACGTTTTTTGCCCATTAGATCACCAATCGTCGCAAATTTATATCCCTGAGATTTAAAATAATGAATAATACGAGGCAAGGCGGCTATGGTCGCTTCTCGGTTGCCTCCGGCATCATGTAATAGGATAATGTTGCCATTATCGCGTTGTTTGATGACTTCATTATAGATTTCATCCGGCGTACGGCCAGGTAACCAATCATTGGGATCAATGTACTCGCCGATATTGATGTAGTTCTCTTTACGGCTCTGAGCCACGGGTAGGATTTCGGCCACCGTCTGCGGTTCGGCATCGGCATTAAAAGGAGCCCGAAAAAGGATGGTACTATGACCGGTTATACACTCAATGATCTTTCGGGTGGCGTTCAACTCGAACTTAACACGATTTGGCCCTATTGTGGACATATCGGGGTGAAAAAAAGTATGGTTACCGATTTCATGTCCCTCCTGGTATTCGCGACGGACCAGATCCATATTTTTCTCAGCCATCACACCCACAAGAAAGAAAGCTCCCGGAACACGTTCTTTTTTTAAGATGTCCAATACTTGTGGCGTATAAGTAGGATCAGGCCCATCATCGAATGTGAGCACCACCGTCTTGTCTCTTTCTCCAAAGCGCTTAATAACGTAATTACTCGGTGTTTTTACATACACCTGGTCCTGAATCATCAGCGTCGATGGATCGTAAGTAAATTTAACTTCCCCAGGAGCCGGGCTATTGACCAAATCCAAAATTTCTCCATCGCCAATATATTGAATGCCTCCCACCTTGATCTGACTTATTTTCCGAAAGTCAAAGGGTTCTTTTTTCAAATTTTCTTGATTCAATGATCTGGAAATAAACGACCATAAACGAGCGTCTTCACTTCCCAAACGCCAAAGAGCAATGCCTGCAAGTCCCCAGTCATCGGCTTTGCGGATGAGATTGAAATAAGTTGCGGCATCGGTGAAATAGATATCATGGTGCATCCCCGCACCATCTGTATAGCTGAAGTTGAGATTGGAAGATTGGGGATCAAAAGTAATTCTGGCATTGTAATTATGCGCCAAAATAACGGCGTTATCATAGGTCAACGTCTTGCCGACCCGATCTTTCGGCCAGTCATATCCATAACATGCCAAAGCCAAAATCACTTTGTCTGCATCGATCTTATTGCAAAGTTCATCCAGGTTCTTTTCAACCCATGCCTGATGTGAAATGGCGCCGGCATTACTTTCAATCGAATGCTGGTCATAAGCCATCAAAATAATATAGTCGTTATATTTTTGTAACGAAACTGGATCATAATCATCATTTTCAGGTGAAATATCCTGCGTAACAAGCAGGCCCTCGGTGTGAAATACCGTATAGATATGCGCCATAAAATCGTTTAATGGCTTGTGGTCATCCAACTGTAAATTCTCAAAGTCGATATTTATTCCGGAAAAGCCATTTCGTTTGACTTTGAGCAGGATGTCGTCTATGAAGCGCTGCTGTTTATCCGGATGAAGCAAGATGGCTTTCACCGTCTGCCCATCAAAATCGTTACCACTGAAATTGGAAATCTGCGCAATTGCTTTACGCTTATATTGATGGATCACCTTAAGCGCTGCAGTATCCGCTTTATCAACCACGGTATCCTGGTTGGGTACCGTAAAAAAGGACTCCATGGCAACCATATCCAGATGACCGATATTGCGGCGTAAATCGGACAGCGATTGCTCGCGGACTTCATTGGACCAAGAACTGACATAAAAGCCCATATTGATCCTATTTTTGGTTCCAATATGTTTTAAATGCTTGAGCTCGCGATCATGCCTAATCTTCTCCAATTCGGATTTTACAATGGTAAACTCCTTAAATTGTTTGGATTTTTTTAATCTGGCGGTGGACTTTTCGGTCAACGCTGTGTTGGTATTAATTGTTGGAAAAGGAGGAATCTGAATCTTTCCCAATGTATACACCACACAAATTACCCCAATGACCAAACCGATCACCAATGCACTGCTCATCCATGAAAAAGCGTACCAGCGCTTTTTGCTTGACGTCTGAAAAATCTGTTTTTCTGACATAACCATATTCGTATTAACTTCGGCTAAGCTACATCAGAAAATGATCCAAACAGTTGATAAACAGCTTAAAAATTTCTTAATTTTTTCAAATGTTTCACGCTTCGAATTGCATCTAAATTTATTTATATTCGTTACAATACGTTGCACTAACTAAAACTTATCGATGCGATCACTATATGTCCTCCTTCCCCTCCTTTCTTGTCGGGTCTTTAGCGGCTGCGGACAGCCAAATGTTGCTACATCAAAATCCCAAGTGCTCGAGTCTGTCACTCCGGAAGTAGCGCGAACTGACGGCAACCAGTTTATTAACGCCGCTGGGATGACGGTCAAATCACGCATTTTATTGCCGGAAGGCTTTAAAAGGGCAAACTATCGGACTGAAGAATTTGGAAATTTCCTTGAAAATCTTCCATTGTACCCCATCGACAGGGAGGTACATTATTACAATGGAAAAATTAAACCTAGAAATAACATCTACAACAGTGTGGTAAAGCTGGACATCGGAAAGCGCGATTTACACCAATGCGCGGATGCTGTCATGCGGCTCAGGGCAGATTACTTATACCAACAAAAGCGGTACAAGGATATCAAATTCAACTTCCTTTCAGACGGTAAACCCCGTACATTTACAAACTACGCAAAAGGAGATTACGCCTACCCAACCTATTGGAAATATTTGGAATATATTTTTGCCTATGCAAATACGGCTTCACTACATGATGAGCTGCCCCGTGTAAAAACGACTCAAGAAGTTAAGATTGGAGATACTTTTATCCAAAAAGGATCTCCTATTGGCCATGCAATCATTGTAGTTGATCTGGCCAAGGACAGCACTGGAAAAAAAATTGTACTACTCGCACAAAGCTACATGCCAGCCCAAGAAATACAAATTTTAAACAATTGGAACAACAGCAAGCTTAGTCCTTGGTACGATATTGACCAAGATATTATAAAAACCCCTGAATGGACATTTTATCCTAAAAACCTTAAAACCTGGGAGTAGTCCACTGTGAACAAGACTGTCGTTAAAATCGACCGGATGATTGTCCGTACAAGCAGTAAAAAATAATAAAAGATATTTTTGTCTTTTATTATAATTCTCTATTTTTGTAAACGATAGTCATTTGCAAATGAACCCTATCAAGGTTATAAGATTCCTCACAGCGAGTGGATTTTTTCATTTTTTATTCTGATCAAATAAAAGATAAAAAGGTATTTAAATATTTTATTATGATTACTGAAGCACAAAAAGAGTTAATCAAAGGTACTGTACCGGTTTTAAACGAACATGGTGTAGCGCTGACCAGTTATTTTTATAAACGTATGTTTGACCACAATCCGGAGCTTAAACATATCTTCAATATGGGAAACCAACAAAATGCGCGGCAACAAACGGCTTTGGCTACAGCAGTATTAGCCTATGCGGAGCATATTGAGAATCCCGCAGTCCTTCTTTCGGCAGTGAAACATATCGGACAAAAACACAGTAGCCTCAATATTCGTCCGGAGCATTATCAGATTGTTGGGAAGCATTTATTAGCATCCATTCAGGAAGTATTGGGGGATGCTGCAACAGCAGAACTAATTGAAGCCTGGGAAGTTGCCTATTTTCAGCTAGCAGATCTGATGATCGGAGTCGAAAAGGATATGTATAATCAGATGATCCAAAACGACGGCGGATGGACGGGCTGGAAGCCATTCACCATTATAAAAGTGGTAGCCGAGACCGATGAGATTCAGTCTATTTATCTCAAGCCAACAGATCAAGGAAGACTTCCAAAACATGCGGCAGGCCAGTATGTAAGTGTGCGTGTATTTCTTCCCGAATTACACCTGTATCAACCCAGACAATATAGTCTTTCCGATGCGAGTAACGGCGAGTACCTCCGGATTTCGGTAAAAAGAGAAGCCGCGGAAGGAAAACCTGAGGGTATGGTGAGCAATTATATACATCAATACGTTGAGGTTGGAAAACAACTGGAACTCACAGCACCAACAGGCTCCTTTCAATTGGTCGAAAGTGACAAACCACATGTATTTATCAGTGGCGGCGTTGGTCAGACCCCATTAATGGCCATGTTAGAACATCTAGCGGACAAGAAAGAAGACAAACCGATCACTTGGATCCACGGATGCCGTAACCCTGATCTACATGCGTTTAAAGAAAGAGTGAAAACATTGGAAAGCCAACATCAAAACATGACTACTTTTTCTTTCTATGACGCAGCAGAGGATGCGGACGCGAATGTTCTTACGGGTTGGGTTGACCTTGCTAAAATAGATGCTTCTTATCTTCCACAGGAGGCAAACTATTACCTCTGTGGGCCAGCAGGATTCATCAAAAAGCACTTCCAATATTTAACTAATCAGGGTATCGACGCGGAGAACATTCATTTCGAAGAATTTGGTCCCGCATCGCTGCAACTAAATTAATTGTACCGCCCCAATTCATTAGGTAGTCATCCCTAATTTTTAATCATTGGCGGATGGCTATTTTTGATTTTGTACATTTGCAAAAAGCAATGAGATTATGGGTATTTTTTCTAAAACATGTGAATATGGACTAAGGGCAGTTTTTTTTATCGCACAAAGTTCCCAGGAAAATAAACGCGTGGGCATAAAAGAAATAGCTGAGAGCATCCATTCTCCAGAGGCCTTTCTGGGCAAGATACTGCAGAATCTAAGCCGAGCAGGCATCATTCGATCCATGAAGGGACCTGGCGGTGGGTTTTACCTCGACAGCGGAGATATGTCCACACCACTATCCGAGGTCGTTAAAGCGATCGACGGAGAAAGTCTATTTGTCGGCTGCGGCATGGGGCTTGAATTCTGCTCCGAACAATATCCCTGTCCCTTGCATCACGAGTTCAAAAGCATACGCAATAAGCTCTCGGAAATGCTTCAAAAAACAACGGTCGGACAATTCAATGATGACCTCATAAAAGGGAAAATCCTATTAACGAAAAGCCATATCGACCCGGATAAAACCAGGGATAATTCTTTGGATTAACAGGTTTAATCTTCAGTTTTTCCTTCCTATTTTCTGCCTGTTCGCCCTTATAAAAATAATGAGACGCGCATAAATCCCGCCTTTTATAACATCAATATTAAATTGACGCAACATCAATTAAACACATGAAAAACAATTACATAAACATTTTAAAGCCTTAAAAAAAACAGAACTTAAGGTAACCTACCATCCATTTGCCAAAGGGCCTAAAATCTCCCTCAATTCGACCTTTTAGGCTGAAACTACGCTTGTAAGAAAACCGATCTGGCAAGACCCGGCCGCCTTGATATAACTTCCTGAAAGTAAGGTTCATTTTTTATCTAAACAGCCCTATTTAACGCAGAAATGGGATTTCTTCCTAACCGATCACTGGGCAATAATTGCCCTCTTTTTATAGCTTTCCTTTGGGTTAAACCCAAAAAATGAGGATTATTCTCTGACTACTACTGCATTTTTAAGCCTTTTTCAAGGATAGAACACAAAATTAAAAAAAATAAAAACTAATCTCTAAATAACAATGAATTACATCGTCTATATAAACAAAAAAAACACATAAAAACACACAATAAAAGGTCTTGTTTGAATAAAAAAAGGTATGGATAAAATTTTATCCATACCTTTTTTTATTCAAGCACAGCTCAAAGGAAACAGCTTCTCCTTGCCGCCTTACACACAAGTCTAACTGATAACGACTATTAATTCCTATCACGTGTTTCGTACAATTCAAGATAGCTTTGCAACGAGCCACACTTTCAAGGATAACCACAGACAAAAAAAGGATTACATTCCCAAATGATCGGCTTCTGAAATAGAGAGCATTTTACCAGGCCGAAACCCCACTCGGGGTGGGCCGCTCATGCCTACATCAAAACACCCAATTTAACAAGCTTTTCGCGCGATATAAAACAGTAACTATTCAAGATCGGTCATTCCCACGTAATCATCATAAAGTCGCTTAAAACGCACGATAATAGCTTTTCAGTCTAACAATTGGCCAATCTTAAAAACTCCGCGGTAGACTTACCTGTTTTTTTAAAGATTAAGCTACGAGGCGACTTAAATTACTACCAACGGGAAGTCATCGAAAGTCATCGAAGTATCCCCATATCCAAATCTAGCCCCCTCTTAATCGATTTAAGACATCATCTCCCTACGAAGCACTAGATTAATCTTTTCAAAACAAGAAAAGCACAGAAGAGCTTAAAACGGCTCAAACATCATACCTGCGCCAGAATTTGATTGGTTAGTTAATAGATTCCGGTTACCGAAGAACAATAAATAGACAAATAAAAAGCTTTAAAACAAATAAATGAACCAAATCAGTTAAATTAAAATGTCACAAAATGAATTACCTTATACCTTAAAATCAGATTTGGAAAGTGCAATACAGGCTGTTTTATTACCTTTAAACTTTTTAAAAAGACCATGAATAAAGACACCTCAGTAGTGAGATCATTCTTAAAAGCAGAACTTATAAAGATTAAGAAAGCCCGTAATATAATTATTGGAATTTTCTTAGTTATGTTTGCTTTTTGTTATGGTCTTTTCTTATTTGCCTTTTTTTCGAAATGGTCAGCCAGTGAAGATAAGCTCTCGTTTTTCTATAAATCACTCCCTACCCTATCTGTTCTTTTTGTTTATTTAGGTTTTGCATTCGGTATATTGTGCTGGATGGCTTACATTAAAAATCAAAAATTCATCAATGCGCTACAGCAACTAAACGATCATGATATAGCAGTCTACCAGGAGTACAGTAGTCGACTCATGCACTTTTTTGCCGTTGCCGCTCCCTATCTTTTTTATGAAAATGAGATTTTATTCTTTCCGTTAATCGGAAATAAACGGATCGCTGTTCATCAAATCCATCGTATTGAAACAAAAATTATCAGAAATTACCGGGGACCTAACAGCTATCGTATCTATTTCTACAATGAATTCAACAAAATTCATCAAGTTACCATGAATCAAAAAGGAGCTTTCGATTTTTTACAGGAAGAGCTTTGGAAGAAAAAACCGGATTTGGTTGTTGTAGCAAGAAATCATTAATAAAAAAGTTTTACGGATACTATCGAAAAAAGTACAACGACGCAACGCTACCGCACAGTCAATATCGGACCTTAATCCAGCCGACAGCGAATCGATGACCTTCTCACGAAACACACGATACGAGCAAACCTATAACCTTCTAGTGAAGAACATTCATATGGTTGTTAAGGACGCCTAAGCTGAGCCGATCAATCCTTTATTCTTTTTCCAACAAAGCTACTCTTGAATAAACGAGCCATATTTTCCTGATTCCGCAACTTCTTTGATCACTTGATTGCGCTCCTCGAGAAAGCATCGCATATAGCGCGTTAAAAAAAGCCATTCTGCAAATCTCCCCAAAACTCCGAGCGGCGCCTTGAAATTAAATATATCACGCATGACTACTTTTCCATTTTCAAGTTGCTTGAAAATGTGCTTGTGATCCATGGTATGAAATACCCCCTGCGTCATTTGATCTTCAAAAAAATGAGGCTTTTCCATCGCCGTTATCTGCACGGTCAATGTTTGCGTAGTGCCGAGATGTCTTGCGTGCCACCGAACCTTTTGTCCTGCTTCGATCAAACCCGTCGTCACTCCATCAATCGCTTTCTCCCTTGTTTTCGTTGTCGAATACATATGCAAATCAATACTACGCGCCAGGTCAAAAACAACAGGCAAAGGAGCCTCTATAACTGTATCTAAAATAAGCTGCGGCATAATATACTCTTAAAAATTTTCACACGAATTTCGTAAAATTCGGTAACTTCTTTAGGATTCAGCATTAGAATTTTATAAATTGAGTGTATTCTATCCAAACAGCAACATAGACAATAAGCATGATAACACTCCTTCCATTCGAAAGATCAGATTTCCCCCTTTTTAAATCCTGGATTGGATCAGCAGAGGAACTATTGCAATTTGCAGGACCTTATTTTTCGTTTCCACTTAGCGATCAGCAACTTGAACAATATATACAAAACCCAAAGCGCCGCGCTTTTAAAATAACAGATACAACAACCACAGAAACTATTGGTCACTGTGAATTAAACTTCGAACGAGACATCCCAAGACTCTGCCGCATTTTAATTGCAAAAAGTTCCGAACGAAATAAAGGCTATGGCAAAAACACCGTAAATGCACTGCTAAAACTACTTTTCACCGAAGGAAACTATGATATAGCTGATCTAAACGTTTATGACTGGAACTACAATGCAATTCGGTGCTATGAAACCGTAGGCTTCCGGATCAACGAAAATATTATTTCAACAGTAGCAATTGGAGATGAAACCTGGAAAAGCCTCAATATGCAAATCAATAAATCAACATGGAAAGCTAATTTAGCGCGATGAAAAACAAGCGAAAATTAAAGCATATCACCCTATACTTACTTATTATGGGTACATTGATCGGTTTTTATAGCTGGAAAATCGAGCCGCATTGGGTAAAATATGAACAGATCGATCTACCTATAAAACATTTACCCGAGGTATTGAACGGAAAATCATTGGTCCAGATTTCTGACATCCACATCGGAAACTATGTGGATAAAGATTTTATAAAAAGAACCTTCCGAGAAATCGCAGCATTAAAACCGGATATCATTGTGTACACCGGCGATTTTGTACGGCTCGTTAATCATAAAATACCCTTAGCTGAGCTTGATAAAGTCATGCAAGTTGCACCAAAAGGCAAACTTCAGACATTGGCGATCCTAGGAAATCATGATTATGGAACGAATTTTAGGGACAGTGCTGCAGCAGATTCAATCGTGAGCCTACTCAAAGGATATAACATCAGCGTATTGAGAAATGAAAGTATAACAATCCATGGGTTAAGAATATTCGGCATAGATGACCTTTGGGGAAGGAATTTTAACCCTATCAAAGCTATGAAGGAGTATAACCAATCGCAAGCCAGTTTGGTCTTATGCCATAATCCAGATGCCGCAGACCTCAATGTCTGGAATGGTTACACTGGCTGGATTCTGGCAGGACATACACACGCGGGTCAGGTACGAATTCCATTTTGGGGCTCCCCGATCATACCTGTACGAAACAAGAAATATGATCAAGGAATAAAATCAATAAGCGGAAACAGAATATTATATATCAATCGAGGACTGGGACACAGTATTCCTATCAGATTTAACGCCAGACCCGAGGTTACAATTTTCACCTTAAAAAAGGAATCACAAAATGAAATCCATTAGGTTCGATCCGACCTTTTAAAGAAGGTATGGATAAAATGCGGTATAAATCGTTTGCCTATAATCGTCTAAGGGATCTATCCCTTGTGGTCTACCCAAAACAGCATAGCTTGAACTCCAAAAATCCGAAACGATGAAAAGCTGACGCACGAAGCTTTTTAAATTCGACAATGGAATATCTCGACGAAACATACCGGCATCTGCATAATACATAAACAAAGACATCAATTGTTCCTCACGCCGCGCAACCAAACCTCGATAAGATTCGGCGATTTCAGGAATCCAGCTACAGATTTCAACAAAATTCTCAAAAATAAATCTATACTTATCAATTAGTGCATAAGAAACATCCACGAAACCGTTCAGCAGTTGCTGAAAAGGTATTGTCGGATTAGCAGGAAGCAAAATCATTTTATCGTATTCTGCTTGAAGTAACTGAAAGACGTGAAAAATAATATCTTCTGTATGTTTAAAATGATAATGGAGATTACCAGCGCTTATACCCATTTCTTGCGCGATTTGACGTGTCGTTACCGTACGTACACCTTCGCGGTTATATACCTTAATCGCTTCGTTAATAATTTTTTCTTTCGTGTTCATGATACAAATTTAGAACAATTGTTCTAAATTTGTATCATGAAGTATAACGTTAAGACAACATAGATGGAAAAACCAGCAAAAAATTGGCTAAAAAAACAGTATATAGACATCAAACAAACTTTGATCCCCACCCATCCAAGCGATAGCACTTGGAAGAAATTCGGCAAGAAAACTGCATTTTTTATGTTTCTAACCTTAATGGTATGTGGCGCAATTGCAATGTTAATCGCCGTTTCCTTTGCTCACTAAGCAAGGAGCTTTTTGATTGTTTATTTATTTTTTATTGGTGTTGTTGGTTTTTTATCAGATTCACCAGGGCAAATAATTCCCCAATTCCATTCTTGAACAATTGGTTAACAGACTTTGTATTTGTTCCGATTATTATTCATTTTTCATCCATAATCGGAAGCTTCGTATTCAATAATAATAAGGCGCATGGCTATCCGCTCTATCAAATCTGGACGATCTCTTTGCTTGCGTCTATCCTTTTTGAATGGATCATGCCCAAGTACACAAGCTATAATACCGGAGACATTATTGATGTTTTAGCCTATTTTGCTGGCGGTTTATTCTATTTTTATATTCATCAACCTCTCTACGTCAGCAGAAATCTTCCATCCCCCCCCCCGGTAAACAGGGAACAGCTTCTTACCTCAATACAGACGCAGGCAAGGCGTCCGAAAAACACAATGCTTTGAAACTAATAAAATAAATGAAAGGAGAACCAGATGATTATCTTAATAGCGATATCATATCGATAGGTAAAACCAAGGCCAGTCGAGTTACAGCATAAAAAAACCTTTGTTTGACGCCAATCACGATGATATCAAACAAAGGACCTTATTATTAACACCTGATTTTCCAAGTGTTCTCTTGCGTGCTAATATTCAATCAAAACCTCAGTCACTTGCGCACCTTGTTTTGCACTTTTGAATTTAAACTTCACCTTTTGGTTGAGGTTTAATTTCTGACCGACGAGACGGTCATTGAAATATATTGATTGCTGCGTTTCGTTGTCCCTAATAAAACCGTAATTGGACTCTGTATTATAATGAACAACCTTTCCAAAAGAATAGTCTTCTTGAGGAGAAGCGTTATAGGTCGGAGCTTCACCTTCTTTCAATTTTACCGGCGGCTTGTCTGAGATATTTCCGTATTCATCAACATAAGCAAACAATTCTTCTAACGACTTTCCCTTGTCATTGTTTGTTTTGTTGAATTCTTTTTTCTCATTCTTTTGTTGCTTTTTAAGTAGCTTCTTTTTTTCTCGTTCTTTTTTGTTAAATGTAATTTGGCTTTTGCTCATTCAATATGGATTAAAATAAAATGTTCCCGAAGAGGTTACGGACCTTTAGAGCTTCATTGAAAAGATAAAAATGCGAGGTATACTAAGGAGATATTTGCAAAGATAAGAAAAATTCTTCAGAAAATGACTATTGAACGTTTGTATTCATGACGATATCAACGTAGCGCGAGTTCATCGTTCGTTGATTTTAAACCCGATGTATAGGTAATAGTTGTATACGTATTTTTTTTGTGAAGGCCCCTAAAGCAAACAATAGGTTGACTAGCGGTGACTTTAACCTTCAATTGTGGATAAGCGCCTATACTCTCGCATCCTATCGCAAATAGACAACCCCAATTGCAATCCTAAAATTGATAAATTCCATAAAACAAAAAGATCATTTAGACGTTACTTTTAAAAAAAACTATGGAAATAAGAAACATCGAAAGGGACGAAAAAGGCAATTTTATTGCAGAAGTTGAAAATAATGAAGCCGGAATTTTAGAGTATACCTGGCAAAACGACCATGAGTTTTCCATTGATCATACAGAAGTCTACGACGAGTATCAGGGAATGAGTGTGGGAAAAAAATTGGTACTGGAGGCTGTTGACTACGCCCGAAAGAATAATGCTAAAATTATCCCAAATTGTCCCTATGCAAAGGCTATCTTCGATAAAACAATAGCTTTTCAAGATGTGTTGGCATAAAAAAGCCGTTTTATCCTGTGGATAAAACGGCTTTTTTATTGCGTATTGAGTGGGTTAAATCACAATATTGATTATTTTTCCTTTAACAAAAATGATCTTTTTGATCGCCTTCCCATCTAAATGCCGTTGTACATCAGCATGGGCTTTAACCGTATCTTCTACTGCTTTTTGATCTAAATCAAGCGCTAATGACAGATTAAATTTCATCTTACCATTGAAAGATACCGGATAAGCAAATTCCGATTCAACTAAATATTCTGGTTTAAATACAGGATATGAAGCGTAAGATAGTGTACCAGCTTCATTACCCAACAGCGCCCACAACTCTTCCGTAATATGTGGTGCATAAGGCTGAAGAGTAATAACAAGCTGTTCCAATATTTGTCGTTTATTGCATTTCAACTCGGTCAATTCATTGACACAGATCATAAAGGCTGAAACTGAAGTGTTGAATGAAAAACGCTCAATATCATCTTCCACCTTTTTGATAATTTTATGTAAGGCTTTAAACTCTGCTTTGGATGGATCTTCATCGGAAACAGTGAAATTACCCTCAGCATCGTGGAACAGTCGCCATACTTTACGTAAAAACTTATAAACCCCTTCAATCCCATTTGTATTCCAAGGCTTAGCTTGCTCCAAAGGCCCCAAAAACATTTCATATAGTCGTAATGTATCTGCTCCATAGGATTCGATAATATCGTCCGGATTGACCACATTGAATTTGGATTTTGACATTTTCTCCACTTCACTGCCGCAGATATACTTACCATTTTCCAACACAAATTCGGCATTGGCAAAGTCAGGTCTGAAAGCTTTGAATTTTTCCAAATCCAACTGATCATTATAGACTATGTTTACATCGACATGTAATGGAATTGTTTTATATTCGTTTCTCAACCCATAGGATACAAATTGATTTGTACCTCTACCCTCTTCATCCAACACACGATACACAAAATTAGAGCGCCCTTGAATCATGCCCTGATTAATCAATTTGCGGAATGGCTCTTCCTCATTTTGGTAGCCCAAATCTTTCAAAAACTTGTTCCAAAAACGCGAATATAACAAGTGTCCAGTAGCATGCTCAGAACCACCGATGTATAAATCTACAGCTTTCCAATAATCCACAGCCTCTTTAGACGCAAAATTACCCTCATTTTTGGGATCCATATATCTAAACCAATACCATGAGGAGCCCGCCCACCCTGGCATCGTACTCAATTCATACTCATATTGATCTTCGTATTTCCAATCTTTGGCTCTTCCCAATGGCGGTTCACCCGATTCCGTCGGCAAATATTTATCTACTTCCGGTAGTAATAACGGCAACTCTTCTTCTTTTATTAAATAAGGCAATCCATTTTTAAAGTAGACCGGTACGGGTTCTCCCCAATAACGCTGACGACCAAAAATAGCGTCACGCATACGGAAGTTTATTTTTGCTTTACCTAATTTTAATTCTTCCAATTTGGCAATCAACGCAGGGACCGCCTCTTGGTAAGTCATACCATTGATAAAGTCGGAATTGATATATTTCCCGTCTTTATTAGGATCAGCCTCTTCTTCAATATGTTGGGTATCCGAAATAGGAATAATAGGAAGAGCGAAATGTTTAGCAAATACATAGTCACGTTGATCGCCACTCGGAACAGCCATTACAGCGCCCGTACCATAACCTGCAAGTACGTAATCGGCAATCCAAATTTGTACATCTTGTCCTGAAACAGGATGTTTAGCATAAGAACCTGTAAAAGCACCAGAAACTGTTTTCGTATCGGCCATACGATCCAATTCAGATTTTTTCGCCGTTTTCTCGATGTAGGCATCCACTTCAGCTTGCTGCTCAGGTGTCGTCAATGCAGCCACCAATTCATGCTCTGGAGCCAATACGATAAACGAAACACCAAATAGGGTATCTACGCGTGTCGTAAAGACTTCAATTGCTGTATTGAATTGTGGTACTGGAAATTTCACGGAGGCACCTACGGATTTTCCGATCCAATTTCGTTGCATTTCGACTAAAGGTTCCGGCCAATCAATTGTATCTAAACCTTTCAACAAACGATCCGCATAAGCCGTAATACGCATAGACCACTGCATCATCTTCTTTTGCTCCACGGGATAACCACCGCGCTCAGAGACACCGTTGATTACCTCGTCATTCGCTAGTACTGTACCTAAAGCAGCACACCAGTTTACGGTACTTTCACGCAAATAAGCGATCCGATATTTCAATAATTCCCGTTGTTGTTTCTCTTCATCAAAAGATTTCCATTCTTCAGCGCTGAATGCTAAGACATCTTCATCGGAAACCGCTGAAATGCCAACTGAACCATTTGCCACAAATCTTGTGATTAAGGTTTCGATCGGTTCAGCTTTATCTGATTCCTTATTATACCAAGAATCAAACAATTTCATAAAAATCCACTGTGTCCATTTGTAATACGACGGATCGGAAGTACGTACTTCCCTACTCCAGTCATAAGAGAATCCTATGTTATCCATTTGCTCACGATAACGATTGATATTTACCTCAGTCGTAACAGCAGGATGCTGACCAGTTTGAATGGCATATTGCTCTGCAGGAAGTCCAAAAGAATCATATCCCATCGGATGCAATACATTGAAACCTTTCAAACGTTTATATCTTGAAAAGATGTCCGAAGCAATATATCCCAGCGGGTGACCAACGTGCAGCCCCGCTCCGGAAGGATAAGGAAACATATCCAATACATAGTATTTAGGCTTTTGATGCGTATCGGACGTTTTATACGTTTGATGATCCGCCCAAAACTTTTGCCACTTTTTCTCTAATGATTTGTGATTATACTCCATTTTTATTCGTAAGGAATTTTTATGACTTGCGAAATTACGATTTTAATACTGAAATGTGATAAAAGTTTTGTAGTTTGAACAATAAATTATAGTATTGAAAAGTTAATTAAACATAGGAAGAAAACAGCGTTCGAATTGATTTTTATCAAAGTAATTACAAGATTAATTCGAAATCTTCCCCTCAAATAGTTACTTTCGCAAATAAATTTTTGCTTATTATGTCAGAATACGAATTAAGCACACAAAAAAGAAAAACAAAATCTGTTTATGTATCGACGGTTATCAGTATCGCTCTCGTGTTGCTGGTAACAGGTATGTTGGGATTACTCTTGGTGCACGCTAAAAATCTTTCGAAATACGTTAAGGAAAATATCGTCTTAAACGTCATCGTAAACGATGGCACAAGTGAAGGTGATGTCCTTTCACTACAAAAAGACCTTGAAAAAGATCCCTACGTACTTCGCACCGAATATATTAGTAAAGAATTGGCGGCAAAAAACTTGAAAGAAGATCTTGGTGAAGATTTCGTACAATATCTAGGGCATAACCCACTGTTACCTTCTTTGGATGTGTACATGAAAGAAAATTATGCCAATACAGATAGTATTAAGACTTTTATTGAAAAAATCTCCAAAAACAATAAAATTAAAGAAGTCGTATACCAGGAGTCGTTAATTGATATGGTTAACAAAAACGTACGCATCATTGGAATGATTGTTTTGGCTTTTGCGGTTATCCTACTGATTATCGCCGTAGCTTTGATCAACAATACGATACGTCTTGCGATCTATTCGCAACGTTTCTTAATTAAAAGTATGCAATTGATTGGGGCGACGAAAAACTTTATTCGTAAACCTTTTATAACCTATGGCATCATTCATGGTTTACTGGGATCTTTGATCGCAATTTTACTGCTCATTTTGACGCTGAAATTTGCACAGCAGCAAATACCAGAACTGGTCTTTTTACGCAACTGGTTCGAATTTGCGGTGATCTTTTTAGGCGTAATCTTGATCGGGATTCTCATTTCGGGACTTAGCACCTATTTCGCAGTAACAAAATATTTAAAGGCACAATCTAACGATTTATACAGATAAAAATGGCTCAAATAAAGAAATCTACTGAATCAGTCAACAAAGGTTCATTTGTATTCTCCAAAGTAAATTACCAACTGTTTATAGCGAGCTTAGCTATTGTAGTCATTGGTTTTACATTGATGTCTGGCGAAACTGACATTTATAGTTTTACCAAGATTACCTTAGCCCCTATTGTTGTTGTTCTTGGGTTTGCGATCGGATTCGCAGCAATCCTATATCGTCCCAAAAACAAATCAAATTAAAGCATAATCTTATTTCAAACAGATGTCTATTATTGAAGCTATCATCCTTGCTATTATTGAAGGATTAACGGAGTTTTTGCCTGTATCTTCGACAGGTCATATGATCATTGCTACTGCACTAATGGGTATTCAACCCTCAGCCTTTGTTAAACTATTTACGATTGTCATCCAATTAGGAACGATATTATCCGTATTGGTGTTATACTACAAGCGTTTTTTTAAAACACTATCATTTTACTACAAATTGATCATTGCAGCTATCCCCGCCTCTGTGTTGGGTCTGCTATTCAACGATTATATTGATTCACTGTTAGAGAGCCCTTTAATGGTCGCCGTGATGTTGGTGGTCGGCGGTCTCGTTTTACTTTTTGTGGACAAGTGGTTCAACAAACCAACTGTTGAAGATTCGGACAAGGTTTCCTACAAACAAGCGTTTATGATCGGGGTATACCAATGTCTTGCATTAATCCCGGGCACCTCAAGATCTGCAAGCACAATTATTGGTGGTATGGCCGAGAAACTAACGCGTAAAGCTGCTGCCGAATTTTCCTTTTTCCTTGCTTTACCGATGATGTTTGGCGCTTCTGCAGTAAAACTTTTAAAGTTTTTTAAAGAAGGTAACACCTTCACAGGAGAAGAACTTAATTTGCTTATTATCGGAAATCTAATTGGTTTCGTTGTAGCAATCGTCGCTATTAAGTCTTTTATTGGCTTTTTGACCAAATATGGTTTTAAAGCATTTGGCTGGTACCGAATCATCGTTGGTGTTATTATTCTTGCCCTCCTACTTTCGGGTCATAGTTTACAAATTATCTAAAATCTTTGGATGGAAAATATAGAGGTTAGTGAAAACTCAGCAAAGTTCAATTTTGCTGAAGGAGAAATGTTGTTGATCGATAAACCTTTAACATGGACAAGTTTCGACGTGGTTGGTAAAGTTAGAAACTCAATCAAACCATTAAAATTAAAAGTTGGTCATGCAGGTACTTTAGATCCACTGGCAACGGGTCTACTCATTGTATGTACCGGAAAACTAACAAAAAAAATAGACAGCTACCAAGCTGAGGACAAAGAATACACGGGTTCGATCACCTTAGGAGCGACGACGCCTTCTTACGATCTGGAAACAGAAATTGACCAGACCTTTTCAATCGATCACATCACGGAGGACATGATCTTCGAAGCAGCAAAATCCTTTGAAGGTGATATTCAGCAATTTCCCCCTGCCCATTCAGCCATAAAAATTAATGGCGAACGTGTCTATGAAAAGGCCCGTCGTGGCGAGGAGGTTGAAATAAAGTCCCGCCAGGTACATATCAATAGCTTTATCATTGAAAAAATCGAGCTTCCCAACGTATATTTTCGTATATCCTGTTCAAAAGGAACCTACATCAGATCGTTGGCCTACGATTTTGGAAAATTCTTACAGAGTGGATCACATCTGAGTTCCTTGCGACGTACCAAAAGTGGAGATTATCGCGTAGAAAATGCTTGGAACCTTGAACAACTTATCGCTGAAATAAAACGTCATAAGGAAATCATTAAATAACTTTACCGTCCCATTTTATTGATTCTTTATCTTATTTTTGCAAAAACTCCTATAAATGAAAATCTACAGAAGTTTAGATGATTTCTCACCAGTTGAAAATGCAGTTGTAACCATCGGTACTTTCGATGGTGTTCATATTGGCCATCAAAAAATATTGGCTCATCTAAAGGAAGCAGCTCATAAAATCAATGGTGAGACAATTTTGCTTACTTTTTTCCCACATCCACGATTGATTATCAATCCAGACGATGATAGTTTACGCCTGATCAATGATATCGAAGAAAAGGTCAGTCAATTAAGCAAAGTGGGAATCGACCACTTAATTATCATTCCTTTTTCCCGTGATTTTTCAAATCAGACTCCAGAAGAATACATTAGCAATGTTCTTGTCGGCAAACTGGGTACAAAAAAGATCGTAATAGGCTATGATCACCATTTCGGAAAAGATCGAAAAGGTACTATGGGCGATTTAGAACAGTTTGCATCTATATTTGACTACAGCGTTGACGAAATTCCAGAACAAGATATCAATGATATTGCAGTGTCCTCTACACGCGTGCGTGAAGCGCTTATAAAAGGCGATATAAGAACGGCTAATCTCTATTTAGGTTATCCTTTTGAATTAACAGGAACTGTGATTAGAGGCGACCAAATTGGGCGTACAATCGGATTTCCAACAGCAAACCTCCAGGTTCACGAACCGCATAAATTAATACCAGCCTATGGCATTTATGCGGTCGAGGTATACATTTATAATCATATCCAAAACATCACTACGGGCGAGTATAAAGAGGAAAGTCCAGTATCAATTGCGAAAGGCATGGGCTATATCGGCACCAGACCAACCGTTGATGGCATGAATCGTGCAATTGAAATCAGCCTTTTCGATTTTGATCAGGATATTTATGGCAAGACGCTACGCGTCAAGTTCCTTCATTTTATACGACATGATGAACGCTTTGACTCACTTGAAGAAATGAAAGCTCAGATCAAAGCAGACGAAGTCGAAATTAGAAGTCTTATTGGTTAGAACAAGTCTGTTAGCTATAAAACAAAAAGCGGGAATTCCCGCTTTTTGTTTTATAGCTATTTTTTCTCTTCCTTGCAAAAGAAGATATTATTTAATAAATGCCTCGATTCCCAATCTGTAACTATCCAAACCAAAACCACAGATCACCCCTTTACAATTCTTTGCGAGGAACGAATGATGGCGAAATTCCTCTCTTTGATGGACATTGCTTATGTGAACTTCGATAACTGGTGTTGTGATTGCTGCAATTGCATCGCCAATCGCAACTGAAGTGTGTGTATAAGCTCCAGCATTCAATACAATTCCATCAAATTCAAAGCCGACTTCGTGTATCTTATCGATTAATCCCCCTTCAGAATTGCTTTGAAAATAGGCTAATTCCACCGTTTCAAATTGTTGTTTTAGTTCTTCAAAATAGCTCAGGAAGTCCTGGCTACCATAAATTGATTTCTCCCTTACACCCAACAAATTCAAATTTGGGCCATTCAGTACGAGGATTTTTTTCATTGGAATATCATTAGTTTTGTGCTGGTCCATTGGCTAACTAAGCGAACCCTTGCCATTTTCTGTTTAAGTAAATCTTTTTTAAACCGTAATACATCGTAAGAAGGGATCGTCAACGATCGGATATTTATTCTAATTGTACCCAAGTTGTCTTCCCTAATTGTTAATTTGTGCTAAAACTAAATTTAAAAACAAACTATATTGGTTCTATAGCATTTATCGCCAAATCAATATAGTTTATTTTAATTATAGATCGGTTTATAAAAATTTCTATAAATCGTTATAAATTGCCCGGAAACTTGAACGAAGTCCAAATGACACTACGCCAGATTTATTGACTACAGGTGTTTCATATTGTGCTTTTGCGTAACGTTGGGTATAACCAAGTTCTAAACGAAGGTTATACTTGGGATTAAGCACGTAGGCAGCCTTAGCATCCGCATAATAGATATTATTCTTTATACCTTGTGCAATATGGTTTCCGTACATATTTGGTATTGTATAATAGGATTGGAAGATGTTACCGCCCATATTACTTCCGTCAGGCAGATCAAGTCCATTTTGGGTAAACATACCTTGTAAAGAAAAATCCCATCTATCCCATGCATAATTCACAAGGCCAACAAGCTCTCTAAAGTTTGCCCCTTTCGGATGAGCCAACGGTTCGGCGTTGTTGCTATAGTTTGAATACGATTTAAAGTGTGCGTAAGTATATGGTCTAGCTGTATTATACTCAGCTAAAAAGTTCAGGTTTTTCACACCAAACATATCATATCCCCTGACACCAAGTTGTGCTCCCCATTTGTTATGCGCATATCCATTCCCAGCAAAAAACTCTTTCGCGGTAAACTCCCCCAATAAGAACTGACCATATGCCGTCAAATTATAGGGTAGTTTATATTTGGAAGTTAACCCCAAAAACATTTTGTCCGGTGAAGTACGATTATTATTTTCAACAGGTCGGATAAAGATAATAGGACTTAGATAACTGAAATCAAAACCTCTTTTTCCAGCTTCATCCTGCGCAGCCCAAACAACAGACTGAAAAAATCCTATCGATAATTTATTGGTCACATTCCAATCCAAATATTGAAAAGCCCCCCATTTTTTACCATCCCCCAAACGTGTATTATTCTGCCCTTCCATAGGAGTTGTACCAGTCAAATCCTGTCTAGGATGCGTCGGATCATTCATGTAGGCCCAGATCGATGTATATTGAACGTTTCCTATCGTGCCGGTCAACTTCAAATGTGCATAGTTTGAAGAAAAATCCGATAACAGCATGGATCTATACCCGTCTCCAATAAAGTTCTTATCATAGGCCAACGTCGCTTGAATATACTTATGTGCGTCATAGGTCATACTGGCTGTCGCATACATCCAGTCCATTTTATTTTTGGACTGAAATTTTGTATTTCCTTGGCCAGGGATAACTTTATTAGCAACGATATAGTCATCCAAATATTTGGGAAATACCGCCTGACTTTCAAATGCGGAAGTATTGAATGTAAATTTATTACCTACGTTCAATCCCACCTGAAATCCTCTGCTATTCATCCATGTCCGACGCTTGTCGCCTAACATATCCTTTCCAATATAAAGATCCGGTA
This sequence comes from Sphingobacterium sp. Ag1, assembly GCF_000988325.1. Lineage (NCBI taxonomy): Bacteria > Pseudomonadati > Bacteroidota > Sphingobacteriia > Sphingobacteriales > Sphingobacteriaceae > Sphingobacterium > Sphingobacterium sp. Ag1. Next base: position 67,806 of record NZ_LBGU01000041.1, on the reverse strand, counting down.
AAAAATCAGCATAGAATGTATAATCTTCTTTCTCAACCTGCACCAGATGTTCATTAAAAATCTTACGCATAAACCAATTTGACGAAGAAACAGGCTTATTGGATTGGATTGAATCAAACTTGGCTAACAATAAAGAGTCTTTGATGACGAATGGTTTAGCAGCAGTGTGCATCCTCGTTTCAGTAGAATAAACCGCATCGTTCATTTTTTGATAAAAATGATACGAATAAGGCTGACTCTTAATCTGGGCAAAACCGCCGAAGGAAATACCTACCCCCATGCTTGCCAGCACAATTCGGAGTAAATTATTATTTTTTGTTATATTAAGCCTCATAAAATTATTTCAAAGATTATTTTTTCTAGCAAAATGCATTCCTAAACGCAAATTAACCGAATAAAAATGACTTTATTCCTATGTTCAGTCAATTTTATAATGCTAAATCGTATTTGCTATTCCTTTTATTCAAAAATATTTATATCTTGCATTTTAGTAAATAACCTTATAACATAAAAATCAGTCCTAGCAAGCATGAAACGCAGAACATTTATCCAAAACGCAAGCCTGTTAACCGCGGGTGCACTTACAAGCAAATTTTCATTTGCTCAAGAACATTCTTTTCCCACTGTACGGACAAGTAAAGAGAAAAGACTTTTCTCGAGCAAGGTCATCGAAGATGCCATTGTAGAATTTCAGAAAAATGTTAAAAATAAGGAACTGGCCTGGTTATTTAACAACTGCTTTCCGAATACCCTAGACACGACTGTATTTCCCTATGTCCAAAACGGAAGAAATTACACCTATGTAATTACAGGGGATATTGATGCCATGTGGTTGCGCGATAGCAGTGCGCAGGTATGGCCATACCTCCCTTTTATGAAAAAGGACAAAAAGCTTCAGGATCTTATTGTTGGCCTAATCCAAAAACAGAGTAAATGCATCAACATTGATCCCTATGCCAATGCATTTTACAATGATCCAACAAAGAAAGGCGAATGGTTCAGTGATCACACAAATATGAAACCTGGAATCCATGAACGAAAATGGGAAATCGATTCATTGTGTTATCCAATTCGATTAGCTTATCATTATTGGAAAGAAACGAATGACAGCAGTCCATTTAATGAAGAATGGTTAGAAGCGCAACATAAAATATATCAGACATTCGTTGAGCAACAGCGCAAAGATAGTCTGGGCCCATACAAATTTGAACGTACAACCTCCAGAGGCTCCGATACATTACAGGTAGATGGCTACGGATACCCAGTAAATCCAGTTGGTTTGATCTGCTCCAGTTTTAGACCATCAGACGATTCTACCATTTTCTCCTTTCTTATTCCATCCAATTTATTTGCGATCGTTAGTCTTAGACAATCTGCCGAAATTTTGAAAAAGGTTAAAAATGAACATGAACTCGCTGCCAAAATGGAAACGCTGGCGAATGAAGTCGAAACAGCGGTCAATACATATGGTATTATCGACCATCCGACACTAGGCCGGATATATGCCTTTGAGGTAGACGGTTTTTCCAGCCATCTTATGATGGATGATGCAAATATTCCGAGTTTACTGGCTCTACCTTATTTAGGGGCTGTCGATCTAAATAACGAAGTTTATCAACGTACGCGTAACTTTGTTTTGTCTGATAAAAATCCATTCTTTTTTAAAGGAACAGCAGCAGAAGGCATTGGCGGACCTCACATAGGAAGAGATATGATCTGGCCGATGTCCATTATTATGCGAGCGCAAACTTCGACAAATGATGACGAGATTCGCAATTGCATTAAAACATTGGTCAATACGCACGGTGGAACTGGATTTATGCATGAATCTTTTCATAAAAACGATCCTAAAAAATTCACAAGACATTGGTTTGCTTGGACAAATACATTATTTGGCGAATTAATTTGGAAAATTTATAAAGAGAAGCCATCTTTGCTTCAATAAAGCTGAAACTTATAACACAATGTTATAAGTGGAAGAACTTATAACATTGTGTTATGGATAATTTATCAAAACCAGGTGCGATTGGTATTTTTGACTCCGGTTACGGAGGACTCTCCGTATTTAAGGAAATTCAACATCTTTTACCTCAGTATGATTATATCTATTTAGGAGATAATGCTCGGGTCCCTTATGGTACACGGTCCTTTGAAACCGTTTATAACTATACCAAACAATGTGTTTTTAAACTATTTGATCTGGGTTGTAACCTTGTTATTCTGGCATGTAACACTGCTTCAGCAAAAGCATTAAGGACTATTCAACAGCATGATCTTCCCACTGGAAAAAAAGTCCTCGGCGTCATCAGACCAACTACCGAAATTGTACACAATTTTACGAAAACGAATAAGATCGGGATTTTAGCTACTACGGGAACGGTAAAATCTGAATCCTATAAAATAGAAATACACAAATTCAATCCAGAAATAGAAGTTTTTCAACACGACTGCCCATTTTGGGTCCCTTTAGTAGAAAATAACGAAATCAATACAGAAGGCGCTCATTACTTTGTAGAAAAAGATATTCGGGAACTTTTACAACAGTCCGATCAGATCGACACCATTGTGCTTGCCTGTACCCACTATCCATTATTGCTGCCCGTAATCAAAAAATATACACCAAGCTATATCAATATCATTTCTCAGGGTCCAATTGTTGCAAATAGCTTAAGGGACTATCTCCATCGTCATCAGGAAATTGAAACACTTTGTTCCCAAAATGGGCAATTGGCTTTCTATACGACAGATGATCCGACAGACTTTGAAAGTAAAGCGAAAATATTTTTTGGACAACCAATAGCCGCAAGCCACATCAGTGTTTAACAAATAAAAGGCAATGATTTTTAAAACTTTTACTTCCTGGTCTTCGTTATGTTGATAAAAAGGCTAGTACAATGAAAAAGAACTTTATAACCATTGCTTACAATCAGGATACACAACATTGTGAATCCAAAGAATTTTCAAGTATTCAGGAAAGTGCAGATTATTTTAAAACTTTCGAGACATCTGCCCAGCCTAACTATGTACCCGTGTGTATCTACAATTTAAATACAAACACGATTCTAGACATAAGTGATTATTATGTAAACAAAGAAACTGAACTCCATCGAATCGTAAAACACTGCCTGGCGGAAAAATAACTCTTTTAATACTTAAAACTATTGGCTGGCTGGCACCCTCCCTTTCTGATTAATATGAGTTATATATTTATATTATTACATTCTGTAAAATAATATTTCATTAATTTTTAATATCTTCAAGCAGATAATCAGACCAAAAAACAACTCACAGATAATGAAAACCAAACTGACAATAAGCCTCTTAACAGTATCTTTAGGATTAGCCGCATGTAATTCCAACCATGCGAATTCAAATTCAAGTTCGGATAGCAGTACAAATGCTGCAACTGACACAACAAGCTACCCTCCGGTTGAAACACAAAAGGCAAACACAAGTTATAAACCAGCATTTGCTGGACAAACGAGAATCCAGGGTGCAAAGACAAGCACGCCATTTGAGGGTAAAGTAATTGCCGAGGGATTAAAATCTCCTTGGGGTATAACTGCGCTGCCTGATGGCCGACTATTAATCTCAGAAAAAGAAGGTGATTTTCGCATTGCAACGGCGGACGGTAAGTTAAGTGAACCAATTAAAGGTTTACCTCAAGTCAATAGCAGTGGACAAGGTGGGCTTTTGGGATTACGCCTTGATCCAAAATTCGAATCAAACCGTATGATTTATTGGGTTTTCTCTGATAATACCGCTGCCGGCACGTTGACGGCTGTTGCAAAGGGAAAACTGTCAGCAGACGAGAAATCGATCGAAGGTGCTAAGGTTATCTATCAAGCTACTCCGGCTCATAAGGGGAATCTGCATTATGGTGGCCGTATTATCTTTGATAAAGAAGGAAACATTATTTTAAGTACGGGTGAAAGATCTGATTTGGTTACAAGACCATTAGCGCAAGATCTAAATGCTGCATTAGGCAAGATCTTACGGATCACTACTGATGGACAGCCTGCTCCAGGAAATCCATTTATAGGCAAGTCAAATGTCCGTCCGGAAATTTACAGTTATGGACATCGCAATCCTCAGGGACTCGCTTTACACCCGGAAACTGGCGATCTTTGGGAAACCGAATTTGGTCCGCGGGGCGGCGACGAGCTGAACAGAATTGAAGCGGGAAAGAATTATGGATGGCCAACCATTACCTATGGTATAGAGTATAAAGGCGATAAAGTTGGTGCGGGTATACAACAAAAAGACGGCCTGGAACAACCGGTCTATTATTGGGATCCAGTCCTCTCTCCTAGTGGCATTACATTCTATACCGGACAAAATATTCCAGAATGGAAGAACAATCTCTTTATTTGTGGTTTGAGCAGCATGCACATTGCCAGAATTATACTTAAGGATAACAAGGTTGTTGGCGAAGAACGTCTTCTAGGCAATGAAGGTCAGCGATTTAGAGATATCACGCAGGGCCAAGATGGTGCACTGTACGCGATAACAGATATCGGAAAATTGTATAAAATTGATAAAAAATAAATATTCGATTCAGCGCAGCCCTCCTCAACTGGGCTGCGTTTTTTATATTAGCCTAAAAACCATCCTTTCAACTATTTTTACTAAAGGTACTTCCTATACTTTGTTTAAACATGACACAGAATCTAGTTTGGCTCGATTATTGATAAAATATATTGAATCAATAAATTATTATATGGTAAAAAAAGAAAAAATGAAAAAACTATTAGAGATTAATCCTTTGTCATTCTATATGACCAACTGGGGGTTCGTAAACAACACAAGCCCAAAAAGAGCGCGCAAAACCGATCAACCTTCTCCAAAAAATTAAGCGTTCTTGCTTAAACAATTCCATTAAATTCTATTAAAATCATCTGCTAATATCCTCCATACGGGTATTAAGTAAGAGATTTATTTCTTTTACTTCATCCGTTTGGAGGATATGAAGCTATGCGAAAAAAAATGCCAATGCGATTACTATGATAATACAAGCAATCATAATGTATTTATTCAATTGGCTATTTTTCTCTCCTTCGTCACTTTTATAGTGATAATCTCGTTTGTTGGGCAAATTCATAAGCTTGTTTTTATTTATGATGAAGTTACGGACTTTTTTCCATATTATTCGTGGTGATAAGGCTCCCCCTTCATGATAGAATACGCACGATAAAGCTGTTCTGTAAAAAATAAACGAATCATTTGATGTGAAAATGTCATCTTGGACAATGAAATTTTTGCATTTGCCCGATCATAAATTTTTTGGTCAAACCCGTACGGGCCTCCAATAATAAATACTAGATGTTGAACGCTTTGCACCATCATTTTTTCCAAATAAGCAGAAAACTCCAACGAGCGAAACTCTTTTCCATGTTCATCCAACAGAACGACCAAATCTTGCGGCTGCACTTGTTTCAGGATCAAAAGAGCCTCCTTATCTTTCTGCTGCTCAGTAGAAAGATTCTTGACATTTTTGATGTCCGGTATCACCAGAATACTAAAGTTCACATAAAACTTTAATCGTTTAATGTACTTTTCAATACCTTCAATCAGATATTTATCATCCGTTTTCCCTATACAAAGTAACGTTATCCTCATCTAAACATTTTATAAGTTTTCGTTATGAATAGCACAATAGAATCCGGTTTTATCGATCCAAAATAAATAGTGGTTATCTTCTTGTTTCCGGTCATTATCAAAAGCTGTTCACAATCTTTTATCCAAAAATTGCTATCCTAATAAATTGTGTACACATCCAATGGCGCAAAGTTCTGATTTTATTTAAAATAAACACAATCAAAACGACAAAAACATTACGCCCTTTTATTCGTTTAGATATAAAACATTTATTTTCCGTATACGCTTAAAAAATCACGTTGAAAATGGATAATAACCTTATTTTACTAGCGAGAACAAGCCGGACGCCGTAAACGAAAAAACCGAATTTAAATCATTCGGTTTTCTCTATTATTAGGAATATTTACGTAAAATTAAGCACTAAAATGGCGCATCATCAGGCATGTCGTTCATGCGGGACGGCATAGTAATACCACCACTAAACCCTCCAGCACTAAAGTCATCAGCAAAGTTTGGCGACGGATTCAAGGCCGAAGCAGAAAATGTAGCCGGTGCATCACCGAATCCATCTCCTCCGCCCATACCAGAAAACTCATCTTCTAAATCCACAAACTTCACAAATTTACCCACAAAGCGAAGCGGAACAATACCGGTCTCTCCATTACGGTGTTTTGCAATAATAACTTCACCGACTCCCGCAGTAGGACGCCCCTCTTCATCTTCTGTCAAGCCATAATATTCGGGTCTATATAAGAAAAGAACCATATCCGCATCCTGCTCAATAGAACCAGACTCCCGTAAATCGGACAACATAGGACGTTTACTATTCCCCGGTCTTGACTCTACTGCACGGCTCAATTGCGATAATGCTAGTACAGGGATATTTAACTCCTTAGCTACAGACTTCAACGCACGAGAAATACTACCAATCTCTTGTTCCCGGTTCCCCCCGCCTTTACCCTCTGCTTTTCCATGCATTAACTGCAAGTAATCGACGATCACCATCTGGATATCGTATTGCGCTTTTAAACGTCTACATTTTGCTCTAAATTCGAACACGTTCAATGCAGGCGTATCATCAATAATAATAGGCGCATCAGTTAAACGACCAATTCTCGAATGCAATTGTTGCCATTCATGATCAGCAAGATTTCCTTTCTTCAATTTCTCTTGCTCAATTTCGGTTTCCCCAGCGATTAGACGATTGACAAGTTGAACGGATGACATCTCCAGCGAGAATACGGCAACTGCTTTACCATGCTCAACGGCGGCATTGCGCGCGACAGAAAGTACAAATGCAGTTTTTCCCATCGCTGGACGTGCTGCAATAATAACAAGATCAGAAGGCTGCCAACCTGAAGTCATACGATCCAAGGCTGTTAAACCCGAAGGCACACCTGTCAGCCCATCTGTACGATCCCGTAGCATTTCAAGATTAGAAATCGCCTCGCGCATGATATCATCCATCTTTCTCGAATCTCTCCGCAAGTTGTTTTGCGCGATATCAAACAAACTTTTTTCGGCATGATCCAACAGATCGAAGATATCTGATGTTTCGTCATATGAACTATTGATAATTTCGGTAGAAACCTTAATAAGCTCACGCTGAATATATTTTTGAGAAATAATACGGGCATGATACTCAATATTAGCTGCCGAAACCACACGGTCTGTCAATTGCGTAATATAATAGGCACCGCCGACCATTTCAAGAGCCCCCATCCGTCTAAGTTCCGAGGTAACTGTCAATATATCAATTGGAGAAGTCTTTTGAAAGAGGCCAAAAATCGCTTCAAAGATCTTTTGATGTGATTCTTTGTAAAACGATTCCGGTTTTAGAATATCAATAATTTCACTCAGTGCATTTTTCTCCAGCATCAAAGCACCCAGGACAGCTTCTTCAAGGTCCACTGCCTGCGGCGGAAGCTTACCCAAACCGCTTACCAAATTATTTAACTTGGTACGACGTTCGCCATAATTACCCCGTTTGTTATTATCCGTGTTATTCGCTTCAAAATTACTGTCGTTCATCATGATATTATATCAGAAATATAGCTTTGCTATCCTTATAAATTGAGATAGGATAACAAATGTATAAAAAATAAAATTCACCACCATGAGGATTTACAAACAACGAAATTCGACGATCAGATCCGAACCCCCAAAAAGCTTTGAAGGACACAGATTTACAGGATTAGTTTTCAACATCTACTGTTGAAAAGATGTTGAAAATAAAAATTTACCACTCAAAATCAATATCTTAAAAAATGTTAATAACTTAAACTGTTGTGGATAAGCAAAATGGTCAAAAACAAATCAATATCCTCCACTACCATCAAAATAAACTGACTTTGATATGAAAACAAATCCCTTTTTTAGCACCAAAAAATATTCATATATTGTATATTTGTAAAATGACGCACGATTCCTCAACACTAAAACCCTACAAAGACACCAACGATGGGAAGAAGAAACAGGTAGCAGATATGTTTGACAATATCTCGCATTCCTATGATTTTTTAAACCATTTCATGTCTTTGGGTATTGACATTATATGGCGTAAAAAAGCCATCAATTCCTTAAAGTCCATAAAACCGCAACTGATGTTGGATGTAGCGACAGGAACTGGTGATTTTGCACTGGAATCAATTAAAATCTTGAATCCAAAAAAGATTATTGGTGTCGATATCTCCCAAGGCATGCTTGAAGTCGCCAAGAAAAAGATTGCAAGCAAGGGATTAGCGAATCAATTTGAAGTTCAGTTAGGAGATTCTGAGCGGCTTCAATTCGAAGATAATACCTTCGACGCAGTTACTGTAGCATTTGGTGTCCGCAATTTTGAAAATCTGGAAAAGGGCTTATCGGATATATACCGCGTATTAAAGCCTGGTGGGAAAGCGGTTATTTTAGAATTTTCGAATCCGAAGAAGTTCCCCATTAAACAATTGTATAATTTTTATTTCAAATTTATCACGCCTACCATCGGAAAATTCTTTTCAAAGGATTCCAGCGCCTATGAATACTTACCCGAATCGGTTGCTCAGTTTCCGGATGGTCAAAAGTTCGTTGCCATAAACAAAAGAGCTGGTTTTAATGAAACTATTGTTAGACCACAGACGTTTGGCATCTGTACCATCTATATTGCTACAAAATAGGGTGACCGAGGCGCTGTTTTTTAGGGAAAATCTGATTAAATTTTAAATACCAACTAGTTACAATATATGACTAAAACAGTTTTTATTACAGGAGCAAGTTCCGGCATCGGTCAGGCTTGTGCCGAAGTTTTAGCGAAAGAGGGGTACAATCTTTTACTTTGCGCGCGCAGGTTAAACCGTTTAGAAACATTAAGAGATACGCTACTTGCGGCCTACCCGACTATCCAGATCCATATATTTGAACTTGATGTCCGAGATGCTGAGCAAGTTGCAAACCAAATTGAAGGTTTGCCCCCCGAATGGAAAAAAATAAATATTCTCATCAACAATGCTGGCCTGAGTCAAGGATTGGAACCTATTCAAGATGGTGATATCGGCGATTGGGACAGAATGATTGATACCAATATCAAAGGCTTATTGTATGTAAGTAAAGCTGTGATACCCCTTATGGATACTGAAAACGGTGCTCATATTGTTAATTTAGGATCCATTGCGGGAAAAGAGGTTTATCCGAATGGAAATGTGTACTGTGCCACCAAGCATGCCGTTGATGCGCTGACTAAAGCGATGCGTATTGATTTGCTTACGCAAGGCATTAAAGTAACCTCTATTGACCCCGGAATGGTAGAGACTGAGTTTTCGGAAGTTCGTTTTCATGGAGATCGAGAAAGAGCTAAAAATGTTTACAATGGTGTACAACCTCTAACAGGTAAAGATATTGCCGAAACGATTCTTTTCGTCATTACCAGACCTGCACACGTCAATATAAACGATCTCTTAATCATGCCTACAGCACAGGCTACAGGCACACTTGTCAATCGAAAATAATTTAAATATCATGTCATTAGAAATACAAATAAATCAAGACATTAAAGCGGCAATGATCGCAAAAGACACGGCAAAATTACGTGGTTTGCGTGCGATCAAAGCAGCTATCCTCTTAGCGAAAACAGAAAAAGGTCATGCAGAAGATCTTAGCCAGGAGGCGGAGATTAAAGTGTTACAAAAACTTGTCAAACAACGTCGCGAATCTGCTGAAATTTATAAGACTCAAAACCGTGAAGATCTGTATGAAATTGAAGTCGAGGAAGAAAAAGTAATTGAGGCTTACCTACCCAAACAGTTAAGTAAAGAAGAAGTTGAGACCGTCGTCAAAGCAATTATCGCTGAAACAGGGGCTTCTTCCATTAAAGATATGGGTAAAGTAATGGGCGCGACAAATCAAAAGCTTGCAGGACAAGCTGATGGCAAAACAATTTCTGAAGTCGTTAAAAGTCTTCTCGCATAAAAGTTTTCAAATCACTCGAGTCAAATTAAATCGGGTATGTCTTCCCTGATATATCGATTTAATTTGACTCTTTTTTTATTTTAATGATGGATTTTCAGTGGAACCTCAAGAAGTTTGATGAACTCAACAATAAAGAACTGTATCGTATCTTAAAGCTTCGAATGGAAGTTTTTGTTTTGGAACAAGAATGCTTATATCCTGAATTGGACGATAAGGACTTTTCTTGTCTCCATCTTTGGGCAGAACACAATGATGATATCATTGCATACACGAGATTAGTTCCCCCTGGTCTCTCCTATCCGCAGGCTTCCATCGGTCGGGTCATTGTTGCTGAGCAAGCCCGCGGAACCGGTTTGAGTCAACAATTAATGATTCATTCCATCAAATCTCTCTATAAAGAATTTGGTGAAGGCGAGATACAGATAGGTGCTCAATTTCATTTAAAATCCTTTTATGAAAAATTAGGGTTTAAACAAATCTCCGAGCCCTACCCTGATTATGGAATCCTCCATATTGATATGATTAAACCCGCAATTTAGTAAATTTAGGCATGCAAAACCTTGTCATCATCACAGCCGCCCTATTTGGCGGCCTCGCTATTATCCTAGGTGCATTTGGAGCCCATGCATTCAAAAAAATCCTATCAGCTGAAAAACTGGAATCCTTTGAGGTCGGCGTTCGCTATCAAATGTATGCTGCGCTAACCCTATTGATTCTAGGATTCAATTTCCACTTTGAGCTTCAGTCTGAACGAGTCGCATTTTATCTGATCACACTGGGAACTCTTTTATTCTCGGTAAGTATATATTTTCTATCGTTTGCTGAATACTGGAAAAAGAATCTAAAGTTTCTTGGCCCAATTACCCCGCTCGGTGGATTATTGATGATCGCAGGCTGGGTTGCTATTATCATTCGTTTTTTGTAGATTTGAAATAGATATGGCAATGATGTCTGCCCTTAACCGCCTTAATAAGCTGATGACGTCTACTATTTTAGTATAAAACAACAATTTTATATAAAGTGTAGACTTATGGCTATAACACATTCAAATCAAAGCAACCTTCATTTTTTTCTTAAATGGCTTATCTCCTGTAGCGCGATAGGTTTCATCGTAGGCTCTATTTGTGCGTTTTTTCTCTTTTCCCTCAATTGGGTAACGCAGTACCGAGAAGCTCATCCTTGGATAATTTATGGACTTCCCCTGGCGGGATTTGCCATAGCATTGTCCTATAAGTATTGGGGCAATCCATCAAGCAAAGGAAATAACCTGCTGATTGAAGAATACCTTCATCCCCAACGCCGCATTCCGCTTATCATGGCGCCTCTTGTCCTATTCGGAACTTTACTTACACATCTGTTTGGAGGTTCTGCAGGTCGTGAAGGAACCGCTGTACAGATCGGTGGAGCAGTTTCCGATCAGCTTAATCGCTGGTTTGACTTCGATAAAACTGAACGTCGCATCTTAATTTCGATCGGCATCACTGCAGGATTCGCCGCTGTGTTTGGGACCCCGCTCGCCGGAACGATATTCGGCTTGGAAGTCCTACTGATTGGCAAAAAAAGATATTTCGGTATCCTACCCTGTTTATTTACCGCCTATTTTGCGAACTTCAGCTGTCAATTATGGAATATTCCACACACCCATTATCCAATTCATGATGTTATTCCAATGCTGTCCTTGACCAATATTGGATTTAGCCTTGCCGCAGGCATTCTATTCGGCATTACAGCATGGCTTTTTACATTTACCAGCGATTTCTTTAGCCTTCAATTCAAACGAATTAAGTATACGCTATTTAGGCCTGTGATTGGCGGTATTATTTTGGTACTTATCATTACCTTATTTCACAGCAGCAGCTATATTGGACTTGGCATCCCGATGATTCAGAATGCATTTGTTGATCAGTCGAACTATTATGATTTTATTATCAAATTACTTTTGACGACTTTCACCCTTTCGGCCGGGTTTAAAGGCGGAGAAGTCACCCCGTTATTTTTTATCGGGGCAACTTTAGGTAGTGCATTAAGCACTATTATTCCACTTCCCGTCAGCCTGCTGGCTGCCATGGGTTTTGTAGCGGTATTTTCAGGCGCGACAAATACCCCGCTCGCCTGTGTTGTCATGGGGTACGAATTATTTGGTATTCAACCAATTTTATTTATAGCAATCGCCTGTATAGTTGCATTTTTGTTTTCTGGCAAAAAGGGAATTTATGTTGCGCAAAAAGGGGGGGTAAAGGAAAAGTTATACCGCAGACTTAATTTATAAACAAGACAATGCGTTTTCAGCTTTCTGTCTACCTCTTTGTATCCCTCCACTACAGTAGTTTTCCATGCAGAAAGAATGCTGCAACAGTAAAATAGATAATCAATCCGGAAACATCCACCAGCGTTGCTACAAACGGCGCTGATGCTGTCGCTGGATCCAATCCAAACCGACGTAGGATAAATGGAATAAACGATCCCGACAAAGTCCCCCATAAAACAATAAACAATAAGGAAACCGCAACCGTAAAACCAATTGAAATCCAATAAGGACCGTAGTCATATAGGCCAAGAAAATGCCAGGCCAATATCCGTAGAAATCCGATAGAACCTAATATCCCACCTAAGATTAAACCGGAAGAAACTTCGCGTTTCATCACGTACCACCAATCTTTAAGCTTTAACTCACCTAAAGCCATTGCACGAATAATTAAAGAGGCCGCCTGCGACCCCGAATTACCGCCACTGGATATAATCAAAGGAACAAATAGAGCCAGCACAACCGCCTTTTCCAATTCCCCTTCAAAAAAGCCCATTGCAGAGGCTGTAAGCATTTCGCTAAAAAACAAGATGATTAACCAGCCGGCTCTTTTTTGAATCAATTGCAACAAAGGAGTTTTGGTATAAGCCAGATCCAATTCTTCCATACCTCCAAATCGCTGAATATCTTCGGTATCCCGATCTTCAATTCGATCCAACACGTCATCAAATGTCACAATCCCGACCAATACGCCGGCTTCTGTAATGATAGGCAAAGCACTTCGGTCATATTTTTGAAAAATTTCAAATGCCTCTTCCATGGGTGTAGACGCCTTAATCGCAGCAAAGTTGTAGTCAATTAAGTCGGAAATTTTGGTAGAAGAATCCGATAGCAGTAATTGACCAATTTTCAAGTCATCGATCAATACGTTTTTCTCATCAACTACATAAATAAAATTAAGCGTTTCGGCCTTCCTTCCAAAAACCTTGATATGCCGAAAGACATCATCGACGGTATAATAAGGGCGCACCTGAACATACATTGGCGTCATCAGCCGAGCGATACTATCCTCTTTATATCCGATAAGCTCCAAAGCCATCTGCTTTTCGCGTTCATTCAATAGATTGATAAGGTACTTGATCAGATCATCAGGCAGCTCAGACAGCAATTCATTACGCGTATCCGGCTTCAAATTATTCAGCAATTCGGACAGTTCATGTTCCGTCATTGATTTGATCAACGTATATTGAACATCCATTTCAAAAAATGAAAAGATCTCCAATCTATCCTCCAAAGGATAGTCCATAAACTGTTGATGTTGTTCTCCCTTACTTAAACGCGATATTTCTTCCGCGATATCGGCTGGGTGTAATGCTGAATTTTGTTCCATTGGAAGAAAATTTTAATGGATTTAGCGCAAAAGTAGCTTATTTTGTATTATTTTCAACAATCTGAACAACTATTTTTCTATGGCAAATTGCTTAACGCCAATCGTAAGTCCCTTTCCCCTTGTATTTGGCAGGGCATACTGCTGAGGCTGCTGTTAGACTTTACAATAGCTTAAAAATTAATTAATCCAGGTACTAGCTCTACAGGCTCAATACCTGCCCTAAACAACCGTGCTGTTAAACCGCCTTGCAGTATAATATTCCCGTCACTTACGTGCAACCAGCTACCTTCACGCAAACCGATGACAGGTTGGCTATTCAATTGATGGAATTCCTGAATTCGTGTTTCTCTTGTCTCTCCTTTATGTGTGGAATTTGGATCTGGGTCCAAATAGTGCGGATTAATATTGAAGGGTAAAAAACCAAGCGCCTCAAAGCAAGCAGGATAAACAATAGGCATATCATTCGTGGTTCCAATTGTTAGTCCGGTCAAATTAGACCCTGCGGATGTACCGACATATGGAATCCCCTTTGCTACTTGTACGCGCAGTTGCGGAACCAAATCCAGATCATACAGCGTTTTTAAGAGTAAAAATGTATTTCCTCCACCAATAAAAATAGCTTTAGCATCCTGAATAGCCTTCTTCATATTGTCAAACTCATGGAGCCCCCTAACCGTCACGCCCTCATCTTTCAGGGCTTCTTGTACCTTAGCGGTATAAGCATCAAAGGAAATTCCTGAAGGTCTCGCAAAAGGGACAAATAGCAATTCGTCTGACTGAATAAATTCGACAAATTCCTGTTTAATATAAGCTAAAAATTCACTACCATAGATCGTACTTGTACTCACGACCAATAACTTGTACGCTGGATTAACATTCATCTTTTTTCGTTAAACTTTAAAATAAAAAGTACCTTTGGCTTTGTCAATTATGAAGCCAAAGGTACAGATTTCATTCCTTACTCTTTTCTATTTCTTGTCGGCAGCCTTTTTTTCCGTGCCCAATCTTTTATTTTCTTGCAGTGCCTTATGTAAAAGATATTCTATCTGCCCATTAACACTTCTAAACTCATCTGCAGCCCATTTTTCCAATGCTTTGTACATTTGGTCGTCTAAGCGTAGCATAAAGTTTTTCTTATCCGCCATTTCATTTCGTTTATTGGTACAAAGTACCTGTATTTACAATTGGTGTCGCTGCTTTCTCTCCACAGAGTACAACCATTAAATTGCTGACCATTGCTGCTTTTTTCTCGTTATCCAACTCTACAATATCTTTCTCAGACAATTTATGCAAGGCCATTTCCACCATCCCAACTGCACCATCTACGATCTTTGCCCTTGCGGCCACAATTGCTGCCGCCTGTTGTCTTTGAAGCATCGCACCAGCGATTTCTGACGCGTAGGCCAAATGGCTGATTCTTGCTTCCTTAATAATAACGCCAGCTGGCGCCAAACGATCCGACAACTCCTGCTCAAGAATATGGTTTACGGTATCTCCTCCCTCCCGTAAGGTTATTTCAGCACCTTCATCTTCCAAGTTATCATACGGAAAGCTTCCAGCCAAATGTCTTACTGCTGCTTCACTCTGCGTGCGTACATAAGATGTATAATTACTCACATCATAAGCAGCTTTATACGTGTCACCCACTTGCCACACGATCACTGCCCCAATCTCAATTGGGTTTCCCATCTTGTCATTTACTTTCAGCGTCTGTCCTTGCAGATTATCCGAACGAAGACTTATTTTAATCGTCGAATACAACGGATTGACAAAAAACAAACCATTTTCCTTAACGGTACCTACATATTTTCCGAAGAAATTCAACACACGGGAATGGTTTGGATTAATAATCATCAATCCCTTTAAAATGAAAAAAGTAGCAATCATCAATACAACCCCCAATACAACATACAGCGAACTTTCTTCTACGCTTGCAAATGAAAATATAGCTGCCACAAACGAGACAACAGCTATCAATAAAGCTAAATAGCCTGACATTGGTTTAATTAGTTTTTCCATAATTCGTTAATATATATTTGATATCATTTTAATATCATAAATATACTATAATATTTTTCATATTTCAAATGAAAATTTAAAATGATTATTTTTGATCATGCGCAAAAAGTCCTTTCTTCCTTTAGTAAACTCTGCGACAGAAACCCTCATCCTTGGCTCTTTGCCTGGAGATAAGTCTTTAGCAGAAAATGAATATTATGCACACCCACAAAATCGATTCTGGAAAGTAATCAAATATTTATTCAATGTACCAGAAAAAACAGGCTATAAGGAGAATGTGGAACTTTTACTCGAAAACAACATCGGTCTTTGGGATGTTTGTGCAGAAGCCTCTCGCCCCGGCAGCATGGATTTAGCCATACAAAATGAAGTTCCGAATCCAATTGACGAGTTACTGCAAACTTATCCCGCAATCACACAAATTATTTTCAACGGACAAAAAGCGTACAGTTTGTATTTAAAGCATTTCAGCAAAAGAGAAGACATTAAGTACAGATGCTTACCTAGCACAAGTCCAGCCAATGCAAAAAGTAATCTCGAAAATCTAATTCAACATTGGCGCATAATAATAAGTGATTAAATTGCACGAATTAGGTTCGTTAATTCAGTCCTATTGCTTATTTTTGCCCTAAGATGTCAGATTTAAAATACAATCAACGAGGCGTGTCCGCAGGGAAAGAGGATGTGCACAATGCGATAAAAAATATAGATAAGGGCCTGTTTCCCAAAGCATTTTGCAAAATAATTCCAGATATTTTGGGTGGAGATCCAGACTGGTGTAATATTATGCATGCGGATGGTGCTGGTACCAAATCTTCATTGGCTTACGTATACTGGAAGGAAACCGGTGATATTTCAGTTTGGAAAGGTATTGCACAAGATGCAATTATCATGAATATTGATGACTTGCTTTGTGTGGGAGCCATCGATAACATTCTTTTATCCTCAACGATTGGTAGAAATAAAAATCTTATTCCTGGAGAGGTGATCGCCGAAATTATCAATGGCACGGAAGAGATTCTATCTGAACTTCGGAATTTGGGCATTGGCATCTATTCTACAGGGGGTGAAACTGCCGACGTTGGCGACCTTGTTCGTACCATCATTGTTGATAGTACGGTGACCTGTCGTATGAAACGTGAAGACGTCATTTCAAATCATCGCATCAAAGGCGGCAATGTAATTGTTGGATTGGCATCGAATGGAAAAGCAACCTATGAACAGGCGTACAATGGCGGAATGGGTTCCAATGGACTAACTTCCGCACGTCATGATGTATTTAACAAAAAAGTAGCTGAAAAATATCCTGAAGCGTACGATCCTGCTGTTCCTTACAATTTAGTTTTCGCTGGGAGTCAGGACCTCACCAATGAAATCGAAGTTGAAACAGGAGAAAAAATAACTGCGGGTAAGCTTGTTCTTTCAGCGACGCGTACTTATGCGCCTGTTATCAAACAAATACTGGACAAATATCGTTCACAAATCGACGGAATGGTACATTGCTCAGGTGGAGCGCAAACAAAGGTTTTACACTTCGTTGATAATGTGCACGTTATCAAAGACAATCTTTTCCCAATCCCACCTCTTTTTGAATTAATACAGAAAGAATCCAATACAGACTGGAAAGAAATGTACAAAGTATTCAATATGGGACATCGCATGGAATTATATGTACCTGAATCAATTGCATCGGATATCATCGCTATTTCAGAGTCATTTGGCATTCCGGCTCAAATCATCGGCCGCGTAGAAGAATCCGCCGTTAAAAAAGTAACAATAACCTCTCCCTACGGAGAATTTATTTACGAATAAAAAAACACCCCTTGTCTCGTGCTTATAGGCGACGCAAGGGATGTTTTTTCAATTTGCTATACATGAAAGAAAAACTTCTCGTAGGTTGGAAAGAGACCCTTGATTTACCTGAACTGGGAATATTTGGTATAGAAGCAAAGGTTGATACGGGAGCGACTTCTTCGGTCTTGCATTGTAACTCTTACGAGATAGTTAACGAAGATGGTCAAGACTGGATCATCTGTGAACTCATCATTAATTTTGAAACCGAAGAGACAAAAACGCTAAAATTAAAACTTTATAAAGCAAAATTAGTTAAAAGCTCTTTTGGTCAAGAAGAAAAGCGATTTTATATCCGCACTACAGCAGCATTATATAACCAGGTATTTAGCATTAAGATATCCTTTAGAAACCGATCCCAGATGACCTATCCCATGCTTTTGGGAAAAAACTTTTTGTATAAAAGATTTTTGGTCGATGTTTCCAAGGAAAATCTCTCTAGAAAGGCCTCCGCAAAATAAAAACAATTAGCCAAGCTATTTTGTTATCTTAGCACAAAATATATTCAATATACAAATCGTGAAAATTGCCGTATTATCGACAGTAAAGAGCTTATACTCAACTCGTCGTCTCGTAGAAGCCGCACAACAAAGAGGACACGAATGTGTTGTCATCGATCACAGCAAATGTTATGTAGGCATTCAACAAGGTAAACCCAGTATTCATTATAAAGGACAGGATCTCAGTGATATTGATGCCATTATTCCCCGGATAGGAGCATCGGTAACATTCTATGGATCTGCTATCGTTAGACAATTTGAGGTGATGGATGTCATTTCCGCGAATCCGAGTCAAGCCATTACGCGTTCCCGAGACAAATTGAGATGCCTACAGATTTTATCCGGGGCAGGTATCGGACTCCCGATTACAGGATTTGCACGAACAGCCTCCGATGTGGACGACCTGATTAGTATGGTCGGTGGAGCTCCATTAGTGATCAAATTATTAGAAGGAACCCAAGGTATCGGTGTGGTACTTGCCGAAACCAAAAAAGCGGCCTCTTCTGTTATAGAAGCGTTCTACGGCCTGGGTAATAACATCCTGATCCAAGAGTTCATCAAAGAGTCTAAAGGCTCTGATATTCGCGCATTCGTGGTTGACGGCAAAGTTGTTGGAGCGATGAAACGCACGGCGAAAGAGGGTGAATTTAGATCAAACATTCATCGCGGCGGTACCGCACAGATTATCCGTTTAAGTAAGGCAGAGAAAGATACAGCTATTGCTGCTGCCGCGCAGTTAGGACTTACCGTATGTGGCGTCGATATGATCCCTTCCGATCGAGGCCCTTTAGTACTCGAAGTTAATTCATCTCCAGGTTTGGAAGGAATTGAGAAAGCGACAAAAAAAGATATTGCCTCAGAAATTATACAATATATTGAGAGACAATATGAAGCAAAGCAAGCTCAAATGCCTAAAGTCGTTAAGAAAAAGAAAAAAAGAGAAAGTAAATTATAAGGTTACTGGAATGAGCAATTAAAAGGGGGAGCGGTATATACTGCTCCCCCTTTTAATTGCTAAATAACCTAAACTCAACTAAAGTCGAATTTTTAATACTTCTTAAATTCGCCTACCGTTGCTTCCAATTTTTACTTATCTTACGCTAAATTATAAATTAATGAAAAGATTTAGCCATCTTCTATTTGCCTTTGTACTCGTACTAGCTGCATTTTCCTGGTCTTTTAGCCAAACAACTATTCAAAAGACGGCATCGCCAGCTTGGCTCCGGCCCACTACAAAAAAGGCCATAAAGCCAAATTTGGATGATATTAGTGATGGATATTACTACGAGCTAATCGAACATCAAATAAACTTGGCTACCCAAACAAAATATTATAAGGACATAAAAGTTCTATTTGATCAGACTGGAATCGAAAATCTGGGACAAATTCAGGTAACCTTTGACCCGCATTTTCAAAAACTTCAAATACATGAGCTAAAGGTTATTCGCAACGGCAAGGATATTAATCTACTACCGCAAGCAAAATTTAAACTCCTTGCCTCCGAAACGGAGCTTTCGAGATCTATCTACAATGGAAGTCAAATGGCCCATTATGTTTTGGAGGATTTACGTAAAGACGACAAGATTGTATTTGCTTATTCAATAATAGGTGTAAATCCAGTATTTGAACAGAAATTTTTCGACAGCTACTACTTACAGGGTTATGAACCTATAGGTCTTGTCCATCTCAACTATATTGTACCAAATGGTCGCAAACTTCAGTTTAAGAGTTTCAATGGCGCTCCTGAGGTGCAGCAACAGTCAACAGGAAATACAACAAATTTCTTCTGGGAGCTGACGGCGGACAAAACGGTTCAATACGAAGATTATAGCCCGTCATGGTACAGCCCTTTAAAATATATCCAATGCACGGAATTTAAAACCTGGCAGGAAGTTGATCAATGGAACCGTAAAATTAATCCCATTCCGCAAATAGCAACGACAAGTACACTGCAAACCTTCGTCAACCAACTTTGGAAAGAGTCCAATGGACAGTCCTATGCATACCTGAAAAAAGCCTGCGACTTTGTACAAAATGAGATACGTTATATGGGTATTGAGATGGGAGAATATTCGCACCGGGCAAATGTTCCAGAAAAAGTATTTTCCCAGCGCTACGGCGATTGTAAAGATAAATCAATGCTGCTGGCTACAATGCTCAAAAACAAGAATATTGATGTAGGACTCGTATTAGCCAATACCTATAAGAATAGAGGCCTGCAGGAAGAACTCCCCTCGCCCTATGCTTTCAACCATATGGTTATTGAAGTTAATATTGGTGGACGTTCTCAATATATTGACCCAACCATAACTCATCAGGGTGGAGATATCAAAAACAGGTATTTCCCAGCTTATGGGAAAGTACTCTCCACCATGGGTAGTGGAAAGCTTATAGACGTACCGCAGCATGTTACCGGCAATATTAAAGTCAAGGAAATGTTGACACTGGAGGGCAAATTTGAGGCTACCCTGGATGTCCACACAACTTATGTTGGAAATGAGGCGGAAGATATGCGCAGTTATTTTCAAAGTAGCGCCAAAAATGACATACAGAAGCAATACTTGGAGTATTACACAAAGATCTACCCGAAGATCAATAAAATTGGCCATATACAATACAAAGATGATATGGAGAATAATATTGTGGAGATCATCGAAAAGTATAAAATAAAGAACATTGGAAAGACGGAAAGCGGATCTACAAAAAAATATATTCCTTTGTTGGGAACAAATATCAATGAAAAGCTCCCAGAGATTATGGAGGATCGTATTGCTCCCCTAAGCCTTTCTTTTCCAACAGATCTAACCTACGAAATGTATATTGTCAACAGAGGGAAAAAGGAATTTGGCAATTACAGGGACAATAGTTATTTTGACCGGACTGCGTATGTCTTCGGTAAAACACTGGAAGTAAATCAAGATAGTATTAAGCTCGCATACACGTTAAGTTTCCACGAACCCTTTGTCGAACAAAAAGACCTGAAACAGTATTATACAGATTTTGCGGATCGTGATGATATCTTTTATAATGGCTTCTATCTTGACAATGACGGATATGTAACAGATGGGATACCTCGCTTAGGAACACCTTCTTCAGTCAATGAAGTTAATTGGTTTATTCTGATCCTATTCGTTCTTCTGGTGCCAGCCATCATCTGGTATATTGTTAAAAAGTATAATAAAACCAGAGCTTTTATCATCAAACCCTATGATGAGATCTATCACGATCAGATCGGCGGATGGATGATCGTACTGCTTATTGTACTATTTATAAATATAGTGACCCTATCCGGTATATTTTTCTTCCAGCAGTCCTTCTTTAATTTAAATACTTGGCAAGCGGCAGATCAGCTGGAAGGTGTTTCCCCCTTTTTATACAGAACTTTACTATTATTGGAAATAATCGGTAATATATTGGTACTAGCGGGTTTGATTTATAGCTGCATCTTGCTGATCAAGAAACGCGATATTTTCGCTCAGACCTTCTTTATGGTTGCACTATTTATGGCCGTATTCTGTACTATTGATGGAATTGTGTCCCATCTTATGTTTAAAAGTTATTTTGATAAAACAGAAGACTTGTTCACACATTATAAAGATACTATAAAATCAATTTTTTTCTTCTGCATTTGGGGAACTTACGTCTATAAATCGGAACGTGTAAAAGGCACCTGTGTTCGGACGTATCAGAACGATGAGATTATTCAGAAGGCTGCGACAGTTCATCCTTTTGATCAAGATTTTCTAAAGCCTTATTCAATTACAAAACAAAGAGAAAACGAAGCTGGAGCGGAATTTCAATCCCAGGGTGATAGAGCCAATAGCAGTCATCCCGAGGATCATCCAGATAAACCATAGTTACCACCTCGCGTAAAAATGGTTTCGTAAATAATATACGAAACCATTTTTTATGAAAATATGATTTACATTATTTCATCTTCATCACCATATTATCCGCGCCTTCAGTAGACACTTTTACCTGACCGGATTTGTTCTTCGTAGACTTATAATGGACATGATTTTTGACTCCCTCAATCTGAACAGTCTCTACTGAACCAATATGGACCATATTGTCTGCTCCTTCTATCGTCACCGTTGCAATGTCATTGCCTGTCACCGTATTCCCCTTCCCCTCAATAATCAATTTGCTCACATTGCCACGAATCACAACTTTATTGTCAGCTCCTTCTATTTGTACAATCTCTCCTCCTTTGGCCTCTATCGTACGGTTATTGTTCACCCCTTCAATCGAGATAACTTTTCCCTGTTGATTAACCACATCGTTCGTTAGAGTCTTGGAAAATGGCTCTTTGGCCGCTATCACCAAGCTTCCGATCAGAAGAAGCGAAAATCCAACTGTAATTGTTCTTAGTTTCATAATGCTCTATTTTCTACAGTTCAACAAAAATCAAACCTAATTTCAGATTTAAAAGGGATATGAGCTGTAATATACTACGTCAATTGCCTCAAAAGTATAATTGGGGAATAAGAACTAAAATGAAATATAGCATGTGTTAGGGGTACTTGGAACATAACGTCCCAAAAAAGATACAGCATCCGTTACAACAAAAAAAGGAGCCTAACAGGCTCCTTTAATATCTCTAACAAATTGACAACGGATTAAAAACTCTATTTTACTGCGTCTACAACTGCTTTGAAAGCTTCTGGGTTATTTAAAGCTAAGTCAGCTAAAACCTTACGGTTCAAACCAATATTCTTAGCGTTTAATTTACCGATCAATTGGGAATAAGAAATTCCGTGTTGACGAGCTCCAGCGTTGATACGTTGAATCCATAAAGCTCTAAACTCGCGTTTTTTGGTTTTACGATCGCGGTAAGCGTATTGTAAACCTTTTTCTACTGTATTTTTAGCAATAGTATAAACTTTGCTACGTGATCCAAAGTAACCTTTTGCAAGGCCTAGGATTTTTTTGCGTCTTCTTCTAGAAGCTACTGCGTTAACCGAACGTGGCATATTTTTAAAATTAGTTTGGTAGAAGGTGTCATGTATTTCAATGAACTTACAACCTTGTACCCGGTTAAAAAATTATTATTAAATAAAATCGAATAAAACTTATTTACCGATAGCAAGCATACGTTTTACGTTGCCCATATCGCCATCAGATACATAACTTGTTTGTGTTAAGTTACGTTTACGTTTTGTGCTCTTTTTTGTCAAGATGTGGCTTTTGAAAGCGTTTTTTCTTGCAATTTTACCTGTTCCAGTCAATTTGAAACGTTTCTTTGCGCTGGAATTGGTTTTAACTTTTGGCATAATACTTATAAATTTTATATCAATCTGTTAGAATTCTTATTATTTTTTAGGAGCCTTTGGAGCTACTGTCAAAAACATGCGTTTACCTTCTAATTTGGGCAAAAGCTCTACTTTACCGTAGTCTTCCAAGGCCTGAGCGAAGCGCAACAACAAGATCTCACCTTGATCCTTGTGTACAATAGCGCGACCTTTGAAGTGTACATAAGCGCGAACTTTCTCTCCACTTTCTAGAAACTTAATAGCATGTTTCAATTTGAACTCAAAATCATGCTCACCAGAGTTAGGTCCGAAACGAATTTCTTTAATAACAGTCTGTTTTGCATTAGCTTTGATTTCCTTTTGTTTCTTCTTCTGTTCGTAAACAAACTTACTGTAGTCGATAATCTTACAAACCGGCGGTACAGCATTTGGCGAAATCTCCACTAAATCAAGTTCCAACTCATCAGCCAACTCTAACGCTTTGCGCGTAGGGTAAACTCCTTGTTCCACATTATCTCCTACCAAGCGCACCTCCGGTACCTTGATTAACTCATTAATGCGGTGATCTGGTTCTTTCTTTCTCATTGGTGGTCTTGGACCACCGGGTCTTTTTAATGCCAAATGTTTAAAAATTAAACGGTTATTTCCTTAATTAATATATCTCTAAATGCCTCAGCAGTCATTGTTCCCAATTCCACTGAGCCATGTTTACGTACAGAAACTGTGCCATTTTCCACCTCTTTTTCCCCTACAATCAACATATAAGGAAGCTTTTTCACTTCGGCGTCTCTGATTTTTCTGCCCACTTTCTCGTCACGTAAGTCTATCAGTCCGCGAATATCGGAATTATTTAGCGAATTCAAAACATTTTGCGCATATTCTTCGTATTTTTCTGAAACTGGCAAGACGATAAATTGCTCAGGTGCAAGCCATAACGGGAATTGACCCGCACAATGTTCGATTAGTACAGCTACAAAACGTTCCAAAGATCCAAAAGGTGCACGGTGAATCATTACTGGACGATGCTTCATATTATCACTTCCAGTATATTCCAATTCAAAACGCTCAGGTAAATTGTAATCGACCTGTATTGTACCTAATTGCCACTTCCGTCCTAAAGCATCCTTCACCATAAAGTCTAACTTAGGACCATAGAAAGCTGCCTCTCCATATTCCACGACTGTCGGTAAACCTTTCTCTTCAGCAGCCTCAATAATCGCAGACTCAGCCAAAGCCCAATTTTCGTCAGTACCAATATATTTTGTACGGTTTTCAGGGTCACGTAATGACACTTGTGCTGTATAATCATTAAAGCCTAACGCTCCAAATACATAAAGAACCAAGTCTATTACCTTTTTGAATTCATCTTTAACCTGATCAGGACGACAAAACAAATGCGCATCATCTTGCGTAAACCCACGAACCCTTGTCAAACCGTGAAGCTCACCAGATTGCTCGTAACGATATACAGTACCAAACTCAGCAAAGCGAACCGGTAAGTCCTTATACGAGCGTGGTTTTACTTTATAAATTTCACAATGATGCGGACAATTCATTGGTTTTAACAAAAACTCTTCTCCTTCGATAGGAGTCTTTATTGGTTGAAATGAATCCGCGCCATATTTCTCATAGTGTCCAGAAGTCACATATAACTGCTTATGTCCGATATGCGGCGTAACAACAGGCTCATACCCTGAGTTTAACTGTGCTTTCTGCAAGAAGTCTATAAGCTTTTGACGTAATGCAGCTCCTTTAGGCAACCAAAGTGGCAAACCTGCACCAACTTTTTCAGAAAAAGCAAAAAGTTCCAACTCTTTCCCAAGTTTACGGTGATCGCGTTTTTTCGCCTCTTCTATAAATTTCAAATACTCTGTAAGCTCCGATGCCTTAGGGAACGTAACACCGTAAATACGTGTCAACTGTTTGCGAGACTCATCACCTCTCCAGTAAGCACCGGCAACATTAGTCAATTTAATCGCTTTGATAAACCCAGTATTTGGAATATGAGGGCCACGACATAAATCTGTAAATTCCCCTTGCGTGTAGAAAGTAATCTTTCCATCTTCCAAGTCTTTGATTAAGTCTAGCTTATACTCATCTCCTTTTTCAGTAAAGTAAGCCAATGCATCAGATTTCGAAACAGCTTTACGTTCAAATGTTTCTTTCCGTTTAGCCAGCTCCAGCATCTTGTCTTCGATGGCTTTAAAGTCATCAGACGAGAATTCACGATCACCAAAATCAACATCGTAGTAAAATCCGGTTTCAATCGCGGGACCAATACCAAATTTAATCCCCGGATACAATGCCTCCAAAGCCTCAGCCAATAAGTGGGCTGAAGAATGCCAAAAAGTGGATTTACCTTTGGTATCATTCCAGGTTAATAACTTAACAGTAGCATCATCTTCAATAGCACGGGCAGAATCCCACACCTCACCATTTACTTCGGCAGCAAGAACGTTTCTTGCAAGCCCCTCTGAGATGGATAACGCAATCTCTGCAGCAGTGATTCCTTTTTGATACTCTCTTACGGAACCATCCGGTAGTGTAATTTTAATCATTTACAACTATGATCTTTAAATTGTTAAAAAATAGAAAACATAAAACAACATGTACAATTATGTTATTACACTTACGTTTTCAATAAATAAATTGTGACACAAATTTAGTAAAAATTCTGATAAAATAACAGGTTTTTTGCGCTATTCAACGCATTATACAGGGCACTTACAAGCTTCGCTCCTCTCCACTGTTCAAACACACCGACTTCATTGGCTTTACACACTTTACATCCTCATGGTTGCAGTTTAAAACGGATTGATAATCTGATCTTATTGACCAGCAATGTCGCTCTATCGCACCGAGGTACATCCCTACAATTAATGAAAATCAGGTTATATATTAACAGTGAAACAACACTCTTTTTGTAGGGATATAACAGGGGGTTAGCAGGGGTAAATCCCTACTAACCCCCTGTTATATCCCTACAAAAAGAGTGTTGTTTCACTGTTAATAGAAAACATAGTATAGGCCTGATAGCATGGTAGCGGTAAACTATGTGCTTTGTTTAAACATGAACCTAAAAACAAAGGGATAAAAGCAGATTATTACCAGCTACTATATATAAAAAAATGACAGGGCAGCTACTTAAAAGCAACAGGACAAATTGAGCATCTCATTAATATTTGCTACCTTTGCAGACTGAAATTTTAACTATGTCAAATCAAGTACCAGAAGACGGAACACTATTACCCCTAATGGAAGAATTTTACACGATTCAGGGAGAAGGCTACCATACCGGGACTGCTGCTTATTTCATACGATTGGGTGGTTGCGATGTTGGCTGCCATTGGTGCGATGTAAAGGAAAGCTGGGATGCATCTATCCACCCCCTTACAGCCGCAGATTCGATTATCGAAAATGCAAAGAAATATCCGGCAAAAACAGTTGTCATTACGGGTGGCGAACCGCTTATTTATAATTTGGATTACCTAACAAAAGGGCTTCATGAGGCAGGGATTAAAACGTTTATTGAAACCTCTGGTGCATATCCTCTGAGTGGTGAATGGGACTGGATATGTTTATCTCCAAAAAAATTCAAAGCACCACGCAAAGATGTATTAGAAGCTGCTGGTGAACTTAAAGTTATCGTCTTCAATAAAAGCGATTTCGCTTGGGGAGAAGAATATGCACAACTTGTAGGGCCAAACTGCAGATTATACCTTCAACCTGAATGGTCGAAATCTAAAGAAATGACACCTTCTATTATTGATTACGTAAAAGAAAACCCTAAATGGGATATTTCACTACAAACACATAAGTTTTTAAACATTCCTTAATAGTGAAATGCACGATTAAATAGACACAAAAAAGGCTTTCGACAGTATCGAAAGCCTTTTTTTTATCAATCTATATTAATGTATATCATTTAAATCACTTCACATAGGTTTTTAAAAAAGCGTCGAGGTCTAGCGTCTTCGTTTCTTCACCTTCCTTCTCCCTGACCAGCACATTTCCAGCATTATCAGCATCTAGAAATAATAAGTTCGCCTTTAATAAAATCTTTCCATTTTCATCCAACAATCCAACTTTACCATTTTCAGAGAACATCAAATAATTGTCTAAAAATTTACTGATATTTTCCTTCTTGTCAAGCAGAACTTTTCCTTCCTGTGTAACCAATCCAAAATTACCATCCTTCTGAAAAATAGCAAGTTTTTGATTTGCTGGCGTAAGCCAGTCAAACCCTTCCTTATTTACCTTCCCCCCCTTCTTATCCAACAACCAAAAATAATTATCCTTATCTGAAACAATAGCAGTCTGCTCATTAAAATACGCTAAAGAGAAAAGAGAGCAAGGCAGTACATCTTCTCCCGCCATGTTTTTTATACCATAGTATTCATCATTGGTATCTTTATCCTTGACCATGGTCCATTTAAGTGACTTATCCAATGGGAAAGTATCTTCAAATAAACTCACATCTTCCCCCTCACTCGTATTACCTTCCCCCGAGATATCAATCACCTTTGCATTTTTGGGAAGCTCGAAATCTGCCGCAGAAGATACATTGGTGACTTTCGTTGTTTCAAAACCAAGGTCATTGTTCTCACCCAAAGACAATTTGAGCACACCTCCAGGCAAATCATTGATAAATGAAAATGCCGTCAAATAATAAGTAGGCACCGCTTCCGAATACCATACCGTTGCTACTGCGGAATCGGTATGGTTTTTTATCAATAACTTTGCTTTCTTACAGGTAATTCCCGCGATCGATTCGATCTCGCCCATGTCCTGCAACTGCACATAAGGACCTTCCGACTCCCCTAACTTCGCAATGACAATCTTATAGGCCGGATTGTATGCTTCGGCAGTAACAATATCATCGCCGACCGAATACGAATATGTTTTTGCTAATTTTCGATTTAAAATAGCATGTGCTTTTTGATTCACGACAGTGGAAGAATAATCGGCATCAGTTAAAATTTCCACATTCCGATAAGCCATTTTTCCTTTCAAAAATGGCTCATAAAACTCTTTTGCAAATTCCGGAACTTCATTTTCAAATTTTTCAGGTGAAACTTCACCTTTAAACACCAACTCCATCTGCCATTGCTTATCTTGCGCATAAGTTGTCGAAATTGATAATCCAAATAATAGTGCAGCGCTGAGTAAATTATTCATAAGAATGATAAATATGTAGCTAAATAACAAAAGACAGACCAAAAAGCCTATCTTTTGCTCTATTTTTTTATTTATTTACTTTTTTCTCTTCATATTTCCATAAAATGTAAAAACGTGATCGCTAATCAAAATAAACTACAATTTTATCATCTGCCCAGTTTTCACCGCTTCGTCACATGCCAAAGCAATCCGTAGACTATTAACGGCATCTTCCATCGAATCAGAAAGGTCCAAATTATCTACAATAGCCTGCAGAAAGAATAACTGCTCCCGATTACATAATTCTTGATGATCAGGCTCATCGGATAAGTTGACCCACTCATCGACCTTCGTAAATTCGTTTGCCGAATCTAAATCGGCGTAATGTACGCGAAGGCTTTCTGTTTGTGTATGGGATGCTACCGAATCCGATTTACCTTCATCGCTTGCTTTGTTTGCGACAATGGAAACGGCGCCCTTAGGTCCAAAAACGTCCTTTACAAAAAAAGCGTTCTGACTAATCATTGGTCCCCATCCGGCTTCATACCATCCTACGGACCCATCTTCAAAATGCAGTTGCAATTGTCCGTAGTTGTAGTTCCAGGCAGGAATCTCATCGGTTAACCGTGCACCTATTGCAGATACATACAATGGCTTAGCCCCCACCATTTGACACATGACATCAATATAATGAACTCCGCAGTCAACAATGGGACTTAAACTAGACATTAGATTTTTATGCACATCCCACATATACCCATGGCTCTGTTGATTCAGGTTCATACGCATAACAAGCGGCTTTCCCATTGTTTTGGATATTTCAATAAATTTGACCCAGGAGGGATGATACCTCAAAATATATCCAACAACCAGTTTTTTATCGTATTGCACCGCTGCATCGACGACTTCCTGCGCCGAAATCACGTCTTCAGCTAAAGGCTTTTCAATAAAAACATGAGCGCCAGCCTGAAAGGCTTTTATAGCATACGCTTTATGTGTATCTGGATAGGTCGCAATACAAACGGCATCCGGTTTCGTTTCCTGAAGTGCATCCTCATAAGATTCAAACAGTTTATAGTTACCTCCCAATTGCTCATTCAGTTTACTTTTGCTCTCCCCGCGAGCTACTAGACCCACAATTTGAAACCCATCTAAATCGTGATACGCCTTCGCATGAGATGCGCCCATATTTCCACATCCAACAACCAATATTTTAATAACCTGTTGCATCATTTCTTCTATTTCTATATTATTTCTTTAATCCATCCAACGCAAATGCTGCTCCTGTCCCCAATGCAGCACCTGCTAACACATCGGAGGGAAAATGTACGCCCAAATACATCCTTGAATATCCCACGCTACTCGCCCATAAAAGTGATGGCGCAACGACGTACCACTTCGAGTATGCTCGAGACAAAGCAGAAGCCGTAGCAAAAGCAGATGACGTATGACCAGAGGGAAAGGAATACCCACCGGCTGTACGAACCGATATGAAATTAGGATATTTTTTAAATGGCCTACTTCGCTTAAAGATATGTTTTAAACCAACATTCACTAGCGCTGTTACAGCCGTACTACTAGCAACATACAGGGCATTCTGACGCATTGCCTTATCATCGTTGACCGCACCGGCAACCAGTAAACCGACAGGAACGGCTATCTGAACATAGTTATTGATATCAGAAAGCACTTTAAATGTTTGTGTTTGTGGCGCTGTCCTAGTCTCAGCTATGGACTCCAATATCCGGATATCTAACGTAGACGCTGGACTTTCTTGTCCTAGAACAGGGCCATAAAGACAGTTAATCCAACAAATAAAAATAAAAGCTAATCTTTTCATCTGACAAATAATTGATCTAATTTACAATTCCCTTGAATTAGGTACCATTAAACACACTACTCCAATTTATTAAACAACAACTTTCTCCCCCCACTATTGTCACTTTTATCCGCTATTAACTTAATAAGTCACCCCCCAATCCTTAAAAATAAGGAAATTTATGAGAGTTGTCACCCTATAAAGAAACATTTCGATTGGACAAAATTTCACAGCTCGCTATTGGAGTAATTCAAACAGCCTACTATAGGATAGGAAATCAGCATTGTCTTTTGTCTAAATTATGGTGTATTCCCCAATCAATGGCCTAGTTTTTACAATTTTTTCAAGAAAATTGAATTCATTTCAACAACAAGTCCATTAGAATAAGAATTTTAAAATGATAGTCTTGCATTTCCCATTAATTTACTATACATTTGCTTGCAGTTATTAATACAAACATGGTTTATACCTACGTACATCATTTTCATTTGCATCATCGCCATTGTGGCGATATGTTAATTTAATGTGTTCTTACGTAGAATACCTTCCCTCTTGTTTGATTTCTTATTATTAATAATTTACTGCTAACATTTATAAAGCGTTGAAAAATCTTAAAATTGCTATCCAAAAATCGGGTAGGTTAAACGAAAAATCTGTTCAATTACTGAAAAATTGTGGTTTAGACTTTGAGAACTACAAAAGCTCTTTAATCACCACGGTTGGGAATTTCCCACTGGAAATATTATTTCTGAGAGATGATGATATTCCGGGATATGTGGAACAAGGTATAGCCGACCTGGGCATCGTCGGTGAAAACATCATTGATGAGACCGAATCCAAAGTAGAATACATCAAACGACTTGGTTTTGGAAAATGTACATTGAAACTGGCTATTCCCAAAGATAGTACCATCCAAGACATTAAAGACCTTAACGGCAAAGCAATCGCAACCTCTTATCCAAATATCCTAAAGAATTTTCTAGACGAATATAAGATCAATGCAGACATCCGTTTGATATCCGGATCAGTTGAGATTTCACCTGGTTTGGGTCTTAGTGATGCGATCTGCGATATCGTATCGACCGGTGGAACACTAAAAAGCAATGGTTTGAAACCTTTTGCTGATGTCAAAAATTCAGAAGCCATATTGGTCGGAAGAAAAGGATTAGAAGGCAATGAAGTTTTGGCGGAATTAGTGCAACGAATCGAATCTGTTCTTTTAGCAAAAGAAACTAAA
This sequence comes from Sphingobacterium sp. Ag1, assembly GCF_000988325.1. NCBI lineage: Bacteria > Pseudomonadati > Bacteroidota > Sphingobacteriia > Sphingobacteriales > Sphingobacteriaceae > Sphingobacterium > Sphingobacterium sp. Ag1. The sequence goes on along the minus strand of NZ_LBGU01000041.1, from coordinate 36,295 downwards.
TATGTCGTATTGAATGTCGAAAAGAAAAATTTGCCTGCCATTACTTCTTTATTGCACGGTGTTAAAAGCCCTACCGTTGTTCCGCTGGCAGAAGAAGGTTGGGTAGCCGTACACACCGTTATCACTGAAGATGACTTTTGGGATAAGATCAATAAGTTAAAAGCTGAAGGTGCCCAAGGTATCGTTGTGATGCCAATTGAAAAAATCATTCTTTAAACTTGATGCACGTATACAACCATGTTAAAAAAATATGATTACAAAACGTTAGGGAAAACCGAAATCCAGCAACTGGTAGCCAGGAATACGGACCCAAACAATGCAATACAAGAGGTTGTCCAGGAAATTATCCAACAAGTACGCCAACAAGGTGATATCGTATTACGCGAATATGCTGCCAAATTTGATAAAGTTGAACTTGACAGATTATATTTAGACGAGGAAGATATAGACGCATTGGCGTCTACCATAGGCCGTGATCAACAGAGAGCACTCGAAATCGCTTTTCAAAATATCCATAAATTCCATAGTACACAGCTAAAAAGAGAGCGTACGGTTGAAACCATGCCCGGTGTAAAATGCTGGCGAGAAGTCCGTCCGATTGAAAAAGTTGGACTTTATATCCCTGGCGGATCAGCGGTGTTACCAAGCACGCTTTTAATGCTGGGTGTACCGGCAAGGATAGCTGGATGCAAAGAAATCGTCGTCTGTTCTCCACCTCAATCCAATGGAAAAATCAATGGCTTTGTCGCTTTTTGTTTAAAATTACTTAAGATAAACAGAATATACTTAGTTGGAGGTGCTCAGGCTGTTGCAGCGATGGGTTTTGGAACGGAGACCATACCAAAAGTGGATAAGATCTTTGGCCCGGGCAATCAGTTTGTCACAAAAGCAAAATCCATCATACAGGGGCTAGCAAATGTCAGTATTGATATGCCTGCAGGACCATCCGAAGTGCTGGTCGTCGCGGATGAATCGGCAAGTCCAGCATTTGTGGCAGCAGATCTTTTGGCACAGGCTGAACATGGAGCCGACAGTCAAGCAGTCCTGGTTGCAACATCCAATGCGCTAGTTGATGCAGTCAACACAGCCCTTGTAGCCCAGTTAGCGGTTTTGCCACGCAAGGAGCTCGCTTCAAAAGCGATTGAAAATTCCTATGCAGTAACTGTTGAGACGCTTCAGGAGGCCATACAGTTTTCAAACGATTATGCGCCAGAACACCTTATTTTGGAGACGGACCAATGGGAATCCTTAACACGCTATATCAGTAATGCTGGTTCTGTTTTTTTAGGGCACTTAACACCTGAAAGCGCAGGAGATTATGCCTCAGGTACAAATCACACACTACCGACATCAGGTTATGCACGCTCCTATTCAGGCGTATCGGTAGATTCTTTTGTTAAAAAAGTTACCTTTCAACATATAAACGAAACCGGACTTCAACAAATCGGATCAGTGGTTGAAATACTCGCTGAACTCGAGGGACTACAGGCGCATAAAAATGCGATTTCCATTCGGAAGAAAGGATAAAAATCCCTATTGAAAACACAAAAAAGGCTTTACAATGTAAAGCCTTTTTTGTGTGATTGATCGCATAAATATTGTCTCGTAATGCTAACTGGATTATCTTCCAAAGGTGTCATAATTATCTGTTGCATATTTTTCAAACCTAGTCAACAAAGCTATATTATCTTTTTCCAGTTGGCTTAAGTCTGCACTCACATCTTTTGAAATAGGTACATACCAATCTACAGGTTCAAAAAATTGGCGAATGCTGGGTTTGGTAAACGCATAGCCATGTCGTGCGAAAATGGTATTCCGAATAATCTCCAAATCTAATTTCTTGAGGTTTTTCAGATCTTTCTCTGTCAACTTTTGCTTAGACGCATTCACTGTAAAGACTGCAGGAGATGCAGACCTATAATATTGTATAATGTATGTATACGTTGAATCACCATCCACGTCAGTTTCCTCTTTTCTTTTTTCATTAATCCAGTCAACCAAGGTCCCCTCCTCTCCATCCTGATTTTTAAGCATCAGATTTGGATTATAGGCGAATTGTTTTTTCAACAATTTAAAGTTTCGCTTTTTGATCTTTACGCCCTGGTCATACGCGGACCAGTTACCAATTAGCGTGTCATGATTAAGCTTAATTTCAAAACGCCCGTCGGATTTTCTGTCTCCAGGTTCATCCAATAATAAGCGAATATCAGCACCGTTTTCTTCCAACTTCCCCACAAAAGAGCGCAGATTCCCCTTTACAACATTCTGTCCATAAACAGCTCCTTTATCGGTAATTTTCTTTATCGTCAGATTTATCTTCGGAGCATAATCCGTTGTTGGCAAGCCCTCGTCTTCTCCAAGTGTACTTTCATCAACAACAAAGTCGCCGACCCAATTACCATAAAGTTCCTGATGTGCCTCACGGTCGATAATAACACTGTCTTTCCTTTCAGCTGCTTCATTCTTTTTACTTTTCCCATCCTTACAACCAAGGACTGCTCCAAGCAATAACAGTAAACAAAGATTTTTCTTCATAATTTATGATTTTTTTGATAAATAATAAATTCTGCCAGCAATAAATTAGGTATCCATCCCAACCACGCAATAATTTGATAAACATCCATGGGGTTGGGCTGAAACAAATATACCAAGGCAACCTTCCAAAAACGTAGAGTCAGTGCCGAACAGGTTAATGCAAAACTACGTATCATAAAATCACGGTGTTTATCAAATTTTCGTTGACTGGCCAAACGAACCGCTCGCCAGGTAAAATAAAACCATCCAAGCCCCAATAATTCAAAAGCAACAATAGCTGTCAACCCGCCATTTGCAACGGATCCAATAAACAAACCTGAAGGAGCGGCAAAAACCAAAATGGCGAATACATATAAATACCCGATACTTCGATGGACTCGCGGATATTTATTCAATAGATAAGTATTAAACTGCGTAAAGCCGGCAGGTAAGGCAAAGATAGCCGTGCAAACATGGGTATAAAACACGTAGCGATACCACCAAAGTGATTCTATTTCGGTCTGCTTAATCATCAAGAAATTAGCATCGAGAGAGAAGCCGCGATAGCGAAAAGTAATTTCAGCCATCAACAGGCAGCTGTAAGCAAAGATTAAAAGCCAAAATCCATGTAATATCGAAAATTGAGCCCTTTTAAACATACCTTTTTTATTTACTCCGAATCGCTTCTACCGGATCCAATCGAGAAGCCATCAAAGCTGGAACAATCCCTGATATTAACCCAATAAAAGTAGAAAGTGAAACAGTAAGCATTACCATTTTCAAACTGACCACAATAGCAACGCCAGTCGCAGCTTGTACCACAAAAGCCAAAAAATAGACGACAACGAGACCAATCCCTCCACCCAACAAACAAAGTACAATAGACTCTACTAAAAATTGTGAAAGAATAAAGAAATTTTTAGCTCCTAGCGCTTTCTGAATTCCGATGATATGTGTACGTTCTTTGACACTTACAAACATGATATTCGCAATACCAAAACCGCCGACTAAAATTGAAAAAATACCAATTGAAAAACCCGCCAAATTAATGATACCAAAAAGTTGATCCAATGCACCTGTGATCATTGTTGTCTGGTTAATGGAGAAATTTTCCTCCCGTTGTGGTGATATACGACGAATTGACCGCATAAGTGTCTTCGCTTCGCTCTCAGCCTCGCCAAGCGTGTAGTTTGATTTAATAACCATCGCTATACTTGGTGAGAAATTATCATAGTTGACCAAATTTCTCGCCAGCTCGAAAGGAATAAAGGCTGTATCATCCGGAGAGGTATTAATCAATACACCATTTCCTTCTTTCTTTAATACACCAATGACCTGAATTTTTCGGCCTAACATATTGATATATTTGCCAACAGGCTCCTCATTCGGAAAAAGCCCCTCTGCAATATTTGCTCCCAATACAGTCACAAGGGCTCCTCCCCTCGACTCACTTTCAGCAAAGTAACGACCATCTACAATATTCAAATTTTGAATGTAAAGATTTTCGTAAGTCGCAGCATTAACCGATGAGCCTTGGGCCGAATTATTTTTATATTTTATAGTCGTATTGCCGATATTGATCATATACGCCATATACTCGGCCGTCGTCATCCGACTTTTTAAATCCAGGTAATTATTGTATGTGGGCTCAGGTCTATTCAAGTATTTCCACCAAGGGAAATTTGGGCCGCCATCCCAGGGCCATTTTTCGATATAGAGTGTTTTACTGCCAATCTTCTTGACTGATTCCTCTATATTATTTCTTAGGGTATCTACCGCGGAAAATACACCAATAATCGTAAAAATACCGATGGTAACACCTAGCAACGATAGTAGGGTGCGTGTACGATTGTCTTTTAATGCCGAAAAAGCAAACTGACAACTCTCCAATATCAATCTAAAAAATAGCATAATTGTATTCTAAAATACAATATAGTTTTGATTTAATGTCAAAATCCCCAAAAATATATACATTAATTAGAAATATGGCCTCTCTATACCCGAAAAAGTTATAACTTTGTATGCTTTTGGCAGCCTGGTATTCGGTGCACTGTAATGCACTGAAAGGCAGATATTAATATATACTATTATTAAAGATGAAGTTATCACAATTTAAATTCAACTTACCAGAATCATTACTTGCTTCTGAACCTTCTGAAAATCGTGACGAATCACGCTTGATGGTCTTACACAGAGATACTGGTAAAATTGAACACAAAATTTTCAAAGATGTATTGGATTATTTCGATGACAAAGATGTCATGATCTTAAACAATACTAAAGTTTTTCCAGCGCGCCTTTACGGAAATAAAGAAAAAACTGGAGCGACGATTGAAGTTTTCTTGTTGCGTGAATTGAACAATGAACTTCGTCTTTGGGATGTATTGGTAGACCCTGCGCGTAAAATCCGTGTAGGCAACAAATTATATTTCGGTGATGATGATTTATTGGTTGCCGAAGTGGTCGACAATACAACTTCTCGTGGCCGTACAATTAGATTTTTATTTGACGGTACCGATGAAGAGTTCCGCCGTAATATCGAAATCTTAGGTGAAACTCCGCTTCCTAAATATATCAAGCGTAAAGCTACACCGGAAGATAAATTCCGTTATCAAACGATCTATGCAAAAAATGAAGGGGCTGTCGCTGCACCTACAGCGGGACTTCACTTCTCCAGAGAGTTAATGAAACGCCTGGAACTAAAAGGTGTTGATTTTGCAGAGGTTACTCTTCACGTTGGCCTTGGAACTTTCCGTACCGTTGAAGTCGAAGATTTAACCAAACATAAGATGGATTCCGAACAGTTTATCATCACGGATGAAGCTGCACGCGTTGTCAATAGAGCGATCGACAATAAACGTCGTGTGTGTGCCGTGGGGACGACTTCCATGCGCGCAATAGAATCTTCAGTTTCTGCAGACCACCACTTAAAAGCGGCATCGGACTGGACCAGTAAGTTCATCTATCCTCCTTACGATTTCAGTATTGCAAACTCGATGATTACAAACTTCCACACGCCAGAATCTACACTTTTAGTGATGATTGCTGCTTTCGCTGGTTACGAAAACGTCATGAATGCATACGAAGTTGCTGTAAAAGAAAAATATAGATTTTATAGCTATGGCGATGCCATGTTAATTATCTAACGATCTGATATAATAAAAACTAAAAGCGTGGATGGCCTCATAACTATCCACGTTTTTTTTAAATAAAATCTTTCAATAATACCATGAACTTTGTCATAATCGTTGCTGCAGGAACCGGAAACAGGATGAAGAGCGACCTTCCAAAGCAATTTCTTAACTTGAATGGACTGCCGATCGTGATGCATACTATTGATCGCTTTTCGCAGTCCAACACCATTTCAGAAGTTATATTGGTGATCAGTGAAGCAATGGAAAGCTATTGGAACGAATTATGTGTAAAGTATCAATTTGACAGCCCAATACATGTTACATTTGGCGGAAGAACTCGTTTTGAAAGTGTAAAGAACGGTATAGATTACATTAAACAAAACTTCGACATTGGCCCCAAAGATTATATTGCCGTACACGATGGAGCCCGTCCAATTATTTCAGACGAGTTAATTAGAAAGGCTTTTCAGGGAGCTTACGAACATCAGGCAATTGTATTGGCACAAAAGAGTGTCGAATCGGTGCGTTTAGGCGATATGTCCACAAATACCGCCGCAGATAGAAATCAGATTTGGTTAATACAAACGCCGCAAGTCTTCCTTGGCAAACTATTATTAAAATCCTATCAACAAGATGAGGATCCCCTCTTTACCGATGATGCTTCCGTGGTAGAAAAAACGGGCAAAAATATTCATATTGTTGAAGGTGATTCCAGGAATATAAAAATCACCTATCCCCAAGACTTACAAATTGCCCAACTTTATTTGAAACTAATTTAAATGGATTTTAAGCATTGCCCCGAATGACACGTAACAATACCACGATAATTGCGATCACTAAAAGAATGTGGATGATATTATTCCCAGCCGCATAACCTCCAAAAAAACTAATCGCCCAGATGATAACCAAAACAACGGCGATGATGTACAATAGATTTCCCATTTTCTTATAATTTTAATACCTTATTTTATTTTTATAGGTATAACAACGAAAAAAGGACTATAGTTTTAGATTTAAGAGATTAGGATATATCCAACTGCAATCTATCATAGGCGAGAAACATATTTTCAGGCAGTTCCTTGGAAACAACCTCATGCAGGCCCATTCGATGCCCAATATGCGTAAAATAGGTTTTGTCGGCATGAATATCATAGGCAAATTCAATCGCCTCTTCCAAGGTTAAGTGTGAAATATGGGATTCCTTCTGTAAAGCATTTACAACAAGAATCTTTACTCCTTCCAATAATTTTCTTGATTCGTCAGAAATGAATTTGGCATCGGTAATATAGGCGAAATCTCCAATTCGAAAGCCCAACACAGGCATTTTATAATGCAGAACCTCGATAGGCATAATTTCCTTTCCGAATAAAGGCAATGGCACACCGGCCTTTATCTCTTCCAAATCCAGCCTAGGGGCTCCTGGGTATTTAACTTCCGTAAATGCATAATAAAATTCACGCCTTAGCGCTTCGTGAAGTGCTTCGGTGCCGTAAATTGAAATAGAACTATGCTGCTGATAATTAAAAGCTCTGACATCGTCCAGTCCGGCAATATGATCTTTATGTGAATGCGTCATTAATACGGCGTCCAAATGCATAACTTTCTCGCGAAGCATCTGGTATCTAAAATCAGGACCAGTATCGACAACCAATGTCCGCTGATTATATTCAATAAGAATAGAAGAACGTAATCTCTTGTCACGTTTGTCTTCAGACTGACAGACCTGACATTGGCACGCTATAACAGGTACGCCTTGTGATGTTCCGGTTCCTAAAAATGTTATTCTCAAGCTACAATTTTTGATTTCAACACATCTTCATACAGTGGAAGAAGTTTTTCAGAAATAGCCTCCGGATCAATCTCAATATCCAGCAATATGTTCCACAACGACTGGATTTTTATTTCAAGATTCGAAAACTTATTGACTACTACAACTTTTGTTGTCTGCAACATACAGGCACCCGTACGAAAAGAGCCCTTCTCGTACCTCACTTTATACCCCTGCTCTTTGAAAAACTCCTCTATCTTCGCTAAACTGCTTTGTGTAAACGGTAACAAAATCGCTCCTCCTTTTAAATTTCTACCTCAGTCTCCCAAACTTAGATAAATTTGATTTTATATACAAATAAAATCACGACAGTCAATCAATCAGCCAACTTAAGGAGTTCATTGCCAAAAGTATCCCAGCTATATTTCTTTTTCTCGTCAATAATATTTGTTCTAAATTGTTCTTCTTTATCGTGATGGTAAAATGAAAAAATGCCGTCGGCTATTTGGCGGGCATCAGGTTCCACCACATAACCGACATAGCCATCTTGAACTAATTCGGGCAATCCACCGACGTTACTGACAATCATCGGTAAATCAAAATGATAAGCAACCTGTGTAATTCCACTCTGCGTAGCACTACGATAGGGCAACACCACACAATCTGCAGCTGAAAAATACTGGCCAACTTCCTGATTAGGAATAAAATCAGTATGCATAAAAATAAACTCTTCCAGTTTATACTTTTTTATAAGATCCAAATAAGGGACTGGATCACCATAAAATTCACCCGCCAGCAACAATTTCACCCCAAGGGCACGTATTCTGGAATCAGCCAGTGCCTCCAAGAGGATATCCAAACCCTTGTATTGACGAATAAAACCAAAAAACAATACGACTTTATCCCCCTCGGCAATCTTAAGTAAACGACGTGCTTCCTTTTTACTCTGATGTACACCATAATTATCATAGAGTGGATGCGGCGTATATACCGCTGGCATTTGAGGGCTTAACATTTTCAGATCTGCCAGCACACTTTTACTCATGGTGAGACAGGCATCAACAGATTTTAAAAAATAACGAATCAACAAGCTATCCCCCATCCGCTGTTCATGAGGAATGATATTATCAGCGATGCATACAATTTTAGTATGTTTATTTTTTCGAACTTGTCGTTGAATTGTTCCTAGACAAGGTCCAAAAAATGGCATCCAAAACCGCACAATAAGCAAATCATAATTTGCCTTTTTTAGTTCTTTACCAACCTTAATCCAATTAAATGGATTAATTGAATTGACCGTGGTCTTAATATGAAGGCCAGTTGGTGCTGGCTCATCCGAATATTGTGACTTTCCGGGAAAAAGGAAATTAGGATACTGTAGGCTAAAAGAATAGATGTCCACCTCATGCCCTACCTCCTGAAGGTGAACTGCCAATCGTTCATTAAAAGACGCTATCCCACCTCCTCTTAAAGGATAGGCGGATCCTAAAATCACAATTCGCATATTATTTTAAATGACCTTCTCAATTTGATAATCATTCCGGTCGGAGCTACTTCTTGACACTAACTCTGCTAAAAACCCCGTCAGAAATAATTGTGTCCCCAAAATAATCGCCGTCAGCGCAAAGAAAAATAAAGGTTGGTCGGTTATATCTCTAAATGGTGTACCGCTAGCGATACTCATCAGTTTGTGGCAAATCAGATAGATAGAGATAAATAAACCCGCAAGAAAACTGATCACGCCCATAACACCAAAAAAGTGCATCGGCCTTTTCGAAAATTTCCCGACAAAAAATATGGATAATAAATCCAAGAAACCTTTTACAAAACGGCCCGGTCCAAATTTGGTTGTACCGTATTTACGTGGGTAATGCTGTACAACCTGTTCCTGTATATTGGTAAATCCAGCCCATTTCGCAATAACGGGTATATAACGATGCATCTCGCCATAAACCTCGATGTTTTTAACAACATCTTTTTTATACGCTTTAAGACCGCAATTAAAATCATGCAGGTTATAAATTCCAGACATAGACCTTGTCACCCCATTGAATAATTTGGTTGGGATTGTTTTGGTCAATGGATCATAGCGCTTTTGCTTCCAACCCGATACTAAATCTGCTCCCTTGTTTACGATCCGGTCATAGAGCTCAGGAATCTCATCTGGACTATCCTGTAGATCCGCATCCATTGTAATAACTACATCGCCCTGAGCCGCAGCAAAGCCCACATTTAAAGCCGCAGATTTTCCGTAATTGCGTCGGAACTTTATCGCAGAAATATTCGTATTCTTTAACTTCAACTCTTCAATAACCTTCCAGGAATTATCTTTGCTCCCATCATCAACTAAAATAATCTCATAGGAAAAATGATTGGCCGCCATGACACGGTCGATCCAAGCTGTCAATTCGGGTAAGGATTCTTCTTCATTAAATAAAGGAACAACAACAGAAATATCCATGTGAATGTTAATCATGCTAAAATGTAGTATTATAATACCAACAAAGGTATTACTTTTTCAGTAATACCTTATAGGGTCGAATTATTTTATTAAACACTAATTGGTCTCTTGTTTAATCACCAATTTCTCTCGTTTTGTCAAGGCTGATAACAGTAATGCAAAAACAAATTGAAACATCAGCGTGATAGCCAACCCTTTGAACACCTGTCCTAGGGTTATCTTTCCAATAGCATCAACTTGCTTTTCAAGTTCTGCGATTTTTGAATCGATAACCTCATCCGGCACATTGTTCTTTTCCATATACTCAATTGTAACATTAATTGTATGTGTCACCACCTTTTCCTGTAAGGTTGGATTAATGAAATTTACATAGAGTTGTGTTCCAATTGTCGAAATAATAGTAGAAATAGCAAGCATCATAAATATGGATTTTAATGCTATAGAAAAATTCCAGTATCCGCCATTTGCTTTCCTAAGCGAGAATGCAAAGAGCGCTGAAATAATAACAAAAAGACCCGTATTAACAATAAATGACATCGACATTACCCCCCAAAAGGAATTTAAGTCTTTGACAACAAACAAGACGACTAATCCGAGAATAAAAGAAATTATTCCCAGGATAACACCGTAGATAATACTTTTCTTTTTGTCAATTACCGCATCAAATCCTACATTACTTTGGTTGATTGAATCTGCCATAAAATTATTTGTTATAGTACGTACTAATTATTTGGTAAAGTGCAATATCAAATGCCTTATTGGAAGACGCTTCTGCATACTCGTCAAATTGTTTTTCAGATGGTTTCAACTCGCTAAAGAAGCTCATAATAGGATAGAAAAGTTCGTAGACTTCACTTCTCGGATTTAATCCTTTTCCTACTTTTGCAATTTCAGCATACGGGCTATCTACTACAATTTGATTGGCAATGATATCTTCATAAATTTCATGCTCATCCTGAAATTCATCTTCATCAACTAATAAAAATTCCTTTAGGAAGTCATCCAATTCAGGTTCAATCTCATCGTCCTTGCATTCTCCTAAATAAAGAAAAATATTCAACAATTCTGTTCCCCTATCTATAGTTTCATCTTCTATAGCCTCCCATTCCTCGGAATCCAAATAGTCATCTTCAAGCTTTAAAACATCATTGGAAAAAAAGTTCATGAGTAAAAGGTCTACATAAACCTCACGCAACTCATCAAAAAGTGGATAATCATCAAAAGATTGATCCAACAGTTCTAATTTCTCTAGATAGCTTGCTTCCGTATTGAATACGCCTATAATCTTTTGAAGAAAATCCGGGGCAGTCGAGATCCCATCAACCTTGCCATAATTTAATATACCTGCCTCAACGGCTGCTTTAATATTTGCTTCCATGGTTTTAATCGTTTTTTATGATTTGATTATTATTGATGATCAATTCGACAGCACCTTTTAAAGTCTGTCCAAATAATGGCGAATTTTTAGATTTAGATCTATTTGTTGTTTCATCGAAGTTCCAAGTCTTCACAGGGTCAAATACAACAAGATTGGCTATTGCCCCTTCCTCAATAAGAGGAACTTCAAGTCCTAGAATCTGCCGAGGTCTAACTGAAAGACTATTGACAATTTGTTCTTCATTTAATCCAGCACGAACCAGGAGTGGTAATACGGTCTGCAGTCCAATAATTCCATTTTTTGCAATATGGAATTCAACATTTTTAAATTCTATTTCATGCGGCGTATGTTGCGAAACGACAGCATCAATAGTACCGTCCTTAACACCTTTAAGTAACACCTTCAGATCTGCCTTTGTGCGTAATGGGGGGCTTACCTTATAATTACTATCAAAACCGACAATATCTTCGTCAGTAAATACCAATTGGTGTGCAGCAACATCACATGTTACTGAAAGACCTTTTGCTTTCGCTTTTTTTATCAGATCGACAGCTTCTGGAGTACTGATGGATGCAAAATGAATTGGAGCTCCAGTATATTCCGCTAAATACAGATCACGAGAAACCATTAACGATTCGGCCAGGTTAGGAATACCTTTCATTCCCAAATAAGTACTCATCGCACCCTCATTCATTTTGTTTCCACCTGCCATAGACTCATCTTCAGCATGTGAAAAAATCAATCCATCGAATCCCTTAGCGTATAACAACGCTCTGCTCATTAATCCCGCCTGCTGTACACTCCTGTTTCCATCACTAAAAGCGACAGCACCCGTTTGCTTCATATCAAATAGCTCGGCCAGTTCTTTCCCTTCTCTCTTTTTACTGATCGCTCCAATTGGATGTACATCAACAATATTTCCTTTCGCTGTATTGACAATAAGTGCAACCTCGGAACGGCTTTGAATCGCCGGTTCGGTATTCGGCATTACGGCTACTCCAGTAAATCCTCCAGCAGCAGCAGCTGCGCTTCCACTAACGATATCTTCTTTGGTTTCTAATCCAGGTTCTCCAAAATTGGCATGTAGGTCAAAAAAACCTGGCGCTAAAACTTTCCCAGCACCATCTATGGTCTCTATGTTTTTATCAGCTACTTTGACAGATTTTCCAATCTGTGCAATCTTTCCCTTTTCGATAAATACATCAACTTGCTGCTGATGAAATTCGTTACCAGGTAAAATTACTTTAACAGAAGTAATCAATAAGCTTTTCATATATGAATGTGATTGAAATTAAAAGGATACAACTTGTTTATCGAAGCGGGTAGCGTGCGTAGTATACATGGACAGACGGTGGCTTTATCACTATAAATCATATAGCTATAAATAACTTTTTCGCGTGATGCTCGTGATTGCTTCATTTCGAGAAACAAAGTTACAAAATACAAATTTATTAAAGAACATTAAAAATAGATTTCAACGAGGAAATACTAGGCATTTTCTCCCCACTGATAATGTTTAAATTCAAACCCAGCAAGACTCAAAATCCGATCAACCACAGTTTCTGCAACATCCTCCAAAGTCTTTGGTAAGCTATAGAATGAAGGTGATGCTGGGCAAATGATACCTCCGGCCTCTGTCACCAATTTCATGTTCTGGATATGTATAATACTTAGCGGTGTCTCACGGGTAACCAAAATCAATCTTCGTCGTTCTTTTAGCATAACATCCGCCGCTCGCGTTGTCAGGTCAGAAGACACTCCGTGGGCTATTCTTGATAAGGTCCCCATTGAACACGGACAGACAATCATCGTATCATAGCGAGCTGATCCTGATGCAAAAGGAGCAAAGAAATCACCTTTATCGTAAAATTTGAACGGTACATCCTGATAACTCTCATCGCCTAACTCCGCACGCCATACATCCTTCGCATTATTCGACATTACAATCCCAACTTCTGCGATCTGTGTTTTTAACACCAATAGTTTTTTCAGTAAAACTTTAGCATAGATTGAGCCGCTAGCTCCAGTAATGGCAATAACAATTTTTCTCTTAGACATCTCTTTTAATATAATAAAAACAAAGCTATAAAAAAAGGGTCGTAGTGAGAAACACCCGACCCTACATCTACCTATGAAAAACATGCCCTTGGGAGGGGCTTAACAAAAGTACATCTACTTTTTAATTTACAAAAACATTATATGCATTACTACACATTTGTGTATATAAAATACGCTAAAAACAATGTTTTTCCGGATTTTAAGATCCAATTCACCCCGCAAAAACACCCTTCTTCTAAATTTCAGTTCAATCCAAAGCAAAATTAAATACAACTATTTTCGCAAATCAAATATTTATTCTCGTCAATAAAGTCTATTTTAGTAACAACGTTAGACAATTTGTTAAGACATGAACCTTTCCGTTTTAGAACAATATATTGAAGAAGGCAAAAGCCATGATATCGACTTATTATTGATTGGAAATCCCGAACTTTTACAGGAAACAACGAGTCATGGAATTTCTCCCCTACTATTGGCTTGCTATTACAACAAACCCCAGATCATACGGACACTTTTACAACACACCAAATCCATGACTATCCATGAGGCCTGCGCGGCTGGGTTGACTTCATACGTAGAGGCCATTATTTCGCAAGCACCATCTGTTGTCAATGAATGGTCGTCACAGGGCTTTACGCCATTGACCTTAGCAACATATTTCAACAAAACAGATATTGTCCGTCTTTTACTCGCCAAAAAAGTCAATCCGAATGTCGTAACCAAAAATGAACAGCTCACCACTGCGCTACATATTGCCGCGGCAAACAACAATGATGAGATCGGTAAGTTGCTTATCGACGCTAATGCAGATGTCAATGCCATTCAAGCGACTGGCGAAACCCCACTTCATTTCGCTGCACAATATGGTAATATCGATTTTATTGTTGCCTTACTCGAAAATGGAGCCGACACCAGAATCATCAATATTTCAGGATTAGCTCCAATGGATCTGGCGTATGAAAAAGGCCACAAGGAGATCGCAGAGATTTTAAAGAATTAATTTCTTTTTAAAATTTCAGATCCGATTCTGCAATGAAGGCAGCGTTTCCGATCGCAGTAAAATCTCTTTAATTGTAAAATCCCCTGACTCTGCAAGGCGCTTTGAGCATGCCAGCCATATTGAGCAAACTGTCTCACAACACCATTTTTTTCTGCAGGAAGCTGCTCCAAAAGATCTAAGGCCTTATCAATATAGGCCTGAATACTGAAATATTTACCATATGAAAAAAGAAATACGATAATTACATTAATAACAAGTGTATCAATAGTTTCTTTACCTAATCGAACCGATTTTTTCATCTTCGTTTTTATACCGAAAGAAAAATTTCCGCCAAAATAACAGTCCAACGATTCTATGCTAAATAATTTTCGGGCAGTCTCCAAATCATCTACGGCCAAAATCTGGGCAACTCGCAACTCGTTCTTACTAAACAAAACAGCTAATTGAGCGATTCGCCGTTCGGGAAAATTGTAGGGTCTCATTCTCATCCTTTTCCAAATCCCATAAGTAACTTCTATACCGTGGATATGCTTTTGATACTTAAATTCGCCGGCTAGCTGCTTCATATACTCGCTGCCTGGCATCTGAATTAACAACCCGCTGATTCCAAAGAAAAGAGCTTCTATTTTAAACAGGTTTGAACGATATTTTTGTAAAATGTTCAAAGGTAATTTTTCCCCAAGCTCCTGAAATGTATCGGCATTAACCTTCAATCCCATACATCTGCAGACCCACACCCATAATGTTTTTTCCCAATCTGTATTAAATTGTTTTAAAATCACCAAAATTTGTTGAACCTTCATTTCCAGACGCTCAATAGATAAAGTACTCAGCCACATGGATTTTTTCAAAAGATCCACTGAACCAAGCTGAAATTCACAAGGTATCGAACTTTTTGTGTTCATCATTGTTGAATACCTGTCTAACAGAGGTTGTTCCACATATTCCGAAAGCACCAATGTCGGTATAGATGTCCCATCGTTTCGGTAGATAACTTTATCATTTTTCCAAACCACATGTAAGATAACGTTATTATAAACAACATCATCTTGGTGACCATGTCGATCCCAATCCGAAGATTGAACATGTATCTCGACATGACCAAACCAATCATCATCTTTATACCTAATATGTGACATGAGAAAATCGGGGCCGGAATCTGTATTATATTGCCCTACATCAACAACGACCAAGGATTCTCCATCCGTAGAATGCAGCCCATTTGCATGGAATAGCCGAAGTTTCCAGATAAACTGCATTAAGTTTTCTGTAACTAACATAATTGTAATTTTAAGAATTAAATTAACCGGCTATGGCTTATAATTCCCTAAATATACAATTTAATCATTACTGTTTCTTATAGATTTTTAACAGATCATTGGAAACCAATTTGCTTTCTAGCAATTGTCCGTTAAATTGAGGAGCCTCAATCCCGTTCAATACGGTTGTCTCAGACTCAAATACCCTTGCCTCATCCCAAAGATCTGCATCTATAAACATCTGTAGGGTCGCACGTCCACCTTCTATGATGATCGACTGAATATCCATTAAATATAGTTGATAAAGAATATTCTGCGGCAGATACAACCCGTAATTTTCAAGCTCAATATACTTAATGTTTGCCTCCCATGCAGTCTTTTTAGCATTGAACACAATTGTATCAGCTTGCTCATTGAGAATATTGGCATCTCGTGGGATAGCAAGATCTCTATCTAAAAGGATACGTAATGGATTGCTACCCTGCCAATCTCTTACAGTCAGACTTGGATTGTCTACAACTGCGGTATTTGTACCAACCAAAATGGCGTCTTCTTCCGCTCTCCAACGGTGAGCCAACTGTCGGCTAGCTGCATTACTTATCCAAACCTGTTTGTCCCTTTGTCCTATAAAACCGTCCTTGGTTTGTGCCCATTTTAAAATAACATAGGGACGGAATTGACCAATACGTGTAAAAAACCGACGGTTGAGCCATACGGCCTCTTTTTCCAGTAAACCAATTTCAACCTCAATCCCCACTTCCCGTAGTATCTCCACACCCTTTCCATTAACCTTTGCGAAAGGATCCAAACAGGCTATAAAAACTTTCAAAGGTTTCAGCTCCGCGATCATATTGGCGCAGGGGGGCGTCTTCCCATAATGCGCGCAAGGTTCAAGGCTGACATAAAAAGTACTTCTCTCAATAAGCCGTTTTGCTTCTTCCCCATACTTTTGCATCACCTGCTGTACCGCATTGACCTCAGCGTGCGGCCCACCATATGGAGAAGTATATCCTTCACCGATAATTTTACCGTCCAAAACAATGACAGCCCCAACCATTGGGTTGGGACTCACTGACCCCGCACCCATTTGGGCCAGTTCCAAACAACGATGCATATAGTACTTGTGCATATCCATAGGTACAAATCTATGAAAATCGTACCTTTGACACATGAAAATACTTCAAGATTTCGAATTATTATTTCAAGAGGAGCTTCGGCAGTTATATGAGGAAGATGAAATAAAAGCAATATTCTTCCTAGTAGTTGCCGAAACATTTGGATTAAACAGAACCAACTATCAATTGAGAAAAACCGATATCGTCAACGAGGCGGATAAGGCCGAAGTACGCAGTATCCTTCAGGATCTAAAAAAGCACAGACCTATACAGTACATACTCAATAAAGCAGATTTTTATGGGGAGGTTTTCCAGGTCAATGAATCAGTCCTCATTCCACGCCAGGAAACTGAAGAGCTGGTCGATCTGATTATCAAAAACCACAAAGCTTCTCAAAACCTGAAAATTATTGACATAGGAACTGGTTCGGGCTGCATTCCGATCACTTTATCAAAACACCTCAATAATGCTCAAGTAACAACGGTAGATATATCAAAAGAGGCGATAAAAACAGCACAAGAAAATGCGAAGATTTTAAAAACTCAGGTTCAATTTATCAATGCGGATATATTTGAATGGGAATACATCTTTTCTGATCAGCAATATCATATCATCGTATCCAATCCGCCCTACATTACTCCGGGAGAAAAACAACATATGAATCAAAATGTATTGGCTTACGAACCGGAGCTAGCTTTATTTATCGAAGAAAGTGCCCCATTGATTTTTTACGATGTTATTTCATCCTTCGCGCTACAACATTTAGCCCCAAATGGGGATCTATATTTTGAAATCAACCAATATCTTGGCGCAGAAATGAAAGAACTTATGGTCAAAAAAGGATTCGAACAGGTCAAACTCATAAAAGATATCAATGGAGCAGACCGAATAATCCATGCAAAAAAAACGCGATAAAAAATAATCCATTTATTTATTAAGCAGTTAAGGCCTTTTCGTTAAAATTTGCACGCTATAATTTGGCATATATCAAAAGAAATTCTACCTTTGCATCACTTTCAAAAACAGAAAGGATTCCGTAGCTCAGCTGGTAGAGCAATACACTTTTAATGTATGGGTCCTGGGTTCGAATCCCAGCGGGATCACTAAAAAAAGCTAATCGCAAGATTAGCTTTTTTTTGCTTAAGGATATCAGGATTCGAAAGAGGGGGCGGCCGGGTTCGATCCAATCCAATGGAGGCTCAGGGGTGTGCTTGGGAAATGAGGGGCTGAGCCAATCCCAGCGGGATTACTAAAGAAAAGCTAATCGCAGGATTAGCTTTTTTTGTTTAACACTTGCGGAAAACTTCTTTTTCATCAACAACGCTTTTCTTGATCTCCATTTGAAAACATGTTTTTTATCTTATCTTTATAATTTCAAGAATTTACGGGCTTAATACATTAAAAATAGCAGTCGATAATTCAAGAATAATTCTAGCGCTATCTTACCATCGTATTGACGCTAGAACGTTTGTAATCAATGAAAGAGGATCGAGCACATGAAGAGATTTACGTTAAAAGAGATTGGCCAACAGTTAAACCTTTCTCCAGGAACCATTTCTAAAGCACTAAATGATAGCCATGAAATAAGCGCAGAAACAAAAAAGTTAATTTTAGATTTCACACAGAAAATTAATTATATACCAAATTTCTCCGCAAAAAGCTTAAAAACGGGGCGATCAAACACCCTAGCGATCATTGTTCCATTTATCTCAAGCTCATTTTTCTTCGATTTCTACGAAGAGATCTCCCACATTCTATCGCAGACGAATTATAAGCTGATTCTATTGCAAACCTTTAACGATGAGAAAAAAGAAAAAGAAGCGCTAGAACTTTGCATACAAAGCAATATCGAAGGAGTAATCATTTCCCCTGTAAAAAATGACTCGAGCCTATCGCTTTTGTTTTATATGATGGACCAGGTTTGCCCTGTTATTATTTTTGACCGAATAAACCATCAGCTCGATACATTCAAAATCGGAATCCAAAACAACAAGGTCATCTACCAGGCAACAGAAGAAATGATCAAAAACAAACGCGAAAACATCATTCTTTTATTATGCAAAGATATCGGTGGAAATGTAAGCAGAATAAAAGGATATAAAGATGCCCTCTTTAACGCCTCTATTCCTTTTAAAGAAGAAAATATTGTTGAAATATCCTACTCAAGCCCCAAAGATAATATCGATGACGAACTGGAAAGCAAAATAAACACGTTATTAAATAAGCCCTCCGCTCCAAACGCACTCCTCTCAACGACAGACACCTTGTCGCTAAAAGTCTTGCACATATTAAATAAATTAAAGGTGAAAATTCCTGACGACATGAACTTAATTGGCTTTAGCAACACCCCTTTTGCCAACAGTCTCAACCCATCTTTAACAACAATCACCCAGCCGACACAGCTTATGGCAGAAAAATCAGTAGAGCTTCTCTTGCAGATGTTAAAGAAAAAAAACAAAAAGAATTATTTCGAATTCGAAACGTATTTTTTGGACTGCAGCATAGAACACCGAAAATCTACATCATCCCTTTAAAGAAAGCGTCAAAACTCCGCTATGGAATTTTGACGCTTTCAAAGTATAACTAGCTTTGCAATCCACCACCGATTGCGCAATCCGTCAATAAAGTCTTATTTAATTAAGGACCGTAACGCATGGACAGGCAAATCTATTTTCGTATCGTTGGACAAACTTCCGTTCAACGCCCCCCATTGTAAGCTATCTAACCGAACAAACGACTTCCCTTCTGTTTTGATATTCAGAAGACCAACTTTGGCTTCAGGCCCTTTCCTATTGAAATAAACTTCTGAGTTGTTTGCAACAATATCTGCACGTTGATAATTCGTACGCGGAAGTCCCAAAACACTATTCGTCGTGTTAACAAATAAACGATTGACAAGAGAATTTCCCCGACTGTCAGTTCCACCAAAATCATCAATAGTGGAATTTGTAAGGTTTAGATTCAACGTATTTATAACGGATTTCTCCGCAAGGGATAACACATCAACACTATCACCGACAACAGTCAACTCGTCCAACTTGGCAGATAACTCGTTAATACCCGCATTTTTTAATTTTAAAACCTTAAGATCAGGCGAAAAAATATAAATTGACTTATAAAATCCCTCTCCTCCAGGTAAAAGATCTAAGGTAAGATTGCCAGACTGATCGACATTCGTTTTCACAAAGTCAGCTTGACTTTTATTAACTTTAACCATAAACTTATCACTTTTCACCCAATACAACCCTATACCACTTTCATTGGCACCTACAAGATAAAGCTTATCGAAAGCCGCCAGAGGGAACGACCGGTAATAAACATCTTTCGCACCTGGCTTCGATACCTCCTGCTCAACAGCGGCATTATATTTTTTCGCATCAACCCGATTTATACTAACTAGGTAGGATGCGACAAGCATCGGAACCGCGAATAAGCCTATTGCTAATCCCATTATTATTTTTGTACTTAATTTCATGACTCATTTTGATTAAAATTCTGACTAACAAAACATTTATAACGCTGATCCAATTCATCCAAACCAATTTCTAGCAAATAAATATTACGAAAAAATAGTGGAAGGTCCTCTTCTAGAAAAATTGCTTTTCTATATGACTTCACATTTTTCACAGAATCTTGTGTCAGAAAAAAACCGATCCCACGCTTATTTGCTATAATTTCCTTTTGCTGTAACATATCATAGGTCCGCATTACAGTATTGGGATTAACCTCCATCTGTACTGCCAACTCCCTTACCGATGGAAGTTTTTCATCCACTTTCCAAGTCGCTAGCAAGATATGGTCACATACATATTCGGCGATCTGAAGGTAAATGGCTTTATTTGCATTGAACTCCATATTAAATCTCCTTTTCTTTTAACCTTAAAAAAGCAACTCCCCAAATCATTAGGGTAAGAAACACTCCCACTGCGCCAATCAATGCAAAAATGTGATTTGAATCAGACCAATAATTATTATCCATGACACCCACAGTATCCTGGGTTTGGGTTTTCATCAAATAAACAAAGAGGCACATCCAAACAACACAATAAAGCACCAGAAAAATAGCAGTCTTTACATATTGATAGTTGTTATATACAATGCCGCCAAGTAAGAAGATAGCATTTAGAAGAAAGGGCAAAAAACAAAAATAATAAGCTGGATCCGGATAGCTTACATTAAAGAAATATGGCCAAACATCAACACTGATTTCCTCCCCAGCAGCATGAATTTCTTTCACAGTCACTGAGCCAAAACTCCTCAAATAAGAGACAAATACCAGATCGATCAAATAAAACACCAATAAATAAGAGCCAATACTCACCACAACTGTATAGAAGAGACTCACCAAGAATTTCTCCAACTGTGAAGCCGGAATCATCAATTCAAAAATCGCCCGAGTTTTCTTCCCTAAATCTGCAAAATAACTGCTCGAAATGACTGTCACAAAAAAGAGGCCCAGGATACAAAATAATGGCGCTCTGAAATTTAGCACCGAATAAACAGTGTTCTTCTTGATATCATCATAATTTGACCCAAAGTTAACCGCGTAAAAACCAAAAATTACCCCAGCAATAATTCCAATTGACATTAGATAAATTCGGCCAAAACCAATCCATTGTCTTCGAATCAGCCCCAAAAAACGCGTATAGTTAAATAGATTTGACATATTCATCATGTTTTATAAGGTTCGTAATCTTTTCCTTGCACTGTAGAACAGCATTAAATAACAGCTCCAGATCCAGCTTCGAATCTTCTGCCGCCGAGTTTGGGAGAATTACATTAAAACCACTCACCCCTTCTTCGGAATAGAGCGTATCCAAAGGCAATTCTCTTACTTTTTTGAAGCATAAACGATCAGTAATCACATGCATCGGAGCATTAAGTGCCACCTTATGATCATCAAGCAAAATAACAGCGTCAATAAGATTATCCAGATCACGTACTTGATGTGTCGAAATAATCAAACACCGATCTTCCGTTATCGAAGAAGCCATGATCTTCCGGAACTGAACCTTAGAAGGAATATCCAATCCATTAGTGGGCTCATCCATAATGATCACTTTAGTGTTCGAAGCCAAACCAAAGGAAATAATGTATTTCTTTTTCTGCCCGTAGCTCATGCTAGCCAGTTTTTGCTCGACTGGAATATCGAACTCATCGATAAGACGATCAAAATATTCGCGATTAAATTTGGGGTAAAAACCTGCATTTGCCTTCAGAAACTGTTCGGATTTTACCGCAGGCAAATAAAATTCTTCGGGAATAAAACTAATCTCCCTTAACAAGGAAGGATCCCTTCTGTTAGGATTATGCCCCAGTACATCGACTCGCCCTGAAATAGGATAGACCAAACCGGCAATATTCTTAAGCAAAGTCGATTTGCCGGCGCCATTTTTCCCTAATAAACCATAGATATGCCCCTGCTTCAACTCAAGATCCATCTGAACAAAGAGTGGCCTCGATTTACTATAGCTGAAATTTAGATTTTGGATAGTAACCATACTACTGTATTATTTAATTAATACACTAATATAAAAGTAAACTTGATACAATTCCAAAAATATGTTAAAAAATATATAAATCTCAATTTACCTCTCTTCTCATTTCACCGCATGCAATCCGTAAATTTAACGGCAAACACATCTAAATATAAAATTTATATAAACCCGTAAAAAATAATGAAAAACAGATATTTATTAAAAAAAATTACAAAATTCATAATACATAAAATCCAACTTTGACCATTACTTAACACCCATTTAATACCCTATACTAATTTAAACCCCCAGAAAAATCAAAATAACCGCGCTCTAAGCCAAAATAGATTAAAAACCACACTTAACCCTCGCAAACCCTAAAACAGTGCCGTAGACGAGCTAAAAACGATCCAAAACAAAGTATACAATAACATCATAACTATTGGGTCTAGGTTTGTTCTTATCACACAAATCGTACAACGATCTTTCTAACGATTACCGTGTCATTCTTCATACTGTCAGTTTATACCATCAAAAAAACAATAAATAACGCTCGGAATCGGTATTAACCAGAAGTTAACAACAACACAAAACAAACTAACAATCAGCAAATTAATAAGATTATATAAAAAATAAATAGATGTAAATATATCACTTGGTTATTTAAGGCGAATGCTCAAACAATGAAAATACACGTTATTTTTAATGAGCGTCGTAGATTCTAATAGCATTCAATCTATTTTATTTTCATCTTTGTTTGTATGATGAATTACATTTATCCTTTCATCCTAGCGATGCATTCTTTATGGAGATGGGAAGTACTGATGATACTGGCCATTAGTCTCGTCGACTTCTTTTACAAAAGAAAAAAGGAACTTCCATTCTCCCCTATCGATCAATTTCTTGTAAAAACAACGGTTATTTCCTTCTATATTCAGCTAGCTATGGGTGTTGGCCTCTATGTATTGAGCCCCATTACACAATACTTCCTGCAACATTTCAACAAAGCAGTTCATCTGAGGCAGATTCGCTTCTTCGGAATGGAACACAGTAGCATGATGATTATTGCCGCAATTTGCTTAACATTAGGTGTCCTTAAAAGTAGAAACGCCGATACAAGCGATCGACGTTTCAAAATATTATTCATCTGGTTTGGACTAGCTCTACTGATTATCCTTAGTTCTATTCCTTGGGAATTCTCCCCCTTGACAAGCAGACCGAGTTTTCGATCATTTTAATTAGCTATTTTTCCAATTAGCGTTTCTTTTATCACGCATGGCATCCATTCCTTCTTTGAAATCATCGGATCTACGCAAACCCGCCAATGCATCTAAGAGAAAATTATACTTATCATCAAAGCCTCGTTCTTTTAGTCTTCGGAGTGCACCATAACCCCTTGCTATAGCCAAGGGAGCATTTTTAAGGATAGTTTCTCTCAATTCGACCAAGGCAGTTTCTTCAACATCCAAAACTCCGTACAGGATGCCCTTATCCAGCGCCTCCTGAGCAGAAAAAGAACTTCCCCTGATACAGAGATCCATCGCTTTCCTTTCAGGCATATATTCCATAAGTAAGGCCAATACCTGAAATGGAAAAAGTCCGATTTTTACTTCCGGCAAAGAAAAACGTACATGGGGCAGTGCAAATAAGTAAGTGCAAGATAATGCAATCAAAAAACCACCTGCAATAACATCTCCCCTAACAACGCAGATTGAAGGCTTATCTAAACAGGCAAATATTTCTGCCAAAGACTTTTCAACCTTTGGAATAGCCGGGTTACCGATATCCACTGTAGGATCTTCAAAAGCTTTGAGATCCATACCGGCACAGAACACTGGACCTTCAGCCTCTATTTGTACTAAACGAATATCGGGATTGCTATTCGCCAGATTCAATGCATAGGCGATTTCGTTCACCATAGTCGGACTAAAAGCATTTCTTTTATCCGAACGGGCCAGCGTCAAATTGAACACATGCTGCTCAATGCGCACCTTTATAAAATTTAGTTTTTCCATCTCCCTCTACAAAATCATTTCCCTGAAGCTATGCTCCAATCCGATTATTTCAGCATCAGTTCCTCGTCCAAAATACCGCAACAAGAGCTCTGAAGGTATATTGCCAACCAAATCATCTTTTGCAAATGGACAACCGCCATAACCAAGTAATGCACCTTCAAATTTACGGCAGCCGGCGAGATAAGCGGCGTCAATCTTTGCCATGCTCTCCTCTCGCCTTGCATGAAAATGTGCCCCTATTTCTAGTTGTGGAAAACGAGCTTTAACAATACTAAATAATGCTGAAATCTGATTCGCATCGGCTTCTGAAGTAGTATCTGCCAAAGAAAATTCCCGGATACCCAGATCGTATAATTTCCCGATCCACTCTTCTACCAATAGTGGTGACCAAGGATCGTTGTAGGGGTTCCCAAAAGCCATGCTAATATAAATAACCAAAGATTTATGATTAGCGTCGGCCAAAGCTTTCATTTCTTTTACCTGCTGATAAGAAGCTGCCAAGCCCATATTCGTATTTCGCAATTGAAATGTTTCCGATATTGAAAATGGATACCCTAAAAAATCGATTTTCTCCTCTTGAGCTGCCTCTTGTGCCCCCCGTAAATTGGCTACAATCGCCAATAATTTCACTTTATCGGTCTTTCTGATTCCTTCCAGTACTGCTTTTGTATCCGCCAACTGCGGAACTGCTTTCGGCGAAACGAAAGATCCAAAATCAATAACATCAAACAGCCCACTTCCGATTAACGTGTTGATATGTTTAATTTTCTTAGCTGTCTCAATAAAGTTATGAAGCCCTTGAACAGCGTCTCTTGGGCAATCAACCAATACAACTTGATCCCTCATCATATGCTATAAAATATCTTTCTCAATCTCTCTGGCGATCACCATTTTCTGAATACTTGAAGTCCCCTCACCTATTGTACAAAGTTTAGCATCTCTAAAAAATTTCTCGGCAGGATAGTCCTTTGTAAATCCGTAGCCACCAAAGATCTGCACAGATTCATTTGAGACACTAACGGCGGCCTCTGAAGCATAAAGTTTAGCCATCGCACCAATTTTAGAAACACGCTCTCCATGATCCTTTAAATAGCCCGCCTGCCTCGTCAACAGTTCGCTGGCCTCCACCTGTGTAGCCATATCTGCAAGCGCAAAAGAAACTGCCTGAAATTCGTAAATCTTTTTCCCAAATTGCTCACGCTCGTGCGCATATTTCAACGCACATTCGTAAGCTCCGCGGGCAATACCCAAAGAAAGTGCCGCAATAGAAATACGTCCGCCATCCAATAATTTTAGGGCCTGCACAAACCCTTGCCCTTCCTCACCGATGAGTTGATCCCGATGAATCCGACAATTATCAAAAAACAGACAGGCAGTTTCTGAGGCGCGCATCCCTAATTTATTTTCTTTCTTTCCTGCGGTAAATCCAGGTGTACCTTTCTCAACAATGAAAGCTGACATCCCTTTTTTATCTCCTTTAGCCCCCGTCCGCGCAATAACGACAGCAACACTAGAACTGATGGCATGCGTGATAAAATTCTTAGAACCATTTAACACGTAGTGATCACCATCTCTCTCCGCAAATGTCGTCATGCCACCCGCGTCCGAACCAGAACCGGTTTCTGTAAGTCCCCAGGCACCAATCCATTCAGCTGTCACCAACTTTGGAAGATAACGCTTCTTCTGTTCTTCACTGGCAAAACTTAATATATGATTTGTGCACAGCGAATTATGCGCCGCCACAGAAAGCCCGATTGAACCACACACCTTGGAAATCTCATCCAAAACAGTAATGTATTCCTGGTATCCAAGTCCCGATCCCCCATATTCTTCAGGAACGATCACCCCCATGAAACCGTGTTCGCCTAACTTTTTAAAAACTTCTATTGGAAATATTTGGGCTTCGTCCCATTCCATCACATAAGGTTTGATATGATACTGTGCAAAATCCCGTGCACTTTGTCTGATCATATCCATTTGTTGTTTATTTTCAATAAACATAAGCATGAATATTAAATTTACAATCGGTAATTCAATTCAAATATATCAAAATATTTAGGAATAAAATTGCAAATATTTTAAAATTTTATTTTAAATTTATCTAAAAATAAGAAATTCTTAATTTAACAGTTTTTAAAACCAAGATTATAAATTATGAAGGAGCTACTCGCGTTACTTCGCCAAAAAAGAGAAAATTTAAAATTCGGTGGCGGCATCGATAAAATAAAAAAACTGAAAGAAAAAGGCAAAATGTCAGCTTGGGAACGAATAGAATATCTGCTGGACCCAGATCGAGAATATATTGAAATAGGTATGTTTGCCGGTGAAGGAATGTACAAAGAACATGGTGGATGCATAAACGCAGGCTGCGCAGCAGTACTGGGCTACGTAAAATCCAAACTATGTGTCATTGTCTCCAACGACGCAACAGTAAAAGCTGGGGCATGGTTCCCAATTTCTGCAAAGAAAAATCTACGCGCGCAAGAAATTGCCATGGAAAACAACTTGCCAATTATCTATTTAGTAGATTCTGCTGGCGTATTTTTGCCGCTACAAGATGAAATCTTTCCGGATAAAGATCATTTTGGACGCATATTCCGTAACAACGCCCGAATGTCCTCCATGGGAATACCACAAATTGCAGCAATTATGGGAAGTTGCGTAGCAGGTGGCGCTTATTTACCTATTATGTCCGACTATGCCTTTATCGTCGAAGGAACAGGGTCTGTATTTTTAGCAGGCCCATACCTGGTCAAATCTGCAATAGGTGAAACCGTAGATGCTGAAACACTCGGCGGAGCTTCTACTCATTCGGAGATATCCGGCGTAACAGACAATAAATTTCCCGACGACCAAAGCTGTTTAGATGCTATAAAAAATGTTATCGATAAAATCGGTGGAAATCCAAAAGCTAATTTCGACAGAAAGATAAGCCTACCCCCGAAAACAGATCCGAGTAAAATAGCAGAGATTCTTCCCGAAGACAGAACAAAACCTTATCGTATGCAGGATATCCTGAATGCAATTGTAGACGCAGGGACTTTAGAAGAATACAAGCCAGATTATGGGAAAACCATTGTATGCGGCCTCGCCCGCATAGATGGCTGGGCTGTCGGGATCGTTGCTAATCAACGCGAGATCATTAAAGCCAAGAAACCTGGCAACACCATGGAAATGCAGATGGGCGGAGTTATCTATAGTGATTCAGCAGATAAGGCGGCGCGCTTCATCATGAATTGCAACCAGCAGCGCATTCCACTTGTTTTTTTTCAGGACGTCACTGGTTTTATGGTAGGGAGCCGATCTGAACAAGGGGGGATTATCAAAGACGGCGCAAAAATGGTCAATGCAATGGCCAACTCCGTAGTCCCAAAATTTACATTTATTGTCGGAAACAGTTATGGCGCAGGAAATTATGCAATGTGTGGAAAAGCGTATGACCCACGACTAATCTACGCTTGGCCTACTGCCCAAATGGCAGTCATGAGCGGTGCCGCAGCAGGCAAAACACTCTTTCAAATCCAAGAATCAGCTTTAAAGGCCAAAGGTCAAGAAATCAATGAAGAAGAGAAAAACGACCTCCTTAAATCCATCGAAGACCGGTACAACGAGCAATTGAGCCCATATTACGCTGCTGCAAGACTATGGGTTGATGGAATTATAGCACCTGAAGAAACACGAAAAGTTATCAGCATGGGAATTGAAGCCGCCAACGAAAAACCTATCCTAGACCGGTATAATGTAGGTGTTATACAGGTCTGAGTGGAGCAAAGTTAAATTCGAAAACCCCTCAACCGGCAAACTTCGTCATCTGAGGGGTTTTTAAATTAGCTATTTATAGCTTACTATACTTAGGATCTTCTCCAGATTTTGCTAATCGCTTCAAAGTCCAACAAAGATTCTCGGTTCCGCATAATGTCTATTGACACCGCTTTTTCTACGGGCACCCCCGAAAAGATCTTCTTAATAGGCAGCTCCAGCTTCTTACCGCTTAATGTGTAAGGAATAGCCGCTACTTGAAAAATATCGTCAGGCACATGTCGCGGACTATATTGCTGCCGAAGCTCCCGTTTAATCTCCCCTTTTAACGCGTCATTCAATAAGCCATTGTCCAATTGAACAAAAAGCAACATATCAGATGATCCATTTTTATGATCTACACAAATAACCAAGCTATCCAAGACCCCTTCAGTTCTATTTAAAACATTATAGATCTCCGCAGTACCGATGCGTACGCCGCCACGGTTCAGAGTTGCATCTGAACGGCCGTACATAATTATTCCATCATGGGCAGTAATCTTAATCCAGTCACCATGACTCCAAACACCACTATATTTATCAAAATAACTATCGAAGTATTTTTTATTCCCCACATCGTTCCAAAAATAGATGGGCATACAGGGCATGGGAGCTAAAATAACGAGTTCTCCCACCTCCCCATAAAGCGGATGACCATTCTCATCAAATGCTTCTATCTTAGCTCCTAAGGCGCGGCATTGAATCTCTCCTGCATAAACATCAAGCAAAGTGCAACCCGAAAGAAAGGCACTGCAAACGTCTGTACCACCACTTAACGAGACAATTTGACTTTTTGGAAACTGCACATTTAGCCACTCAAATACATCTGGCGGAAGTGGTGAGCCTGTCGACCCTATTGTTTTCGGCTGATAGGCCAGAGATCTTAAATCTTGATCCTGACAGGAGATGAGATAAGCAGCGCCAACACCAAAATGATCCACCTTACTTTCTTGTGCAAACCTCCATAAACTCAATTTGTCGGGATAATTCGTAGCTCCATCATATATACACAATGTATTTCCCATTAAAAGGGCCGAAAGCGCATAATTCCACATCATCCATCCTGTAGTAGAATACCACATAAATCGATCGCCGTCTTGCACGTTTTGATGGAGTCCAAGTGCTTTCATATGTTCTACTAGCATACCACCAACTCCATGTGTAATGGCTTTGGGCTTCCCGGTAGTTCCTGAAGAATACAAAATCCATATTGGAGCGTCAAAAGGCATTGCCGTAAATTGGAGCTTAGCTTGTGTAAGATCCTTTTTCAGAATCTCTTCCCAAATAGGATCATCAATCAAAACACAAGCCACTAAAGATGGTAGCCGCTGCGAAAGTTGCTTAATACTTTCCGCCTTTTCAAAAAGACGTCCATTATAATAATAACTGGAATTTGCGAAGAGCACTTTGGGTTCAATCTGCTCAAAACGATCCTGAATACTTGCCTCACCAAAGTCCGGCGAACAACAGGACCAAACAGCACCTATGGAATTAGCCGCCAAAAATAACGCAACAGCTTCAACGCCATTAATCAATACACCAGCGACGCGATCTCCACTTTGTACACCGATTTCTTTCAAATAGACCTGAAGTTTGAGAACCATGGATTCTAGCTCGGCCCATGAGACCTCTCTTTTAGCGCACTGTTCGGATTGAAAGATTAATGCAGGACGCTTTTCCGTTGTATTTCGAAATACGTGTTCAGCATAACTCAAGGTTGCACCAGCAAACCATTTTGTCCCAATAAAGCTTGTGGAATCTGCTGGTAACTCGACAATTTTTGCAGGGTCTGAATGAAATTTTAAATTAAAATAGGCGGCTGTACTCTTCCAAAAATTAGCCAGTTCCGTCGTTGACCATGCCCAAAGGTCCTGATAGGATGGAAAGAATAAGCCGTGCTCATTCTCCACATATTGTTTAAACTTATTGATCTCAGCTAGAGATTTTTGCTCTTCTGTTGGGCTCCAGAGTAATTTCCCCATAATAGTTAGCTATAAAACGGTTATAGCCAAACTTAGATAAATTTACTTATATATGCAATTTTAAATATTTCTGTTTGCCGATTACTGTACCTCATATTTTTCGATTAAATACGAATACTCAATTATAGTACTTCTATAGCCGTATTCATTTCTACCGGATGCCCGGTGCACAAAAGTACTCTTCCTTGTTCAACTTCACGATCAGTTAACACCTCATTATAGTCCATTCTCACTTTTCCCCTTGTACACTGCGAAATACAAGTACTACACATACCGGATTTACAGGAATACGGCAGCTTGATTTTATGTTCTAATCCGATGTCCAAAATGGTTTTATTGTAGGGAACCTCAAGATTATACGTTCTACCTTGAAAATATAATTCGATGGTATAAGTAGTTGTATCGACTTCCTTTTCAGTCTCGTCATCATCATCCGCTTCATTTTCGGGCAATAGAAATGTCTCTCGTTTTATTTGGTTGGAATCAAATCCCATTCCCAAAAGTGTAAAACGACAGAGATCCATATAAATCACAGGACCGCAGGTATAGAACAATGCGTCTTCCCTATTTCCAAACAAATGATCGTTAACAATAGCATGTATATAATCTCTATTTAACCTGGCTTTCATCAGGTTTTTACTGTTGGAAAAAATCCACACAATAGTTAATCGATCAGGAAATCGGTCTGCCCAATGTTCCAATTCCGCGCGAAACGGAGTTAACTCCAGCGTACTATTACTGTAAATTAACACGATTTTTGACTTACTTTCCGCAAGAAGCGCTGTCTTTAGAATAGCGTACAAGGGCGTGATGCCAATTCCTGCAGCAAACAAAAATAAGGTACGAACCTTTTCCGGATCAGGCTCATATACAAACAAACCTTGAGGTTCCATCGCATTGACAATATCCCCTTCTACAATAGTGTGGTGGAGCAGTCGAGATATTTCCCCATTTTCGACACGCTTAACAGTGATGCTTAAGGGCTCATTATTATCCGGCGAACTATTAAAAGAATAAGAACGACGTACCTCACGGTCACCAAACACAAAAGAAAGCGTAATAAACTGCCCCGCTTTATAGGAAGGATAGTCGCCTGCTATCGACTCAAGCTGAAAGGTAATATTATTATTAGGTTGGGGGATAATTTTTGAAATCCTTAATGTATACATAAGCCAAACTTAGCTAAATTTGATTTTATAAACAATTATAATTCTTTAGTACACGTGTCCTTAGATCACCTTAACGCCCCCCTAGAATATTGCATATTATATATAGCACAACACCGTAAAACCGACATTCAAAACAAAGTGAGCCATCCTATAAAAATAAATTTATAACAATTTTGTTGTATTACAATTAACAGACAATTCTTGCACAATAATTGTAAAATTTCACGTTATATTTATATCAAAACTAATCACAAAAAGATTATATGCAAACACGCAGAAACTTCCTTCAAAATGCAGCAAAAGCCACATTAGGCATCGCTGTATCTGGATCAATATTACAAGATATTGCTTCCGCGAAAGCTACTGAATTAAATGCCGCTACCTTAAAGTTTTCCCAAGTAAAATTACCTTTCAGTTATGCTGCTTTGGAGCCTAATATTGATGCGTTGACGATGGAAATCCATTATACAAAGCACCATATGGCCTATATTAACGCCGTTAACGACGCTATTGTTGCTGAAAACATTAAAGAGGCCTCTGAGGAGCAGCTCCTAGCAAACATATCTAAGTATTCTCCTAAAGCAAGGAATAATGCTGGCGGAGCCTGGAACCATAACTTCTTTTGGGAGAGCTTGTCCGATAAGCCTAGCCAACCCTCCGAAAAATTATTGACGATGATCAATAAGACATTCGGTTCTTTAGACAAATTCAAAGAACAGTTTGCCGCAGCAGCAACCTCACGATTTGGTTCGGGATGGGCCTGGTTGATTTTGGATGACTCTGGTAACTTAAAAATTACATCTACTCCAAACCAGGACAACCCTTTAATGGATGTTGCCGAGGTAAAAGGCATTCCTATTTTAGGTCTTGATGTATGGGAGCATGCTTACTACCTGCACTATCAAAACAAAAGAGCCGATTATATTAAAAATTGGTGGAATGTTGTGAATTGGAAAAAAGTCAATGAAAGATTAGCATAAAAAAAGCTCGATTAGTAATAATCGAGCTTTTTTATATCCGTTATGAACCAATCTACCCTAATTTTTCTTTTAATTTGTTGACCTGAAAATCAACTAATTTTTGTAATGGCCCAGAAGCGATCATTTTCATCATCATGTTGAGATCAGCATCTATAATAAATGTTGCCTTTGTCACCGTATCAGCAATAACTTGTAATTCCCAACGAAGAGTAACCTCAAAAGGCGCCTTTTCCGAGGGAACCAACGTAATAAACCGATTCTCAACACGCTCTTCTACCCGAAGTGCCAATTTTGCCATATTCTGTATTGTAAATCGAGCTTCGTCCGTAGTCGAAGACCAATTGTAGATATTTTCTGGCATTAATTGTTCATGATTGTTGAGATCCGCCAAAAATGCATACACATCGCTGACAGTTTTGTTGATTTCTGTTGTGTTCTGAATAGTAGTCATAACGATAAATTAATCCTCATTATTGAAAATTGTCTCCCCAAGTAGCTGGGTTCAATCGCCACTTTTTCAAGATCTCAATATCCTCCTCCAATACATAACTATTTTCAGCAGCGACCTGAATCAAAGCATCGTAATTACATAAACTGAAATAAGGACATTTTGCATCGGCAAAATTATCAGTAGCTTGTTGCAACCCATAAGTAAAAATAGACACCAATCCAACCACATTGCAGCCGGCCTCACGTAATGCCTTTACAGCGACTAAGCTACTCTTACCTGTCGAAATCAGATCTTCAACGACAACAACACGTTGACCGCTAACCACTTCACCTTCGATCAAATTCTGACGACCATGGTCCTTTGCAGAGCTTCTAACATAAGAAAATGGTAGTCCTAGATCCTGTGCTACCAAAACGCCTTGTGGAATACCTGCCGTAGCAACTCCGGAAATCATATCCACTGATCCAAACTCTTCTTGAATAAGCTTAGAAAGCTTTTGACGAATGTATGTACGAATCGCAGGATGAGATAAAGTGATACGGTTATCACAGTAAATTGGAGACTTCCAACCCGACGCCCATGTAAAAGGACTTTTAGGTTGCAATTTTATTGCTTTAATTTGCAATAAGGATTCAGCAACTTTTTGTTCAACCTCATTTAAATTATTCATGGCGCAAATTTATAAAATTTATATGAACGAAACCGTGCTAATTTTAGCAGATTTTGTTCCATCGAAAATCAAAAACCCACAAACAATTAGTTTTCAGGAGATTGACCTCCAAAAACTTTTCAAACAATCTGAAATTGATAAAGTTCCAAAAACATATCTCTACATCAACAAGGATTTTGAAACCGTATTTCAAAACTTAAAAAATAAAATTAAGCTCATTAAAGCTGCAGGTGGGCTGGTGAAAAACGGTGATGGAGACTATCTTTTTATCTACCGATTAGGAAAATGGGATCTTCCGAAAGGTAAAGTGGAAGAAAATGAAAAAATGCGGGAAGCAGCTGTACGCGAAGTTGAAGAGGAATGTGGCATCAAAATCAACTACTTAGGAAAAAAAATTACCACATCATACCATACCTATTTTTTGCGAAATGGAGAATTCGTCCTAAAAGCAACAAACTGGTATGAAATGGGAGTTAACAAAGTCCCTAAATTGATTCCCCAAACTGCAGAAGATATTACAAAAGCAGAATGGCGTCATGTGGACCAATTTGAAGACATACGGAACAATACTTACCCTATTATCGAAAGTATCCTAAAAAAAGCAAAGTAAGTTGAATTTTTTAGGTTCATCTGACACGAATAAAAAAGATCATGCTTATTTTTATGATATGCAAAATATAATAGGAAAAAGAGCCTTAATTACAGGTGGCGCGCGGGGGTTAGGAAAAGCGATTGCATATGCATTAGCGAAAGAAGGTGTTCATATCGCGATTACCGGAAGAAATGAAGCTGCTTTAAAGGATACGGCCGCGGAACTTGCCAAACTGGGCACTGAGGTCACTTATGCCGTCTTTGACGTATCAAATTATATTACTGTACAACAGGAGGTTGAGCAATTGAAAAACACTTTCGGCAGCTTTGATATATTAATTAACAATGCGGGAGTGGCATCATTTTCCTCTGTGCTCGACATGGATGTTGCCGATTGGACATCGATTATTCAAACGAATCTCTTGGGAACATATTTTGTTACAAAAGCTGTCCTTCCGCAACTGATTGAAAAAAATCAAGGCGATATCATTATGGTATCTTCGACAGCCGGATTAAATGGCGCTGCCACCACTTCCGCTTATAGTGCATCAAAGTTTGGCGTCATTGGCTTCGCCGACTCTTTAATGCGGGAAGTACGGAAAAACAATATTCGGGTATGTACACTTATGCCTAGTACCATTGCTTCCGATATGTCCAAAGATCTTGGGCTTACCGATGGTGATCCAGAAAAAGTTCTGCAGCCTGAAGATTTCGCGGAGCTGATCATTGCTAATTTAAAACTACCAAGAAGAGCAATGCTAAAATCAGCATCTTTATGGTCCACAAATCCCTAATAATCGAACAGCTATTCGTCACGGTCAAATACAGACCTTTTAATGGCTTTCTTTTATAACACAAAGAAATGATCAAGGTAGGAGCTCTCGTTGCTCCTACCTGTTATAAACAAGCAATTATGAGTCAATTATTTTCATCAGTAAACATCGGAAATTTACAATTGAAAAATCGTTTGGTTGTGTCCCCAATGTGTCAATACTCGGCAAAAGATGGTTTTGCAAATAACTGGCACTTGGTTCATTTAGGCCAATTTGCAATCGGCGGAGCTGCAGCAGTAATACAAGAAGCAACTGCAGTTAACCCCGAAGGTCGAATCAGTGATGGAGACCTTGGTTTATGGGACGACCGACACATCGAAAAATTAAGGGAAATAACAGAGTTTATTAAAGCAAATAATTCCATACCAGGCATACAGCTTGCCCATGCAGGTCGCAAAGCTAGCAGTAACAAACCTTGGCTTGGTAGAAATCAATTTTCACCAACGGATCCACAGGGTTGGCAAACAGTTGCCCCATCTCCAATCGCTTTCCGTGCTGGAGATTATGAACCACAGGAACTTGATGTTTCAGCCATTCAAAATCTGATTGAACAATTCGGAACAGCAACGAAAAGAGCAATACAAGCCGGCTACGAAATTATTGAACTCCATGCAGCACATGGATATCTGATTCATCAATTTCTTTCACCACTGAGCAACTTGCGGACAGACTCTTTCGGTGGAATCTTTGAAAATAGAATACGTTTTCTTATTGAAATTGTGAAAAGAGTAAAGCAAGAAATAACAACCCAAAGTTTATGGGTACGTATTTCAGCAACAGATTGGGCCGAAGCAGGATGGGACTTAAAGCAATCCATAACCTTATCACAACAGCTATATGCTTTGGGGGTAGACCTGATTGATGTTTCAAGCGGGGGCGTGGTCTCCTATCAAAAAATTGATATCGGACCGACCTACCAACTCCCTTTCGCCACCGCTATTAAGGAGAATACCAAGAATAACGTAGCCACAGTAGGTTTAATTAGAACTGCTACCGAAGCATCCGAGATCATTACGCGAAAGCAAGCAGATTTAATCTTAATTGCACGAGGATTTCTTGATGATCCACACCTTCCATTACATTTTGCCAAAGAATTAGACGCTGACATTCCATGGCCTAAACAATATGAAAGAGCAAAATAATATCAAACATTAAAATAGTTTTTTTTATATGCTCCATATCCTCAATTAAAAAACACGTATGACACACGCCATGAGATAAGTATTGAAAGATGAAATTAAACCTCAACAAGATACATCATATTGCCATTATATGCAGCAATTACGAGCGTTCAAAGAAATTCTATACGGATATACTGGGCCTAGAGATTGCCAGGGAACACTATCGTGCGGAACGTGATTCATACAAACTGGACCTCAAACTCCATGATAATTATATTATTGAGCTATTTTCTTTCCCATCACCGCCTAATCGACTTAGCTTTCCAGAAGCTGCCGGTTTAAGACATCTTGCATTCGAAGTCGATAATCTCGACCTAGAATTAAATAAGCTCGAAAAAGCAGGTGTATCACATGAAGGGATCAGAATAGACGAGTTAACAAATAAACGCTTTACATTCTTCTTTGATCCTGATCAGGTTCCAATAGAACTATACGAACGTTAAAACAGAAAGCGGCATTGA